>JAFUIQ010000038.1 GCA_017468385.1 Clostridia bacterium
AGGAACTCACCCATAAGGCCGCGCTCACCGGTAGCGGGGTCACGGGTAAATGCAACACCGGTACCACAGTTATCACCCATGTTACCGAAAGCCATCATCTGTACGTTAACAGCGGTACCCCAAGAATAAGGGATATCGTTGTCGCGGCGGTATACGTTCGCACGGGGGTTATCCCAAGAACGGAATACGGCCTTAACGGCGCCGATGAGCTGCTCCTTAGGATCGGTCGGGAAATCTGCACCGATCTTGGCCTTGTACTCAGCCTTGAACTGGTTAGCCAGCTCCTTCAGATCGTCCGCGTTCAATTCAACGTCCTGAGTAACGCCCTTTTCTTCCTTCATCTTGTCGATGAGTTCCTCGAAGTACTTCTTGCCGACTTCCATAACCACGTCGGAGTACATCTGGATAAAGCGGCGGTAGCAGTCATAAGCCCAACGAGCGTTGCCGGACTTCTTTGCCAGAACCTCAACAACCTCTTCGTTCAGACCCAGGTTCAAAATGGTATCCATCATACCGGGCATGGAAGCTCTTGCGCCGGAACGAACGGAAACGAGAAGGGGATTCTCCTTATCGCCGAACTTCTTGCCGGTGATTTCTTCCATCTTAACGATGTATTCCATGATCTGAGCCATGATCTCATCGTTGATCTGTCTGCCATCCTCATAGTACTGAGTGCAGGCCTCGGTGCTGATAGTGAAGCCCTGGGGAACGGGGAGACCGATCTTGGTCATCTCAGCCAGGTTTGCACCTTTACCGCCCAGAAGCTCACGCATGGTTGCGTCGCCCTCAGAAAAGAGGTACACATACTTCTTTGCCATAATATCCTCCAAAAAAATATTTTCAAAATATCAATAAACCGTGTGCGGCGGAAACAAATACCAACCGCAAATTATATTATAGCATATAATTGCCGCAATAGCCACAGTTTTTTGCAAATTTTCAGTAAAATTTATCCTTTGTTCATCTTTTGTTTCTGTTCGTTTTGACAGAATCTGTCTGTTTTTATCCGTTTTCCGCCAAAACGTAGTCAAATGCGGCCATAATGCCCAACCGGCCGCTCTCGTAGGTAAGTCCTCCCTGCAGGAAAACGGTATACGGTGCGCGCAAAGGACCGTCGGCGGAAAGTTCAATGGATGCGCCGCCCACAAAGGCGCCCGCCGCCATGATCACGGGATCCGCGTAGCCGGGCATATCCCAGGGCTCCGGCACCACATGGGCATCCACGGGAGAGGCGGCCTGGATTCCCTGGCAGAAGCGGCACAGCTTTTCCGGCGTCTTCAGGGACACGGTCTGAATGATATCCGAGCGGCGCTCGAAGGGACCGGGCAGCACGTCAAATCCGGCCCGCTCAAACATATACGCCGCCAGATGGGCAGTCTTGATGGCCTGGGCCACCGTGTGGGGAGCATAGAACAGACCCCGGAGCATATTCCGGTTCTGGCCCAGGGATGCGCCCGCGTCCAATCCCACACCGGGACAGCACAGGCGGTTGCCCGCCAATTCCACAGCCCGCTTGGTGCCGCATATGTACCCGCCGGTGTCGGCCATGCCGCCGCCGGGATTTTTGATCAGCGAGCCGATGATCATATCCACGCCCACGGCGGTGGGCTCGGCGGTTTCGGTGAATTCGCCGTAGCAGTTATCCACCACAATGTAGGTATTCTCCCCGGTTCTTTCCCGCACGAAGCGGACGGCCTCGCCGATCTGGGCCACCGTCAGCGTGGGGCGAGCCAGATAGCCTTTGGATCGCTGCAAAAAGACCACTTTCACCCGAGCGCCGTACTGCTTCAGCGCGGCATCAATGCCCGCGAAGTCAAAGGCTCCGTCGGGGGCAAAATCCACGTCATCGTACTCCACGCCGAAATCGGCGAGAGATCCGTCTCCGTTGGCACCGTCCATGCCGATCACCTCACGGAGGGTATCGTAGGGCGCGCCGGTGATGGACAGCATCACATCACCCGGGCGAAGAAGGGCGAAGAGTCCGATGGTCAGGGCGTGGGTGCCGCTGAGAATGGAGGGACGCATAAAGCCTGCCTCCGCACCGAACACCTTTGCGGCGATGCGGTCGATGGCATCCCGTCCCATATCGCCGTAGCCGTAGCCGGTGGAGGCGGCAAACATACCCTCGCTGACCCGCTCCTCCCGGAACACGTCCAGCACCCGCTCGGTGCCGACGCGGGCAATTTCATCAATTTCGTCAAATATATCCCGCAGAGCAATCTCGGCCTCGCGGGCCATCTGGCGGGTGGTTTCACTGATCTGCATACTGTTTCATCCGTTTCTGCATTCAAAATTTCAACATCATTCCTTATTGTACCCGAAATCGCCGCCGCTGTAAAGTTCTTTCGCTAAAAAAACGATTTTCCTGCCATAGAATCGGGGGAAATCCGCATACTAAAGACAACGTCACAGGAGAAAGGAGATGAAAGCATGGCAAAAGACGATCCCACCATTGAGCCGGCAGGGGATCTGCCCATCGGCTTCACCATGGCCCTGGCCCAGAACGGCCCGGCTATGATGGCTTTCGCGGGACTGGACGAAGCGGCCAGACGGGAGATCGTGGCGCGGGCCCGCTCCGCCCGGAGCAAGTCCGATATGCGGGATATTGTTTCGTCCATCGGCGAAAACACGCAGATGCACTGAATGTGGAAAATCGGGGATTTTTTCGCAAAACACCGTTGAAAATCCCCCTGCCGTATGTTACAATGAACACAGAGGGGAGTCTTACCAGTATCCCCAAAGTACCGGAATTTGATACAGCGCGGAGTGCGCGGAGGGAGAGAATATGAAACTGACAGATAACGGCGCGTGCCGCTGCATCGCGGAGAAGATCCAGGAATTCCGGCACGGAAACCGCCTGATGGTAAACGATGACGTGAATGTGACGATGACGTTCTACCGCAAAAATGAGCCGGAGAAGCAGTGCGGCGTGGCCAAAGTGAGTGGCAGTCTGGACTTTTCGCTCTTTGATGCTGCCCTGTTTGCCGCCATCGGCATGATCGTGGCCAGCACGCTGTGCGCGATTAAGTCGTTTTTGCGGCGGATTTGAAGAAAATAAAAAATGCCGGAATCATCCGGCATTTTCTTTTTGGGATTACGCCTCAGCGATGGGCTCCTCCAGGATATCGTCCTCTTCGCAGCAGATGGGCTCGTCAAAGCTCAGATCGTCCTCAAAGCAATCCTCGTCGCAGTTCTCGCAGTCACCGCACTCAAAAGTGATGGTGAAATATTTCTTGAACAGCGTATAGAGAACAGCCAGGATCGCGCCGATAGCGGCGATAACGCCCAAAGTGATCAGAACAACTTTCACTACGCTGGTTTTCTTTTCTTCCGGTTTCTTAAACATATTGATCAAACCCCAATCCATTTGAATTTCCTCCGTGGATATGATTTCAGAGTATGTCTCCATTTTCATTATAGCAACTCTTTTTGTCCAATGCAAGAGATAGTATGATATTTTTTGTGAATTTTTATGCTGTGCGCCGGCGGAAAAATCCTCTGTCATTCCGCGTTTCTGTGTTGATTTTGCCGGGATTGTGCCGTATAATATAAATAGTACACAAAAAATGATGGAAAATCGGAGAAATCACTCATGCTGCACGCCCCACGCCGCTCCTTTGTAAACGAATATTCCCCCCGCGATCTGCCGATCCGTCTCCACGGCGCGGTCCGCGAATCCATCGTGGACGGGCCCCGTCTGCGGTTCGTGATCTTCGTGCAGGGGTGCCCCCACCACTGCCCCGGCTGTCACAATCCCGCCTCCCACGATCCCGCGGGAGGATACATTTCCTCCACCGCCCGCCTTTGGGCGGCAATCCGGGAAAATCCCCTGCTCCGCGGGGTGACGTTCTCCGGCGGCGAGCCCTTTTTGTGGGGAAACGAACTGTATGAGATCGGCCGGGCCGCCCACGAGGCCGGCTTGGACGTGATGACGTATTCCGGCTACACCTATGAAACGCTTTTGGAGCGGGCCAAGAACGAGGAGAGTGTGCAAAAGCTCCTCACCGTAACGGATTATCTGGTGGACGGGCCCTTTATTCTGGCACAGCGGGATCTGACGCTGAAATTCCGCGGCAGCCGCAACCAGCGGATTCTGGACGTGCGGTGCTATCCCAATTCCGACAACGCCCGCATAATCGCCGGGCCTGAGGTGACGGGCGAGCCCGTTTTCTGACGTATTGACACATCGAATATACAGGAGGTACTTAGTATGAAGAAACGCATCCTTGTGGTCAGCTCTGCCAATCTGGATTTTGTGCAGAGAATGCGCCGGGTACCCCGGGCCGGGGAAACCGTAACGGAATCCGCCACATACAGTTATGTTCCCGGCGGCAAGGGCGCCAACAGCGCCGTCACCTTCGCCCGTCTGGGCGATGACTGTGTATTCTGCACCCGGCTGGGTGCGGACGGAAACGGCAACCGCCTGCTTTCCGTATACGAAAAAGAAGGCATCGACACCCGCTTCATCCTGCGGGATAAAAAAGTACCCACCGGTCTTGCCTCCATTCTGGTGGAGGAGGACGGTGCCAACCGCATCATTGTATATCCCGGCGCCAATAACGCCATCACCGTTCCGGACGTGGAGGACGCGCTGACCTGCTATCCCGACGCGGTATATCTCCAGTTTGAGATTCCGGACAAGGCCACCCTGGCCGCTGCCCGTTTTGCCCATGAGAAGAACATCCCCGTATTTGTGGATGCCGGCCCCGCCCGGGTGGATTTTCCGCTTTCGGAATTGGGACGGATGGAGATCTTCTCCCCCAACGAAACGGAAGCAAAGGTGTATACGGGCATTGATCCCAACGGAGCGGATAACTGCCTGCGGGCCGCCATCAAGCTGTCCACCATGGTGGATGCGAAATACATCGTCATCAAGATCGGCTCCCGCGGCGCGTTCATCTACGACGGCAAGTATTACCACATCGTGCCCGCCATCTCCGTGCCCGCGGTGGACACCACCGCCGCCGGTGATACCTTCACCGCCGCCCTGACCCATTTCTATATGCAGGGCATGGACATCGAGCGCGCCACCTATCTGGCCAACTGCGCCGCCGCCATCGGCGTGTCCCGGGAGGGCGCCTACACATCGATTCCCACGCTGAAGGAAGTGCTGGCATTCGCCGAGGAGCATCCCCAGCGCTGAGGCAGTAAGGAGAAACTATGAAAGAAAAATATCTGGGCGTGGATTTCGGTGACGCCCGCACGGGACTGGCTTTGTCTGAGCCCACCGGACTTCTGGCCGTAGGGGCCGGATGCATCCGCTGCGGCAATCTCCGCAAGACCGCCGAGCAGACCGCCGCTTTTGCCAAGGAGCAGGGCGTGGCGAAGATCATCATCGGCAAGCCCCTCAACATGAACGGCACCGAGGGCCCCCGCTGTGAGCGGGTCCGTGCCTTCGCCGATATCGTTGCCCAGGAGTCGGGGATTCCCGTGGAATTGTTCGACGAGCGGCTCACCACCGTATCCGCCCACCGGTTTCTGTCCGACACCGGCGTCAGCGGCAAAAAGCGGAAGAATTCCGTGGACGAGTTATCCGCCACGCTGATTCTGCAGGATTACCTGGACCGCATCCGCAACAAGACCTAATTCATTATATACAGGAGATACCGTTATGCGCAAAAATGCCACCGACATCAAAAAAGAAGATCTTATCCGCTACGAGGAAGCCTACGCCGGCGATCCCATCCGCCGGGTAATGACAAACGCTTTTTCCAAGGCAAACATGAACGATCTGGCCTTTGATTCCGTCGCCGCACGGAAGATGCAGTTCAAATTCTCCGTGGACGTAAAGACCATGGCCGCCACCAATCAGAAGCAGAGCGGCCGCTGCTGGCTGTTTGCCGCCACCAACGTGCTCCGCGAGATCGTGGCGAAGGAATTGAATCTGGATTCCTTTGAGCTTTCCCAGAGCTATCTGGCCTTTTGGGACAAATTCGAGCGGGTGAATTACTATCTGGAAAGCATTCTGGACACGGCCCATCTGCCCGCCGATGACCGCACCGTTTCCTACATCGTGGGCACCGGTGCCCACGACGGCGGTCAGTGGGATATGTTCGTGAACATCGTAAACAAGTACGGCATCGTACCCAAGGACGCTATGCCCGAGACCCAGCAGACCTCCGCCACCGGCACCTTGAACATGCTTCTGAACCGGTATCTGCGCCGCTGCACCCCCATTCTGCGGAAGCTGGTGCAGGAGGGCGCTGACGAGGAGACCATCCGGGCCGAGAAGGATGCCATGCTGGCCAAATGCTACGCGTTCCTGGTATCCTGCTACGGCACAATTCCGGAAACCTTCGATTTCGAATACGTGGACAAGGACAAGAACTACCACATCGAAGAGGGATACACCCCCCACTCCTTCTATGAGAAATTCATCGGCGACCGCCTGAAGGATTACGTGAGCATCATCCACGCGCCCACCGCCGACAAACCCTTCGGCAAGATGTACACCGTGGCCTATCTGGGTAACGTGATCGGCGGGGCGGATGTGGCCTATCTGAATCTGGATATGGAAGATTTTGAGGCGGCGGTACTGGCTCAGCTGAAGGACGGGGAGATCGTCTGGTTCGGCTCCGACTGCGGCAAGTACGGTGAGGGCACCAAGAAGCAGTGGGACGACGCCAGCTACAATTATGAGCTGATCTCCGGTCTGGACATCGACATGACCAAGGCGGATATGCTGGACTATCACGTGAGCCAGATGAATCACGCCATGGTACTGACCGGCGTGAATCTGACGCCCGCCGGCGTGCCGGATCGCTGGAAGATCGAAAACAGCTGGGGCTCCGACGGCGCCAACGGCGGTTATCATATCGCCTCGGAAAGCTGGTTCCGCAAGTTTGTATACCAGGCTGTGGTACATAAGAAGCACCTGGGAGACAAGGCGGCGATTCTGAACGAAGAACCTATCGTTCTGAATCCCTGGGATCCCATGGGCAGTCTGGCGGATTGACAAGGACGAAACCAACATGACAAATGCACGGAAATATTGGCTGGACACCATGCTGGCCATCGCCGAACCGGTGCTTACCGCCCTCGCCGACCGGAACTTCCACACAGTGTTTCCCTCTGCTTTCCATTCTTCCCGGGCACAGTACCGATGTCTGGAGGCATTGGGGCGAACGGTGTGCGGCATGGCACCGTGGTTGGAAGCGGATTCCCTATCTGCGGAGGAAACGGTCATACAAAAACATTTTCGTGATTTGACAAGACAGGCGATAGACAGTGCCACAGATGCCGCCTCGCCTGATTTTATGAACTTTCACAACGGAAGTCAGCCTTTGGTGGATGCCGCGTTTCTGGCGCACGGAATCCTTCGCGCGCCCATCGAACTGCAAAGAAAGTTGGATGATCGGGTGCGGACAAATCTGATCACGGCGCTTATCTCCACCCGGTCTATCCTACCACCCGAAAGCAATTGGCTTTTGTTCGGTGCCATGGTGGAAGCAGCTCTGTGGAAAATGGGAGAAAAAATCTGCGAGGAACGCGTAGATATCGCCATAAGCCGATTTTCAGATGCATGGTATGTAGGCGATGGAACCTACAGCGACGGAAAATGGTATCACTTTGACTATTATAATAGTTTTGTGATTCATCCGATGTATTTGGATGTCCTTCAAACTTTTGACCGATATTCTCATCTTCTGCCCGATGCCCTGAAAAGAGCATCCCGCTATGCGCAAATTCTGGAGCGCATGATCGCCCCCGATGGGAGTTATCCCCTTATCGGGCGATCTGTCTGTTACCGCTTCGGAGCATTTCAGCTTCTGTCGCAAGCAGCCCTGCAGGAGTTTCTTCCGCGTAATCTTCCTCCAAGCCAAGTGCGGTGCGCTCTCACCGCTGTAATCAAAAAATGCGTGGAAGGCGGACTATTTGACGAAAATGGATGGCTGGTACCAGGTGTATACGGCTATCAACCGAATCTGGCGGAGGATTACATAAATACGGGCAGCCTTTATCTTTGCACAACTGTCTTTACGGCACTTGGTCTGCCGCCGCATCATGCATTCTGGGCAGACCCCCCAAACCCTATGACAAGCCAAACACTGTGGTCCGGCGGACAAATGGACGCAGATCATGCTGCAGATTAACCTTGCCGCGGCGACCGCCACAGGCTATATCTCTCTTATCCTCCGTTCCTTGCTCAAGTACCCCTCAGCACACTTGAGTAAGAGCGGGGGATTTGGCTGTTACAAAAAACATACGCGAAAAAGGTCCCCCTTCCCCGCGTATGTATTTTTATCGGATCTGGTTCTCCGCACCCGGCGCAAGCAGGCCGAAACTGATGCCTATGGCATCGTTGACCGCGCCCATCATATCCTCATCCAGATGCCCCATCTTTTCCCGCAGCCGTTTTTTATCAATGGTGCGTATCTGCTCCAGCAGTACCACAGAATCCCGGGACAATCCGACCTGGTCGGCATGGATATCAATATGAGTCGGCAGTTTCGTTTTGCCCACTTTGCTGGTGATCGCGGCCGCGATCACCGTCGGGCTGTATCGGTTTCCCACATCGTTCTGCACAATCAGAACCGGTCGGAGACCGCCCTGCTCACTGCCGATGACAGGACTGAGGTCTGCGTAATAAATATCTCCGCGCTTGATACTCACGCTATCACACTCCGTTTTGGTATACTTCCCGCGGCGAGTGCCGCCCTTGTGGATATAGTATTTTCCGCCCGCCCCGCTTTTAGTCACGGCAGACAAAAAATCCTCACTCCCCGCACTGTCAGTATATTCGACACCGCCCCGATCCGCCATTGCGGATCGGGATTGTAAATAAAATGTAAATTCCCCGGGTATATCTTGCGCCACCGGATTCTTTGTGATATCATAATAATATCAAATACACCAAAGGAGTGGTATTATGGAAGAAAAGATTCTGAAAGCAAAACGGGGTATGGATGTACTGATTTACTCCATCATCGCCTATGTGATCGCCTTCGCGGCCATGATCTACGGCGGCATTCTTATGGACGAGGGACGCACCTACGGCATTCCGCTGTTCGTCATCGGTCTTGTGTGGATCTGCATCGGTTGGCTCCCTTTCCTGGGCCTGCGCGTGCTGAAGCCTCAGGAGGCTCTGGTGCTGACACTGTTCGGTAAATACACCGGCACTTTGAAGGGCGAGGGATTCTACTACATCAATCCCTTCTCCGTGGCCGTCAACCCGGCGGCGAGAACCTCTCTGCGCCAGAGCGGTGATGTGAACTCCGAGGTGAAGCCCGCCATCTCCGTGTCCTCCACGGGATCGGTCAGCGTTGCCCCGGCGGATAAAAAAATCTCCCTGAAGGTCATGACGCTGAACAACAACAAGCAGAAGATCAACGACTGCCTGGGCAATCCGGTGGAGATCGGCATCGCCGTGATCTGGCGTGTGGCGGACACCGCCAAGGCGGTATTCAACGTGGACAACTACAAGGAATTTCTGTCCCTGCAGTGCGACGCGGCTCTGCGCAACATCGTGCGTGTATATCCTTATGATGTGGCTCAGAATGTGGATACCACCGGCGACGGCGAACCGGATGAGGGATCCCTGCGCGGCTCCAGCGAGATCGTGGCGGAGCGGATCAAGGGCGAGATCCAGTCCCGCGTAAACGCGGCCGGTCTGGAAATCGTGGAAGCCCGCATCACCTATCTGGCTTACGCGCCGGAGATCGCGGCCGTCATGCTCCAGCGGCAGCAGGCATCCGCCATTGTGGACGCCCGGAAGATGATCGTGGACGGTGCGGTCGGCATGGTAGAGATGGCGCTGGCCAAGCTGAACGAGAACGACATCGTCCATCTGGATGAGGAGCGCAAGGCGGCCATGGTATCCAATCTGCTGGTGGTTCTGTGCGGCAACAAGGACGCACAGCCCGTGGTGAACTCGGGTAGTCTGTACTGATGGCGGACAAGGAAACCAAAAAGCAGATCCCTTTGCGGGTGTCGCCAAAGCTGTTTGAAGCACTCTCCCGCTGGGCGGAGGAGGACTTCCGTTCCATCAACGGACAGATTGAATATCTTCTGACGGAATGCGTCCGCCAGCACGAGAAAAACGGCGGATCTGTCCCCAAGGATCTGGGTAAAAAAGAATAAAAAAGCATCCCCGATGGTTTAGCCTGAGCAGTAAAATGGCCGGTATGGATATATTCCATATCGGCTGTTTTCTATTGCAACGCACATTCGGTGGCGAGCAAGTGCGCACTCGCAAACAAAGAAAAAGCCTCCCTTGTGGCGAGAAACTTGTTTCTCGCCACAAGGGAGCCTTTTCTTTAGCCGTTGCTTCTGTTTATAAAATAAAGTTCCCACAAACCGTTCGGTCTGTGGGAACTTTTCATTATGCGGGTATCGCTTGCTTCGTCGGACGTTTTTTATACCGACGAATCAGCCAGACACACAGGAAAATCTCAAGGGCGAGTGCGGCGTAAAGCCAGAAAATGCTAAGATCCACGTCGCCCACGATGGTTGTAAGAATCAACATCCCCAGAGCCGTCATCCGGTCGCCAAGAATCAAATAATCAAACATGCCGCTGCGATGGATCCGTACCAATGCCACGATCCACAGGACAATAAACACCGCTAAAATCAGCAGCCACAGCAAGCACCATTCCGCTTGATCCATAAAGTAGCCGAACAGAACGGCATAGTACAAAGAGCACTGCGGCACATGAAACCCGAGAAGACTTCCCAACACATGAACGCCAAAGGGGGCATTGCTGAAGTGGATAAAGACTCCAATAACGGTAAAAACGCTCCACCACACAGCAAAGGAGATACGCGTCCATTTTTGGTTTATGTACGTCATCTCTTTTGGACTCCTCTCTTGTTTCCCGGAATTACCGTCTTTCCGCCACATAGGTGGACACGCGGTTCTGGATCACGCGGGCCGTTTCGTCCAGGGATTTCTGTCCGGCGAAATACTGGGCCGCCTCTTCCTTGATGATATTGTTCACAGGCACGTTGTACCGCTGGACATGGTTCAGGGATTTCACGAAAGCGATCAGCTCATCCGCCATTTCCTCATCCAGGAACACGCGGAATTCACTCTGCGGATAGGGATTGGGCATGCCGATCACGCCGCCTATGATGGGGGCCGATGTATCCACGGAGATCTCCGTATCCACCGCCTCCTCGGATTCCACAACTTCCTCCGTTTCGGCGGGAGCGGCCGTTTCCTCCGAGGTTTCCACCCGGGGTACAACCACCATATCGTCATCGATGATGCCGTCATCGCCCTGGTTCTGCTGCCATTCCTCCCAGTTTTTCTTTTCCTCGGCCTGCTGCTCGACCACCTTATCCGCCAGCTTCTCCAGAGAGGACACACGGAGCGGGAAGGTGTACGTCAGGCTGTCCTGATATTCTTCGGTGAGGAAATAGCTGACGAAGGCCCACGCGCCGTCGATCACGGGGGATTTGGCGCTGATGGCAAAATTCATATCGTCCATGGTGATCACCGATCCGTTGCCGTTCATGGAAGGCAGGCCGATGGGGGTGATATTCTCCGAGTAGAAGGTATGATTCATCATGCTGACATAGGACTCAAAGGACTGGATGTAGGCATGCTCCAGCATGGCCGCATCGGAGCGGAATCGGTTCTGGTACGCCTGGTAGAAGGTGTCGTCGTACTCCTCCTGGCTCTCCCAGATGGATTTGGTGGGAAGGGTCTTCACGTATTCCAGCACCTGCTTGAAATCATCGGTGTCGAAATAGCACTTGCCCGTATCCGCGTCCACGAATTCCTCATAGGCCAGGGTGCAGAACAATTCCAGCATCTGGTCTCTTGTCATATCGTAGAACACCACCGATTCCTCGGGGATTCCCTTGGCCCACTGCAAAAATTCGCCCATGGTCCATTTCGTGCGGCCGCCCAGCATTTCTTCCTTACCGAGCAGGGTCTGCACGGTGAAGGAGGGCATGATCTCATACAGCTTGCCGTTCACCTCCAGTGCCTGCAGCACATTGGGCAAAAAATCCTCCCGCTTCATGCCGGGATCGTTGTCGATGAAGGTGTACAGATCGGCCAGAAGGCCCTTGGAGATGTAGTTGGACAGGGGCATGTAGGGGCTGACCAGCAGGATATCGGGCATCCGGCCGGCAATGATGTCGTTGTTCAGGGCGGTGACCGCCTGATCCATCATAGCCTGGTAATTGTACTCGCCCTCGCCGTTGTACTCCTGCAGCTCGTATTTCTTGATCTGCACCCGATACTCCTCGCTCTGGCGATTGAAGCGGAGCACCTTCTCCCGCAGATTCCAGTCATCGCCCACCACGGCGAGGGTCAGGATGAATTTGGGCACCACCTGATCGTCCGGCACCCGGTTCAGCATCATGATGGCTTCCTCACCGCTCAGATCGTCCCAGCCGCGGGCGATAAACTGATCCTGGGAGAGGATAATCAGCTCGTTCACGTTGGTGACGGACAGATCGGAGTTCATAAAGTCCATCAGCTTGGTGGATGCGCCGGTGGCGGCATCGTAGCCGAACACGGCTTCCTGGGTGCTGTAGTAGAAGGTGTATCCCTCACCGGCGTAGTAATTCCACACGTTGGCGAAGGTATCCGTATCCAATTCCACAGGGGCCAGCATCTTCTGGGCCTCCCAGTCCACGCCGATCATGGACATCTTGTTCACATTGCCGGAATAGTCGTTATAAAGCACGGTCAGCTCGCCGCCCGACGCCATCACATTGGTGATATAGCCGCCGTTCATGAGCTCCGACACGTCGATGGTGCTGACCACCGTGCCGTCGCCGCTCATGCGGTACAGGGCCCGGTCGGAATCCAGGAACACCAGATCCTCCCCCAGCAGCTGGGCCCGGTTGATGTAGTGGTAGATGTATTCCCCATCCACCTCGCCGGAGGTATCGCCCCAGACATCCCTGGTGTCCACATCCGCCAGCACGGTGCCGTCGGCGGAAAGATGGACGATGCGGGTGTTTTCCGTATATTCATAGGTTTCCTCATCGTAGTGGGAGGAGAAAACCACCTGCCACAATGCCCCGTCGGGTGCGAAGAGCATCTGCTGCACATAGCTGTTCTCGCCGATCTCCACGCCGGGCATATCCACCCGCGTCACGTTGGAGCCGTCCATGCCCATACGGAACAGGCGGGTTTCGGACTGGTAGGTTTCCCGGTCGTAATAGGTACCGTACATATAGATGCTGCCGTCCTTCACAAACAGCCGCTCGATGTAGCTGATGTCCTCCGGCTTTTTCAGATAGGAGGCACGGTATACGTGATCCACAATCTGCTTTTCGGCCACTTGCTTTTTGCCGCATCCCGCAAAAGAGGATGCACATCCGGCCAGCAGAAGAGCGGCCAGAGCCGCGGACAAAATCCGTTTCAATTTCATGTCAGACTCCTTTTATTCCGATGTATGTTTGGGGCGGGTCAACCGATTGTAGGTTTCCTCTGTGTGCTCCTTCATCGACCGCGCACCGCGGCCGATGGCATCCCCCGCCGGTTTCCAGGCGATACCGATCCAGACCAGGCACAAAAGCACGGCCAGGGACAGAAGGACGATCTCCGCCATCAGCAGAGACGCACAGCGGTACTGGGCCACCTGCGCCACGTTCTCCCACCAGGGATACGTGACCGGGGACACCCGCACGCCCAGGGTATCCATATGAGTGATATATTCCCACAAAGCGGGAACGGTAAAGCGGGAGGAATTCTCCACCACCACCGCGTCATCGCCGGGGGCAAAATGGGTTTCAAACACATCCCGGGCAAATCCGTCCACGGGATTGGGCAGCACCGCTTCGTACACGGCGATCTCCCCGGCGTATTTGGCCGCCGGCGAATCAAAGAGAATGTATGCCCGGGGAATCTCCCCGTAGGCATCATCGTACACCGTGCCCGCGGGGACTTTTCCCACGCCGCACACGATGTATTCTCCCTCACCGATGGTGACGGGCATGCCCACCACGTGCAAAGCACCGAACAACTTCCACGCGGCCCGCTCATCCAAAAACACATATCCCGCGTTTTCCCCGCCGGGGGAAAGGTAACTGCCGCTGAGGATCTCCGGCCGGTGGATGTAGAAATACTCGCCGCCGAACACGGTGACACGCAGATTGGCGCTGTCCCGCTCGGTGCGGGCGTACATATCCGTCTCGGTGCTGTAGGCACAATACCACAGCCGTCCCCCCGCGGGGGATTCCAGGGATGCATCGGTCATGGCACGATCCACCGCGGCGGTGAGAGAATAGATCCGTCCGGGTACATCCCCCTCCCCCTCGGCGAAAAAGCCGCTGATCTGGGAAGCACCCCGGCCGTTCCATCGCCGGGCGGCCTGCTGATCCGTCAGCGCATCCGCCGTCTGGCGGCGAAGGATCCCGAGAATACCGGCGGCGCACAAAAGCAGCGCCAGGGCGGCGGCAGACAGAATCAGCGCTAAGCGCATTTTTTTATGTAGCTTCATCATCATCCGTTATTTTCGCTGAGGCGCACCTGCATGCCGTCGGAGATGGGCGACGCCGATGTGGTGATCACATACTGGCCGCTGACCGCGCCGGACAGAGCGGAATTGGTATCGTCGGAGGCGATCACTTCCACCGGCACCCGCTTGGCGGTGTACCGATTGCCCAGAGGTGTGCTCTTGGCGCTGACGATCAAAACGAACTTGCCCTCCGCGTCCTCGCGGACGGCGCTGTTGGGCACCACGCAGTCGTAGGATGCATTCTTATCGCCCATGGTGAAGGTGATGGATGTGCCCGGGGACACCTCTCCGGTCACGCTCAGGGTGATGATCTTATTTTTGCCCTGGCTGGCGGCGTCGGATTTGACAGACACCACCCGGGCCGTGGGGGCCTCGCCCCAATAATACCACTGCAGGGCAGCCTCATCGCCTACCTTGACCTTGGCCGCCTGCTCGGCGGTCACCGTGCATTTCACGGTGTATCCCATATCCGCCACGGTGATGGTCATCAGAGCCGCATTGGCCTCCGCTGTCTTGCCCACCAAAGCGGAGATGGATTCGATCACGCCCGCTACGGGAGAGGTAAGCTCGCTCTGCACGGAGATCTTCTCCAGACGGGCAATTTCCTTCTCCTGCTTGGCGATCTGATCCTCGATCCGCTTCACTTCGATTTCATACTGCTTCCGGTTCAGCTGGGCGGTATCGCTGGTACCGTCGGCGTTGGCCTTGGCCGCCGCCACCTGCTTTTCCAGATCGTTTATCACCTTGGTCTGTGCGGTGATCTCCCGATTCTTTTCATTGACACGGGTCTGGATCTGGCGGACGCCCTCGTCGGAGCCGCTGTCGATCAGCGCCTGCGCATCCCGCATCTGCTTTTCCAGATCGTTTTTCTTTTGGGTCAGTTCTTGGATCTCCTCACCCAGTTCTTCGTAACTCTGGTACTTCTGGATCTGTTTCAGATCCGCCTCGGCCTGCTTCGCGGTGGACTCGGCCTGCTCATACTGGGCCCGGCACTGCTCCAACACCATTTCCGCATCCCGCAAGCTTACCCGAATAGTTTCCGCGTCGGCCTCGGCCTGCTTCACCGCGCCGTTCAAACGGCCCAGCATAATATCGGACTGCATGGACTGCATATACTGCATGACCAGCGTATTGTACTGCTGCTCCGCCGTGTAAACGCTCTGGCGCAGCTGCAGCAGCGCACGGTATTCGCTCTCCAATGGCTCCAGGGCTTTGGCCGCCGCTTCCACAGCCGCCTTCAAAGCCGCCAGATCCTCCGCCGATGCGGAATTCTTTTTGGCATCGTATTCCGCCCGGGCGGCGTCGTAGGCTTTCTTCGCCTCCTGGTAGCGATCTTCCGTGAAATACCGCTCCTTCTGCTCCAGCTCGGCTTTCAGATTATCGTATTCGGCTTTCTTCTGGCGGACCGTCTCCGCCGTCACGCTGCCGGGACGCTTGGATTCGTAATCCGTCACGGCGGCCTTGGCCGCATCCACGGCCATCTGAGCATCCTCCAGCCGGGCTTTCCATGTCTTGGCATCCGCATCCGCCTGGGCATAGGCCAGAGCGGCCTCGCCGTACACCTTTTGTGCGGCGTCATACGCGGACTGGGCCTGGGTCAGAAGATCGGCGATCTCCTCGGCGGTGTAGTAGCCGTTGCCGCCCAAGGTGCCCTGCTTGCCGCCCAGACGGGCGATCTCCGCCGTATAGTAATCCACCATGGACTGTGCCTGGGACATTACGATCTTGGCGTTCTGGATCTCATCGTAGGTGGGAATTTTGGCCTGCTGGGCCTTAATATCCGCCAATTCCGTCTGGATCAGTGCCAGGGTCGCCTTGGCATCGTTCAGTTCGGAGAGAAGTGCCTGATAGGTATCCTTGGCCGCATCGGCCGTGAGGGCCGGATCCTCCTGCTTTTTGCGGATCAGCTCCAATTCCAGATTGCTGAGGGCCAGTCTGGCCTCATCCAGTTCCCGGGAGTCGCCCGCTTCCAGCTTCATGAGGACATCGCCCTTGGCCACGCTCTGGCCCACCCGCACGGCGATGGATTCCACCACGCGGGACTGCTCGATGCTCACCGTGTAGCTCTGGTTGGCTTCCACCACGCCGGTGGCCCGGATGCGGGAGGCGATGGATGCATACTGGGGATACTGCACCGCCACCTCGGGCAGGGAGTGATTCAGGATGGTATTGGAAAACAGCGTCAGAACCAGCAAAACCAGCAAAATGATAATGATGGCGTTGCGGATCCAGATACGGCGTTTGGTTGTGGATTCAGTCATTTTCACTACTTCCTTTCAGAATGGTGGCTCAGCCCTTCAGGCCGCCGGAATAGGACACACCCTCCACGAGGGAATCCTCACAGTACAAGAAAATCAGCAAGGGAATGATCATGTAGATCGACGCCACGGAGAAGGCGATGCCCGCGTCTCCCGCGTTGATCTTGGACAAAAACACGGACAGCGGATGGAGATCCACCGCCTCATTGGTCAGGAGCACCAGCGGCTGTTCCACCATGTTCCAGTAATCGATGTATACCAGTATGGCCACGGAGGCCACGATGCCCCCCGACATGGGTGCGCAGATTTTCGTGAAAATCTGCCACTCGCCGGCCCCGTCCAGTTTGGCGGCTTCGATCACCGAGGAGGGGATGCGCCGCATGAATTTCGTCAGGATAAAGACCGCGAAGGGGGAGAAGATGCCGGGCAGGATGATGGCCCAGCGGGTGTCCAGAATCCCCAGCCAGTCGGCTACCAGATAATTGGGCACCAATGTGACCTGATAGGGCATCAGCATCAGAATGATGTAGGCGAAGAAGATGCCGCTGCGCCATTTGGTATCGAACCGGGCAAATCCGTAGGCAGCCAGGAGGGCCACCAGGGTCTGGAAGATCACAATAGGCACCACCAGAATCACGGAATTCCAGAATTTCAGCAGATAATCCGGGCTTTTCAGCAGCACCGTTTCGTACTGGCTGAAGCTGACCAGATCGGGGATGATCTTCAGATTCACCCGGTCGGCCACGTAGGTCCCGGCGGAGGTGACGCTCTCAAAGATCTTGCCGTAATTGGAGGCGATCTCCGATTGGGACATAAAGGAATTGGTGATCGTCAGAACGATCGGTGTGATAAACAACACGGACATGGCGCCAAGGAATACTGTGGCGATGCCGAGCAGCGCGGTGCGCGCCAAGCCGTGGATTTTTTTCATTTTCATATGGTCACTCCTCAATATCCTTTCCCAGCTTCCGATCGATGAGGAACAGAATACCGATAATGATCATCATAACGATTCCCATGAGGATCGCCGCGCTGGACAGCTTCTGGTAGTCCAGGCTCTTGAACATATTGTTCATGAAATGCTGCAGCAGATACAGCGAGTCGTAGGGGTAATCGCCTGTCAGCAGATACACCTCCCGGAACACCTTGAAGGAGTTGATCACCGACAGAATCGTAACAAACAAAATGGTGGAGGACAAATACGGCACCTTGATGCGGAAGAAGGTGCGGAGCGCACCGGCACCGTCCAGGGCCGCCGCCTCCGTGATCTCCTTGGGGATGCCCGCCAGGGCGGCCATGAAGAGGATCATATTGTATCCCACGTTCTTCCACAGATAGAGAAGCACGATGGTCAGCTGGCTGAAATCGCTTTTGAACCAGTCGATGGCGGTGCCGCCCCAGGCGATGAGCCATTCGTTGACCACGCCGTTGTTGTGGAACAAAACCTCCCAGATCAGCACGACGGAGGCGATGGGCACCATCAGCGGGCTGATGAGGATCGTGCGGAACAAGCTCTTCATGGGGATCTTCTCCATGAGGAGGATAGCAAACAGAAGGGGGATGATCACCGCCAGCGGCACGGCGATCAGGGAAAAGGTGGCCGTATTGGCCGCGGCCCGCCGGAAGGCCGTATTCTGAAGCAGGGCAATGAAATTGGACAGCCCCACGAAATCGCCCGATATGGGGTTATCCACCAGGCTGTAGTAGATCACCACAAGGAACGGTGCGAGAAAAAATATGCTGACGCCGATCAGGCTGGGCACAAAAAACCACCTGGTGCGGCGCATCTCTTTGATTCTGGCTGTATCCCGGCACTGCCGGTCGGCGCGGCGGTCGGATCGCTTCTTTTCGGTTACTTTCATCATGGACTCTTTTCTCAAAACGGATGTCCCAAATGGGCATAGATATCCTTATGGAATATAAGACGGAAAATTTTGTACTTTGTTTCAACGTTTCGTAAATAATTTCACAGCGGCAAACGACACGGCGGGGATTGTAATCCCCGCGGATTTGCCGTATAATATACATATGTAATTCACACGAGGCGAACGATATGACAAAAACGAATGCCATGCGGCAATTGGAAGAGGCAAACATCCCCTTCACCACGGAAAGTTATCCCGTGGACGAGGAGGATCTGAGCGGTGTGCACACCGCGGAAATCCTGGGTATCGATGACCCGGGGTGTATGTTCAAAACCCTGGTCACCAAGGGATCCCGGGGCGGGTACTACGTATTCTGCATCCCCGTGGCGGAGGAGTTGGATCTGAAGAAATGCGCCGCCGCGGCCGGGGAGAAAAGTGTGGAGATGATCCACGTGAAGGACATGCTCTCCGTAACCGGATACATCCGGGGCGGATGCTCCCCGGTGGGGATGAAGAAGAAGTATCCCACCTTTGTGGACGAGACGTCCATTTTGTACGATAAAATCTATGTCAGCGCGGGCCAGCGGGGCTTGCAGATGTGTTTGTCCCCCGAGGATCTGTGCTCCTTTGTGGGCGCCGCCGTGGCGGATCTGATCCGGGGATGATTTTCTCGCGAAGGGGATGGTTGGCTTACGATTTGTGCCAAGGTTTGCTTCCCCCTCAATGATCACAGCTTTGCCTTGGAGAATTTTCCGCCAGGGAAATTCTCGCGAGGGGGATGGCTGGCTTACGATTTGTGCCAAGGTTTGCTTCCCCCTCAATGATCACAGCTTTGCCTTGGAGAATTTTCCGCCAGGGAAATCCTCGCGAGGGGGATGGCTGGCTTACGATTTATGCCAAGGTTTGCTTTCCCCTCAATTATAACAAATACGAGGGGCAATAGCAATACAGTATGCGGAAAATACGCCCAAATGCCCGCATCCATTGATTTTCCCGCGGTGGGATGCTATAATGTACACATAGGCCAATAAACCTCATTACTATATATAGAATCATCGGGAGGACGTTATGCGCTCCATCAGAAGTATCTATAAAATCGGCCGCGGCCCCTCCAGCTCCCACACCATGGGCCCGGTCTTTGCCGCCAAGCGGTTTCGGGAGGAAAATCCCACGGCGGACCGCATGGAGGTGATCCTGTACGGATCCCTGGCCAAGACCGGCGAGGGTCACGGCACGGACCGGGCGCTCAGAGAAACTTTTTCTCCCATTCCCACCGACATCCGCTTTGTCAACGACGATATTCCCCTGCCCCATCCCAACACCATGGATCTGATCGCCTATCGGGACGGCTGTGAGATCGCCCGGGCACGGGTATTGTCCATCGGCGGCGGCGAGATCCGCTTCGAGGGGGATCCCCCCGCACCGGCGGCAGAGGAGGTCTATCCCGAAAACGATTTCACCTCCATTGCCCGGCGGTGCAAAGCGGAGGGCATCCGCCTCTCCGATTACGTATTCGCCCGTGAGGGCGCGGATTTTCCCGCTTTCCTCGGCGATGTGTGGCAGACCATGAGCGCCTCCATAAGAGAAGGATTGACCCACACGGGCACCCTGCCCGGCGGACTGGGTGTGGAGCGAAAGGCCCAATATCTGTTCAATCAGCGTCACATCGACGAGAGTCCCCAGACCCGGGAAAACCGCATCGTGTGCGCCTACGCCTTCGCCGTCAGCGAGCAAAACGCGGACTGCGGACTCATCGTCACGGCCCCCACCTGCGGTGCCTGCGGTGTCGTTCCCGCGGTACTCAAATATATGCAGGAGAAAAACGGATTTTCCGATCACGACGTGATCCGCGCCCTGGCGGCGGCGGGTCTGGTGGGTGCCATTGTGGCACGCAACGCCTCCATCAGCGGAGCGGAATGCGGCTGTCAGGCGGAGATCGGCACAGCCTGCTCCATGGCGGCCACCGCTTTGGCGGAACTCTACGAGATGGGCATTGACCAGATCGAATACGCGGCGGAAATCGCCCTGGAGCATCATCTGGGTCTGACCTGCGATCCCGTGTGCGGCCTGGTGCAGATCCCCTGCATCGAGCGCAATGCCGTGGCCGCCATGCGTGCCATCAACGCCATGAGCCTGGCCAACTTCCTCTCCCACAGCCGCAAGATCTCCTTCGATCTGATCGTGAAAACCATGTACCAGACCGGACGGGATCTGTCCCACGTATACCGTGAAACCTCCGAGGGCGGTCTGGCCAAATTGTACCGCTCTCCTCAACCATAAAGAAACGGAGAAATCTATGTTTCAGACTATCGCTGCCATATCCACCCCGCCCGGTAAGGGCGGCGTGGCTTTGATCCGTATCAGCGGCGAGGACGCCGTATCTGTAGCGTCCTCGGTATTTCAGCCCATGACGGGCGCACCTCTGTGTGAGCGGGAGGCACGTCGCGCCGTGTTCGGCACGATCCGTCACCCCATCACGGGGGAGATCATCGACACCGGCGTGGCCACGCTCTTCCGCGCTCCCGCCTCCTTCACCGGGGAGGACGTGGCGGAGATCACCTGCCATGGCGGTACCGCCGTGACCCGCGCCGTCCTGATGGCCACATTCGCCGCCGGGGCAGAGATGGCCGGTCCCGGGAATTTCACCCGCCGCGCCTTTGTGAACGGCAAGATGACCCTCAGCGAAGCCCAGGCCATCGGTCTGCTGATTGACGCGGACACGGAAAGCCGCCGTGCTTTGGCATCCGGCGCGGCACGGGGCAACGTATCCCGCGCGCTGGATCGGATCGCTACCTCCCTGACGGAGGTGCTCTCCGCCCTCTACGCCGCCATCGATTATCCCGAGGAGGATGTGGGCGACGAGGGAGAAAAACAGATTCTTTCCACCGTACAGACCGCCGTGGGCGACATCGATGCTTTGCGGCGCACCTATAAAACCGGCCAGGCCATTGCCGAGGGCATCCCCACCGTCATTGCGGGACTGCCCAACAGCGGCAAAAGCTCCCTCTACAACGCCCTGCTCGGGCGGGAGGAAGCCATTGTCACCGACATCCCCGGCACCACCCGTGATGTCCTATCCGCCTCGGCGGACATCGGCGGGGTAACCCTGCTTCTGTCCGATACCGCCGGCATCCGCGAGGGCAGTGACGCCGTGGAGATGATCGGCGTACAGCGGGCCAAGGATAAGCTGGCCGGGGCCGCGCTGGTGTTCTTTGTGCTGGACGCCGGCACTCCCCTCACTCCCGACTGCACCGATCTCTTCGAGGAGGTTTGCGCCCTCTCCGTGCCCACCGTGGTGATCTTCAACAAATCCGACACGGGCTGTGCCTTGTCGGCGGAGGAGATCGCTTCCTTCACCGCCCGTGCCGATTATACCCTCTCCCTCTCCGCCAAAACCGGGGACGGGATGGAGGAATTGCGCCGGGTGATCGCCGCGATCGCCGGCACGGACAAGCTGGACACCCAAAACGATGCCATCATCTGGGATGCCCGGCAGGAAGCCTCCCTCAGCCGGGCCTGCGATCTTCTGAATGACGCCCTCTGCGGCCTGACGGTGGGAGATCCGCTGGACGCGGTCTGCA
Organism: Clostridia bacterium; assembly: GCA_017468385.1. Taxonomy (GTDB): domain Bacteria; phylum Bacillota; class Clostridia; order Oscillospirales; family CAG-272; genus SIG701. Next base: position 22,128 of record JAFUIQ010000038.1, read on the forward strand.
CGCTGTGCGAAAGCGCTCTCTCCGAGATCCGCGGCGTAGACGGCCGGGCGGTGGATGAGGACATCATCGCCGGCATTTTTGCCCGCTTCTGCGTAGGAAAATAATCTATCAAAAAGGAATCCATCTATGAAATCCGTATTTGTTGCTTCCGATATTCACGGCTCCGCCCTTTGGTGCGGGAAAATGCTCGCCGCCTTCGACGCCTCCGGCGCGGATCGGCTGCTGCTTTTGGGGGATGTGCTCTATCACGGTCCCCGCAACGATCTGCCCGAGGGATACGCCCCCAAGCAGGTCATCGCCCTGCTCTCCCCTTATAAGGACAAGATTCTCTGCGTCCGCGGCAACTGCGAGGCCGAGGTGGATCAGATGGTGCTCCCCTTCCCCGTGATGGCGGATTACGCCGTCATCGTCCTGGGCGACCATATGATCTACGCCACCCACGGTCACAAATTCGGCCCGGACAATCCGCCGCCCCTCACGGACGGGGATATTCTCCTCTCCGGACACACCCATGTGCCTATGGATGAAATGCGGGAGATCCCCGGCGGAAAAATCCGCTGTCTGAATCCGGGATCCGTGTCCATCCCCAAGGAAAACAGCGCCCACGGCTATCTGATCCTCACCGAGGATGACGTGATCCGGGGCACTCTTTGACGGAGCATAGGATGAATAAGAAACGTATTGCCCTCGCCATGAGCGGGGGGGTGGACAGCAGTCTCAGCGCCCGGCTACTCATGGACGCAGGATACGAGGTGGCGGGGGTGACCTTCCTCGTCCATCACGATCCTGCCCTGACGCCACCGTCCGTGGGAGCGGAGGCGGTGTGCCGATCGCTGAATATCCCCTTGACGGTGCTGGACATCGCCGAGGATTTCGCCGCCACCGTCAAGGCAGATTTTATAAAAGAATACGCCGCCGGACGCACGCCCAATCCCTGCGTGTTGTGCAACCGGACGATCAAGTTTCCCTATCTGATGAAGTTTGCGGACGGGGCGGGGTGCGATTATGCCGCCACCGGCCACTACGCCCGCCTGATCCGATGCGGATCCCGGATCGCGGTCGCCAAAGCCAAGGATCTATCAAAGGATCAAAGCTATATGCTGTGGCAGCTGCCTCAGGAAACGCTCTCGCGTCTGGTGTTCCCTCTCGGGGAATACACGAAGGATGAGGTGCGCGAGATGGCACAGGCCGCCGGCATCCCCGGTGCGAAAACCAAGGATTCCCAGGACATCTGCTTCATCCCCCACGGGGATTATACGAAATTTCTCGCCGAGGCAGGGATGGATCTGACCCCCGGTCAGTTCATCGATGAGAACGGCAACGTCCTCGGCCCGTCCAAACACCAGGCTTGCTACACCGTCGGTCAGCGGCGGGGCTTGGGTATCGCCCTCGGTCAGCATATGTTCGTCACCGCACGGGATGCGAAGAACAATCGGATCACCATATCCCCCACCGATCCCTACGGAAAGACCGTCTACGCCGAGGATGTGCGGTATATGGCTGCCGCCCCGGGGGATCTGGACAGCCCCCGCCGACTCAGCGTGAAACTGCGCTACGCAAGAGCGGAATTTCCCTGCACCGCCGTCATAGACGGGGATCGGCTGCGGGTGGATTTGGACGATCCCGCCCGTGCGCCCTCGCCGGGACAGTCCCTGGTGCTCTACGACGGGGACACCGTCGTCGCGGGTGGAATTATTGTTTGATTTGGGGCTGAAACAGCCATATGTCTTTCGGGATGCTCGCCCGAACCCCACAAGAAAGGATCGAATATGGAAAACATACATTCCCGCACTCTTGCCCTGATCGGGGAGGAGGCGATGACCAAGCTCCACGGTGCCCGCGTGGCCGTATTCGGTCTGGGCGGTGTGGGCAGTTACATTGCGGAAGCTCTGGCCCGCGCCGGGGTGGGTTCCCTTTTGCTCATCGACGGGGACGCCATCGCCCCCTCCAACATGAATCGGCAGCTGTTTGCCACCGCCGACACGGTGGGCATGCGGAAAACCGATGCCGCCAGAGAGCGCATCCGCCTGGTGGCACCGGAATGCCGGGTGGAAACCTGCGATTTGTTCTATCTTCCCGAGGTGGCGGATCAGATCCCCTTTAAAGGCTTGTCCTACGTGGCGGACGCCATCGACACCGTTTCCGCCAAATTGGAGATCATCGCCCGGGCCAAGGCCGCGGGTGTTCCCGTGATCGCCTCCATGGGCACGGGCAACAAGCTCCATCCCGAACTATTCGAGATCACGGATATAGCGAAAACCTCCGTTTGTCCCCTTGCCCGCGTCATGCGGCGGGAATTGAAAAATCGCGGAATCTCCCACGTGAAAGTGCTGTATTCCAAGGAGGAGCCCCGCCCCTCGCCCCTTCTCCCCGAGGGGGAATCCGCCCGTCGGAGCATCCCCGCCAGCATCTCCTTCGTGCCCGCCGCGGCAGGGCTGATGATTGCCGGGGAGATCGTGCGGGACATCACCGGAGTGAGATAATCCTTAAAATTTCTTAATCCCCCGATTTGTTCGCAAAATCGACACAATTATCGTTTATACTGTAAATCAACTACCAAAAAGGAGGCCGCCATGCGCATCGGAAACACGGAAATCAAACACGGGCTTTGTCTCTCTCCCATGGCCGGCTTCACCGATCTGCCCATGCGCCGTCAGTGCCGCCGCTTTGGGGCGGAGTACACCGTCACCGAGATGGTATCCGCCGCGGCGCTTTGCTACCGGGACCGGAAAACCGCCGATCTGGCCTATCTGACGGAAGACGATGCCCCCTGCGCCGTCCAGCTCTTCGGCCACGATCCGGAGCAGATGGCACGGGCGGCGGCCATGATCGCCTCCGGCGAATACGAGGGATGCCGATCCCACGTTCCCCCCGCCGCCATTGACATCAATATGGGATGTCCTGTGAAAAAGATCGTCACCGCCGGGGACGGAAGCGCCCTCATGCGCTCCCCGGAGTTGGTGCGGGATCTGACACGGGCGGCGGTACGCGCCGCCGAAAAACACCACATCCCCGTGACGGTAAAAATCCGGGCGGGATGGGACGGCGATCACAAAAACGCGGTGGAGATCGCCCTTGCCGCCACCTCGGCGGGGGCATCCGCGGTGTGCGTTCACGGGCGCACGAGAGAGCAATTGTACCGCCCCGGGGTGGATCTGGACGTGATCGCCGCGGTACGGGATGCTCTGCCTGCCCACATTCCCGTGATCGGAAACGGGGACGTGCGGGATGCGGCATCCTACCGGGAGATGATCTCCAAAACGGGCTGCGACGGCGTGGCCGTCGGCCGTGCCGCATTGGGCAATCCCTGGGTATTTGCCGAGATCCGGGCGGCTCTGGCGGGCGAGTCCTTCACGCCGCCCACGGAGAAGGATCGCCGCCGGGAAGCCCTGCATCTGGCCCGCGCCATCGTGGCGGAGCACGGGGATCACACCGCCGCCCGGGAATGCCGGGGCCGTGTGGCCCATTTTCTCACCGGCATGCGCGGTGCCGCCGCCATGCGGGGACGGATCCAATCCGCCGATTCCCTTGGGGAAATCGAAGCCATTCTGGGCACTCCCATGGGCGAAAAATAATTTATCATATTTTGTAATATTCTGCATTTTTCTGCGTTCTTATTATAGATACATGGGAGAGGAGGGTGCGCATGATCATTCAATCGCCGGAGCGAAAAGCGGTTTCCGTCGAGGATTTGTCTCTGGCCCGGCAGGCCGCCGAGGGCAGTGACGATGCTTTTGCCGTCATTGTGGAGCGGTACAGCCGTCTGGTGTACAATGTGGCCCTGCGCTCCGTTTCCTCACCGGAGGACGCCGCCGATATCTCCCAGGAGACCTTCCTCAAGGCCTGGCGTTCCATCGCCTCCTTCCGGGGGGACTGCGCCCTGTCCACCTGGCTGTGCCGCATTGCTCTGAACTGCTGCTGCGATCACGCCCGCGCCGCCAAGCGGCATCGGGCGGTGTCCCTCACGGTGCAGGAGGATGAGGAGGAATCCAAGGTACTGGACATTCCCGACACGGACGTTACCGCCATGCCGGAGGAAGAGCTGACCCGCCAGACGGAAATCGCCGCGGTGCGGGAGGCCATCGATTCCCTGCCCGAGGAAATGAAGACCATCATCACCCTGCGGGACATATCCGGTTTATCCTATGCGGAAATCGCAGACATCCTGCGTCTGGAAATGGGTACGGTAAAGAGCCGCATCAACCGGGCCCGGGCCGCTGTAAAAAATTTTCTCATTGAGCGGAACTTTTTTACATAACCTTCGTCCAATGCAGTGAAAATCAAAAATTTCCCGAACGAGGATATCATGAAAAGCAATTTTGACGCGGACTTACAACAAATATCCGCCACCGAAACAGAACCTGCTTCCGCGGATGCCCACATCCGTGAACTGACGGCCGCGCTGGCTGTCGATGTGCCCGCGGATTTCACGAAAAATGTGATGGATGCCATCCGCGCCGAGCGGAGGAAGATAGCATTCCGCCACCGCATGGTGCGGCTGGGCAGCGCCATTGCCGCCGCCATTGTGATCGTGCCCATGGCCGCCATCGTTTTGCCTGCCATGATCCGCAGCGAGAAAAACGCGGATATCGCCCTGACGGACAACGATCCCGCCCTCTATGCCCCGGGGGATACCGCCGCCGGCAATGTACTGTATTCCACCATCAGGGAAACAAATCCCGCCACCGAGGCGCCTGCCGCCGAGGAAGTCCCGCCCGCCTGCCCGAGCAGCACGCCGGCCGACATGCCGGAAGCGGAGGCACCCGCCAAGGCGGAATCGGCCGCTACCAAGGCACCGGCCACCACCGTCGGAGCCCCCGATCACATGGGGAAAACCCAGGAGGATCCGGTAGAAACCCCGGCCACGGCCGACACCTTTGCCGCCGAAACCAAATATACCGTGAACACCGTGGCGGAATCCAGCGTCATCACCGTTCTGCGGACCATCATCGGTGCGGAGAAGATGGATGCGTGGCTGGCTGATCAGACTGTGTCCGAGGACACACCCCGCAATCTGATCCATGCCTTCGGCATCCGGCGCGAGGTTTTCCTCACCGCCGCCGCCGATCTGAACCTCACCTTCACGCAGGATGAGCTGGATACACTCTTTGACACCCCGTTGACGGAAAAATGAGAAAAAAGGGGCTGCTGCAAGTAGATGCAACAGCCCCGAATTTTTTTGTTCGCGACGTAAAATTTCGAAATTTTGTAGAAATTTGCGGCGAGATTGCCCGTGTTTTTGCCTATGCCGGGCAAAAAATGGCCGCATCAGCGGCCAAGGGAAAGCTCGCGGAGGTGACGCATGGCTACATGCGTCACCTCCTTTATTTATGCCTTCGGCAAACTCCAGTGATAGTGCGCCGCCAACAGCCGCACGGTGAGGATCACCGACGCGCCGATGATCATGGCGGCGGTGCCGCCCAGCGGCTGCCACAAAGCGGCGCACAGGATGGCGCCGATAATCGACGCGCTGGCGTACACGTGCTTGACGAAAATGTAGGGCGTATTGCCCGCCATCACGTCCCGCATCAGGCCTCCGCCCACGCCGGTCACCACGCCCACGAACACAAGGAGGAACATCCCCCGATGATCCGTAGCGGTGTAGGCACGCTGGATGCCCACCACGGTGAACACGCCCAAGCCCAGGGAATCCATCACCAGCATCACCAGATCGCTGACCCGGCTGTAGGCGGTGAGCCACCGGCGTACCGCAGGCAAAAACACGATCACCGACACCACGGCGGCCACCGCCGCGTAGATGGGATTCGTAAACATGGCGGGCGGGGTCAGCCCCAAAATGATATCCCGGATCGCACCGCCGCCCACAGCGGTGGTCAGTCCCAATATCACCACGCCGAAGATATCCATCTTCTTGGCCAGGCCCGTCATGGCCCCGGACACAGCGAAGGCCACCGTGCCGATAATCTCCAAAATCAATAAAAACTCCGTCATGTCATTTTCTCCCCCGCAGTGCCGCATGGACCGTCCGGGACAGGGTATAAAAATCCGTATGCTCCATATACCGCATAGCGGTGGCGGCGATATCCGCAAAGGTGTCCCGCACATTCTCCCCGAAAACGGCGCAGGCACACAGGAATCGGGTAATCACATACACCGCCGCGAAGGCGCGATAGGCATCGGGGAAACAGGCACTTTCCGTGGCATAAGGAAAGGACACATAAAACATATGGTTGGCCATAATGTTTCCGTAATGGTGTTCCAGATCGGGCAAAATCTCCTTCAGCCGCTCCTCCGCCGCCAAAAAAGCGCTCACCGAGGTCTCGCTGACCCCGTCGTTCATAGAAAACCGATCCAGGGCCTCATCAGCAAGATCGCACAGGGTGATATCCCCCCGGGCGAAAAACTCCAGCAGATCCCGGGCGTAGATGAGGAAATCCGCCGTAGTGTCCACGGAGAATCCGTCCTCGGCCACGCCGAGAAGATGGGAGAGTGCCGCAAAGCGATCCCGGGCACTGCCCTCCGCCTGCCATACCTCCAAACAGCGACGTTGCCGGGCAAACGATTCCGGATCCGCGCCGGGGGGCGGGGTGGACTCCGTCTGCAATTCCGTCACTGTGAAGGGGAGAGGATAGGGCTCCTCCATCAGCATTTCGATCACCCGCTCACAGCTGCCGGAGCAGACTGCCTCGGCGGGATTCCCCGGCCGTATGGCCCGGGGATACAATCGGCATACCGCCGGCTGCACACCCTCGCCGCACTCCCGGTGGAGCATGCACCAGCCATCCTCGTCCAGCATATGGCAGTTGCCGTCGGCGGAGGGGGCAATATACGCGTATTCCTCCTCCGTGGGATGCTCGGAAAGATAGAAGGCGGTATCCATGATCCGCCGCAAATCCGGGGAGCAATTCAGCCCCAGCAGACGAAAATACTCCGCTCGGGACAAGGTGATCCGCCATCCGTGACAGCAGACGGAGCGGCAATCGCCGCATTTACAGCGGAATCGGGAAAAATAATCGGGTGCGAAAACGTGAACGGTGCTCGTATGGGTATCCTCCTGCATGTATGTAGAATAAGAGATTACTGTATATCCCGTGCCGCAAGGAATTTTGCCGTTGCGGCGATAAGATAGTCGATATTTTCCTCCCGCATCACGGTGTCGCGGGCGGTATGAATCCGATCCAGATACAATCCACACCGGCCCCGTTTCATGGCGGTCACGCCGAGGGACACGGGGAAATTTCCCTGATCGGAGGGGTAGAAGGTGGTGGATGACTTTTCGTGATGGACAATGATGCCGTCCCCATCGGTGAAGGCTTCCCGCAAAGCATCGCCGTACTGCTTCAGAAAGGGCTTGCTCTGGACCAGCAGCATGTGCTCCCCGTCGGAGACGCAGTCGAAATTGATGACGGGGATGTGCGCTGTCGGTTTTTTGTGCGCTTTCCGGAAATACGAAGAACCGATCAGGCCGTTTTCCTCATGATCAAAGAACACAAAGGCCACCTGCGCCCGCACGGACGGGGGCAGAATTTCCATCAGCTCGCACAACACGATCACGCCGGAGGTGTTGTCATTGACGGTGTGGCGATTGGGCCGACCAAACAGCAGCAGGGCAAAAAACGACGCAAAATACACGCCCAGGAAGGTCCAGTACTGCACCGCAGCGGACTCCGTCAAAAGCGATACCAGTGCCGCGGCGGCACCGCCCAGCGCCAGAAAGGGGATGCAGATCAGCACCGCATACAACAGGGACAGGGGGATGTTCTTCGGCATGATCAGATTGGGAAAAGGCAGTGCCGCGCAGGTATCGTAGTGGGCGCAGAAGATCACCTTCGCCCGATCGGGGTCGCCCACCACCAGATTGCGGCTTCTGGGGAATCCCCCGCTCTCCACACGGAGGTGGGGATATTTTTCCTTCATAAACGCAATGAACGCGGATTTTTGCGGGCCGGTTTTGCGAATCTGGTATTTGTCCAGTATCTCGCGGCTGATCTCTGTCATAGGTATCCTCCTTACGTCCGCTCCCGGCTGATCTTGTACATCTCCTCCGCCGCCTGGCGGGTCTTGGCCACCACGTCGCCGGCTCCCTTGGGGAAGCAATAGTACAGACACTTGCGGTCGCCGATGCAGATCACATCGCCGATCTCGTACCAGAAATAATCGGAATACAATCCGTAGGATGCTTTGGGGCTTTGGGTGTAGGTCAGTGTCCCGTCGCACCCCGTCAGGGTGAATCCGTTTTCGTCATGGGTGAGATGACCCTCGCCCACCATGTAGATAGCCTTGAAATCCACCATGACGCCGATGTCCACATCCACATCCAGCCGGTAGGTGCCAGAGAGAATCGATTTCCGCACCTGCTCTCTCTGCCAGTTGTACCAATCGGGGATGTGAGAGAATTCCGTCTCTCCGTCCCGGGCCCGCAGGCTGCCGTATTCATCCAACTCCCACACCTTGCCGCAGGTGCGGCAGGTGAGGGTGATTCCCTCGCCCACCATATTTTCCGCGCCGCAGTGGGCGCATTTATACAGTATGCGACTCAGCCCGTCCGCGCGAAAAGGCGCGTCGATCTTTACCCGGTTTTCCTTCTGCCAGGCGAAATTATCAAAGGTGAAGGCTTCGTCCAGTACCGCGTCCAGCTCGGCCACGGATTTTTCGGCGATCTCCTCCCTTGTGAGGATGCATTCCATCTTGGCCGTGACCTTCACCCGCCGCTTCTGCAGACCGTTGTACAACGGATCCCGGGCGAAGGCGCCGTAGGTACGGATCATAACCACAGGCACGTCCAGTTTTTTCAGAAGCTGGCCCAACTGCCGGGGCAGAGGGGTGGCGCATCCGTCAAAGGAATAGGAAGCCTCGGGATACATGAGCACGCTGGTTTTCTTCTCCCGCACGGCGGACAGCATGTCCCGGATCAGCATCAGATCCGGCACGAATTTCTGGGTGGGGATACAGCCGATCTGCCGCATGAGCCACTCCTTGCCCACCAGACCGTCCGATGTGCAGACGATATTATACGGCTTGGGATACAGAAGCTTTGAGGCGATCTCCAGATCGATAAAACTGGAGTGATTCATCAGAATCAGCCAGGGGCCGTCCCCCGCCGCCTCCATGCGCACCTTCTCGTAGGAGAACCGGGCGAACATCAAGTCGGGAATGGACGCCACCCGCACCACGGTGCGGAACAGCGGGTGGGGGCGGATGGGTTTTTTATGCTTCGGGCGAGGCAGATTCTGCACCTCTGCCCAACTCAGTTTTTTCGTTTTGATCTTCATGGATGTCCACGTCTCCTCTCGGATGTACGCCATATTTCTATCCTATTTTATATCACAGAATAGGGAAAATTTCAATATCCGCGCAAAAGAATCCGTATTTTTTCTGTCCGCTTGACAAAATGAAGCCGCGGTCACGGCATCGTCTGCCGAATTGACGGCAGATGCAAAAAGGACTATCTTGAAACGGATTGCATATTCATGTGTGAAAGTTGCATAAATACACGCCGGTTCTTTTTGCCATTCCCCATAACATCCGCCAAAAATCCGCCCTTGGATGAATAATTTTGCATAAATTGTTGACATTATGCAACGTTTTGTGTATAATAATCCACATCCAAGGGTGGATTTTTTTATTTTCCGTCCCTACCCCACCAAGTGGAGGACCACTATGACAAAGATATTTATTGACGGCAGCGCCGGCACCACCGGTCTTCGGATCGCGGATCGGCTGGCCGATCGCACCGATATAACGCTTCTGACTTTACCCGAGGCACTCCGCAAGGATGTCCATGCCCGACGGGAGATGCTGAACACGGCGGACATCGCTTTTTTGTGCCTGCCCGATGATGCGGCACGGGAATCCGTTTCTCTCATCGAGAATCCCGCCACCGCCGTGATCGACACCTCCACCGCCCACCGCACGGCGGACGGATGGGTGTACGGCTTCCCCGAATTGAGCGGACAGCGAGAAAAAATCGCCGCTTCCCGGCGGATCGCCAATCCCGGATGTCACGCCAGCGGATTTATCGCTCTGATCGCCCCGCTGACCGCGGCGGGCATGCTTTCCCGGGACGCCGCCCTGTCCTGTATCTCCCTGACGGGATACTCCGGCGGCGGCAAGAAAATGATCGCGGAATACGAGGATCCCGCCCACGCGCCTCTCTTGGATGCGCCCCGCATGTACGGCTTGTCCCAACAGCACAAGCATCTGCCGGAGATGAGCCACATGACCGGCATCACCATCCCGCCGGTGTTCTGCCCCATCGTTGCTCCTTTTTACAGCGGCATGGAGGTGACGATCCCCCTCCACAAACGGGATCTGGCGGGCAGCGCGGACGAGGTGCTGGCATTGTACAAACAATACTACCGAGGCGGCGTGGTATATGTAAACGAACAGGCCGATGAGAGCGGATTCCTATCCGCCGCCGCCCTGTCGGGACGGGACGATATGGAAATCTCCGTTCACGGAAACGGGGAGCGCATCCTCCTGGTGGCCCGGTACGACAATCTGGGCAAGGGCGCATCGGGCGCCGCTATCCAGAATATGAACATCCTGCTGGGCTGTGACGAGACCGCGGGACTGATGACAAAGAAAGGTGAATAAACTCATGAATATACAATTGATAAAAGGCGGCGTCTGCGCCGCCAAAGGATTTACAGCCAACGGCATCCACTGCGGCATCCGCAAGAACCGCACCAAGCGGGATCTGTCTCTGATCGTCAGCGAGGTGCCCGCACAGGCTGCCGCCGTATACACCACCAATCTGGTGAAAGGCGCTCCCCTTACCGTCACCAAACAGCATCTGACAGACGGTAAGGCGCAGGCCATCATCTGCAACAGCGGCAATGCCAACACCTGCAATGCCAACGGCATCGAGATCGCGGAGCAGATGAGCGCTCTGGTGGCTGACGCCCTGGGTATCGGTGAGAGCGACGTGGTGGTCGCCTCTACCGGCGTCATTGGCCAACCCCTGGATATCACCCCTATCGCCGCGGGATTGCCCTCTCTGGTACAGGGGCTCTCCCGCGACGGCGGTGATGCCGCCGCCGAGGGCATCATGACCACGGACACCGTGAAAAAAGAAATCGCCGTGGAATTCACCCTGGGCGGAAAGACCTGCCGCATCGGCGGTATCGCCAAGGGAAGCGGCATGATTCATCCCAACATGGCCACCATGCTGGTATTCATCACCTCCGACGTGGCCATCTCTTCCGCTATGCTGCAGAAGGCACTGTCCACGGATATCACCCATTCCTTCAATATGCTAAGCATCGACGGGGACACCTCCACCAACGATATGGTCACGGTTTTGGCCAACGGCATGGCGGGCAATGCGGAAATCACCGCCGAGGGCGAGGATTTCGCCGCCTTTATGAAGGCGCTTAACACGGTCACCGTCCATCTGTGCCGCATGATCGTGGGCGATGGCGAGGGTGCCACCAAGCTGCTGGAATGTCAGGTCAGCGGGGCCCAGGACGAGATCACGGCGAAAAAAGTGGCGAAAAGCGTGGTCTGCTCCAGCCTGCTCAAGGCCGCCATGTTCGGCGCGGATGCCAACTGGGGCCGGGTTCTCTGTGCCATCGGATACAGCGGCGCGGATGTGGATGTGAATAAGATAGACGTTTCCTTCAAGAGCACCTCCGGGGAGATCGCCGTGTGCAAAAACGGCGCCGGTGTGGATTTCTCCGAGGAGAAGGCGAAGGCGATCCTTCTGGCCAAGGAGATTGATATTCTGGTATCGCTGGGGGACGGCGCGCACAGCGCCACCGCCTGGGGATGCGATCTGACCTACGATTACGTCAAGATCAACGGCGATTACCGCACCTGAGGGAGGTTACGATGGATACGACACTTTCCAACGCACTGCGTGCCGAGGTACTCACCCAGGCACTGCCGTATATTAAACAGTACACCGGCAAGATCGTCGTGGTAAAATACGGCGGCAACGCCATGATCAACGAACAGCTGAAGCAGCAGGTCATGGAGGACATCACCCTCCTTTGGCTGATCGGCGTGAAGATCGTCCTCGTCCACGGGGGCGGCCCCGAGATCAGCGACACCATGAGCAAGCTGGGCAAAAAGGCCGAATTCGTGGACGGACTCCGCATCACCGATAAGGAAACGGTGGACATCGTGCAGATGGTGCTGGCGGGCAAAGTCAACAAGACGCTGGTCAATCTGCTGGAGATGAAGGGCGGACGCGCCATGGGTATCTCCGGCATCGACGGCCGGCTGATTGAGGCGAAGCCCAAGGATGTGCGGCTGGGGTATGTGGGCCAGATCACCAACATCAACATCACCCCCGTCATGGATCTTCTGGAGAAGGGATACATCCCCGTCATCTCCACCGTGGGATGCGATAAGGACGGCAACACCTACAACATCAACGGCGACACGGCGGCGGCCCACATCGCGGGTGCCCTGGGCGCGGAGCGTCTGATCATGATGACCGACATCGCAGGACTGCTCCGGGACAAGGACGATCCCACCACCCTGATCCCCGAGATCACGGTGGAGGAGGCAGGCAAACTGCTCTTGGACGGCACCGTATCCGGCGGCATGATCCCCAAGATCGGCTGCTGTGTGGAGGCCATCGGCCGGGGCGTCCGCAACGTAATCATCATGGACGGCCGGGTACCCCACTCCATTCTGATGGAGCTGCTCACCGACGAGGGCGCGGGAACCATGGTCACCGGCAATCCGGCTTGAGGGAGGAATTATGCCATGAGCCATCTGCAAGAAATCGACACCGCCTACGTGGCGGGAACGTATAAACGCTTCCCCGTGGAGATCACCTCCGGTCGGGGATCCATCGTCTGCGACACCGCGGGCAAGCAGTATATCGATATGGGATCGGGCATCGGCGTCACCGCCTTCGGCATTGCCGATGAGGGGTGGATGGGCGCCGTCACCCGCCAGCTGTCCCTGGTACAGCACATGTCCAATCTGTACTACACGGAGCCCTGCGCCCGCCTGGCGGAGCACATCTGCACCCGCACCGGCATGAAGAAGGTCTTCTTCTGCAACTCGGGGGCGGAAGCCAATGAGGGCGCCATCAAGGTGGCCCGCAAATACGCGGCGGAGAAAAAAGGGGCGGACTGCTACACCATCGTCACGCTGAAAAACAGCTTTCACGGACGGACGCTGACCACGCTGGCCGCCACGGGACAGGATCATTTTCATACCCTGTTCCAGCCCCTGACCCCCGGATTCTGTCACATCGAGGCCAACAACATCGATGAATTGAAGGAGATCACCGCCCGGGCGGACATCGCCGGTATTCTGATCGAGTGCGTGCAGGGCGAGGGCGGCGTCAACGTACTCACGAAAGAATTCGTACAGACCGCGGCGCAGATCGCCCGCGAGAAGGATATCATCCTGATGGTGGACGAGGTGCAGACCGGCAACGGCCGCACGGGTCAGCTGTATTCCTATATGCATTACGGCATCACGCCGGATATCGTTTCTACCGCCAAGGGCATCGGCGGCGGCTTGCCGCTGGGCGCGGTGATCCTGGGTGAGAAGGTGGAAAATGTGCTGGGCTACGGCGATCACGGCTCCACCTTCGGGGGCAATCCCGTGTGCTGTGCAGGAGCTTTGCACATTCTGGAGCGGATGGACGACGCGTTCCTCTCTGACGTGGAGCGAAAGGGCCGCATGGTCACGGATGCGCTCACCGGCCAGCCGGGCATCGAATCCGTCAGCGGATTGGGACTGATGATCGGCGTTAAGACCGCAAAACCCGCCGCGGAGGTGCTTCGCGCCTGCATGGAGCGGGGCGTTCTCTGCCTGACGGCCAAGGATAAGGTGCGTCTGCTTCCCGCTTTGAACATCCCCGATGAGGTACTGATGGAGGCTGTCTCCGTCCTGCTCGCGGTTTGCGCGGAGTGATGCAAGTCCCAATTACCTTTTATGTTCCCACGGTAATTTTCTTTTAACCAGAGCCTCCCTTGTGTAAAGGGAGGTGGCATTTTCGCAGAAAATGACGGAGGGATTGCAATAAACAAATCCTTCTCAATCAATCCCTCAGTCACCTTCGGTGACAGCTCCCTTTACACAAGGGAGCCTTCCGCTGCGGCGGGGGTGCTCATCGGCAAAAGCCTCTATTGAACCACCTGCAACGCAGGTGGTTTTCTTATGCCAAAAATACAGGCACCTGCGGCGTATGCCGCAAGTGCCTTTTGTTATGCCTCAAAGCAGGAGCAGTTCTTGGAAATCGTCCCGGTCACGGAGGGCATCGAATTCCTTCCATGACAGATATTCCCCAAAATCCTCCGTCAGCGTGGATGTGCCGCTCTTGATCATCCTGTTGGCATCAAAGGATATTTTATTGAGAACGGAGGATGTATAGGAGATGGGTGTTTCTTTCGCTTTATCAAACATCTCCTCATATAAAACAGCCTGTTCATGCGATTTTCGCAGAACGGACACGGCTTCCTCAAAGCGGTTTTGCCGGGTGAGGCACATGGCCTGCCAAATGTAGTTGTGCATCAACACATCGTGGAACCACAGATAATTCTCATCATCAATAACGATTTTGATGATCTTCTCGGCGGCACGGATGGCTACGAGGTCATGCTTTCCGGATTCGAGTTCATCGACAAGATCGTCCAGTTTCCGGAAAATCATTTCCTGCCGATGTCTTTCCCAATCTTCCCCCGTCAGACAGCACTTCAAAAGTGCATCACAATCCGGATGCTGCTTGGCGTACCGGAGTGCTTCGTCCCGTCTGCCGATACTGGGAAGATCCAGCACAATGCCATGGATCGCGCTGTTGCGCAAATCCTCATCGTCGCAATCCTCAATGATCCGCTCAAAGTACCGAACGGCATTTTCAAAATGGGTTCGCTGCTCGGCGGTGCCGCGCTCGCAATGGTGGATGGCATATGCCCCTTCTGCATCGGCAAGCCATTTCAGATAGTCAAAATTCCCGGGGTATTCCGCCACGGCCGCCTGTGCAATTTCATACCGCTTCGCTGTGTCGCCCGTTTTCCACGTTTCCTCATACTGCGCGCGCAGTTCCCCCTGCCGGGGATCTTCCGCCGTATCGGCAAGGCCGAACAACGCATCGGTGGACACCCCAAGCAGCCGCGCCAACGGGACGATCATGGACAAATCCGGGGAAGAGGCTCCCGTCTCCCATTTGGAGACAGCCTGAAAGGATACATTCAGGTATTCCGCCAGCTTTTCTTGGGTCAAATCCTTCTTTTTGCGCAGTTCTTTGATTCTCAATCCTATGTGATTCATACGGATATCTCCTTTATAAGT
Organism: Clostridia bacterium; assembly: GCA_017468385.1. Classification (GTDB taxonomy): domain Bacteria; phylum Bacillota; class Clostridia; order Oscillospirales; family CAG-272; genus SIG701. The sequence continues at coordinate 37,350 of JAFUIQ010000038.1, forward strand.
GATAAGCGGGCCCTGCTTTCCCTACTATTATAGCACACATCCGCCATCCATCAATAACTTGTTTTTTGACGATGATTCAACCGCCATTCGAGTTTCCAAACGGCACTTGCAACTTTTTTCCTATCCCCTATTGACTTTATCACTTTAGCGTGGTAAAATGATGAAGCCAATTATAAAAAACAGGTAGGTAGTATATGATTCCCCATCATACGGACGCGGCCAAGCGACTGTACAAAGCCATGCTCCTTCTTGAAACAGAGGAAGAATGTGCCGCATTTTTTGATGACATTTGCACGATCCGCGAAATCCAGGATCTGTCCCAGCGACTGCAGGTCGCCGAGATGCTGCAGGACGGCAAAAATTATCAGGAAATCTCCAAATCCACCGGCGCCAGCACCGCCACCATCTGCCGGGTAAGCAAATGCCTGAACTATGGCAGTGACGGATACAAGACCGTGCTGGACCGCCTAAGCCGGACGGACACCCCCGAGGGCGCATAAACTATTCCCGAAAGGATCTCACCATGATCATCGACGAAAACGTTCTTCTGAGCGATGAAATCGCCGTATACCGTCTGCGGTCCCTGTACCGCTCCTACGGCTATACCCCCTATAAAATGAGCAAATTTGAGGAGTACGATCTGTACGTCCGCAACAAGAATTTCCTTGTGTCGGACAACATCATCACCTTCACCGACATCAGCGGAAAGCTGATGGCGCTGAAGCCGGACGTGACCCTCTCCATCATCAAAAACAACAAGGACACCCCCGACACCGTGCAGAAGGTATACTACAACGAAAACGTATATCGGGTGTCCGGCAGCACGCCGGCTTACAAGGAGATTCTCCAGACCGGTCTGGAATGCTTCGGCCGGATCGACACCTACTGCATCAGCGAGGTGCTCACGCTGGCGGCGCAAAGTCTTTCGTGCATATCCGGGGAATTTGTGCTGGACGTGTCCCACTTGGGCATCGTATCTGCCGTGCTGGATTCCCTTGGCGTATCCCCCGCCGTAAGAGAGGAGCTGCTGCGGTGCATCGGGGAAAAAAACGCCCACGGTGCCCGGGCCATCTGTGAGGATGAATCCGTGCCCGAGGCGGGCATCCGGATGCTGCAGGGGCTGATCGCCGCCTACGGCGATCCGAAAACGGTGCTGGCGGCGCTGGACGATCTGCTCCCCGCCGATCTGGCCAAAAAGGAGCGGCAGGAACTGGCCGCCATCCTGGCCGTGGTGCCGGGTGACAACGTCCGCCTGGATTTCTCCGTGGTGCAGGACATGGGCTACTACAACGGCATCGTGTTCAAGGGATTTGTCAACGGCATCCCCGTCAGCATCCTGTCCGGCGGTCAGTACGACCGTCTGATGCTCCGCATGGGACGGAAGTCCGGGGCCATCGGCTTTGCGGTGTACCTGGATCTTCTGAAGGAACTGAACCGTCCCGCCGCCGAGTACGATGTGGACACCGTGGTGCTGTACGATGACAGTGTGGATATGGGAACTGTGCGCGATACCATGCAGTCGCTGATTGCCGCCGGCAAGCGGGCGGTGGCCAGCCGTTCCCTTTCGGACACGATCACCTATCGCGCCATTGCGGATCTGAGAAAGTGAGGGCTGACATATGAATATGCTGAATGTAGCCCTGCCCAAGGGCCGATTGGGAGAGCGGGTCTATGCCATGTTTGAAAAAGCGGGCTTTGCCTGTCCCTCCATCAAGGAAAACAACCGGAAACTGATTTTTGAAAATCCCGAGGCGGGCGTGCGTTATTTCTGGGTGAAGCCCTCCGATGTGGCCATCTACGTGGAGCGGGGTGCCGCCGATATCGGCGTGGCGGGCAAGGACATCCTTCTGGAATACCAGCCGGATGTGTACGAACTGTTGGATCTGAAAACCGGCATCTGCCGCATGGCGGTGGCCGCCAAGGAGGATTTCCGCGACGATCCCGCCCGCCCTTTGAAGGTGGCTACCAAATTCACCAACATCGCCCGCAATTATTACGCCGCCCAGGGGCGGGATATCGACATCATCCACCTGAACGGCTCCATTGAGATCGCACCCATTCTGGGGCTGTCCGACGTGATCGTGGACATCGTGGAGACGGGCACCACCCTAAGAGAGAATCATCTGAGCGTGCGGGAGACCATCGTCCCCATCAGCGCCCGTCTGATCGCCAATAAAGCCAATTTCAAATTCAAAAACGAACCGATTGAAGCCATCGTGAAAAGCATTTCCGAGCAAATGGAGGCATTACCGTGATACGCATACTGAATTACAGCGAATTATCCGCCGACGAAATCTTCGCCCGCACCGCCCCCACCGTTTCCGTGGAGGATACGGTGGCGGAGATCCTCCGCCACGTGCGGGAAGCGGGCGATGCCGCCCTTTATGAATACTGCGAGATGTTTGACGGCGTGCGGCTCACCTCCCTTGCCGTCACCCCCGCGGAGATGGAGGAAGCGCTGACACTGGTAGAGCCGGAATTCATCACCATTCTGGAAAAGGCGGCGGCCAACATCCGCCGCTTCCACGAGAAGCAAGTCCGCACCAGTTTCATCCTCAATGAGGAAAACGGCGTGGTCATCGGACAGAAAATCATCCCCGTGGATCGGGCCGGTCTGTATGTGCCCGGCGGCACCGCGGCGTACCCCTCCACCGTGCTGATGGATGCCATCCCCGCCAAGATCGCGGGCTGCCGCGAGGTGGTCATGGTGACCCCGCCCGGCAAGGACGGGAAAGTCAATCCCGTGATTCTGGCCGCCGCCCATGTGGCAGGCATTGACCGGATCTTCAAGGTGGGCGGCGCACAGGCCATTGCCGCTCTGGCCTATGGCACGGAGAGCATCCCCAAGGTAGACAAGATCGTAGGCCCCGGCAACGCCTTCGTAGCCGAGGCCAAGAAGCAGGTGTTCGGCACCGTATCCATCGACATGATCGCCGGCCCCAGCGAGATCCTCATCGTGGCCGACGGCAAATCCTCCCCCCGCCATCTGGCGGCGGATCTGCTCTCCCAGGCGGAGCACGACAAGATGGCCTCCGCCGTGCTGGTCACCGACTGTGCGGATTTGGCCGCCGCCGTGCAGGCGGAATTGGAGGTACAGATCCCAAAACTGTCCCGGGCCCAGATCGCCCGGGTGTCGATCGACAACAACGGCAAGATCATCGTGGCACCGGACTTGAACACCGCCATCGACATCGCCAACGAGATCGCGCCGGAGCATCTGGAGTTGTGCGTGGACAATCCCTTTGATTATCTGGATCGGATCCGCCACGCGGGATCCATCTTCATGGGGCGCAACTGCCCCGAGGCTTTGGGCGACTATTTCGCCGGTCCCAATCACACCCTGCCCACCAGCGGCACGGCCCGTTTCTCCAGCCCTCTCTCCGTGGACGATTTCGTGAAGAAGACCCAGTACACCTATTACACCAAGGACGCTTTGTCCCGGGTGGCCAAGGATGTGGCCTACTTCGCCGAGAAAGAGGGACTGACGGCCCACGCCAAAAGCGCGATCATTCGCCTGGAGGAGGACAAATGAGCCGTTTCTTCAGCGAAAAATATAAAAATCTCGTCCCCTACACCCCCGGCGAGCAGCCGAAAACCAGACAGTACATCAAACTGAACACCAACGAATCCCCCTTCCCGCCGTCGGAAAAGGCCATAGAATACGCCGCCGAGGCGGCGCGGAATCTCCAACTGTATCCCGATCCCGAATGCCGCCGACTGACCGAAGCGGTGGCGGAGCGGCTGGGGGTATCCTTTGATGAGGTGCTCTTGACCAACGGATCGGACGAGATTCTGAACTTCGCTTTCATGGCGTTCTGCGACGACACCCACCCCGCCGCCTTTGCGGACATCACCTACGGGTTTTACTCCGTTTTTGCCGAAATCAACGGCGTGCCGTACACAAAGATCCCACTGGCGGAGGATTTCACCATCCGGGTGGAGGACTACTATGACCTTGGTAAGACCATCTTTATCGCCAATCCCAACGCCCCCACGGGGATTGCCCTGACGCGGAATCAGATCGAGGAGATCCTTCGCCGCAATCCGGACACGGTGGTAGTGGTGGATGAGGCCTATGTGGATTTCGGCACGGAGAGCTGTGTGCCCCTGATCCGGAAGTACGACAATCTTCTTGTGAGTCAGACCTTTTCCAAATCCCGCTCCATGGCAGGGGCGCGGCTGGGCTTCGGCGTGGGATGCCCTGCGCTGATCCGGGATCTGAACACCATCAAATACTCCACCAATCCCTACAACATCAACGCCATGACCATGGCGGCGGGCATCGGCGTCATGGAAGATGAAGAATACACGCAGGCCAACTGCCAAACGATCATGGACAATCGGGAGTACACGGCGGCGGAGCTGGCAAAAATGGGCTTCACCCTGACCGATTCCCGCACCAACTTCGTCTTTGCCCGTCATCCCGACGTGGACGGCGGTGCGATCTACCGGGCACTGAAGGAGCGGGGCATTCTGGTCCGCCACTTTGACAGTGCGCGAATCGCAGACTACAACCGCATCACCATCGGCACAAGGGAGCAGATGGACACCTTGATCGAAACCCTTCGCACCATTTTGGAGGAGAACATATGAGAGAAGCAACCATCACCCGCCGCACGGCGGAAACGGAGATCACCCTGTATTTGAATTTGGACGGCACCGGAAAGAGCGAAATCGACACCGGCGTCGGATTTCTGGACCACATGCTGACGCTGTTTGCGTCCCACGGCAGATTGGATCTGAATGTAAAATGCGAGGGCGACACCTACGTGGATGATCACCACACCGTGGAGGATATCGGTATCTGTCTGGGGCAGGCCTTTGCCGCCGCCTTGGGCGACAAGCGGGGCATCTGCCGCTACGGCAGTATAATCCTGCCCATGGATGAGGCTTTGATCCTCACCGCCGCCGATCTGAGCGGCCGGGCGTATCTGGGATACGATCTCACCATCCCCACGGAGAAGGTGGGCACCTTCGACACGGAGCTGGTGAAGGAATTCTTTCTGGGCTTTGTGCGCTGTGCCGCCATCACCCTCCACATCCGGCAGATGGCCGGGGAAAATTCCCACCACATCATCGAGGGCACCTTCAAATCCGTGGCCCGCTCTCTGCGGGCGGCCGTGGCCATCGATAGGGATTTCGCCGACGAAATTCCCTCCACGAAAGGGGTTCTCGCATGATCGCCATTGTGGACTACGGCGTAGGCAATCTGTTCTCTCTGAAAAGCTCCCTCATCGCCATCGGCGCGGACGCGGTCGTCACCGCAAACGCACAGACTTTGCGGGATGCGGATAAAATTATTCTCCCCGGCGTGGGTGCTTTCGGCGACGCGGCCAAGAAACTGAACGACAGCGGCCTGTCCGAGGTACTGATCGAGGAAGCCAAGGCGGGCAAGCCCCTGCTCGGCATCTGCCTGGGCATGCAGCTGCTGTTTGAAACCGGCTACGAGTACGGCATCCATCGGGGACTGGGACTGATCCCCGGGGAGATCCGCCCCATCGCGGACGTGATCCCCGCCGGGCTGAAGATCCCCCACATCGGCTGGAACGCCCTGTCCTTCCCCGGGGAAAAGAGCCCCCTGTTCCGCTACATCAACGAGGGAGATCACGTATACTTCGTCCACTCCTACTACGCGACGAAGTGCGACAACTACGTGATCGCCAACGCGGAATACGGTGCGCCCCTCACCGCCGCCGCCCAGCGAGGCAACGTGTTCGGATGCCAATTCCATCCGGAGAAAAGCGGCGCGGTGGGATTGAACATCCTGCGGGCTTTTTGCGAAACGGAGGGCACGGTATGCTGATATTCCCTGCCATTGATTTATTTGAAGGAAAAGCGGTCCGCCTGCTCAAGGGCGAGTACGACCGCATGACTGTATACAACGACGATCCCCTCTCCGTCGCCCGGGATTTCGCCGCCCAGGGGGCAACCTGCCTCCATCTGGTGGATCTGGAGGGGGCCAAAAGCGGCACCACTCCCAACATCGACACCATCCGCCGTCTGGCGGCGGAGACGGAGTTGTTCACGGAGGTGGGCGGCGGCATCCGTTCCATGGAAACCGTGCGCACCTATCTCACCGCGGGCGTGGATCGGGTGATCCTCGGCACCGCCGCCGTGAAGGATGAATTCTTCCTGAAAGAAGCCGTAGCCGCCTATGGCGAGCGGATCGCTGTGGGCGTGGATATCCGGGACGGCAAGGTGGCCATCCACGGCTGGACGGAGACATCGGAAATCGACGCCATGGATTTCATGGCCCACCTGGAGGAGATCGGCGTGGGCACCGTCATCTGCACCGACATCTCCCGGGACGGCGCCATGGCCGGCACCAATCACGATCTGTACGGCGTGCTGACGGAGCGATTCTCCATGAACATCATCGCCTCCGGCGGTGTGTCGTCCATCGAGGACGTGAGAGAACTGGCGGCAAGAAATCTGTACGGCGCCATCATAGGCAAGGCCTACTACACCGGCGCCATCTCCCTGAAGGAAGCCATCGAGGTAGCCAAATGATTACAAAACGCATTATTCCCTGCCTGGACGTCCGGGACGGACGGGTGGTAAAGGGTGTGAATTTTCTCGGTCTGTGCGACGTGTCCTCTCCCGTAAAGCTGGCCAAATACTACAGCGACAACGGCGCGGATGAATTGGTGTTCTACGACATCACCGCCTCGGCGGAGGGCCGGGCTTTGTTCACGGATATCCTCTGTGAGGTGGCCAGCACCATCTTCATCCCCCTGACCGTAGGCGGCGGCATCAACACCGTGGCCGATTTCGATCGGGTGCTGAAATGCGGTGCGGACAAGGTCAGCGTCAACTCCGGCGCCATCCGCAATCCCGCCCTCATCGGCGAGGCCGCCAAGCGCTACGGCGATCAGTGCGTGGTCCTCTCTGTGGACGTAAAGCGGGTAGACGGCGTCTTCCGCGTATTCGCCAAGGGCGGCCGGGAGAACACGGGCATGGAGGCCATCGACTGGATCCGCCGCTGTGTGGATGCAGGCGCCGGCGAGGTGGTGGTCAACTCCATCGACACCGACGGTGTGAAAAACGGCTTCGATCTGGAGATGCTGGACGCGGTGTGCCGTGCCGTATCCGTCCCCGTCATCGCCTCCGGCGGTGCGGGATGCATCGGGGATTTCACAAAGCTGTTCACCACCCTCCCCGGCGTGGATGCGGGGCTCGCCGCCTCCATCTTCCACTTCCACGAAGTGGCCATCCCCGATTTGAAAGCGGAACTCATCAAAAACGGCATCCCCATGCGGGCATGATGCCATCGAAAGGATTGTTTGTATGATAGAAATCGATTCTCTGAAATTTGACAAGGACGGGCTGATTCCCGCCATCGTGGTGGACAGCATTACGAAGCAGGTGCTCACCCTGGCCTACATGAACCGGGAAAGCCTCGCCATCTCCATGGAAAAGGGGCTGACCTGCTTCTTCAGCCGCTCCCGGCAAGAACTGTGGCTGAAGGGAGAGACCAGCGGCCATTATCAGCACATCGTATCCATCACCGCGGACTGCGACAACGACGCGCTGGTGATCTCCGTGGAGCCCGACGGCCCCGCCTGCCACACCGGCACCACCTCCTGCTTCACCCATCCCGTATGGCAGGCGGAGGACAAGCAGGATTTTTCCCTTCAGGCGCTGATGACACTGATCGAGGGCCGCAAGACGGAAAAGAAAGAAGGATCCTACACCACCTATCTCTTTGAGAAAGGCACGGATAAGATCCTGAAAAAGGTGGGCGAGGAGTCCACCGAGGTGATCATCGCCGGCAAGGCGGACGATAAAAAGGAGACGATCTACGAGATCGCCGATCTGACCTATCATCTGCTGGTGCTGATGATCCAGATGGGCATATCCCTTGAGGATATCCACAGAGAACTGGCCTCCCGCCACGTGATCGATCACAAGATCAAGCAGGAGAAGATGACCAAATGATCCGCCAGGATTATCACATGCACACCACCTTCTGCGACGGAAGGAATTCCGCCGAGGAGATGGTGCTGGCCGCTATCGGTGCGGGCATGACTCACATCGGCATCACCACCCACTCCTACACGGATTTTGACACCTCCTACTGCATTCCGAAAGAGCGGATCAGGGAATACCGGGTCGAGATCGCCCGATTGAAGGAAACTTACCGGGATCGAATCACGGTGCTCTGCGGCATCGAGCAGGATCTGTGGGGTACAGAACCCACCGACGGCTACGATTACGTCATCGGCAGTGTACACTATCTGTGGAAGGGGGACAAATGGTTCTCCACCGACGAAAGCGTGGACGCCCTCATGCGGGCGAAGGATACGTTTTACGGAGGGGACGGCCTTGCCATGGCGGAGGATTACTTTCATTCCGTTGCGCAGATCGGCCGCCTGCGCCCCCACATCATCGGTCATTTCGATCTGATCGCCAAGTGCAACCGGGACGGCTGTCTCTTTGACGAAAGTGATCCCCGGTATCTGGCCGCCGCCTATGGGGCGGTAGATGCCCTGCTTCCTTTGGGGATCCCCTTCGAGATCAACACGGGAGCCATCTCCCGGGGCTATCGGGATGTGGCCTATCCGGCGCCCGCTATTCTTTCCTACATTGCAAGGAAGGGCGGCCGGGTAATCCTCTCCAGCGATGCCCACAGCGCGGGCACCCTTCTGTATCAGTTTGACAAGTGGGAACAGTACGCCCGTGATGCCGGCATCCGGGCGGAGAACATCCTCACCTCCCCCCTGTAAAAAAACACCGTGTGCAAAAATGGCACACGGTGTTTTTATTTTACTTGTCACTCTATGGGATGGGCGTCCATGAATTCCTTTGCGCCCTCCGCCTCAATGAAGAAATACATGGGCAGAACGCCATCAAATCCCTTTTCAAAATAGATTACCATGCCCTCATGCACCGTCTTGCTGTAGGCCTCCGCATCCGGCTGCAAAGCCGCATTCAGAAAATCCTCAATGGCAAACCGGATTTTCCGGGTGTCGTCGTAATCGTCATCAAAGGCGGCAACCGCTGCGTTGATCACGCGATACGACTGCGTGTTTGCGGCAAATTCCACCTGCAAACGGGCCAGTCTTCCCTCGGCTGTCAGCACCATGGTGATGCATCCGCCATTGGGATCCATATATCTCTCCGGATTGGGATTTTCCGAAAAGACAACGTAATGCTTGCCCTCTTTGACGGAATCGAACTCTCCATCAAACTCGAAGGGCGGATAAGCCATCTCCTCATATGCATAATCGATAAATTCGACATAATCCGCGCCGGAGATGAAGGGCATTTGCACCTCTTCCACGGGAGGGGTCGTATCCTCGGCAGGAGTAGTATCCTCCACGGGATCCTCCGGGGTGCTGTCCGCATCCGCCACGGGATCCTCAGCGGGGATATCCGCATCCGGAGTCACCGAGGGATCTTTTCCGCAAGCGGCCAGAAGCAAGGACAGGCTTAACAGAGCAATCAGCAAAATCATCCATCTGTTCTTCATGATACACCTCACATGTATGAATTGATCCGCTTACGCAGCGGGAACAAACGTAACGCTCTTTGCCCACTCCACAAAGTGGGGACGGTACTCCGCATAGTTCTCCTTTTTGCAGGTGAACTGGATCATCCAGAACGCGTCCGATGCCTTATACATGGACGTCAGGTACACAAAATCCGTGCCCTCGGATTCCACAAAGAAGGTGTATTCCATGATCACCAGCCCCTCCTCCTCGGTGACTGCCGAGGGAGATTTGACGGCATTGGCCGCATACACCATATCCGCATACTCACGCACGCTCAATTTTTCCACGCCCTCCGCCAATGTGAAGGGTTCCTTCAAAGTGAAGATGGCGGCTGTGGTGGCCTCAAAGCACACGGTGTATCCGTCCACATTCAATTCGCGAAAGGCCTCGGGCAGCTGAATCTCCATTCCGTCCCGGGAATAGGCGGTCTTTTCCATCTCCAAGAGTCCCACTTCCACATCCGCTTCCGTGCCGCATCCCGCCATGGTGATCAGCATCACCGCCAAAAGCAGCCATGCACCGACTTGTCGCATCATTTCATCCTACCTTTCCCAAAAGATCCCGGGAGGGGACCCGGGATCTTACTGTTTATTTATACGTCCAACTCAGGGAAATCCTGATATCCGGCGGGGGGATTCACCGTGACAGCCTGCCCTGCGTTGAGGTAGTGGATCTTCATATCCATGCTGGCGGCCACATCCTTGCCTTCCACCGTCATATCCATATCGAATGCCATATCGTATTCCACAATGTAGCCGTCCTTCACGGTGATGACCACGGTTACATCCTTCATGGTGACGGAATCGCCGGCGGTGGCGGTCAGCCCCTCCATCACGTCTGCGCCATATACTTCGCTGAATTTGTCAGCGGTTATCAAAAGCGCAACGCTCTTGCTTCCGTCCTCGTTCTTCACGATCTCCGCATCGGCCAGCAGATCGGCGGGGAGCTCCTTCAGCACGTCGGTGGCGCTGGAGGTATCCATCGGGAAAGCCGCAATGGCATCGGCCAGATTGGCTTTGTAGCTGACACCGGCTACGGTCAAATATGCCCACTCGCTGCCGTCCATATACATATTCATGGTTACGGTATCGCCCATCATGCTCATTTCCGCATCGATGGCGGCCACGGGCTTTTCGCTCTTCAGATCGGCCATGGCCAGATGCATATCGATCGGCACAGACACATCCACACCCATCATGTTCATCTTAACTTCCATGTCCACATTCGCTTCCATGGATTCCAACTGTGCCATATTCAGCACAGCGCCATTGATCAGCGATTCAGGGGTTTCGCCGCAGGAGGTCAGCAGCACAACGGACAAAAGCATGCAAACAGCCAACGCGGCAGAAAGAAATTTTCTCATTGTTTTTCTCCTTATGTAACTCGAGTTCCGTATGCACGGATTGCACAAACGTATTGTACCATGTAGATTTTTCAATGTCAATAGAATTATACCACGTGATCCACCGACCGGGCAAACTCCTGCTCGCCCACGATGGCCAGCAGTTCCTGCCGTGTCTGTCCCTCATCGTAGGTAGAATACCGCACGTGCAGAATATCTCCCTCGCGGATTTCCTTGCCGCCGTGCTCATCCACTTCCGCCCCGTGTTTTGTCCCGTGCTGTACGGACAGAACGAACAGGTTCCGCGGCCAGAAGATGTCCCGGATCTGCTTGCCGATGGCGAAGGAATCGTTTTGCACCGTCACGAAGGTATCGATGACACAGGCGGTTTTGCCCTCGTTCTGCGACTCCTCCCGCCCTTCCAGCACGATTTCGTTGATGGAGCGGACCTCAAAAATCTCCGTGATGATGAACGCCGCCATGGAAACGATCAGGATGTACAGAATATTCTCGTGGCAGGACAACGCCTCCACGGCGAACACGATGGCGGTCAGGGGCATTTTCATCATGCCGGAGATGCAGGCAGTGATGCCCAGCACCAGAATCATCGTATAATAGGATTCGCTCAGGCCGAAGGCGCTGACCAGCCCCTGCCCGAGCGCGGATGCCAGCACCGCACCCAGGGACAACAGGGGCAGAAAGATACCGCCGGTGATGCCGTTGGTATTGGCAAACAGCGTCAGAGTGGAGCGGGCGAACAGAATCAGCAGAAGCATGGCAATGGCCGTGTGTCCCTCAAACAGGGACAGAATCAACTCGTGTCCCGTGGAGATGAAGGAGTAGGACACAAGGCCCAATCCCACCGTCAAAGCGAAGACCAGAAAGATCTTCCAGGTGCGGGGGACTCTTTTCAGCGTTTTTCCCACCAGCGCGGCGATCCATCCGTAATAATGCAGAAACAATACCGCGAACAATCCCACCGCAGCGCCCACTACCAGAGGAATCCAGATGTCCTTCACGGACAGTGTGATCAGATGCATTTCGGGGAACAGCGATGTGCTCACCGAGAAAAGGGGAGCCAGGATGTCCGTGGTAATGCCCGCAAACAGCACCGACACGGCGGACACGATCAGAATCATGGGGGACACCCGCTGATGGGCCTCCTCGATGGCGAACAGGATGCCCGATATGGGCGCACCCGTAGCAATGGAGAAGCCGGCGCAGGCGCCGCCCGTCATGGAATACCGCTTCCACGCCCGATGCTTTTTCGCCATGGGGGACACGCTTCCCTTACCGATGGCGGTACCCATCTGCACCGACGGGCCTTCGTTTCCCAGGGGAACGCCGATCAGAAAGGAGGTCAGAGACATAAAGAACAACCCCACCAGATTGGATAGCCAGCGGCAGGGCAGACTGCCCCGCAGAATACCGATGGAGGTGGGGATGCCGCCGCCCTGCAGATTGGGGATCCGCCGGTAGATCCGCGAAAACAGGAACGCCACCCCCGCCAGGGCAAGAAGCACAGGGAGGACGACCCACAAATGATCCCGCATATAATGGTACCCCGCCTCCGAGAAGGCGATCACGCGGGCAGCGCACCATTTGTACAAGGTGATGACCATGGATGTGAGAATACCCGTGAGGGAGCCGAATATAACGGCCGGAAAAATCAGATTGATAAAGAAATTTTTGTATCTGCTAAACATATGTCTTACCGTTCGCTGTCTGTATAGGTGTATACTTCTCCGCACTCAAAATACTGCACGTCCAAGCCGGGGTACATTTCCCGCAGAATATCCGCCGTGTACACCATGCCTGCCCGCTCCGATCCCTCGTGACCCAGGATCAGAAGGGCCTTTTTGTATCCCAATTGCGCCGCATCCCGGGCGTATTCGCCCAGGCTCCATTCGCTGGTTTCGCCCACCAGTACCACCTCGGCGTTATCGCTCTTCAGTTCCTCAAACACGCCGCCCGGCGCGCCGAACATGCCGGACACCTTGGTGCACGCCGCATCCCGGGATCCGCAGATGCGGATGTGCTTGATGCCCAGATTCTTTTCCAGAGTGGCGGCGATCTCCACCGGCGTCATGGGCTGATCCAGGGTGATCCTCACCAGATCAAAGCCGGAATACGCCGCCGTGCCGGACAGGCCCATGTACTTCACCTCACCCGCACAGATCACGTCCGGGGTGGTCCAATGAGCGTGGTCGTGATAGCGGTACACGGTAATGCCCGACTCCTCGATCAGCTTTCTCTTTTCGCACTCCTGCTTTTCCTCGGAGTGGACATCCATATGGTTGTAGTAGGCAGGCTCATGAACGATGAGCAGCTGCGCACCCCACTCCTTCACCTGCCGGATCAGATCCGGGGTGGGAAACATGGCAACCGCCACTTTGGTGACCTCCGCCTCGGGATCCCCCGCCTTGCAGGTGTCGCAGGAGCGGGAATAATCCCGTTCCATGGCGGTGGCAAACAATCCGTTTATAATATCGATGGCTTTCATACTGTATCTCCTTATATGGTCTCGGGCAATTCCGCCATGGTGCGCACATAATAGTCCGCCGCAGAACGGATCGCCTCTATATATTCCTCGCTGGAGGGATCGTACACCCCTACGGTGCACAGTCCCGCTCTCGCCGCGGTCTGCACCGCGGTCAGATTATCGTCAAAGAACACCGCGTCACACACATCCACGCCGATCTTCTCCACCGCCGCGCGGTAGATGGCCGTGTCGGATTTGACCATACCGAAATCGTCCGTGCTCCACACGTTGTCAAACCAGTCAAATATCCCCAGCCGCGCAAGGCACGGATCCACCATCTTGTGGGGGCTGGCGGTCAGCACATGAAGGGTGCATCCTGCCGCCCTCAGCCGGGCCAGATATTCCCGCACGCCCTCTTTGATTTCGATCACGTCCCGGTATTTCTCCAGGGCGAACTCGTCCATCTGGCGGAAGATCTCCTCCAGGGACAGCGGCACGCCCAGGGTGTCCCGCATATATTCCGCCGTGCCCCGGTCCCCCAGGGGCGTGACGATCTTTATAATATCCGATGGATAATCCACCCCGCAGTCGTCCAAAATCCCCAGCACTTTTTGCGCCCAGTAGGGCATGGAATCCACCAATGTTCCGTCAAAGTCAAAAATATAGGTAGAGTGCATAAATTGTATCCTTTCAAATGAGTCCGCTGTGCAACGACAGTCCGGGGGCGTACTTGTGCAGCAGCCACAGCACCCCGAACACGATCAGGCAGGTCCCCACCAGCGTACCGATTCCGAACCAAACCGAGCGCTTGTCGCTTTCCTCGTGATCCTCCGGTACAATTTTTCCCCGCAGCAGTTTGGCCAGCAAGCCGCACAGGATAGACGCCCCGAACAAAATCCATCGGTTCTGATCCGTCACGCCGATCTCAAAAAAGGCCGCGGCCGCGTTGACGCCCAGTATGGCCAGAAGAATATCGGAGGAGAACAGATCCCGCACCACAAAGAAAGTGATGGCCACAAAAATCACAACCAGGAATACCCACTGTCCCACATCCCGTGTGCTGTCGATGGTTTTCAGATACTCATACATGATCTGCGGGAAGGTCATTCCGGTGCACAGCACGATGGTATTCACGGACAGAAGTGCCGCTATATCCACCACAAAGGAAATCAGCGATCCCAGAATGCCGTCGGGCGCATCCTCGTCGCAGATCAGCGTTTCCACCAAGCGCACCAGCAATTCAAAACCGAAAAAGGGAATGAAATACGCGAGAGACAACCCAAACTGATTCAGCAGCACATTGAACACCACGTTGATGGTCCACTTGTCCGGATTGGCGGCAAATTCCTCCGCAATGCTGTTAAAGTCACCGATGGGAATGATCGTATCCACCACCTGCGACAACTCCAGATGGAAGGCGTTGCCCGCAATCAGCGCCACTATCACCAGAATTCCTTTGATGATGCAGTCCACCCATCTTTTATTGCAATGCAGTGGGAGGAGACTGCCGATTTTCCGCAATATCCAGCGCGCACCTTTAGTCACAAAACCGCCCAGGATAAACGCCACCACAACCGACACAATGAGAATCGGCCAAAGGATAAATTCGATGAATTCCTGAATTCCATTGGTCGCAAGAAAAATCTGATGGTACATCATGACTTATTTCTCCCGTTTTTCTTCATTATAGCACACAATGCCCCGTAATTCAATACGCGGCGGCGGCAAAAATGCACCGATTGCCCCCCGGCGCATATACTGGTCATAAATACATTTCCGAGGTGTTTTATGAATCAGAATCAAGCCTTTCCCACCCGCCGCGGACGTGCGGTGCGGTATCCCGCCGCCGGGGCGATCCTGCGCGGAAGCGAGGATTATCCCGCCCTGCGGGGGACGGTCCGCTTTTATGAAAGCGGACACGGCGTGCTGGTGGTGGCCGAGGTGATCGGCCTGCCCGTCGGTGCGAGCCCTTGCGAAAGTCCCATTTTCGCTTTGCACATCCACGAAGGCGGCACATGCACCGGCAGTGCCGGCGATCCTTTCGCCGATGTGGGTATGCACTACAATCCCCTGGGATGTCCCCATCCCTACCACGCGGGGGATATGCCGCCGCTCCTCGGCGCGAATGGATACGCCTTCGGGGCCTTCGTCACCGATCGGTTTACGATAGAAGAAATCGTGGGTCGGAGCGTGATCCTCCACGCCCACCCCGACGATTTCACCACTCAGCCCGCCGGGAATGCGGGTCAGAAAATCGCCTGCGGCGAGATCATGGGACGGAGAAGATGATAAAAGGAGGTGTCGCATTTAGCAATGCGTCACCTCCGCAAGCTTTCCCTTGACCTCTGATGCGGCCATTTTTTGCCCGATATGGGCAAAAACACGGGCAATCTCGTCTCAAATCTCTACGTCGCGAACGTAAAAAATCCGGGGCTGTCGCACCGAAATGCAACAGCCCCTTTATTGCAAGAATCACGCGACGTTCACATTCAAATAAACCGGTCGAACCACATGGCCAGCTCCACGCGCATCACGTCGTTGATTTTGTGCGCCACCCCGTCCATTATATGACACTCGATGTAACTGCCGGACCGGCGGACGGATTCCACAAATTCTTTGACCATCACGGAATCCACCGTGGTGTCCGCCTCCCCCTGCCATATCTTGATCGGGCACGGCGGGATCACCACCCGCTTGCCGTCCGTGCCCAAGAAGGAACGGGTGAGGTAGGGATTGAAGCCTACGGTGTTCTCCCCGTGCCACGCATCCTCGGGGAAGCGGTAGACCTGCACAATGCGATCGTGGGTGCTGTATCCGGTTTTCTCATTCTTCTGCGTTTTATCCCATGTGCCTATGCAGTAGTGGCCATCGACGGTAACGCCGTCCATATTGAGACGGGGATAAAAAAGCCCCAGCGCGGCCACGATTCCCGGGAAGGTGTGGGCAAAATTCATGGCCGTATGGCCGCCCATGGATGCGCCCGCCACCAGCACCCGCCGGGATAAGTTGTAATGCTTCACCGCATACAGGTATGCTTTGTGCAGAGCAAAAATATGCTCGGGACAGCCCATGGTCACCCCATGGGGCTGGGATCCGCACACGTCCAGAACGGCGTATCCCCGTTTGATGCATTCGCTGCAATAGGCAACGCCGCCGGTGCGTCCGCTTTCCTCGCACACTACGCTTCCCGCCCCGTGGCAGGAAAGGATGAGCGGCGTCTCCTCCCCCATCTCCGAATAGCTGTCGGGCAGACAAAGCACACATTCGCACTCGTCCCACACTTCCCGATCGGTTACTTCATTGGCAGTCGATCCGCTCACGTCCCGGAAATTATTGAATCTGACCTTGAAATAGATGTACTTTGAATTTTCCACCATGTCCTCCTATGCTCCGCCGGGGATTCTGTGAATTCTATGAGATTATAGTAGCACGCATCGGCTGTGTTGTCAACAAGGAAAAAGAAAAGGCTGCTGCACCGAAATGCAGCAGCACCGAATTTTTCGCTCTCCTGTTGGGATCTGACAGCCCGTCAGGCAGAGGCGGGCGATTTTCTGTATTTCAAATATTCCCGCAGGATGGATTCCACAATAGCCCCATCGGGAATATATTCATCCGTGAGTTCCTGGCAAAGCCATGCGTAATAATCGGTGATTGCCTCAATAAAGGAAGACAGAATCTCCTCGACGGAGCTGTGTTCTGTGCGCACAGGCAGCCGTATTACGGGAATATCCTCTTTGCAGTCAAACACGGGATACGATAAGATGTCCGACCAGTAAAACAAATAGCCCACTCTTTTTCCATCCCGCCGAACCAAATAATGCTTATATTCAAAATCAACCCAAAGCGTGATGGGGATGCGGTAATTCTGCTCCACCCACTTCACGAATGATCGCAATTCATTTTGCGTATCGGTCGGGATTTGCTGATCGAAACCGATATCAAATCCGGGGGTGATATGCTCGGAAACCTGCCACTGCAGAGACTGTGCTTTACGCCATACATTGTTTTCTGCCATCGGGAAGCACCCTTCCATTTCATTTGTAATTATTATAACATGGTCTCTGAATCGTGTCAATTTTCACATATGCCCCTCGGCGGCGCGATCGCCAGGTAACAGCCGCGGCATGCGGCTGTGCGCGGTGAAGTGGTTCGAACCAAGAGAAGAAAGTAAAAAAAAGAAAGCATGTCCGAATGGACATGCTTTCTTTTTGGAGCCTTAGGTTAAAAAAGTAACTATCTACGCAATGCTTTGAAATCTTCTCGCTCTCGAAGCGGCTCATAAATATCAAGGCCCAGTCTATTTTTAAGTTGTTCAGGAATCGTTTTATTAATATCGTCCAAACCGTTGATCATATATGTCAACATATTATCCTGTGAAAAGTGTATTGACAGACCCTCAAACACTCCGCACATACAGCATTTTTCCCCGCTTGGAATTCTTTGGGCATGATCCATCATAATTTGCAGATAGTTCACAGCCTTATCGTAATTGCCTTCCTTAATTTCAAACTCGGCCCTTTTTTGATAAGCACAACAAAGATTCTTATGGAAATCAAAATAATTACCGTCCGGAAATACCGCTTTAAGTATCTTTTCTTCCGTATCCAAAGCAGCAATCACATGCGGTTCCCTATCCTCTGCAAACCAATAAATCCTTGAAAGTGCAATACATAAACTGTTTAATCTCTGATAAACACTCCATTTTTTATGCTCCGTTAACTTCTCACCCTGCAAACACACTTCCATAGCTTTATCTCTGGTTAACGGGTTTTCTCTCGGAAACATTTCCGCATATTTCAAAGCCTCGTCATGCTTATCCATATTTTTGAAGCAAACCATCGCATTCCAAATGGCTTTTTCCCGAATTTTTGGATCCTCACAGTCCGCAATTACTGTATTATTATGCTTGATGGCTCTTTCCATCATTTCTTCGGAATACAGCGCCGTCGGGTCCTCTTTATACTCGGCGCAATATGCTACGTACATTTCACACAGTGCCAGCCACGAAAGGTATTTATAGTCCATCGGGTATTCATTGACCGCCGCGAGCGCCATCTGATAATTTTCTTTTGTGTCATATTTCAGATGATTATCGCAACGTTCATCAAATTCTGTGCGCCGTTCATCTATTTCTTCCTGTTTGCCGCCCAACAATTCGTCTGCTGACACATGTAAAACTCTTGTAAGCGGTACAATCAGCGCAAGATCGGGCGTGGTGAGACCACACTCCCATTTTGACACAGCTTTGTACGTCACACCAAGAAAATCAGCCAAACGCTCCTGTGTCAAATTGTTCTGCCTTCTAAGTTCCTTAATTCTTTGTCCAATGTTATTCATAGTATATCTCCATCAAAAAATTAAGCACGGCCTTGCTTTGCATTGAGTATAACATATAACTGAAAAACTTACAACACCCACGCAAACGAGAAAAACTCTCTTGCAGGGAGACTTTTTGAGTATATAGGATTTGCTGAATATCACTAAACGCCGCACGTGCGGCGGAAATCCTCCGTACATCCAATCGACTCTTGCGGTGCCCGGGATTTCCCTCGCTTGGCGAGGCGACACTTCTCGTTGGCACCAGCGTATTTTTCATCGGGACTATTCGCCCTCGAAAAATGCGGGTGCCTGCCGTGCGCTCCCGCCGCCTTTATCTGCCACAGGCAGCGGCGGCGCGATCGCCAGTTAACAGCCGCGGCATGCGGCTGTGCGCGGTGGAGTGGTTCGAGCCAAGAGAACGAACGAAAGAAAAAGCAGACTACCGGATGGTAGTCTGCTTTTCTTTGGCTCCCCGTGCCTTGCTCGAACCAACGACACTGCGGTAGACGAAACTCCGGATGTACGGTAAGAATTCAGAGCACATCCAACCGACTCTTGCGGTGCCCGGGATTTCTTCGCCTGGCGAGGCGCCACTTCTCCTTGGAACATGGTCATTTCACGCGCTCGCAAGCTCACTTCTGAAACTCCCTGTTCCGGCGGTAAAAACAGGACACCTTCATCTGCCACCGGCAGCGGTGTCCTGTTTTTCAGTTAACAGCCGCGGCATGCGACTGCACGCGGTGGAGTTGTTCGAGCCAAGAGAACAAACGAAAGAAAAAGCAGGCTACCGGATGGTAGTCTGCTTTTCTTTGGCTCCCCCTGTTGGGCTCGAACCAACGACACTGCGGTTAACAGCCGCATGCTCTGCCGACTGAGCTAAGGAGGAATGTTGGCCTCGACCTATTTTCCCGGACCGTCTCCAGTCAGGTATCGTCGGCACGGCGGAGCTTAACTTCTGTGTTCGGAATGGGAACAGGTGGACCCTCCGCGTAAATAAGACCAACTAATACAGGCCTGCCCTTGGGCAAGCCTGTGTTCGCCTTGACCTATTTTCCCGGACCGTCTCCAGTCAGGTATCGTCGGCACTGCAGAGCTTAACTTCTGTGTTCGGAATGGGAACAGGTGGACCCTCTGCGCTAATAAGACGAACTCTTTGGTGCACCTTC
>JAFUIQ010000039.1 GCA_017468385.1 Clostridia bacterium
ATCCATCTGCCTCGCGAGAATTTCCCTGGCGGAAAATTCTCCAAGGTGAAGTCTAGGGATGAGGCAGAATAATATGTCTCTGGATTGCAAGACATCCGACTGCCTCGCGAGGATTTCCCTGGCGGAAAATTCTCCGAAGTATGCACAAATCAAAAAGGGGCGGCTGCATGGAAATGCAGTCGCCCCGTGTTTTTTTGCATTGGTCCAAATAGTCAAAATTACCAATAATTGACAGAAATTTTCGTGCAGTATTTCAACTGGAAATATATTGTAATTTTCCCTTGGATATGGTAAAATATGGATACCAAAAAAGGAATCGTGCTATAAAGGAGAAGAGAGAACCAATGGGAAATGGGGCAAAAATACTGATTGCAAACGAAAATACGGAAATGCGCAAGAACTGCCGCGACGCGCTGTCCCGTGCGGGATATACAAACATTGATGAGGTGACCAACGGAGCCGATGCCATGCAGATGATCGATCGGATCCATCCGGATGTGGTGATCGTGGACGTGTGGCTGTCCCGTCTGGACGGAATTACCCTGATCCGCCAGGCCCTCCATCGCAGTTACGCACCGGATCGGGAGCCGGTGTTCATCGTGGTGTCCATGGTGACCAACCACAATATCTTCGTGGAAGCCAGCAATGCGGGCGCATCGCTGTGTTTGCCCATGCCCATCGATTATGCCGGCCTGGTGGATCACATCGGCACGCTGACCCACGATCGGGGCGGCAGTCCCGCGCCCGCCGCCGGGGCGTCGCCGGATATCGAGACGCAGGTGACGAAGATCATCCACCAGATCGGCGTGCCTGCCCACATCAAAGGGTACCAGTATCTGCGCACAGCGATTCTCATGACCATCAGCGACAGCGATATCATCAATTCCGTTACCAAGGTGCTGTATCCCTCCGTGGCCAAGAAATACGCCACCACCACCTCCCGGGTGGAGCGGGCCATCCGCCATGCCATCGAGGTGGCGTGGGATCGGGGCGACATCGATACGCTGAATTCCTATTTCGGCTATACGGTGCAGAATAACCGGGGCAAGCCCACCAACTCGGAATTTATTGCCATGATCGCAGACAATCTGCGACTGAAATATAAGATCCGCTGAGGCGGAAATTGCGTATGCATCCATAAGAAAAGATCCACTCGCCCTTCGAGTGGATCTTTTCTGTCTGTCAGGGAATCAGCTCCAGGGTATTCCCGTCGGTGCGGAACACCACCGTGCCCGACAGATCCGTGCGGAGAATCCGGGCACCCACCTGCGTCAGGTGGGTGATGACTTCCTTGTGAGGATGGCCGTAGGCATTGTCCACTCCGCAGGAGATGACGGCATACTCCGGCGTTACCGCCGCCAGATACAGATCGGTCGAGGAGGTGGCGGAGCCGTGATGACCCACCTTCAGCAAATCCACATCGAGAAATCCGCCCGGCGCGGCACCGTATACGGCCAGTTGGGTGGCCTCAGAGGCACTTTCCGCATCTCCTGTGAACAAGGCGGATATCTCACCGTAATCCATGCGGAGCACGTAGCTGTTGTCGTTTTCCCAATCGTGATCGGTCAGCGGCGCCAGGCAGGTGAAGCGAAGATCGCCGAGGCGGAACGCCTCCCCCGGCGCCATGGCGGCGGTGGCGATTCCCTTGTCCCGGATAAGTGCAAGTAGGGCAGTATATTCACCGTCCCCACCGGGACCGGTGGGCAGGATCACCGTGTCCACATCATAATGCTCCAGTATGTAGGCTGCCCCACCGATGTGATCCCCATGGGGATGGGTAAGGACCAGGCAGGAGAGTTTTCCGCCGCATCTGTCCAGAATATTCGCCAGATACGGGCCGTTTTCGCTCTCGCCCGTGTCGATCATCACGGTGCCGTCCTTGTGAATAATCAGCGCGCTGTCCCCCTGTCCCACGTCCAGGAAACGGATCTCCAGATATTCCGGTGCCGGATGGAGCATGCGGAAGGACAGTGCTCCCGCGATCAGCAGAGCCACTATGGATAAAAAGACGGCTACGCCGCGGAAACTCCCATGGATAGGGGATGATCGGCGGAACTTCACGTATATCTACCTCCGTTGTGTGTTGGTATAATTATATACGTTTCGGGCGCGGATTGCAAGAGGGAGGGAAGCATCCCGCCAGCCGACGGCAGATGGGGCAGGCCGCGGCGCACAACAGAAGCCAGATCAGGGAGAAGGGCAGGCAGATCTGCCCCAGCACGTTGCCGGGCACGTTCGCGTAGTTCCATACCCCCCACCCCAGCCACAGATTGACGGTGCATCCCACGGCGAATTCCACCAGCGTGATGGCCGCGCTGCCGATGACGCACCGGACAAAGAAGGGGATCCGCAGGCCGTACACGTGAAGGATGTACAGAACGGTGAAGCAAACTCCGCCCGTGATGGTCATGGTCCAGTGGGTGTATCCCCGCCAAAGAATTTCCAGCAGGCTGTAGGCCGCCCCGCCCGTGAGAAATACAGTGGTAAATTCCAAAACCTTGCGCAAAAAGAATCACCTCGCCTTTGTTGTTGACCAAAACGAGGTGATTTATGCGCTGGAATCCTCTATTTTCCCGAATAAAGGTACGGCTTATTTCGCCGGATCCCACTTGCCGGCGTAGGGTGTCAGCGTTTCCGCAATGCGGCGGAACTCCTCCGTGTCGCGGATGAAGTCGTATACCTTGTCATTCATGCGGTTCAGCAAAACCTGTGCGTCGTTGTCGCTGTCGGATGTGGTGAATTCGGTTCCGTTACATTGGTGTCCCCGCAGAAGCAGGGAAGTGTGAACAAAACACTCCTGCGTAGAATACGTAACAAAACCAATTGCGTGATCAGCGGCTTTGGTAAGATG
Source organism: Clostridia bacterium (assembly GCA_017468385.1). Lineage (GTDB taxonomy): Bacteria > Bacillota > Clostridia > Oscillospirales > CAG-272 > SIG701. Next base: position 2,852 of record JAFUIQ010000039.1, read on the forward strand.
TGCAAGGGTGTCTGCGGAATCATTTTTCTTCGCGTAATACCTTGCTTGATCCGCGTGGGTATTCGCAAGATGGCAATGATAAAATCCCATATCTCCGTCTTCAAACATAAGAGAGAGAAAGGCGATTTGTTTGTCACGGAGTACGGCCTTGTCGTCCTCCGTATAGTAGAATTCGCCGTTATCCCGTTTGCGTCCGTATGCCACAATTTTATTGGACAGAAACTGAATAAGGTTATTCAGCAGCTTGTTATCGCATTGATGCCCTTCTTCACCATTGTAGATATTTGAAAGCAGCATCATTCTGGAGACGGCTATATTAGGCATCTTCATGGCCAGTTCCACCGCACGATCCTGATTACCGTTTTTGGAATACACAAAGCATAGCAGCTGTATGGCACTGTGGCGGGTATTATCGTCCACGCATTTTTCCAGAATCAACTCGCCCAAACGAAGGATCTCATCGCTGAAATTTTTTCTCTCTTTCTCGCTGTAGTCTGTATCGTATATGAGGGGATAAACTGCGTGCATCAGATCCTGCATGAGTTTGAAGCTGTCCGGGTATTCACGCAATCCCTCCGCGAGAATTTTGTGTGCCTCCGCATTGTATCCTCGGCTGCTGAAGGATTCAGCCTTATTGCGGATCTCCTCAATCCGCCTTTCTTTCGCTTCCAGATCGATGCCCAGAAGCTGATCGGACGTGACGCCCAGCAGATGGCACAGAGGTGGAAGCAGAGATAGATCCGGTGCGGTTTTCTCCGATTCCCACTGGGACACAGCGGATACGGATACACCCAGATATTCCGCCAGGGATTCCTGTGTCATATCCTTTGCGCGGCGAAGCCGTTTAATATTGGTTCCAATTTGCATAGTGTGTACCTCCGTTTGATGATGTTTTGGGAATCAGAAGCGCTTCTGTGAGTATATCTTACCAAATCGCCGCGTCTTTGACAACAGAGAATTTCTTAATGAAACATTAAGATACACTTAAATAATTACAGATATACAAAAAAGATGCCGCATTGCTGCGGCATCTTTTCGATTGTCTTACTCGGCGGGAGTAACGGGGGCTTCCACCACATCGGTGGGCTTGTTCTCGCCCAGATACTTGGGCAGCTGCATACCGGCCATATCGAACAGCTCGTTCATGGGAGGAACGGATTTCATCAGACCGGATACGAAGTTGGCCGTGGTGCTCTTGCCGTCGGGAGAAGTTCCGCCATTGTCCCAAACGGTAATCTTGTCGATCTTCAGGTCCTGGATAGCCTGTACCTGGATCTTGACCAGCTCTTCCATCTTGTCGGCAATCATCAGGCGGATTGCGTCGTCGGAGTGACCGCCCGCGGACTTCACGATCTCAGCAAAACCTTCTGCCTGCTTGGTCAGCATCTCACGCATACCGTCGGCCTCTGCCTGCATCTTCATCAGGATAGCATCGGCTTCACCCTTTGCACGGCGGCGGATCTGCTCAGCCTCAGCCTCAGCCTGCAATTCCAGCTGACGCTTTTCGATCTGAGTCTTAACGATGACGTCGGCTTCCATCTTAGCCTGCTCGAAGGAGGCACGGGCCTGCTCGGCAGCCTTCTGGGCTTCGTAGGACTCTTCCATCGCCTTTGCGGCCTGGATGTTCTCGGCGGCGGTAGCACGCTTCAGAGCCTCTGCCTCGCGCTCACGGCGGGTAGCCTCGGACTCGGCAACCTGTACCTTCGCCTCGTTTTCACCCTTGATAGCTTCGGAGTTGGACTTGGATACGTTAATACGCATATCGCGGTCAGCCTCAGCGGAACCGATGGCACCGTTACGGTCAGCCTCTGCCACGGAGATCTTCGCATCGTTGATGGCCTTAGCGGCAGCTTCCTTACCGAGAGCTACGATGTAGCCGCTCTCGTCGTTGATGTCGGTTACGTTTACGTTGATCAGACGGAGACCGATCTTCTTCAGCTCGGTTTCCACGTTGCCGGATACGGCGTCGAGGAACTTGTCACGGTCGGTGTTGATCTCCTCGATATCCATGGTAGCGATGATCAGACGCATCTGACCGAAGATGATATCTTCGGCGATCTGCTTGATCTCGTCCAGTTTCATACCGAGCAAGCGTTCCGCGGCGTTCTGCATGACGCCCACCTCGGTGGAGATACCAACGGTGAATCGGGAAGGAACGTCCACACGGATGTTCTGGCGGGACAGCGCGTTGCGCAGATCCACAGACAGAGACATAGGCGTCAGATCCAGGAATTCGTACGCCTGTACGATGGGCCAGATGAAGGCCGCGCCGCCGTGGATACACTTAGCGGAGCGACTGGTTCCATCGGAGCCGGTGCCGACCTTACCGTAGATGACCAGGATCTTATCGGAAGGACAGCGCTTGTAGCGGGACAGAATCAGCGTGACGGTGGTCAGGAGCAGAAGGGCAACGACGCACACAAGCACGAGAATCATGGCACCGCTGTCCGGGCCGGCAGTCAAAAGATAGTTTGCGGCAGTATGAAACATCATATTGTTTCTCCTTTAAATAATATTTTGCAAATCACGTATGTGATGAACAACAAGGTTAACGGTGAAGACAGTCCCGCTCCAGGGCATGGAGGAAACCGCTGGCGTTGTAAATGCGGTAGTCACCGATCCGCTCTCCCGTGTCAGCGGGGAGGGGCTTGGTGGTTTGTGTGGCAGTGTAAATGTCCTTGGGAATCGGTAAGAGAATCAGTATCTTTGTGCCGTCCGCCTCGAAGGCGAAATCGATACGTGAATTCAGATGCAGAAGCGGTACACGGAACAAGTGGAGCGTGTGCTGACACATTCCGTTGCCCCTCTCGGTAAATACAATGGGAGAGTTGGGCAGAATACCCGCGATGAACTTGCAATCGTATTGTCTGCCGGATTTCGTGAGGGTAAAATCCGATCCGCTCTGCAGGGAGAGCAGGGAAGCATACGGCCGGCGAATGGTGGACAGTCCCACCCCGTCCCTCTCGCACATGGCGGTGAGGTTTTCTATAAATCGGCGCCGCTTCAGGCAGGCGCGGATATAGTGGAAGAGCAACCATGCAGCCACTGCCAGAATGACAGCAGCGGCGAGGATTCCCAACCACAAAAACACATCGTAGTTGTTGGCCAGATTTAAAATCGTTACAACAAACGGGAAGAACCACGGAAGTGCTATGGATACAGCGCCATATATAAGCGCAATGATCAGCACCGCTTTTGCGGTTTGGTATTTTTCCTGCGATGCGGTGGTGGTCTGATTTCGGACTTTCATGCCGTGCCACTTTCTTCTGGCTGAGATGTGGGCGTACAGTGCCGCCGCGAAGAACAGCGGAAGAAGAACGAGCAGGGTATACAGCTTATTCCGGGATGATGTCCATGGGGCGTCGCGCCAGAGCGTGTCACCGACACATCCGTAGATAAAGGATACGGGAAGAAGCACGGAAAACAGCGAATGAACGATGTATCCCAGCCAGAAATCCACGGATGTCAGCACATAACGCATGTCGGAAAGCACGCCGCCTGTGGCTGGATCAGCCAGATACGCCGCCTGTGCAGTATTATCATGGACACGGAAGGTGTACACGGTGGATTCAAAAATCAGCACAAGAAGAATCAGATCGCAGATGGACGGGTGTCCGTACGTAAAATACTCTTCCCCGAACATATTGGATCGAAACAAAATCTGCGACAGTTTCGTAATTCCAGCGAAAACGATGCATTGCAAAACCGACTGCGCCAGTATCGTGCCGATAGGTATGCGTTTGTCGTTACTCATAGATAAACTCCCAACTTATCGCTCCAGACAGTCCCGCTCCAGCATACCGAGGAATCCGCTTCCGTTGAAGAGACGGTACTCACCCACCCGATCGCCGGTGTCCAGATCCGCGGTGTGGTTTTTGGATACGGAACGGATGAATTTCGGGACGGGAGACAGCACGATTAGTTTTTCTCCCTCTCCCTCAAAATCGTAGGTGAAGGGAATGTCGATATTGAAAATCTCCATGCCTCGCAGGCTGAGGGAGCTGTGCTTGATGCCCGCGCCCTCCGGGCCGAAGTACATGGTGCGGTAGCGCAGCGGATCGGCCATCAGCCGCACGCTGTATACCTTATCCCGCACCCGCACGGTGAAATTCGCCCGGTGGGAGGGAAAGAACAGCGAGGTCCATGCCCGCTTGACGGGGGAGAGATGGAAGTGGGACTTCCGATCCTGGGCCATCTTTTTCAGGTCCTTAAGAAACCGCCGGCGGATCCGCCAGGCCCTCGTGTACAGAAAGAGCAGCAGGGCAGTGAAGCCTACAAGGATGAAATAGCGGAATCCCCAAACCACCTGCGCCAGCAGGTACAAGGCGGAATGGATGGCCGGAAGCACCACGGGAAGGAACATAAATCCCACAAAGTACGCGCCCAGCGTAAGCAGGACCGATTTTGCGAACTGCAGTGCCGGCGGGGTTTTCTGCCAGAACCGCTTTTGCGGGGTGTCCCATACGATTTCCGCACAGTGATGGGCGTGTATAGTAATAACGATCAGCAAAGGCGAAAATAACAGGATCCGGCACAATTTCCGCAAAAGAAAATGCATAGGGATGAGAGTAAAGATACCGCCGTCTCCCCATCCGGTGGGGAGGAGCAGGGATAGGAGCAGGATCACCGCCATCTCCAGGCGGAATTCCTCGGTGCGCACAAACCAGTTGGCGGGCGCATCCTCCTCCGCGGGGCGATTCTTTTTCATAATCGGATCGTGGATGGCGAAGAGCCGGGCGGCCGAGTAAAACGTGGCGGGGAGTATCAGTATTTGTATAAAGGGCGGAAGCCATACGGGCACATAGGGGAAGAAAGTGTCGATGGAATCCTCCAGCAGGGAGAATCGCCCCAGCGCCGCTTCGTAACTGATCCAGTACAACAGAAGGAAGAACGCGTACAGAAGGGCGGATCGTCCGATGCGTTTCAGACGGTCGGATGTAAGTATTTGTTTCATGACCGTAACAACTTACAGAATGTTTCTTTCAAAGGACAGATACCGGGTGCCCTGGAAGGAGAGGTGGCCGGTGTCGCCTTCGGCAAGGAGTCCGTACTCGTGACCGCTGAGGGATAATTCCATCCGGTCGCCGCTTTCCACCTCAAAGGTCACGTGGTAATGGGTGCTGTGATGCATACCGCCGTGGGCGTGGTGATGGTGATGATGGCTGCTGCGTTTGCTGACCACCTTCGCCGGTACCGTCAGGCGGGGGGAGGCGTTGTTTTTAAACCACTCTCCGATGTTGCGGATCAGAATACTGAAGAACGCGACAAAGAACAGAATGAAAAACAATCCCATGAATAGTTCCATAGTTGTACTCCGTTATGTGGAATTTACTTTACCACAGGCTCCACAACGAGGAGTCCGGAATCGTCGGTGGCCACAACGCGCACCGCCTCACCGGTAATCAGCTTGCGCTCCGCGGTGGTAACCGCGTCGGCTTCCAGAAAACGCTCCTGCAAGGTCAGCGTGATTTTACCGCTGCCCTGGGTGTGGGGCGGGATCGGGATGTACACCCGGCCGGTCTTGCCGATGGCGTGGCTCAGGCTGATATTGCCGTTGGACTGGAGCTTCATGACAGCGCGCATCAGATACGCGATGGCGAACAGGGCGGCAATACCGCATACGGCGGAGATGAGGATCGTGAGGGGACGGTTTACGCCGGAGGCGTACAGGGCCAGGCCGCTCCAGCCGCCTACGGTGAGCAGGGCCATGATGCCGCGGATTGAAAACAGAGCCAAGCCGTCGGAGCCGCCATCACCCGGCGTGTCGGAAAAACCGTTGTCCGTCAGATCCAATCCTTCGTCGCCGTCGTTCAATCCGATCATCAGAAGGATCGTCTGCACGATCAGAACGAGGGTTGAGGGGATGGCAATAAAGGCGTAGACGCGGGCAAATGTGTCAAGACTGTTCCACCACTGAATCATAATAAACCTCCTGAAAATCGGTGAAAGGGTCGAAAATCAACGCTCACGCAGTGCGTGGACCAGAGCGTCCGCCCGCAGCTTCAGCGTGTTGGCGTAATAGGACATGAGGATGATCTCCAGAGCCCGGTTGAGACGACGGCGGGCACCGCCCAGTGTTTCTACGTAATCGGCGGTGTAGGTGTCGATCAGCTCGGCCAGGGAATCCTGGGGGAGATCTGCGTTTTCTCCGGTCAGTTTGTCAACCAGCCGGCAGATGTAATCGTACAATTGGGATTCGGGGATGATATCGTCCTCCCGGCATCCCGGATCGCCGTTTACATAGGTCAGCAGAAACGAGATATCGCTGAGCTGCATGGTGTTGCGCATCATGTTGATGATGAGAATGCGTGCCAGCTGATCCTTGTTGTACATCTTGTTTTTGGGATTGATGACCCAGCCCCGCTTCAGCCAGTTCTGCAGGGTAGTGCCGTCCACGCCGGCGATCTCCCGTATCTGTGCCAGCATGATCCCGTCCGTGATGTAGAAAATTTTGTTGAGGAATTCGATGCCGGTGGCACCGCCCATTTTCTGTCGGTCGAGAATCGTTCCCGGTATCCGTGTCAATGCAATTCCGAAATCCATATAAAATCCTCCGTGCCGCCCGCAGGCGGTGGTTGTGGTATTGTGCTTACATACACAGTATACCATGCGGTCGGATGATTGTCAATGGGTTTCTATCGATTTCTGCTGCGGAAAAAATTATGGATACCGCCGCATCCTACGGGGATCCTTGTGTATACAGTATACCATACGTTCGAGTGATTGTCAAGTGGTTTCGCGTGATTTCTGCAAATTTTTTTCGGAAGCCACTTTTTTCCCCTCGGCTATTTATTTTGGGAAAAGAGTATGCTATAATATATTATGTATGCAGTTCTATACGACAGATAACAAAGGAATTCAGATATATGTGCGGATTTGCAGGATTTACCGGCCCTCTGCCCGACAGAGCGGCGATCATCAAGAAAATGGCGGATCGGATCATCCACCGCGGCCCGGATATGGAAGGATATCATATTGGGGTGGCCGAGGATGATGTGACCCTGGGCTTCCGCCGCCTCAGCATCATCGATCTGGCGGACGGCGCCCAGCCTATGTATAATGAAGATAACTCCATGGTCATGGTGTTCAACGGGGAGATCTATAACTTTGCCCGGCTGCGCGAGGATCTCATCGCCCGGGGACACGTGTTCCGTACCCGTTGCGATACGGAGGTCATCATCCACGGCTATGAGGAGTTCGGCGAGGCCATCGTCCCCATGCTGCGGGGTATGTTTGCTTTCGTCATCTGGGATGAGCGGACGCGCACTCTGTTCGGCGCACGGGACTATTTCGGCATCAAGCCCTTCTATTATTCGGTGACGGAGCAGGGCAATCTGCTCTTTGGCTCGGAGATCAAGAGTTTTCTCGCGCATCCCGGATTCCGCCGGGAGGTGAATCCCGATGCGCTCCGGCCGTACCTGACCTTCCAGTATTCCTCCATGGCGGAAACCTTCTTCCGCGGTACGTATAAGCTGCCCCCCGCCCACACCTTCACCTTCCGGGACGGCAAGATGGACATCCGCCGGTATTGGGATGTGGATTTCACCAAGAAAACTGCCGCTTCCTTTGAGGATATGGCGGATGCCATTGACTGTGCCGTGCGGGAATCCGTGGCCGCCCACCGGATCAGCGACGTGCCTCTGGGTGCCTTCCTCTCCGGCGGCGTGGATTCCAGTTACATCACCGCGGCCTTGATGCCGGAAAATACCTTCTCCGTGGGATTCGGCGAGAAGAAGTTTGACGAAACCACCGAGGCTAAGGAACTGTCCGATATCCTGGGCATCCGCAATTTCCGGCGGGAGCTGACGGCGGAGCAGTGCTTTGGCGCCTTTGCCGACATCCAGTATCATATGGATGAGCCCCAGTCCAATCCGTCCTCCGTGCCGCTGTGGTTCCTCTCCTCTCTGGCGAGAGAGCACGTGACCGTAGTCCTCTCCGGCGAGGGCGCCGATGAGATCTACGGCGGATACGAATGGTATGACGAAACCCCGCTGATGCGGAAATATAAAAAGCTCCCCGCGCCCCTGCGCCGGATGGCGGCGTCGATCAGTGCAGGCCTGCCTTACTTCAAGGGACACGATTTCATCATCAAAGGCAGCGGCCGTCCCGAGGATTATTTCATCGGACAGGCTATGGTCTGGGGGGAGAAGGATGCCCTTGCCATCCTGAAGCCCAAATACAAGGCCGGCCCCTCCGTCCGCGACATTACCGCTCCCATTTATGAGCGGGCACAGGGACTGAGTGAATTGGAAAAGAAGCAGTATCTGGATCTGAATCTGTGGCTGCCGGGAGATATCCTCCTCAAGGCGGACAAGATGAGCATGGCCCACTCCCTGGAATTGCGGGTGCCTTATCTGGATCGGGATATCATGGCCCAGGCACAGAGTCTGCCTGCCCATTATAAGATCGACGGCGTGAACACCAAGCATGTGCTCCGCGTGGCCGCCAATAAGACCTTGCCCGATGCGTGGGCCAACCGGACGAAGAAGGGATTCCCCGTGCCGATCCGCAACTGGCTCAGAGAGGATCGCTACTACAATCTGGTGAAGGAGTCCTTCACCTCCGACGCGGCGGCGGAGTATTTCGATACCGAGGCGCTGATTAGCCTGCTGGACGAGCATCGTAGCGGCGTCAACAATGGCCGCCGGATCTGGACCGTCTACACCTTCCTGACCTGGCATAAAGTATTTTTCGGAATCTGACAGAGGAACATATCATGACTGAGAAGATTATTCCGGTGCTCCTTGGCGCCGATCTGAACTGTTATAACGTGGCCCGTGCTTTTCACGAGCAGTATGGCGTGATTTCCTACGCCTTCGGCCGTTATGCGGTGTCCGCCACCAAATATTCCCGCATCATCCGCTTCACCGCCGTGCCCGAAATCGATCGGGACGAGGTGATGCTGGATACATTGACGGCATTTGCCGAAAATCATCCCGACGGGAAACTGATCCTGTTCGGCTGTACTGACGATTATGCCGCCATGATCATCCGCAACAAGGACAAGCTGCCCCGGTATCTGTGCGCCTGTCCGAACGAATCTTTTTTGGATTCCGTGTCCCGCAAGGCGGAGTTTTACGAGATCTGCGAGAAGTACGGCATCCCCTATCCGAAGACGGTGGTGCTGACCGGCAAGACCGATGCGGCGGAGTTGTCCCCGGATGCCCTGGGATTTGACTATCCCATCGTGATCAAGCCCTCCTCCAGCGTAGTGTACTGGAAGCATCCCTTTGACGGGATGAAAAAGGTGTACATCGCAAAATCTGCCGCTGATGCAGAGGCGATCATCGCCGAGATCTACGATTCAGGCTACGATGAGCGGATGATTCTGCAGGAGTTTATCCCCGGCGGGGACGCCCATATGCGGGTGCTCACTGCCTTTTCCGATAAAAAGGGCCGGGTGCGCGCCATGTGTCTCGGCCACACCATGATCGAGGAGCATACGCCCAAGGGATTGGGCAATCATGCCGCTATCGTGACGGAGCCTGTGTCGAATCTGCCCTTTGCGGACAAGATCCGGGCCATGCTGGAGGACATGGGCTACACCGGCTTCTCCAATTTCGATATCAAGTACACCGGCCAGGGCGACGACTATCGGGTGTTCGAGATCAATCTCCGGCAGGGACGGAGCAATTTCTACGTTACCTCAGCGGGACTCAATATTGCCCGCCTGGCGGCGGAGGTGTACGAATCTGAGGGCGAGGACTGCCTTATGTGTGAAAACGTGCACTTTTGGCATCATGTTCCGCGCTCTGTCGCATATACATACACGGAGGACGCATCGCTTGTGAAGTGTGCCCGGGATTTGGCCCGCCGCGGCAAGCACACCTCCTCCCTCTGGTATACGAAGGATCTTTGTCTGAATCCCCTGCGGCTGATCTGCGTGTGCGAGGTTCTGCGCCGCCAGGGCAAGAAGTTCAAGAAATACTATCCCACACAAAAATAACGAAAACCTAAACGGGGGCTATTATGCATTCACCGCATCTTTTGGGCGTTCTCGGCGGGCTTGGCCCGATGGCGAGCGCATATTTCTACGAGATGATCACCGCCCACACCAAGGCCGAGCGGGATCAGGATCATATCGATATCATACTGTCCAGCCGTGCGTCCACGCCCGATCGGACGGATTTCATCCTGGGCCGCAGTGCCGACAGCCCTTTGCCGGCTATGATCGAGGATGCCAAGGCTCTGGAAGCCTTCGGCGCCCGCGCCATTGTGATCCCCTGCAATACCGCCCACTATTTTATCGATCAGGTGCGGGCATCCGTGTCCGTGCCCGTGCCCAGTATCATTCGGGAGACCGCCCATTTTGTCCGCACGTGCGGGCATACAAAGGCGGGCATTCTGGCCACCGAGGGTACCATTGCCTCGGGGGCGTATCAGAGTGCTTTGGAGAAAGAGTGCATCGGCTACGCCGTGCCGGATGCTGCCTGTCAGGCGAAACTGACCCGCATCATTTACGATTATATCAAGCGGGGCTTGCGAAGCGATCCCGCGTTGTTGTATGAAGCCGTCCGTCCCCTGCAGCAGCAGGGATGCGACTGCATGATCCTCGGCTGTACCGAGTTGTCCGTGGCGGCCCGGGAGATTCCTCGGGAGGAAATGTTTATCGATTCCTTGCAGGTGCTGGCCTGCCGTGCCATCACCATGTGCGGCAGTCAAACCCAGGGATTCCGGGATGAGTTCTCTCTGATGGATCCCGAAATGCAGATCTGATTGAGCCGAAAGGAGCCGTTTTTCTATGCGTCTGTGTGATCTGTTCGCCTGCGTTTCCGTTTCGGGATCCTCTCCGATCCCCGATGCGGACATCCGGCGTATCGAATACGATTCCCGCCGTGCGGGGGAAGGGTGCCTGTTTGTGTGCCTGGTGGGCGCACGGTCCGACGGGCATAAGTATGCCGATCAAGCGTACCGGCAGGGATGCCGGGCGTTTCTTGTTTGTCGGGATGTAAATCTGCCCCCGGACGCGGTGGTGATCCGTGTGGAGGATACAAGACAGACGCTGGCGGTCATCAGCGCGGAGTTCTACGGACGTCCGGCGGATCGGCTGCATATTATCGGCATCACCGGCACCAAAGGAAAGACCACCACTGCGCTGATGGTGGCGGCCATCCTGAACCGTATGGGCAAAAAATGCGCCTATATCGGCTCCAATGGAGTCACCATCGGGGATACCCATCTGGAGACGGTGAACACCACCCCGGAGAGCCGGGAGCTTCATATGTATTTCGATCAGATGCTCCGTGCCGGGATGGAGTACGCGGTATTGGAGGTGTCCTCCCAGGCCCTGGCTCACAGCCGCGTGTACGGCATTCCCTTCGAGGTGGGCGTGTTTACCAATCTGTCCCCCGATCACATCAGCGATGTGGAGCATCCCAATTTTGAACATTACGCCGCATCGAAAGCCCGGCTGTTTTCCGAATACGGCGTCCGCTATGCCATCTATAACGCGGACGACGCCATGTGGCCGGATATGCTGGGCGAAACCGATGCCCGCCGGATCTCCTTCGGCATGGGCAAGGCGGATCTGGTGGCAAGGGATATTGAGAATTATCGGGAGGATACCACCCTGGGCGTCCGCTTCGACTGCGTGACGGCGGAGGGAAGTACCCCCGTGTCCGTTTTGTCTCCGGGACACTTTTCCGTGCACAATGCCCTGGCCGCTATGGCGGTGGCATCCGTGTACGGCGTGAGCGTGAAGGACAGCGCTGACGCGCTGAAAACCGCTCCGGTGCAGGGACGGTTTGAGATCGCGGGACATCTGCCCGGGAGGACGTTTGTGATCGATTATGCCCACAACGGACTCAGCCTGCGCAGTGCCTTGTCCGTTTTGCGGGAATACCGCCCGGTGCGGCTGATCTGCGTGTTCGGATCGGTGGGGGGCAAGTCCCAGAACCGGCGGGCGGAATTGGCATCCGCCGCGGGCGAGCTTTCTGATTACTGCATCATCACCTCCGACAATCCCGATTTTGAATCGCCTATGGCGATCATTCACGAGATCGGGGAGCATCTGCATCCCGACTGCCCCCGGGCGGAGATCGAGGATCGGGAAGTGGCGGTGCGCACCGCGGTGCGTATGTCCCGGCCCGGCGATATCGTGCTGTTTGCCGGAAAAGGACACGAAACCTACCAGCTTATCGGCGGACGGAAGGTCCCCTTCTGCGAGCGGGTTATTCTGGAGGAGGAATGTGCCGCGATGCTGGCGGAGGAGAAATCAAAGAAATAAAACAAAGGCGACTGCCACACGGCAGTCGCCTTCTTTAGTTATATCAGATCTTTGCTACGGTGATGGTTACGTCCTCGCCGTTGATGTTCCAATCCTTGGCAATACCGTCGGTGCAGTCGAATGTATCCGCCAGAACCGCCTCGGCAATCTCATCCCGGCCACGCAGGACAATATCCAGCAGCTTTTCGCTTCCCTTGATGCCTACGCGGATGTGATCGGTTACGTTGAAGTCCGCATCCTTACGCATGGTCTGGATCTTGGAGATGATCTCTCTCACGAAGCCTTCCTCGATCAATTCATCCGTCAGGGTAGTGTTCAGAGCGATCACGATATCCCGCTCCGCCGCGGAGAAGTAGCCTTCCTTCTGCTGGATCTCGATCAGCAGATCCGCCTCGGTGAGGATCACTTCCTCCCCGTCGAAGTCAAACTTCAGAGCACCGGTTGCGTCCAACTCCGCCTTGGCGGCGTTGCCGTCCAGCTCGGTGAGAGCGGTGCGGATCTTGCCCAGCAGCTTGCCGTACTTGGGACCTACGGTCTTCAGCTGGGGCTTGAAACTGTAGGAGGAGAAGGGAGATACATCGGCCACGAATTCCACGTGCTTGATGTTCAATTCTTCCTCAACGATCTCGCGGTAGTAATCGCTGATCTCCCGCTCGCACTTCACGTACATATCGGACAGAGGCTGACGGTTCTTGATGTTGGATCCGTTGCGGGCGCTGCGGCCCAGAACAACCACACGCAGAACGAAGTCCATGTCGGTCTCCAGCTGGCGGTCGATAAAGGACGCGTCGGATTCGGGATAATCACACAGGTGGATGCTCTCGGGCGCGCTCTCGTCCACGGTGCGCACCAGATTCTGATAGATATCCTCGGCCATGAAGGGGATCATGGCCGCGGATGCTTTTGCGATGGTGACAAGACAGGTGTACAGCGTCATGAACGCGGCAATCTTGTCCTCCGTCATATCCTTGCCCCAGAAACGCTCACGGCAGCGGCGTACATACCAGTTGGACAACTCATCCACAAAGGTGGACAGAGATTTTGCCGCCTCGGGGATACGATAGTTCGCCAGATGATCGTCGGTCTCCGCCACGGTGGTGTGCAGGCGGGACAAAATGAAGCGATCCATGACGGTGAGGGAGCAGTCCTTCAGGCTGTATTTGGTGGGATCGAAGGAATCGATGTCGGCATACAGTACCCAGAATGCGTAGGTGTTCCAGAGCGTGCCCATGAACTTGCGCTGACCTTCCACCACGGCCTTGCCGTAGAAGCGGTTGGGCAGCCAGGGCGCGGAGTTGGTGTAGAAGTACCAGCGGATCGCGTCGGCACCGTAGGTGGAGAGGGCATCGAAGGGATCCACGGCGTTGCCCTTGGATTTGGACATCTTCTGTCCGTTTTCATCCTGCACGTGGCCGAGAACGATGACGTTCTTGAAGGGCGCACGGTTGAAGAGCAGGGTAGAGATGGCGAGCAGGGAATAGAACCAACCGCGGGTCTGGTCCACTGCCTCGGAGATGAAGTCGGCGGGGAACTGCGCTTCAAATGCCTCGTGATTTTCAAAAGGATAGTGATGCTGTGCGAAGGGCATGGCGCCGGAGTCGAACCAGCAGTCGATGACCTCGGGCACGCGGGTCATTTCGCCGCCGCACTCGGGACATTTCAGCTTCACCGCATCCACATAGGGACGGTGGAGTTCGATCTCATCCGGGCATTCAACAGCCATTTCCTTCAGCTCGGCGATAGAGCCGATGGCGTGCCGGTGACCGCAGGAGCATTCCCAGATGTTCAGAGGCGTGCCCCAATAACGGTTACGGCTGATACCCCAATCCTGTACGTTCTCCAGCCAGTCGCCGAAGCGGCCCTTGCCGATGGATTCGGGGATCCAGTTGATGGTGTTGTTGTTGCGGATCAGATCCTCACGAACCGCGGTCATCTTGATGAACCAGGATTCTCTTGCGTAGTAGATCAGGGGAGTGTCACAGCGCCAGCAGAAGGGATACTCATGCTCGAACTTGGGCGCGTCGAAGAGCAGACCGCGCTTGTCCAGATCGGTGAGCACCATAGGATCCGCCTTCTTGACAAATACGCCGGCGAAGGGAGTCTCCTCGGTCATGTCACCCTTGGCGTCCACGAACTGCACGAAGGGCAGATTGTACTTGCGGCCCACGTTGGCGTCATCCGCACCGAAGGCGGGCGCGATGTGAACCACACCGGTACCGTCGGACATGGTAACGTAGTTATCGCAGGTTACATAGTGAGCCTTCTTGTGCTGCTTCTCGCAAACGGGGATAGCGCACTCGAAGAGCGGCTCGTATTCCTTGTATTCCAGATCGGTACCCTTGTACTCGGCGAGAATCTCGTAAGCGGGGGTGTCCTCGGTCTTCAGATTGCCAAGTACCGTGTCCGCCAGAGCCTTGGCCAGATAGTAGGTGTATCCGTCGGCGGCCTTGACCTTCACATAGATCTCATCGGGGTTCACGCAGAGCGCCACGTTGGAGGGCAGCGTCCAGGGAGTGGTTGTCCATGCCAGAATGTAGGCGTCCTCCCCCTTTACCTTGAAGCGGGCGATGGCGGAGCGCTCTTTTACCGCCTTGTATCCCTGGGCCACCTCGTGAGTGGACAGAGGGGTGCCGCAGCGGGGGCAGTAGGGAACGATCTTGAATCCCTTGTAGAGCAGATCCTTTTCCCAGATCTTCTTCAGCGCCCACCACTCGGATTCAATATAGTCGTTGTGATAGGTAACATAGGGATGATCCATATCCGCCCAGAAACCGACGGTGCCGGAGAAATCCTCCCACATGCCCTTGTATTTCCAGACGCTCTCTTTGCACTTGGTGATGAAGGGATCAATACCGTAGGTCTCAATCTGCTCCTTGCCGTCCAGGCCCAAAAGCTTCTCCACTTCCAACTCTACCGGCAGACCGTGGGTATCCCAGCCGGCCTTGCGGGGCACATCGTAACCCTTCATGCAGCGGTAGCGGGGGATCATGTCCTTGATGACACGGGTCAGCACGTGACCGATGTGGGGCTTGCCGTTGGCGGTGGGAGGACCGTCGTAGAATGTGTAACCCCGGCCGCCCTTGCGGTGCTCCAGCGACTTTTCAAAGATGTGGTTTTCGTTCCAGAAGGAAAGGGTTTCCTGCTCCCGGCTGACGAAATCCAGATTCGTTGGGACTTTCTTGTACATAACGCACTCCTTACAATAATAATCGGAAAATAAAAATCCCCCGTCCCACAGGACGAAGGCGCGCTTCGTTATACCACCTGCATACGAACATATGCGACCGCGGTAACGGACGGTATCCGGCAGGAGCTACTGCATTCACCCCTGCGGCTCCGAAGTGATCTTCCGTGCGAAAAAAGATGCCGGGCTTTCACCGCCCCCGACTCGCTGTGTCTTTTTTGTGCCGCACGTACTCTCTTCCTCTGCGCCTTTATAGACAAGGAAATTGTAGCACAGAGCGTGGTTTTTGTCAAGGTATTTTATAAAAAAGGAAGAGGGCGGCAAGGCAATATTGTCCTGCCGCCCGGTGTCGTTATTCTTTTTTATACAAAAGCCAGTCTTCCTCGCCCGTTTCGCTCTCCTCCCCGACGACCTCATACGCCGCATACGCTTTCTTCACCGCCTCGGCGATGACGCGGGCCACATCCACGGCGCCCTCGCCGAAGATGTAGGCCACGGCCGCGCCTACCACGCATTCCAGCGCGGCAACGATTTCGGGGGTCAGATCCTCCCCCAGGATTGTGACCGCCAGCACCACGATCACCGCGATGATGGCCGCCCACAGCTTGCGGGAGGACAGTTTCTGTTTCAGCTTTTCCATATGTAACCTCTTTCTGTTTTTGATTTACTTTGGAGAATTTTCCGTCAGAAAAATTCTCGCGAGTGGGATGGTTGTCCTACGGTTTATTCCAAAGAGTATTCCCCCTCATCTGCCGGATGTCCGGCGATTTCAAAAATCTCGTTTGTTTGCCATGCGGATCTTTTCTTTGTTCTCGCCCTTGGCCTTGTTGAAATAGAAGCCGAGGATCGTGGCGAAGGCCGCCCAGGCCGGGGTGATGATGGCGGTCAGGTACGGCAGGGCCCCTGTGAATTTCATGGCGACGGCCATCTCCGCCAGCTCGATTACCCTCCAGGACAGCAGGATCACCGCCGGATACACCAGCAGGATCGTGGCGGCCACGATGATCTTGGAAAACTCCCACTTCTTCATGCGCCGCCTCCCACCGCCCGGTAGAGGAACACCAGCATCATCTCCCGGGTGCAATTCTCGTGGAGCCGGTAGTTGCCGTTTTCATCCCCGTACAGGATGCCGTTGTCCACCGCCCATCGGACCGCCTCCTCCGCCCAGTCGGCGGGGGTGTTGTCCATGTCGTCGGCGGGTTTCTCCGGGACGCCTTCCTCCCCGAGAAGGAACGGCAGAGGATCCACGGGTTCGCCGCCGATCTCCAACTGGAAATGCAGGTGCGCACCGGTGGAATAGCCGGTGGATCCCATCTGTCCGATCACCTGCCCCGCGGTGACGTGATCGCCCACCTGCACCGGAATACTTCCGTTTGCCAGGTGGAAATATTTCGTTACCACCCCGTCCCCGTGATCGATGGTCACCCGGTTGCCGGCGGAGCGGTTTTTGTCGAATCCCTC
>JAFUIQ010000040.1 GCA_017468385.1 Clostridia bacterium
TCGCGGAGGTGACGCATTGCTAAATGCGACACCTCCTTATTTGTGTATGTATTCGGAATATGCGTGAATGGCATCGAATATCGGCTCGAATTTTCCGTCGGCGTTGGTGGTGACGAAGATGAATCCCGCGCCGTCCGCCTCCCGCTCGCCGTAACTGGCCAGACAGTGGCGGGCCTGATGGGTGTAGCCGGTTTTTCCTGCCACGATCAGCGCACCGGTGGGCTCATCCCCATGCACCCGGGAGAACATAGTGGAGGTCAGCTCCACGCCCTCCGGATGCTTTTCCGTGGAGGATGTGGTGTATTGGTAGGTGGAAAGAATCTCCCGGCAGGTGGGATATTGGAGGGCGTAGGCCAGAATCATGGCCATCTCTGTACAGGTGGTGTAGTGATCCTCGTGGTGCAGGCCGCTGCAGTTGGTGAAATGGGTGTTTTTCAGTCCCATTTCCTTCGCCTTGGCGTTCATGCGGGATACGAATTCCTCCTCACTTCCCGCCGTGTGAATGGCCAGGGACACCGACGCCTCCGCACCGGAGGGGAGGATCATGCCGTACAGCAGATCCCGTATGGTGACCGTCTCCCCGGGGGCAAATCCGGCCAGGGTGGCTTCCGCCAGATAGAGGGGATCGATGATGGTGCTGGTCACCGTGAAGGTTTCCGACAGATCGGTTATGGATTCATACGCCACGATCAGTGACATAATCTTGGTCAGGGAAGCGGGGTATATCCGCTTATCCGCGCCCTTCCGGGCGAGAATGGCGGACGTGTCCGCCGTGATCAGTACAGCATATTCGCTGTCGATTTCATCCGTCAAGGTCTTTGTGGTGGCCGTCGCTGCCGGACGGCTGACCACCGGCACGATGGGATCTTCGGCCGCCGGCGCTTCGGTATCGGGCGGAGTCGTCTGCTGCTGCCGTTCCCCCAGAGAGATTACCTCCGCCGCCGGGGGCGGTGCGGGCATCTCGTAGGTCCGGATCGCATGGATCAGCATGACGGTGCAGAAGACCAGCGCACATACCAGGGCGATCCCGATGCGCCGTCTGCGGCGGCGCATGCGCTCTATCTCCGCCCGTCGCTGGGGCGAGATCCGCGGTCGCTCACGTATATCCGGCGCGGGCGCGCGGCGTTGATTGTGGGGCGTATTCATCACTGTCTGGATTTTTTCTGCTTCTTGTCCTCATCTGCGGCGGCTTCCGCTTCGGCTGCGGCGGCAAGAGCACGCTGAGAACGGCGGTGAGCGCGGAGCAGGGGCAGGGCGATTCCCAGGACAACCAGGGCAGCCAGGGCCAGAACGAGAAGGATATCTGCAAACATGGGCACGTTCTCCCCGAACAGAACGCTCTCACCCAGCAGATTGGCGGCGGATTTCACGGCAACGCAGTTTTCGCCGTTGTATGTATCCACGCGGGTCAAAGAACTCTTGTCACTTCCCGCGGAGAGGGACACGTCATTCAAAGACAGCTTCCGCGCGGCGGAAAGGGCCGGCTTGTCCGCGGTGACAGTCAGGCTTGCCGCCCGGATCTCCAGATCCAGTGTGGCGCGCAGAGGCGCGTTGGCGGTGATTTTGCCGCCGTGGATTTTAACGGTACGTCCGGTGATAGCCCATCCGTCGGCGGCGGGCACATCGATATCGAACTTGCCGCCGGTGATGGACAGCGTGGTGTAATCGCTGCGGATACCCACTCCGCCGGAGGAGATGGTATAGGTGCCGCCCAGAATACGGGCGGTGGTGGTGTCATCGGTGGAGTAGAAATACAGACCGGTATCCCGGGCCACCAGCGTCAGGGATCCGTTTCCCTTGAATGTCACGTTGCTGGGGCATCCCAGGGCGTAGGAAGCGGCGCTGATGTAGTTGTTGCCTTCCAGGATGACGGTGGCGCCGTCGGGGATGCGCATGCCGTATTCCGAATCGGTTTCGATATGCAGACCGCTCAGCGTCAGCGTGTTCTCCAGATTCATCCATTTGTAGCCGTTGCCGTACATGTTCTTCCGGGGATTGGTCAGATTCACCGATTCGGTGATGGCCGCGGCGGCATGGACCGACGGAGTCAGAGCAGATACCACGGGCACCAGCAAAAGAATCACGGCAAAAATAAGACAGGCGGCGCGGCGTGCGCCGGAAATATATGGCATAGATTTTGTGCGCATAACGGTGTGCAACCTTTCTGTACATAATCATCCTATTGTATCATTACATCCAATACTATATCATATTTTGGGCCTAAAAACAATAGGAATAGGTGTTTTTATCATTTGTTTACATAATCGGCGGGACGGGAAAGAACACTTGCAACGGCGGGGAAATTGTGGTAGAATGTATGTATCGAACACGGGGAGGGGATGCAGATGGAAAGAAAATACGATCCCATTGGGGTATTTGATTCGGGCGTAGGCGGCATCAGCGTTCTGCGGGAACTGATGCGGCGGATGCCCCATGAATCCTTTGTGTATTACGGGGATTCGGCAAACGCTCCCTACGGCGCACGGACTCCGGAGGATGTGTGCGCCCTGACGGATGCTCATGTGCAGCAGCTGATTGACCGGGGGGCCAAGGCGATCGTGATCGCCTGCAATACGGCCACCGGCGTGGCCATCCGCTTTTTGCGGGAAAAGTATACGCAGATCCCCATCATCGGCATGGAGCCGGCTATTAAGCCGGCGGTGCAGGCCTATCCCGGCGGACGGGTTTTGGTCATGGCCACCCCCCTTACCCTGTCATCCCCTCGCTTCAGAACGCTGATGAATGCCCATGCCGAGCGGGCACAGATCATCCCCGCCCCCTGCTCCAAACTAGCCCGCATGATTGAAAACGGCAGGCTGGATGGGGAAGAATTGGAAGAGTATTTGCGCGCAGAATTGGCGGATTTTCTGAACACGCCGCCGGATGCGGTGGTGCTGGGATGCACCCATTATCCCTTCGCGGCGGACACCATTCAGCGCGTCACAAAGGCCAAAGAACTCTTTGACGGCGGCGCGGGCACGGCGCGGGAAGCACAGCGGCAGCTCTCCCTGCGGGGCTGGCTGGCGAAGGAATCCCAGCGGGGAAGCGTGACGATTTTGAACAGCGATTCCGATTTGGCCCATCTCCGCTTTTGCGAGAGACTGCTGGGCATGGATGCGGATAAATAAAAAGGAACGGATATGTTCCTTTTCGTAAAGAGGCTTACACATTTCGGCAGGGGATATCGTTTCCTTTGCCGATTTGTGTTATAATGGAATGGGTGATGAAGATGGATAACGAAAAAACTTTGCCAAAAAGAAAATCAACAAGGCTAAAAAACTTTGATTATAGCTCCGCAGGTGCATACTTTGTTACGATATGCGTGCGAGACAGAATGCATATTTTATCTGAAATGGTCATAGCAGACATTACGGCTGCCGATAAAACAATCGAAATAGCGGTAGGGGAGGGGCTTGCTCCTCCCGAAATCACGGTAAAACTAAAGCCTTGCGGCGAGATCGTAAAAGAACAGTTACAGTTGATGGAAACCCGTTTCCCCAGTGTTACGATAGAGGATTACATCATTATGCCAGACCATATTCACGCGGTAATATTCTTGCATGAGAAGGCGGGAGGAGCAAGCCCCTCCCCTACCTTGGACGATGTGATTTGTGCGTTTAAGTCCTTGACTTCGCGCAGCTGCAAGCAAAAATACGGGATAGAAAAAATGTTTCAACGCTCATCCGCCGAGCATATCGTTCGTGACAGAGATGATTATGAAACGCGTAGGAAATATATTTATGAGAATCCACGACGGTGGTATTACAAGCATTTGAATACCAAAGAATAAAGGTGCGGCTTTTGCCCGAATCCTTTGTTGAACAAAGGCGAAACCGGTAGTCAAAGAATCAATCGTTCACATTTAGGAGACAGGAATATGAAATGTATATGGGAACATAATGGTAACGACACATTGTTATATTCTGAAGATTGTATAGGTGCTTATACTCGAGGGGAAAGCCTTGAAGTTGCTATGGGCAAAATGCAGGCAGAAATATTGGCATATACTCTTTGGAGGAATCAATCTTTTTCTCAAGATGAAAAAATAGAAATCATTCAGGAAAAACGTAGCGATTTACAAATCGCCGATGCAGATTCTGATATTATATTTGAGTCCGAAAAGCTCCCCATATCAAAAGACGAATATGATGAACTGAAAAGTCTTGTGCTAAAATCGGCAAAAGATTTTTATGATCTGTTTCAGTCTGTTCCTGATAAAGAAAAAAGCTGCAATCCCCCAAGAAAGACGTTTTATGGTGATGTTCCGAGAACAGCGTATGAGATGTATGAGCATACGAAGAATGTGAATTCATATTATTTTGGAGAGATAGGCATTGATATTGATAACGATGGTACAATTCTTGAATGCAGAGAGAAAGGATTTGAATATTTAGAACAAACAAAAGGGTATCTGGACAATGCCGTTGTTGAGGGGAGTTACGGTGAGACGTGGTCTTTACGCAAAATGATGCGCCGTTTCCTATGGCATGACAGAATTCATGCCAAGGCGATGTACAAAATGGCGGTAAAAACATTTGGTCCTGAAACTATTGATAATCCTTTTAAGTTCAACATTTAATATAATATATTGTGTATAAAAAGAACCCCCGACAGACGAAAAATCTGTCGGGGGTTAATTTTCTTATGAAGGCATTTTTATAATCTTACTTTCCCTCAATGGCTTTCAGTGCGTCCAGAATACCGTCGCGCTGGGCCTTGTACTTCTCCAGCTTGGCCTTTTCTGCGTCTACCACCTGCTGGGGTGCGCGGGCAACGAAGCTCTCGTTGGCCAGCTTGGATTCGGCACGCTTGATCTCGTTTTCCATGGAGGTCAACTCGGCGTTCAGACGCTTGCGCTCGGCCTCAAAGTCCACCATATCCGACAGCGGGATGTAGATCGTCGCCGCGTCGGTGATGATCTGTACCGCACCCTCATCCGCAAAGCTGTCCACAACGGACACGGCCGATGCGGATGCCATACGGGTGAAGAAGGCGTGGGTGGATTCCGGGAAGGAATCCGGATACTTCGTTACGATGAACACCTGGGCCTTGCGGGACGGAGGTACGTTCATCTCGGAGCGGCGGGCACGGATGGCGGTGATGGCGTCGATCACCCGGGCGATCTTGATCTCGTCCTCGGGGAAGCGGAAGGCATCGGATACGGTGGGGTATTCCTCCGCCATGATGCTGTCCGTGGTGCCGGGCAGATTGCGGTAGATCTCCTCGGTGATGAAGGGCATGAACGGATGGAGCAGGGCAAGGATCTTGCACAGCACATACGCCAGCACGTTCTGTGCATCCAGAGAACGCTCGGTGCCCTTCATGGCAACGGATGCCTTGGACAGCTCGATATACCAGTCGCAGTATACATCCCAAACGAAATCGTACAAAGCGCTCAGGGCGATGCCGATCTCGTAGTTATCCAGATTGGAGCGAACGGAGGCAATCGTCTCGTTCAGACGGGCCAAAATCCACTTGTCCTCGGCGGCCAGACGGTCAACGGGCGGCAACTGGATCTGCTCGATCTCCAGATTCATCATGACGAAGCGCGCGGCGTTCCACAGCTTGTTGGCAAAATTGCGGGCGGCCTCGATCTTCTCGTCGGAGAAGCGCATGTCGTTTCCGGGGCTGTTGCCCGTAGCCAGAGCGAAGCGGAGCGCGTCGGCGCCGTACTTTTCGATGATCTCCAGAGGATCAATGCCGTTGCCCAGGGACTTGGACATCTTGCGGCCCTGTGCGTCGCGAACCAGACCGTGGATCAGAACGGTGTCAAAGGGAATCTCGCCGGTGTACTCCAGCGCGGAGAAGATCATACGGGCAACCCAGAAGAAGATGATGTCATAGCCAGTAACCAGCACGGAGGTGGGATACCAGTAGTTCAGATCCTTGGAATCCAGATTGGGCCAGCCCAAGGTGGAGAAAGGCCA
>JAFUIQ010000041.1 GCA_017468385.1 Clostridia bacterium
TACGAAAACGGCATTCTCGGTCTGCACGCGCCCATCAAGGTACGCGTGGAGAAAGAGATCGACGGTGAGATGCGCACCGGCATCATCGATGCGACTCTCGGACGTCTGATCTTCAACCGTGCGATCCCCCAGGATCTGCACTATGTGGATCGCTCCGACCCCTCCAAGCTGTTCGATCTGGAAATCGACTTCGTGACCGGATCCAAGCAGCTGGGTCAGATCATCGACCGCTGCATCAAGTACCACGGATTTGGTGTGACTGCCAACATGCTGGACGAGATCAAGTCCATGGGCTTCAAATATTCCACCCGCGCTTCCATCTCCATCTCCGTTGCGGATATGACCATTCCGCCGGAAAAATACGATCTGGTTGCCGCCGCCGAGAAAAAGGTCGAAGTCGTGGCTAAGCACTTCCAGCGCGGTGAACTCTCCGAAGAGGAGCGTTACCAGAACGTAGTCCGCATCTGGGAACAGACCACCAACGACGTTGTCGCTGCCCTGCAGAACAACTTCAACCGCTATAACCCCATCAAGATGATGAGTGACTCCGGTGCCCGTGGTAACATCACGCAGATGCGTCAGCTGGCCGGTATGCGCGGACTGATGTTCGCCACCTCCGGTAAGACCATGGAGATCCCGATCAAGTCCAACTTCCGTGAAGGCTTGAATATCCTGGAGTACTTCATCGCGGCACGTGGTGCCCGTAAGTCTCTGTCCGATACGGCTCTGAAGACCGCCGACTCCGGATACCTGACCCGCCGTCTGGTTGACGTTGCCCAGGAAGTCATCATCCGCGAGCGTGACTGCGGTACCCAGAAGGGTCTGATTGTTCACGCCATCAAGGACGGCAACGAAGTGATCGAGCCTTTGAAGGATCGTTTGATGGGCCGCTATGTCATCGGCAACGTGGTGCATCCCGAGACCGGCGAGGTTCTCGTGGAAGACAACACCATGATCACCGAAAAGCAGGCTTCCGCTATCGTGGATGCCGGCATCGAAACCGTTCTCATCCGTACCGTTCTCCAGTGCCGTGCACGCCATGGCGTCTGCGCTCACTGCTACGGTGCCGATCTGGCACACTCCACTCCCGTGGATATCGGCGAGGCCGTCGGTATCATCGCCGCTCAGTCTATCGGTGAGCCCGGTACACAGCTGACGATGCGTACCTTCCATACCGGTGGTGTGGCAGGTGCCGATATTACCCAGGGTCTTCCCCGTGTTGAGGAACTCTTCGAGGCAAGAAAGCCGAAGAAGCCCGCCATCGTTGCGGAACAATCCGGTATGGCCACCATTCAGGACAGCAAGAGATTGCGCACCATTACCGTTCGCGCCGACGAAAGCGGCGAAGAAACCGCCTACCAGATCCCCTTCGGTATGCGTATTCTGATCAGCGACGGTCAGCACGTACGCGCCGGTCAGGAGCTGACCGAGGGCTACCGGGCTCCCGCGGATATTCTCCGCATCAACGGCATCGATGAAGTGTACGAATATATCCTTCTGGAAGTACAGAAGGTATACCGTTCTCAGAACATCGACATCAACGATAAGCACATCGAGGTTATCGCCCGTCAGATGACCCGTAAGGTTCGCATCGAGGATGAAGGAAGCACCAATCTGCTCTCCGGCGCCACGGTGGATCTTACCGAGCTGATGGCCGAGAACGAAGCAGTCGAGAAGCGCATTGCCGCCGGCGAAGTCGGCCTGACCCTCGCCGTGGGTGCGCCTCTGCTGCTGGGTATCACCAAGGCATCTTTGGGCACCGAATCCTTCCTGTCCGCCGCTTCCTTCCAGGAAACCACCAAGGTTCTGACCGAAGCTGCCATCAAGGGTAAGGTGGATCATCTGATGGGTCTGAAGGAGAACGTAATCATCGGTAAGCTGATCCCTGCCGGTACCGGTATGGAACGCTATCGCGATATCGATGTACAGCGCACCCAGCCCTACAACGATCCGCTGATGGCGGAGTTGCAGATGGCTGCCATGGCATCCGAATCCAAGCGTGCCGAAGAGGCCGAGGAGGAGCAGGATGCAGACATCGCTGAAATCGAAACCGATATCCACGAGGATATGGATTCCGTTGGCGATGACGATCTGCTCACCGATGACACCATGGAGGACGCTGAGGATTCCGACGAAGAATAATCTGATTTTCCAACAAAAAATCCTGCCCGATCCGGGCAGGATTTTTTCGCTTGTATGTGCATTGTCAACAATGAGCGCAAATTCGCAAAAACCTGCGTGAATATAATTGTGCAAATTGGAGAATAATTGAAAATATTCAATCCTTCTTGACAGACGCGATCCAAAATGTTATAATAATGCCGTACGTTTATGGGTATATCTTTTTCTATGCTCAAAACGCTGATTTTGATACTGTCGGCGGGCATCTCTTCCCGGCGATCGTATATAAACAATCATCACGAAAGAAATGGAGGAAAATCATGCCAACCTTTAATCAGCTTGTTAAGCAGGGCAGACAGGACAAGACCTACAAGTCCAAAGCTCCGGCGCTGCAGCGCGGCTTCAACTCGATCAAGAACAAGGCGATCGACCAGAGCGCACCGCAGAAGCGCGGCGTCTGCACCAAGGTAGGTACCACCACGCCGAAGAAGCCGAACTCCGCACTTCGTAAGTTCGCGAAGGTTCGTCTCACCAACGGTATGGAAGCTACCTGCTACATCCCCGGTATCGGCCATAACCTGCAGGAGCACTCCGTCGTTCTTATCCGCGGCGGCCGTGTACGTGACCTGCCTGGTGTACGTTACCACATCATTCGCGGTACCCTGGATGCACAGGGCGTTGCAAACCGCAACCAGAGCCGTTCCAAGTACGGCGCAAAGAAGGCAAAAGCTAAGAAGTAATTTCGCTTTGCCCCCTCGTAAAGTCTCATTTCCAGCGTGCGAGCGCACTGCTGTATCGTGAAACATTGTTTATATACGACACGGCTGACGCTCACTTGCACTAGCGGGGGAATCTTTCGAGTACCTATGATTTCATATATTTTTAATGAAGGAGGGAAGTACAGTGTCGAGAAGAGGTCAGATTTCTAAAAGAGATGTGCTGCCGGATCCGCTTTACAACTCTAAACTCGTAACCAAACTTATCAACAATATCATGTACGACGGTAAGAAGGGCGTTGCTCAGACTATCGTTTACGATGCATTCAAGATCGTTGAGGAAAAGCTCGGTCAGAATCCTCTGGAAGTATTCACAGAGGCTCTCGAGAACGTAATGCCTGTTCTGGAGGTTAAGGCTCGCCGTGTAGGCGGTTCTAACTACCAGGTTCCGATGGAAGTAAGAGCGGACAGACGCCAGACCCTGGGTCTGCGTTGGATCACCGCTTATTCTCGTTCCAGAGGCGAAAGAACCATGGCAGAGCGTCTCGCAGCCGAGATCATGGACGCCAAGAACAGCACAGGCGGCGCTTTCAAGAAGAAAGAAGATGTGCACAAGATGGCTGAGGCCAACAAGGCCTTCGCTCATTACAGATATTGATTTGCCGGTGCCGCACACCGCGGCACGGAATCATATCCTTTACACCAAAAAGGAGCAAGATAATCAATGGCAAGGGAATATTCACTTGAGCGTACCAGAAACATCGGTATCATGGCTCATATCGACGCCGGTAAGACCACGACCACTGAGCGTATCCTGTACTACACAGGCAAGACGCACAAGATGGGCGAGACTCATGATGGCGGCGCTACCATGGACTGGATGGAGCAGGAACAGGAGAGAGGTATCACCATTACCTCCGCTGCTACCACTTGCTTCTGGAAAAATACGCGTATTAACATTATCGACACCCCCGGCCACGTTGACTTTACTGTAGAGGTTGAGCGCTCTCTGCGCGTTCTCGACGGCTCCGTTACTGTCTTCTGTGCAAAGGGCGGCGTTGAGCCCCAGTCTGAAACCGTTTGGAGACAGGCTGATATGTACAAGGTTCCGCGTATGGGCTATGTCAACAAGATGGATATCAATGGCGCGAACTTCTATCGCGTTATCGATATGATGCATGACAGACTCCATGCCAATGCGGTTCCGATCCAGCTTCCTATCGGCGCGGAGAACACTTTCCGCGGCATCATCGATCTGATGAACATGGAAGCCGACGTTTACTACGATGACCTCGGTAAGGACATGCGTGTCGAGCCCATTCCGGAAGACATGATGGAACAGGCTGAGGAATATCACGCAAAGATGGTTGAGTCCATCTGCGAAACCAATGAAGAACTGTTTGAGAAATACTGCAATGGTGATGAGATCTCCGTTGAGGAGCTGAAGGCGGCTCTCCGCAAGGCTACCATCGACAACAAGATCGTTCCCGTTGTTTGCGGTACTTCTTACAAGAACAAGGGCGTGCAGAAGCTGCTCGATGCGATCATCGACTATATGCCCGCTCCTACCGACATCGAGTCCATGAAGGGTGTTAACCCCGACACGAACGAGGAAGAAGAGAGACATGCATCCGATGAGGAGCCCTTCTCTGCCCTCGCATTCAAGATCGCTACCGACCCGTTCGTTGGTAAGCTCTGCTTCTTCCGTGTATACTCCGGTGTGATCAATGCCGGTGATACAGTATATAACTCCACCAAGGGCAAGCGCGAGCGTCTCGGACGTATCGTTCAGATGCACGCAAACTCCCGTCAGGATCTCGAGACCTGCTATGCAGGTGATATCGCTGCCGTAGTTGCTACCAAGTTCACCACCACCGGTGATACTTTCTGCGACGAAAAGCATCCGATCATCCTCGAGAGCATGGAGTTCCCGGAACCCGTTATCCGCCAGGCTATCGAGCCCAAGACTCGTGCCGGTCAGGAAAAGATGGGTATC
Organism: Clostridia bacterium; assembly: GCA_017468385.1. Taxonomy (GTDB): domain Bacteria; phylum Bacillota; class Clostridia; order Oscillospirales; family CAG-272; genus SIG701. Next base: position 4,834 of record JAFUIQ010000041.1, read on the forward strand.
GCCCTCGCCAAGCTGGCTGAAGAGGATCCGACCTTCCGCACCTACACGGATGAGGAAACCGGTCAGACCATCATCGCCGGCATGGGTGAATTGCACCTTGAGATCATCGTGGACAGACTTCTCCGCGAGTTCAAGGTGGAGGCAAACATCGGTAAGCCGCAGGTTGCATACAAAGAGACCATCCGCAAGCAGGTGGATCACGAGTGCAAGTACAAGCGTCAGTCCGGTGGTTCCGGTCAGTACGGTCATGTTAAGATCACCATTGAGCCCAACGAGCCCGGTAAGGGTTACGAGTTCGTTAACGCCGTAACCGGCGGTGCTATTCCGAAGGAATTTATCGAACCCGTTAACCAGGGTATTCAGGGTGCTATGCAGAACGGTGTCCTCGCCGGCTACAATGTAGTGGACGTTAAGGTTACTTTGTACGATGGTTCTTACCATGAAGTTGACTCTTCTGAGATGGCGTTCAAGATCGCCGGTTCTATGGCGTTCAAGGAAGCGATGAGAAAGGCTGACCCCGTTCTCACCGAGCCGATCATGAAGGTCGTTACCATCACTCCCGATGATTATCTGGGTGATATCATCGGCGACTTCAACTCCCGCCGCGGTCAGATCCAGTCCATGGAACCCCAGAACAACGGTGCTACCGAAGTTCTCGCATTCGTTCCGTTGGCTGAGATGTTCGGTTACGCAACGGATCTCCGTTCCAAGTCCCAGGGCCGTGCCCTGTACTCCATGGAACCGGCTCACTTCGCTGCAGTTCCGAAGTCCATCCAGGAAGAGATCGTAAACGTCCGCGCAAAGAACAACTAATTATTTTACAACCTATATATTTTAGGAGGATTTACCAATGGCAAAGGCAAAATTTGAGCGCAGCAAGCCCCACGTTAATATTGGTACCATCGGTCACGTTGACCATGGTAAGACCACTCTGACCGCAGCTATCACCAAGACCCTGTCCCTGACCGCAGGCAACGTTGAGTTCCTGGCATACGATCAGATCGACAACGCTCCCGAGGAGAAGGCTCGTGGTATCACAATTAACACCCGTCACGTTGAGTACGAGACCGAGTCCCGTCACTACGCACACGTTGACTGCCCCGGACATGCTGACTACGTTAAGAACATGATCACCGGTGCTGCTCAGATGGACGGCGCTATCCTGGTTGTTGCTGCAACCGACGGTCCTATGGCTCAGACCCGTGAGCACATCCTGCTCGCTCGTCAGGTAGGCGTTCCCGCACTGGTTGTATTCATGAACAAGTGCGACCTGGTTGATGACGATGAGCTGTGCGATCTCGTTGAGATGGAAATCCGTGACCTGCTGTCCGAGTACGACTTCCCGGGCGACGATATTCCGATCGTTCGCGGTTCCGCTCGTGAGGCTCTGGATTCTACTTCCACCGACATCAACGATGCAGTTTACGCTCCCATCAAGGAACTGATGGATCAGGTAGACGCATACATTCCTACTCCTGCTCGTAAGGCTGACGAACCCTTCCTGATGCCTGTCGAGGACGTATTCTCCATCACCGGTCGTGGTACTGTTGCTACCGGTCGTGTAGAGCGTGGTACCGTTAAGATGGCTGATAGCGTAGAAATCGTTGGTCTGACCGACGAGAAGAAGACTACCGTTATCACCGGTATCGAAATGTTCCGTAAGCTGCTGGATTCCGCTGAGGCTGGTGACAACGTTGGTCTGCTGCTCCGCGGTGTTCAGAAGAACGAGATCGAGCGCGGTCAGGTTCTCTGCAAGCCCGGCTCCATCAACCCCCACACCAAGTTCTCCGGTCAGGTTTACGTACTGCAGGAGAAAGAGGGTGGCCGTCAGAAGCCCTTCTTCTCTGGCTACCGTCCTCAGTTCTACTTCAGAACTACCGACGTTACCGGCACCATCCAGCTTCCCGCTGACGTTGACATGTGCCGCCCCGGCGATAACGTTGTAATGAACGTTGAACTCATTACTCCTATCGCTATCGAGAAGGGTCTGCGTTTCGCTATCCGTGAGGGTGGTAGAACCGTTGGTTCCGGCGTCGTTTCCGAGATCGAGGCTTAATCACTAACCATTTAGGTTATCGGATCACCGGCGCATGCGCCGGTGATCTTCTTTTTCCAAACTGAATACATTTCTTCGGGGAATGGTGAAAATCCATACCGGTGGTATAGTCCACGAACATCCCACGGGATGCCGAGCAGGCGCAATTCCTGCACCGACGGTTACAGTCCGGATGAGAGAAGATAACTCAATGGCCGATGCGGAATGGCTCCGCGCGACTTGGAAGTAATACCCCGACCGGTTTTGCCCGTCGGGGTTTTATCTTCTCCTTGTACTACAATGACTAAGGAGAATACTATGTCTGTCAAATCAAAAACACCGATTCGTTACATAGCGCGCGTCGCCGTGCTCACTGCCATCGCGGCAGTTCTTATGCTCGTGGAATTTCCTCTTTGGTTTGCGCCGGGATTTTATAAGCTGGATCTGTCTGAGACAGTTATCCTCATGGGAGGATTTGCCCTCGGTCCCGGAGCGGCTATCCTTATTGAATTTTTGAAAAATCTGATCAACATACTGCTGAACGGCACCTACACCGCTTACATAGGTGAGTTGGCAAACTTCATTACGGGATGCGCTTTTGTGGTTCCTGCCGCAGTGATCTACAAATATCATAAAAATAAAAAGGGCGCACTGCTCAGCATGATCGTTGGTTCCCTTTCCCTGGCTCTGATTGGCAGTTTGCTGAACTATTTCGTACTGATCCCCGCCTTTTCCCGCTTCTATAATCTGCCCATCGATAACATCATCGGCATGGGCGCGGCAGTCAATCCGCTGGTCACCGATCTGAAATCCCTGGTGGTTTGCGCAGTGGCCCCTTTTAATCTGGTTAAGGGCCTCATCTGCTCCACACTGGCCATGCTTTTGTACAAGAGGGTGTCAAAGGTTTTGCATATTTGACATTTCCTTCTTGCGGGGACAGCCATTCTGTGGTACAATAAGATAACACATTCCGCAAAGGAGAGGACCGACTCATGCTTGCTATCCTGAAAGAATACCTATACGTCTTCTTTTGCGCCATGGTTCCGCTGATCGAACTCCGCGGATCCGTCATCATCGGTGCGGGAATGGGTATGCCCTGGTATGCCAATCTGGTACTCAGCGTGATCGGCAATATGCTTCCCGTTCCGTTTATTCTATTGTTCATCCGGAAAATTCTCGCCTGGATGCACACAACCAAGCATTTCAAAGGAATAGCCGAATGGCTGGAGCGGAAGGCACACAGCAAATCCGATCGGGTGCTGAAATACGCCTCTCTGGGTCTGGTGCTGTTCGTTGGCATCCCCCTGCCCGGCACGGGCGCGTGGACCGGTGCCTTGATTGCGTCGCTGCTGGACATGCGGATGAAGTATTCCCTGCCCGCCATCTTTGCCGGCGTATGTCTGGCCGGCGGCATCATGTGCTGTGCCAGCTACGGCGTGGTATCGTTCCTCAACTTTTTGCTTTGATCCCTTACCCGGAAACGCCCGTTTCCGGGTTTTTGCATATTTTTTGACAAAACCACCTAACAAATCCGTTCTTTGCCGACTATACAGATGAAAGCATTGATCAATCGCTTTGGAGACAACAAATGAAAAAACAAGAACTGCTGCAAAAGATCGATAACGAACTGATCGAAAAACTGTACGGCTTTTGCTACGCCCGCACCAACGACAGCTACGAGGCACAGGATCTGTGCTCCGATATTCTGTACGCGCTGATCAAAACAGCGGCGGGCGAGGGCGAGATCCGGGATCTATACGGTTTCATCTGGCGGGTGGCTCGCAACGTATATGCGGATTTTTCCGAGAAGCGCCGTCGGGAGACGGATGTCCGCATTCCGGAGGATCCGGAGGAGATCCTTTCCGCCATCCCGGCGGAGGAAGCCGAGGAAGACGACACGGAGGAGCTGCTGCGGGCGGTGTACCGCCGCATCTCTTACCTGACCCGGGCGTACCGGGAGGTGATGATCGCCTTCTACATCGACGGAAAATCTACCGCGCAGATTGCGAAGGAGCAGAAGATCAGCGAAACTGCCCTGCGGCAGCGGTTGTTTGCGGCACGGAAAAAAGTGAAAAGCGAGGTAGACAAAATGAACGATATGCAGAACAAACCCACATCTTTGAGCAAAGTGGACTATGTCCTTTGGGGCTTCGGTAATCCTTTGTGGGGCGATCCCTTGATTGGATTTGAGCGCGAATTTTCCAAGCACGTATTGTGGCTGTGTTTCAAAAAGCCCTCCTCTGCCACCGAGATCGCTGAGGAATTGGGCGTTCCCACGGTGTACGTGGAAGAGGAACTGGAGATCCTCACCCGCGGTGCCAACGGCAAGTACGGTCTTCTGCGCAGGCTGGACAACGGCAAGTACGCCATCAACTTTGTGCTGTTTGACACGGACGTGATGGAGAAAGCCAGCACCCTCTACGAGGAGAGGCTGCCCCAGATCTGCGACATCATCGCAGAGTACATTGAGGAGCACAAGGAAGAATATCTGTCCTTCCCCTATCTGAATAAGGAAGTGGATCTTAACCTGATTCTGTGGCAGCAGGTGCACGATCTCGCAGGAACCGTAGACAGAATTGTATACTCTATACTGGCTGAGAAGCACTTCGCAAAGGAACAGAAACCCGATCGTCCTTTCAGTGTATTTGGCTATGTGGATAACGGAAAGATTTACGGCGGCGGCCGAGACAGTATTAAGGCGGAAAATATTTGCGGATTCTCTGCGATTCATATGGCCAATATTTATAACAAACGCCTTCAAAAGCATTTTGCGTGTGAGCATAACGTTTCCAACGATCCGCAGATTCAGTTGGCGCTGAAGGCCATCGACGGTCTGGCCGTTGCATCCCTTTCCGATGTGGAGAAGGAGCACGCGGCGAAGGCCATCGAGCAGGGCTATCTGTATCGGGAGGGCGACATGCTGTACACCAAGATCCTGGTCCATGACGGGAAAGATTCCGATCGCCTGTTTGCAATCACCCGCAATCTGACCAGCGAAGTCCTTACGAAAGAGGCGGAGGCCATCGCTGAGAAGTTGGCAGATCTGATCCGAAAGAATGTCCCTGAATATCTGTATGGTGAGTGGTCTTTCGCCAATGAACTGGCAAGTTTGCCGGTGCACGATGCGCTGGTGGAGGCGCTGATCGGACGCGGTCTGCTGACCCCGCCGGAGAACCGTCTCGGCGCGGAAGGCTGCTGGATGAGCGTGGAGAAGTAAGTAGTTTTGAGAGGACAAGTTGCGTTGCGTAACTCATCCTCAAAAAGTATACGGGACGTCGCGGCGCCGTCCCCTACGAGTATACAAACACCCATTCTTGTAGGGGCTGGCGCCCTCGACAGCCCGAGTTCATAAGAAACAAACTTTAGCCCCAACCGGGAACAATCCTTTGATTGTTCCCGGTTATTTTGTATTTATCCCTTGCAATACGGCGAATATGGTGGTATAATGTATGTGTATGTAAACTTACTTATCCAGAGTGGCGGAGGGACCGGCCCCATGAAGCCCGGCAACCTACCGATTTTTCGGCAAGGTGCTAATTCCTGACAGATAAGAGTTTGAGTTCATCCGATTTTGATTGTCTCAGGCTCTGCCCGGGGCTTTTTTCTTTGCCACAAAGAAAGGAATATATTATGAGAAGACTCTTTACATCCGAATCCGTAACCGAAGGACATCCCGACAAAATCTGCGACCAGATCTCCGACGCGATCCTGGACGAGATGCTCCGTCAGGATCCCATGTCCCGTGTGGCTTGCGAAACCACCTGCACCACCGGTCTGGTCATGGTTCTCGGTGAGATCACCACCTCCGCTTATGCGGATATCCCCACCATCGTGCGCGAGACCGTCCGCGAGATCGGCTACGACCGCGCAAAATACGGTTTCGACTGCGACACCTGTGCGGTGCTCAACTCCATCCATGAGCAGTCCGCGGACATCGCCATGGGCGTAGACCGTGCGCTGGAATCCCGGGATCAGGAGGACAAGTTCGACATCGGAGCCGGCGACCAGGGCTTGATGTTCGGCTACGCCTGCAACGAGACGCCGGAATTTATGCCCTTCCCCATTTCCGCCGCCCACAAGCTGGCACGCCGTCTGACCGAAGTGCGCAAGAATGGCACCATGGCCTATCTCCGTCCCGACGGAAAGACCCAGGTGACCGTGGAATACGAGGACGACAAACCGGTACGCATTGACACCATCGTTGTATCCTCCCAGCACGATCCCGACGTATCCCTTGAGCAGATCCGTGCCGATGTGATCGAGCACGTGATCCGCCCCATCATCGATCCCGCTTTGATGGATGAGGGGACTATCATTCACGTAAATCCCACCGGCCGATTCGTAATCGGCGGTCCCCACGGCGACAGCGGTCTGACCGGTCGTAAGATCATCGTAGACACCTACGGCGGATACTCCCGCCACGGCGGCGGTGCTTTCTCCGGCAAGGATCCCACCAAGGTGGACCGCTCCGCCTCCTACATGGCCCGCTACATCGCCAAGAACATCGTTGCCGCCGGTCTGGCGGACAAGTGCGAGGTACAACTGGCTTACGCCATCGGCGTAGCCCGTCCTGTATCCGTTCTGGTGGACACGTTTGGCACCGCCAAGATCGACGAAAACAAGATCGCCGACTATGTGGCCGAGCATGTGGATCTCCGTCCCGCCGCCATCATCGATCGGTTTGACTTGCGTCGTCCCATCTACCGCCAGCTGGCGGCATACGGCCACATGGGCCGTGAGGATCTGATGGCTCCCTGGGAGAGGTTGGATCTGGTTCCCGAGATGCAGAAGGCTCTGCTGTAACAGAAATTCCCCGGACTGCTGCCTTTGGCGGCAGTCCTTTTTTCACGGAACGACTCCCGCTTGCATACGCTGATACAAAGCGCATTTTGTCGGAGGAATTATGGATAGCATCACCACCATCGTCATTGCCATGCTTTCCGTGTACGGATTCTACTGCATACTGATGGAGATCCGCGACGGACTTCTGCGTCTTTGCCGTAAAAAGAAAACAAATGTACTCCCCGAAATTGACAAAGAGGAGTAATTTCGGTATAATAATACTAATCTTCAGAAAGGATGCCGGCGGAGCCGGAACGAATGCCATGCAAGAATACCTTCTGCCGAGTGAAAGCGGCAAGCAAACCGTTTCCGGCACCGTCACGTCCATCGTCTATCAGAACGAGGACAACGGCTACACCGTGTGCGAGATCGAGACGCCGGACGGGGACGATATCACCATCACGGGTACCCTCCCCTTCGTCACCGAGGGAGATATCATCTCGGCTATGGGCACATGGACGAATCACCCCACCTACGGCCCTCAGTTCAAGGCGGAATTTTACGAGAAATCCCTGCCCGCCGAGGAGGGGGATATCCTGCGGTATCTGTCTACCGGCAACATCAAGGGCATCGGCCCGAAAACCGCTTCCCGGATTGTGGAGCGGTTCGGCGTGGACACCTTTGAAATCATTGCCAATCACCCGGACTGGCTGACGGAGATCTCGGGCATCTCCCCGAAAAAGGCGGCGCAGATCAACGAAAGCTTCGCCCAGACCGTGGGCGTTCGCGCGGTGATGCTGTTCTGCCGGGATTATTTTCCGCCGGCAACCGCTGTGCGCATCTACAAAAAATGGGGCAATTCCGCGGTGGACCGATTGAAGGAAAATCCGTACCTGCTCTGCTGTGAGATGGACGGCATCGGCTTCAAGAACGCGGACAGGCTGGCCATGTCCATCGGCGTTGCGCCGGATTCGCCGGATCGCATTGCGGCGGGCATTTCCTTTGTGCTGAACGATGCGGCGCACATGAGCGGGCACACCTGCCTGCCCAAGGAGGAAACTGTGGCGCGCAGCGCGGAGCTTCTGGGAGTGGATCCCATGGCGGCCGCCGCCTGCCTGCAGGATCTGTTGGGATGCAATCATCTGAAATCTGTATCCCGGAATTCCGTGGAATACGTATGCCTGCCCCAGTATTATCGGGCGGAGGAATACTGTGCGAAAAAACTGTGCCATCTGAATCGGGTATGTCCCCGGCTGGACAGCGGGGACGCCGAACGGCTGATCTGGCAGATGGAATCGGAAAACCATCTGGAATACGCCCATCTCCAAAAGCAGGCCATCCGCGGCGCGCTGGAAAGCGGCGTGATGATCCTGACGGGCGGTCCCGGCACGGGCAAAACCACCGTCATCCGGGCCTTGATTTCCATATTTGAAAGTCTGGGGATGGACTGCGCGCTGGCCGCGCCCACGGGCCGCGCGGCCAAGCGGATGAGCGAAGCCACCGCCCGGGAAGCAAAGACCATCCACCGCCTTCTGGAGGTGGAATTCCGCACCGAGGACGCCGACATAACGGGCTTTGCCCGGGGAGAGTCCAACTATCTGGATGAGGACGTCATCATTCTGGACGAGTGCTCCATGATCGATGTGCTTCTTTTGGAATCCCTGCTTCGCGCCGTGAAGAACGGCGGACGGGTGATTCTGATCGGCGATGCGGAGCAGCTTCCCTCTGTGGGAGCGGGCAACGTACTGTCCGATCTGATCGGATGCGGCGCGTTCCCCACCGTTCGCCTGACGGAGATCTTTCGCCAATCGGAGGCCAGTCTGATCGTCACCAACTCCCACGCCATCAACGAGGGACGTTTCCCCGATATCACGAAAAAGGACAGCGATTTCTTCTTCCTCCCCCGGGAAACGGACGAGGACATCGCCTACACCATTGCGGATCTGTACAAAAACCGCCTGCCCCGCTCCTATGGGCCGGACACGGTGAATCAGATTCAGGTGATCACCCCCTCCCACAACGGTGCCGCCGGCACTGTGCGGCTGAATCAGCTGCTGCAGCAGGCGATAAATCCGCAGGATGGCCGAAAACAGGAGCGAAAATGCCGGGATTTCCTCTTCCGCGAGGGCGATCGGGTCATGCAGATCAAAAACGACTACGCGCTGGAGTGGAAGAAAAACGGTGTGGAGGGCAGCGGCATCTTCAACGGGGACATCGGTGTAATCACCGACATCGATCCCGTATCCGAGACGCTGGTGGTGGATTTCGACGGGCGGGAGACGATCTACGAGTTCTCTCAGCTGGATGAGTTGGAGCATTCCTATGCGGTGACGGTACACAAGAGCCAGGGCAGTGAGTATCCCATTGTGATCCTGCCCATCGCCCGCTGTGCCCCCATGCTCCGCACCCGCAATCTGCTCTACACGGCGGTCACCCGGGCCGCCCGCATGGTGATCCTGGTGGGACGGCGGGATATCCTTGCGGAGATGGTGGAAAACGAACGTCACTCCCTGCGATACACCCATCTGAAGCAGTTCATTCTGCGGGAGTGTGCGCCGTGAGTTCATCTTTTCAGCAGATCCTTTCCCTGCTCTTTCCCCGCCGCTGTCCCGTGTGCGGGGAGATGATCCGTGCCGCCGCACCGCAGTTGTGCGAAAACTGCGCGGCACAATGGCAGAAGGAATCCGCTCTTCCCTGCCCGCTGTGCCAAAGAAAGGCACGGGAGTGTCGATGCGCGCCTGCTGCGCTGTCCGGTATATCCAACATGGTCGTTTACTCCGCAGGCTTCTATGACCCCGGCAACACCCACGCCGTCACCTCCCGATTGGTGTACGCACTGAAGCACCGTACCGACGACGGGGCCGCTCATGCGCTTGCCCGGGATCTGGCCGGGGTGATCCTGCGGGATTTTCTTGCCGAGGGTGAGGATATCCGCACATGGACGATCACCTACGCCCCGCGATCCGCCGCGGGTCTTGCGGAAAACGGATTTGATCAATCCCGCCGGCTGGCCAAACTATGCGCACGCTACAGCGGTGCCCGCTTTGAGGAAATCTTCCGCCGTGACGGCGGGGAGATGCAGAAGCACCTGGCGGCGGATGAACGTCGAACCAACGCCGCCGCATCAATTCGTTTGCGGCATCCCGGGTGGACATACAGTGGAAAATACATTTTAGTGGATGACATCGTCACCACCGGTGCCACGCTGGCGGAATGTGCCGCTCTGCTTCGACAAAGCGGGGCGCGATCGGTCGTATTGGCCGCCGCACTCCGCACACGTCCGAAACGAAAAAAACGCCCGGAACAAACCGAGCTGTGGTTCGCCCCATCGGAAATATAACCAATGACAAAATCCGCCGACCCATTACGTTTCGGCGGATTATCTATTGACAGACGCAGTATAATATGATATACTATTCGAAGTAAATCTTCAAGACGGTTCACTGATGTCGGCAAGATTGAAAATGCGGAAAGGGACACTTCCGCGCTGCAGTTCGTCTTGCTTGCGAGCAAGTTTTTTTTTGCAATCGGAAAGGATCAGACAATGGAATTCACCAACATGCACCCTATGGATGAAACAGCCAAAGAGAAGTTCAAAGCTTCTGTTACGGATTTTTTGTCCGCTGATGCATACCGTGCTCTCCTTTCTCCCCAATATACTGTTTTTCCCGGCTTTTGCGATGTGCATGTGCATTTTCGTGAGCCGGGTTTTTCATACAAGGAGACCATGGAAACCGGCAGTGCCGCGGCCGCTCACGGCGGATACACCGCTGTATGCACCATGCCCAATCTGAAGCCGGTGCCGGATTCGCCCGAGCATTTGCGTGCCCAGACCGACCGGATCCGGGAGGGTGCCTGCATTCACGTATATCCCTACGGATCGATCACGGCGGAACAGATGGGAAAAGTCCTTGCCGATATGGAGAACATGGCGGATGCCGCCATCGCCTTCTCCGATGACGGACGGGGCGTGCAGAGCGAATCCCTTATGCGGGAGGCTATGCTCCGCGCCAAATCCCTGAACAAGATGATCGTGGCTCACTGCGAGGTGAACGATCTGCTTCACGGCGGATACATTCACGACGGGGAATACGCCCGCGCCCATGGCCACAAGGGAATCTGCTCGGAAAGCGAATACGCCCAGATCGAGCGGGATCTCCGCCTGGCGAAGGAAACCGGCTGTGCGTACCACGTGTGCCACATCTCCACCAAGGAAAGTGTGGAGCTGATCCGCGCCGCCAAGGCGGATGGTGTAAATGTCACCTGCGAGACCGCGCCTCACTATCTGGTGCTGGACGATAACGATCTGCAGGAGGACGGCCGGTTTAAGATGAATCCGCCGCTCCGCTCCACGGCTGACAAGGAAGCGCTTCTGGCCGGCGTGCTGGACGGCACCATCGATATGATCGCCACCGATCACGCGCCCCACTCCGCGGAGGAAAAATCCCGGGGACTGTCCGGCAGTGCTTTTGGCATCGTAGGTCTGGAAACGGCCTTTTCCGTGATGTACACCCATTTGGTGAAGAAAAACATTCTCTCCCTGGACCGGCTGATCGAGTTGATGGCCATCGCGCCCCGCCGCCGCTTCGGCATCCCTTTGGGCACGGATTTCTGTGTGTGGGATCTGCATGAAGAATGGACCGTGCGTCCGGAGGAATTCCTTTCCATGGGCCGTGCCACGCCCTTTGCGGGGGACACCCTGCTGGGCAAATGCCACCTGACCGTCTGCGACGGCAAGGTGGTTTACCAAGTTTAATCTATATTCCAAATAAATCGATTGCGTTTCATAGCACAAGGAGGATATCATGGCAAAAAGAAACGATCTCAAAAAGATTCTGATTATCGGCTCCGGTCCCATCATCATCGGACAGGCGGCGGAATTTGACTACGCAGGCACTCAGGCGTGCCTTGCGCTGAAGGAAGAGGGCTATCAGGTGGTTCTCTGCAACTCCAACCCCGCCACGATCATGACGGACACCACCATTGCCGATAAGGTTTATATGGAACCCCTGACGCTGGAGTACATTGCCAAGATCCTGCGCTATGAGAGACCGGATGCCATTCTACCCGGCATCGGCGGCCAGACCGGATTGAATCTGGCCATGCAGCTGGAGAAGAAGGGCGTGCTCAAGGAGTGCGGCGTGGAACTGCTGGGCACCAGCAGCGCCAGCATCGAGCGGGCTGAGGACCGGGAAATGTTCAAGGAGCTGTGCCAGTCCATCGGCGAGCCCACCATCCCCTCTCAGATCACCTATTCTCTGGAAGAAGCCAAAAAGGCAGCGGCCGAGATCGGCTATCCCGTTGTGCTTCGTCCCGCCTTCACTCTGGGCGGCACCGGCGGCGGCTTTGCCAACGATGAGGCGGAGTTGATCGAGGTCGGTCTGAACGCATTCAAACTCTCCCCCGTACACCAGGTACTGATCGAGAAGAGCGTCAAGGGCTACAAGGAGATCGAGTTTGAGGTTATGCGCGACTCCTCCGACCACGCCATCACCATCTGCGGTATGGAAAACATCGATCCCGTAGGTGTGCACACCGGCGACTCCCTGGTTGTGGCTCCCATCATGACCCTCTCCGAAAAAGATCTCAAGATGCTGAACGACAGCGCTATCAAGCTGATCCGTGAGCTCAAGATCGAGGGCGGCTGCAACGTACAGTTCGCGCTCCATCCTCACACCAGCGAATATTACCTCATCGAGGTCAATCCCCGCGTATCCCGTTCCTCCGCTCTGGCTTCCAAGGCCAGCGGCTATCCCATTGCACGCGTGACTGCAAAAATCGCTGTGGGCATGACCCTGGACGAGATCGCCATCGCCAACACCACCGCCGCTTTTGAGCCCCAGTTGGATTACGTGATCGCCAAGCTGCCCCGCTTCCCCTTCGACAAATTCACCTCCGCCACCAACCTGCTGGGCACCCAGATGAAGGCCACCGGCGAGGTTATGGGCATCGGCTCCAATCTGGAGGAGTGCCTGCTCAAGGGCATCCGCTCTCTGGAGATCGGCGCCAACCACATCTACCTGTCCAAGTTCGACAACATGGGCGTGGAGGAGCTGTTGGACTATATCAAGGACTTCCGCTCCGATAACATCTTCGCCATCGCGGAGCTGTTCTATCACGGCGTTTCCGTAGAAAAGATCCACGAAATCACCCAGATCACTCCCTTCTTCCTGGAAGCCATCAAGCGGATCGTGGACATGGAAGAGATTCTGAAGGCCAATGTGCGCGACGAAAAGACTCTCCGTGCGGCCAAGAAAATGGGCTTCTCCGACAAGTATATCGCCCGTATGTGGAAATGCACCGAGTTGGATGTATATAACTTCCGCAAGGAATTGAATCTGTTCCCTGTATTCAAGATGGTGGACACCTGCCACACCGGTGCGTATATTCCCTACTTCTACTCCTCCTATACCGGCGAGAACGCCTCCGTTCTGACGGATAAGAAGAAGATCGTCGTACTGGGTGCGGGCCCGATCCGTATCGGCCAGGGCGTAGAATTCGACTACTCCACCGTACACGCGGTTATGACCATCAAGAACGCCGGCTACGAGGCGATCATCATCAACAACAATCCCGAAACCGTATCCACCGACTACACCACCGCCGATAAGCTGTACTTTGAGCCGCTGACACCCGAAGATGTGATGAACATCATCGAATTCGAGAAGCCGGAGGGCGTTGTTGCCTCCCTGGGCGGCCAGACCGCCATCAATCTGGCACAGCCGCTCACCGATCGCGGTGTGAAGATCATCGGCACCGACTGTGCCGCCATCGACAAGGCAGAGGACAGAAACGCCTTTGAGAATCTCTTGAACGAATTGAACATCCCCCGCGCCAAGGGCCGCGCCGTAACCAAACTGGAGGACGGTCTGGCCGCCGCCGCGGAGATCGGATATCCCGTTCTGGTTCGTCCCAGCTTCGTTCTGGGCGGCCGCGCCATGCAGATCGTAGCCAACGAAGAGCAGCTGCGCCACTATCTGCGCACCGCCGTGGAAATCGACGAGGACAAGCCGGTTCTGGTTGACAAGTATATCCAGGGACGTGAGGTAGAGATCGACGCCATCTGCGACGGCCGCGACGTATTCGTTCCCGGCATCATGGAACTGGTTGAGCGCACCGGCGTGCACTCCGGTGACTCCATCTCCGTATACCCTCCCTTCTCCATCAGCGACCGGGTGAAGGGCATCATCCTGCAGTACGCCAAGAAGCTGGGCATGGGCATCGGCATCGTCGGTCTGTACAACATCCAGTTCATTGTGGACAAGGATGACAACGTGTTCATCATCGAAGTAAATCCCCGCTCCTCCCGTACCGTTCCCTTCCTGTCCAAGGCCACCGGCTACTCTCTGGCCGACATCGCCACCGAGGTGATTCTGGGCAAGAGCCTGAAGGAGTTGGGCATTTTCGACATCTATCCAAAGGAAAAGGATCGCTGGTACGTAAAGGTTCCTGTATTCTCCTTCAATAAGATCCGCGGTCTGGACGCATATCTCTCCCCTGAAATGAAATCTACCGGTGAGGCTATCGGTTACGACGACAAGCTGAACCGGGCACTGTACAAGGCCCTGCAGGCTTCCGGCATGCATCTGCAGAATTACGGCACCGTCCTCGTTACCATTGCGGACAAGGATAAGGAGGAGGCTCTGCCTCTGATCCGCCGCTTCTACAATCTGGGCTTCAACATCCAGGCCACCGAGGGCACGGGTCGTTTCCTGAAGGAAAACGGTATCCGCACTCACGTTCTGCAGAAGATCGGTGACGGCAGCAACGAGATCCCCGAGGCACTCCGTCAGGGACACATCGCCTATGTGATCAACACCCGCGACATCGACTCCGTGGGTCACGCCAGCGACGGCTATCAGATCCGCCGCTACGCCACCGAGAACAACGTGACCATATTCACCGCGCTGGATACCGTCCGAGTGCTTCTGGACGTACTGGAAGAAACCACTCTGACCATCTCCACCATCGATGCGTAAGGATCAATTATGAAACAGAGTATTTTTCAAATCATTGAAAACACGCCGCTGACCGACAGCGTATATAAAATGCGGCTGGCGGGGGATACGTCCCACATCACTGCCCCCGGTCAGTTCGTGAATATTCAGCTGGACGGATTCTATCTGCGCCGTCCCATCTCCGTGTGCGACTGCGAGAGCGGCACTTTGACCATCATCTACAAGGTGGTGGGTAAGGGAACGGATGCCATGAGCCGCATGAAGGCAGGTGCTTTGGACATCCTCAGCGGTCTGGGCAACGGATACGACACAAGCCTCAGCGGCGACGCTCCCCTGCTTCTGGGCGGCGGTGTAGGTGTTCCGCCGCTGTATATGCTGGCCAAGCGGCTGATCGCCGAGGGCAAAAAGGTATCCGTGATCCTGGGCTTCAACACGAAGAGTGAGATCTTCTACGAAGAAGAATTCCGTGCGCTGGGGGCGGATGTGACTGTCACCACCGTGGACGGCTCCTACGGAATCAAGGGATTCGTCACCGACGCCATGGCAGAAAAATCCTACACTTACGTTTACACCTGCGGTCCCGAGCCCATGCTGAAGGCCATCTGGCGCGCATCCGCCACCAGCGGCCAGTTCAGCTTTGAGGAGCGGATGGGATGCGGCTTCGGTGCCTGCATGGGATGCTCCTGCAAGACCGTCACCGGCTACAAGCGCATCTGCAAGGACGGACCTATTATGTACAAGGAGGAGATCGCATGGGAGAAATGAAAGTAACGCTCTGCGGCATTGAATTGGACAATCCCGTCATCCCCGCCAGCGGCACCTTTGGCTACGGCTACGAGTTTGCGGAGCTGTATGATATCAACATGCTGGGCACCTTCTCCTTCAAGGGAACCACAAAGGATCCCCGCTTCGGCAATCCCACGCCCCGCATTGCGGAATGCCCCTCCGGCATGATCAACGCCGTCGGTTTGCAGAATCCCGGCGTGGAGGCCGTGATCGGAAAGGAACTGCCCCGCCTGGCGAAATGCTTTCACAAGAAAGTGATGGCCAACGTCAGCGGATTCTCCGTGGAGGATTATGTATACACCTGCGAGAAACTGGACAAGTGCGAGCAGGTCGGCTGGCTGGAAGTCAACGTCAGCTGCCCCAACGTACACGGCGGCGGCATGAGTTTCGGCACATCGCCTGAGGCCGCGGCGGAGGTAACCCGCGCGGTAAAGGCGGTCACCACCAAGCCGGTGATCGTAAAGCTGTCCCCCAATGTGACGGATATCGTATCGATTGCAAAAGCCTGTGAGGCGGCCGGTGCGGACGGCATCAGCCTGATCAACACTCTCCTCGGCATGCGGATCGATCTGCGCACCAGAAAGCCCGTCATCGCCAACACCATGGGTGGCTTCTCCGGCAGCGCCATCTTCCCCGTGGCGGTACGGATGGTCTATCAGGTAGCTCACGCGGTGAAGATTCCCGTGGTCGGCATGGGTGGTGTCAGCACCGCCGAGGATGTGATCGAGATGATGATGGCCGGTGCCACCGCCGTTGAGGTGGGCGCCGCCAATCTGATCAATCCTTATGCCTGCCGGGATATCATCCGCGATCTGCCCGCGGCTATGGAAAAGTACAAGATTGAAAATTTACATGATATAATAGGAGATGTGAGACTATGGGAAAAGACGTAATCATTGCCTGTGACTTTGCCTCGGCGGAGCAGGTATTTGCCTTCCTGGACAAGTTTTCTGGCACGAGAAAGCCCTTTGTGAAGATCGGCATGGAGTTGTTCTACGCCGAGGGTCCCTCCATCGTTCGCGAGATCAAGGCCCGCGGCCACAAAATCTTCCTGGATCTGAAACTGCATGACATCCCCAACACCGTAAAGAAATCCATGGCGGTTCTGTCCCGTCTGGATGTGGATATGTGCAATCTGCACGCCGCCGGCACCATCCGCATGATGGAGGCCGCCATTGAGGGTCTGACCCGTCCCGACGGCACTCGCCCTCTGTTGATCGCCGTTACCCAGCTTACCTCCACCGATGAGGAAAGCATGCACCGGGATCTCTTGATTCCCCACGCCATGCCCGATGTGGTGATGCACTACGCCAAGAACGCCAAGGCCGCCGGTCTGGACGGCGTGGTCTGCTCTCCGCTGGAAGCCGGCGTGGTACACGAAACCTGCGGCAAAGACTTCTTCACCGTTACCCCCGGCGTTCGCTTCGCGGACGGCGAGATCGGTGATCAGAAGCGCGTCATGACCCCCGCACAGGCCAAGGAGATAGGCTCCGACTACATCGTGGTGGGCCGTCCCATCACCGCCGCCGAGGATCCGGTGGCAGCATACGAAAGA
>JAFUIQ010000042.1 GCA_017468385.1 Clostridia bacterium
CGCGGCGGATGCCATCGCTCCCGTACCGCCGTTTCCGTCATACTGCACGGTGTAGGTGACGGGGGCAGGGGGAGCATCCTTCTCCCACTGGGCGTAAAATATGATCGTATCTCCCTCGGCGGCCTTGTCGCCGAGGTTCATGTATTGCTTCTTCGCCGTGCTGTAGGCTTTCCATCCCGTGAAGGTGTAGCCGTCACGGATGAATGTATTCTCGCCGGGCTGGATGGCGGTGTCCACCGTCACCGCAGCGGATGCCATGGATCCCGCACCGCCGTTTCCGTCATACTGTACGGTGTAGGTGGCGGGGGCAGGGGGAGCATCCTTCTCCCACTGGGCGTAGAAGATGATCGTATCTCCTTCGGCGGCCTTGTCGCCGATGTTCACGTATTGCTTCTTCGCTGTGCTGTAGGCTTTCCATCCCGTGAAGGTGTAGCCGTCACGCACGAATGTGTTCTCGCCGGGCTGGATGGCGGTGTCCACCGTCACCGCGGCGGATGCCATCGCTCCCGTACCGCCGTTTCCGTCATACTGCACGGTGTAGGTGACGGGGGCAGGGGGAGCATCCTTCTCCCACTGGGCGTAAAAAATGATCGTATCTCCCTCGGCGGCCTTGTCGCCGAGGTTCACGTATTGCTTCTTCGCCGTGCTGTAGGCTTTCCATCCCGTGAAGGTGTAGCCGTCACGCACGAATGTGTTCTCGCCGGGCGTGATGGCGGTGTCCAACGCCACCGCGGCGGATGCCATGGATCCCGTGCCGCCGTTTCCGTCATACTGCACCGTGTAGGTGGCCTCTTTTTTCGCCTCCAGGACGAAATCCGCCAGCACATGGACGCCGTCGTGCTTGGTATCCCGGCTACTCACCCGGCCGTTGTTGTTGAAATACAGCCGCCCGTCGGAGGAAATGCCGCAGTCCTCAATCTCAAACAACCCGGCGTATTCCTCGCTGATGACGTAAAAGGTCATCTCATCCACCGGCTGGATCTTGTTGCTTCCCTTGGCCTGGCTCATATCGTAGGTCAGAATCAGACTGTGGCTCTGGGTTTCCTCATCGTCGTTGCCCGTGATGGGCACAAAGAGATACCCATCCTTGTACCCCATGCCCTGGTTGGTGAAGGAGGTGAAATCCCGCACCTTGCCGTCCAGCTTCACCCGGGACACATCGATATAGCAGCGGATACTCACGCTGATGGATCCCTTGTCCACCGTGGCAGACACCGCGCCCATGGACACGGTATAGCCGCTCTTGAACAAAAACGTGATCCGGGATTTATTGATTTTGTAGATGGCCATGGCGGACGGATCAAAGGATCTTCCGTTGTATTTCAGATCGTATTCCGCGTGGGGATGGAGCTTGGTATCCTCGATGCGGAACACCACAACCTTAGCCTCCGCCAGCACGTACAGGTATTCCACCCCGTCGATGACTGCCCAATCCATATCGTTGCAGTGGCCCAGATTGGTGAAATAACTCATGCCCGTTTCGCCATGCTCCATCAGTTCCCGATCGCCCGTATCCCGCTCCACCCGGTGGATCACCGCCCGGGCATCATCGTCGCCGATCTGGGCGGCGTACAGATAGGCATCGCCCGCGGCAAATCCCTGGGCGGAATAGCAGCTGTTGGCCTCGCCCACCTTGGCGATGGTTTCAAAATCGTCGTCGTACAGTATGTCCGCGGCCTGTGCCGGCGGGGCCATCAGGCCCGAGGATGCCAGCACAGCGGCACAGAGGAGCAGTGCCGAAAATTTCTTTATAGAGTGTTTCATGTAAATCTCCTTACTTTTTCTCGATAGGGGTATTGTACCACATTTTTTCCCGCCGTGCAACAAAAAACAGGACTGCGCCGCAGTCCTGTTTCGGGATATTTCTTATTCGCAAAGGGGCAGCTTCTCGATGGCGCCGCCCAGGTAGGCGAAGAGGGTCCACAGATCGGATTCATCCAACTCCCAGTCGCCGGTCACATCCAGCTGTTTCCGCAAAGAGAAGGAAAGCGGATAGCCATTCTTCAAATACATCCGCAGCGCCACCACATCGGCGAGATCCAGCTTTCCGTCGCCGTTGACGTCGCCGTACTGCTTCCACTGGGCCGTCATCGTGATGGTGTCCCCGGCCAGGGTGCTGTCGTTCATAATGTATCCGCCATCGGCGAAGAGGTAGGGCTTGTAATTGCCCTGGATCTCCTCCCGGGGCAGCCACTTGGCGTCGGATGCATCCCGCTTGTTCACGCAGTACACCGCGTTATCCGAGGCACGGCTGGCCATCCATCCCTCCAGGCGGCGGTCGGTGATTTTGTAGGACTGCCGGGTCAGGGCCGCGATGTCGCCGCAGGCAACACTCTGCTCCGCCATGTCGCCCGCCACCCCGTTTCCGTCGAAGCGGACGGTGTAGGTGGGCTTCTCTGCGGTATCCTCGGGGGAGCACACGAAATCCTTCAGGGCGAACACGCCGTCAATACTGCCGTTGGTATTGAACAGCAATCGTCCGTCGGGGGTGAAGCCGCAAGTCTCCATCTCAAAGAGGGTCCGGAATCGTTTGCTGGCGATGTAGAACACCTTATCGGGCAGGGGATACATGGTGCGGTTGCCCTGGGTGATATCGAATCCCACAATCATGCTGTGGTGGATGGTCTCGGTCCGGGAGCATCCGGAGAACACCGCATACACCACGCCGTCCCGATAGCCCATTCCCTGGTTGAGGTAGTGGGACAGATCCTCATACCCGTCCCCCAGGGGCACTTTTTTCACGTCGATCAGGCACACGATGGAAACGTGGATATCCCCCTCTTCCGCATCGGTGGCGACGGTGCCGGTAGAGATGGCGTAGCCGCCCTTGAACAAAAAGGTAATCTCCCGCTCGTTGATTTCGCGGACCGCCATACCCACGGGAGCGAAGGCTTGGCCGGCGTGCCACACATTAAACTCCGCCCGGTGATGCAGCTTTCCGTTTTCGTCATCTACCACAAACACCTGCAATTTGGAAGACGCGGCCACGATGAGCCACTCCTCCCCGTTCACTTCCACCACGTCCATATCGTTGGCGTGGCTCAGATTGGTGAAGTATTTCTTCCCATCCTTTCCGTTGGTCATCACACGGGTCTTGCCCGTCTCCAGATTCACCTGGGTGATCACGGCGCGGGTGTCGTTGCTGTTGCTCAGGGCGGTGTAGGCATATTTTCGGCCCACGGCCATGCCCTGCATGGCGCCGCATCCGTTGCTGGCGGCGATGCCGGCCACCCTCTCGTAGGATTCATCCCCCATGATCTCCGCGGCGCGGACTGCCGGCACAAGGGGCAGAAGCAGAACGGCACAGAGAAGCAGGGCGAGGACTTTTTTCATATTCATCATGAGATTCTCCTTATGTACTGGGAAATACGCAAAGCGATATATAGTATTGTACCACGGAATCCATGTTCCGTCAAATAAAAATTTGTCCTGATAGGATTTTCCACCGCAGAAAAAACTGCCGCAGTTTCCTGCAGCAGTTTCTTTCCCTTACAGATATCCGCGGATGTCCGTGGCCAGCTTTTCCTCCAGATGGATCAGCCGCTTGGCGATGTCCTTGGTGCGCTCCTCCGCCGCCTCGTACTGATTCAGATAGCGGTTCAGGGATTTCACGCCCATATTGCACCCGTCCGTCATCAGATCGGCAATGGTGCCGTCGGACATATCCATGCCCAGCTTCATATTGGTCTTCATCCAGGACATGCTTTTTGCGATGGGATTGGGATTCTTGCCGTCGTCGTGATAGCGATCCAGCTGCTCCTGAATCTCCCGATCCAGCACCTCGTGCTCCCGTTTGCACTCGGTCAGATAGTTCTTCAGCCCCTCGCTTTTGGTGTATTTCAGCACGTCATCGATGGACGAAACGCCCATCTTCACCCCCGCGTCGCATTCGCGGAGCAGTTTTATGGTATCCGGTTCAATCATGATTGGTATCCTTTCCGAAAATGAGATTCCGGATATAGGATACCCTGTTTTCGGGATTTTATGAGGGATCACTCAGGCCATTCTCCATCTGCGACAGATACTTGCGGGATAAGCGTCCAATCTGCATATACGGTGCGATATTTTTCACAGATGCAAAATACTTTGCCGCCTTCTCCCGATCGCCGCTCCGATAGTACGCAGCAGCCAGATGAAAATCTCCGTTGGCTTTCTCGAAAGGACAGCCGTACTGCCGATGTGTGCAGAAATCGATACAATCCGCAAAGCGTTTTTCCGCGTAGGCCTGATAATAGGGAATAAAATATTTTTCCCGCAAGGCCGAACCGCCTATCCGCCGACGCAGATACGCATCGAACGAATCGCACGCCGTTTTCAGATTAGAGAAATCCTCTGTTTCAAAATATGCGCGGCACAAAACAGCAGTGCAAAACAGTTTTTTGCCGAAGGGAAATTTTCTCTGCAATTCGCCTTGGCAGAGTTGGATCGCCATCGGATAATCGCCGGAAAACAGGGATGCCAGAATACCGTCCTCTGCCGGAGCGCTCAGTCCATCCGTATTATACAGTATTTCCAGATATCCCTCCGGGTCCATATTTCGAAACAGTACGGTATCCAGCGTATTCCGCTTGACGCGTTTCGTAAAAACGGTGCCAAACAAGGCCGCCCCCACCACCGGAAGGGCCAACGCGGCCATCCCCAGATAGGGGAGCAGCAGCATCATCAAAGCCAAAGAAACCCCGACCGTGGACCAGAGGCAAATTTGAAACATGGTACGGAACTTTTTTACTACATCCTCTGTTTTCAATTGCTTCATTATGTATTCTCCTTGTCGTTTATGCTTTCGGTGCGATGCGGGAAGGGGAGATGATATCCCCGAAGAAATTCAGATAGCGGATGGGGCCGTCCTTGCCCCCGTAGGGGAGCCGCTCCACATCCAATTCCTCCATGCACTCCACCTCGCCGGACAGATACCGATGCACGGCCCAGACCGCCGAGTCGATGCGGGCCAGCATCGATCCGTAGCGCATATCCATCACGTCCCAGCCCAGGGGCTTGTAGAGGGCGAACCAGTTTTCCCGATGCACCTCCCGGAGCATGGCGAAGCGGTGACGCAGATCGGTCAGTTCCACATCGGCGATGTAGGCAAGCACCTCCCGATCCCCCGCCCGGTAGGCCGCGGTCAGCCGTAATCCGATCTGGCTCTTGAGAGCCAGCACATGGGCGGCGCGGTAATTGAAGTGGAACAGATCGGCGAAAGCACCGCCCCGCTCCATGGCGGCTTTCATATCCTCCGCCAACGCGGCGTAATGCTTGTCCAGAGGATATCCCTCGATGTTCTTGTCGCACAATCCGGTGAGGATGTCCTGCCACATCAGATATTTGGATGCGTTGTGGGAGGAGTGATCCGCGAGAGACTGCGTCAGAGGATTGCGGTCAAAATCCTCCAGCCGGGCGAAATCCTCCAGATGGCCGCCGGTGCAGAAGCGGAAGCGGCGCGCAAGCTTTTCGTCATCGACTGTCTCCGCATAGCCATGCTCCGCGTACAACTGGCATCCGATGAGAGCGGTGGTGGCCAGGCACTCCGTGCCGTTATCCCCCCACACGGTGAGCATCACGTCCCGGATGCCCCGCTTTTTGCAGGCCGCCAGCGCCGCGTCGGTGGTGATGCGGGTCTTGTTCCAGGCCAGGCTGAAGCCCACCCACGTCCACACCGCCCCGGCGAAAATCATATTCTCGCACAACGTGCGGTGCTGGGCGATGCGCTCTTCGTAATCGGACTGTCTCATGCGGTAGTAATCCCAGTAGATGCACCGCATCTCGGGCGGCACAGCGCGGATCGTCTCCTCGGGGATTTCGGCTGTGGGCTGATTGTAGGTACCGTCCCCAAACGTGCGGAAGAACATATCGTCCCACATCATGGGCTCCAGCCCCATCTCCCGCACGATCTCCATCACCCGGGACAGGTGCTTTTCCATGATCTTCCACGGCTCCTCGTAGCCAAAGGTGTCGATGTATTTGCCCCGGCCCAGCGTCCACGCCTCGTCCATGCCGATGTGGATTTTCCTCGTGCGGAAAGGCTTTGCGGCGGCGGTGAGCAGATCCCGGATGAAATCGTAGGTCTTCTCCTCCCCCACCAGCAGGCACTCCGCGTAGTCCCGGATGTCGTCGTAGCACTCCCAGCGGAGGGCGTCGGGCAGATGGGCCAGGGTCTGGATGCAGGGGATCATCTCAATGCCCAGAGCATCGGCGTAGTCGTCCAGCTCCCGCATCTCACTTTCCGTATAGCGGGCGCGCATGTAGCCGAAGTAGGGCTGATTCTCCACGGCAAAGGAATCCTCGCAGTAGAGCATGAAGGTGTTCAGTCCCATGAGGGCGATGCGCCGGAGGATGTATTTCACGGTGGGGACGGTGAAGGCGGCGTTGCCCTGGGACATATCAAACATGGGCCCGTTCATGCGGAAATGCGGATGCTCCGTCAGGGTGAATTCCTGCTCCCCGGCCAAAAGGTGCTCCACCGCCAGGCCGAAGGCCCGGAAGAAGTGGCACTTTTCGCTGTAGGTGATCGTCCCCGCCGCCCCCGCAAAGGACAGGGACAGATCCGCCCCCGGGCGGTGGATGACGGTGACAGTATATCCGCCCTCGCCCAAAGTAATGCCCAGATCCTCGCTGAGGCAGGCGATGCCGGCGGTCAGATCGGCGATGTCGCCGCGAAATTGCATGATCATAGAAAATCTCCTTGTGGGACCGTTTTTCACATTATAACATAAATCGGAGGATTTTTCCATGGGGAGGGGAGATTCGGATGAAAAAGTGCCGCCGTCCCCCTCGTGGGTTGGGGTGTGATTTCGCTGAAGAAGCGCCGATATTGGGGAGTTTTGCCGCAAAACAGGTTTTTCTATCCATTGTAGGGGCGTTCTGTGAACGCCCGCGGGCGAACGCTCGAGTTCGTTTTACGAACTCGCATCGCCCCTACGGCAAAAGGGACAGAGGATTGTATGTTCTCTGTCCCTTTTTCACACGTCTTGATCTTCAAGGTATAGTGTGTTACACCTTATAGTTTTACTGTCGGGCGGTAAAGAGCCTCCCTTGTGCAAAGGGAGGTGGCTCGCGTAAGCGAGACGGAGGGATTGTAAAAGCAAAAATTTCATCGTAAAACAATCCCTCAGCCGCCTTCGGCGTCAGCTCCCTTTACACAAGGGAGCCTTTAGTTTGTGCGTCCCGAAAGTCTGTCTTCTTTTCCTGACAAGCACTGCTTTTGTGGACACAAGTCAAGACCTCCGGCAAAGCCGGAGGCTTGCTCTGCCCCTATAAGGGGCTATTACCGGCAAGCATCTAAAGACGTACGATATTCTATCACTCGCATCACTTGCCCTGCCGCCGCAAATGCGGTATGACATCATAGCCTTCCCCAGTGGGGGAAGGTGGCATCCGCGCAGCGGATGACGGATGAGGTGTCTATAC
>JAFUIQ010000043.1 GCA_017468385.1 Clostridia bacterium
GAACACAGCCGAAGTCCACGCCCTAAAAACAGTCCACCGGACTGTTTTTGCCCCGTTACACGATGGGCCCGGGCTTCCGAATCCACAATTCCCCAGTCCGGAGGTGACTGAGTCACCTCCGGACAAAGCAAAAAGGACATCCGACTGGAGGTCCTTTTGCTTGGTGGGGGAAGGTGGATTCGGACCACCGAAGTCAGTGACAACAGATTTACAGTCTGCCCCCTTTGGCCGCTCGGGAATTCCCCCATATTCAATTGCTGTGGAAAAACAAGGTGGAGCTGGTGGACGGATTTGAACCCCCGACCTGCTGATTACAAATCAGCTGCTCTGCCAGCTGAGCTACACCAGCGCATTTCTCACGACGCGTATTATTATACCATCTCATTTCCCCCTTGTCAATATCTTTTTGAAAAAATTCCGAGGTTTTTCTTTTTCCCTCATTTTCCATCCTTTCCCCCTTTATCGATACATTCTTATGGAAAAAATTTTATAAAACTGTTGATAATCCACGCGGGATGTGGTATATTATAGTGTGTGTAACAAAATTTTCACATCAGGAGATTCATATGACATACAATAAGAAGACTGTCGAAGACATTGCCGTAGCCGGCAAAAAAGTTCTCGTTCGCTGCGACTTCAACGTTCCCATGGCGGACGGTGTGATCACCGACGAAACCCGTATCAACGGCGCGCTTCCCACCATCCAGTATCTGGTGAAGGAAAATGCGGCTGTCATCCTCTGCTCTCACATGGGCCGTCCCAAGGGTGAGTTCAACATGAAATATTCTCTGGCTCCCGTTGCCGCCCGCCTCAGCGAGCTGCTGGGTCAGGAAGTAGTTATGGCTTCCGACGTTATCGGCGAGGACGCCAAGGCCAAGGCTGCGGCTCTGAAGCCCGGTCAGGTTATGATGATCGAAAACGTTCGCTTCCACAAGGAAGAGGAGAAGAACGATCCCGCTTTTGCCAAGGAACTGGCTTCCATGGCAGAGATCTTCGTAAACGATGCATTCGGCACCGCACACCGCGCACACGCTTCCACAGCCGGTGTGGCTGATTATCTGCCCGCTGTCTGCGGCTACCTGATCCAGAAGGAAATCTCCGTCATGGGCAAGGCCCTGAGCGATCCCAAGCGTCCCTTCGTGGCTATCCTGGGCGGCGCTAAGGTTTCCGACAAGATCGGCGTTATCAACAACCTGATCGAGAAGGTAGACACCCTGATCATCGGCGGCGGTATGGCTTACACCTTCTTCCGCGCTATGGGCAACACCACCGGTACCTCCATCTGCGAGGCAGACAAGCTGGATCTGGCCCGTGATCTGATGGCAAAGGCTCGCGAGAAGGGCGTAAACTTCCTGCTTCCCGTGGACAACATCATCGGCCGCGAGTACAAGGCGGACACCACCTTCATGCGCATCTACTCCGACTCCATTCCGGATGGCTGGATGGGTCTGGATATCGGCGAAAAGACTCAGGAACTGTATGCAAAATCCATCGAGGGCGCCGGCACCGTTGTTTGGAACGGACCGATGGGCGTATCCGAGTGGGAAAACTTCGCATCCGGTACCATTGCTGTAGCGAAGGCTGTGGCTGAATCCGGCGCAATTTCCATCATCGGCGGCGGTGACTCCGCAGCGGCTGTTGAGAAACTGGGCTATGCAGACAAGATGACCCACATCTCCACCGGCGGCGGCGCATCTCTGGAGTTCCTTGAGGGACTGGAGCTGCCCGGCATCGCCTGCCTGCAGGACAAGTAATACGATATTTTGCGGGGAGACCTTTTTGCAAAAAGGTCTCCCCGTGCCCCGTCCAAAAAACTTTTACGGCATAGAAAGTTCCATTCTATGGCTGGGGAGTTCGGGCGGGTACAAGGATAACCAATCACCAAATGAAAATACGGAGACTACACCAATGAACAAGGCTACAAGAAAAACCATCATCGCCGGCAACTGGAAGATGAACATGACCCCCTCCGCAGCCGAGGCGGCTGTGAAGGAAACCGCTGCTCTCGTGGCTGGCAAGGACGGCTGTGAGACCGTTCTTTGCGTTCCTTTCGTGGACATCCATGCCGCTGTGGCGGCTGCCAAGGGCACCAATGTGAAAATCGGTGCGCAGAACGTACACTTTGAGGCAAAGGGCGCATTCACCGGCGAGATCGCCGCGGACATGCTGCTGGAGTGCGGCGTGGAATACGTGATCATCGGTCACAGCGAGCGCCGTCAGTACTTCGGCGAGACCGACGAGACCGTGAACAAGCGCACCAAGGCGGCTCTGGCCGCCGGCCTGAAGGTCATCCTCTGTCTGGGCGAGGTTCTGGAGGAGCGTCAGGCAGGCATCACCGCCGAGATCGTTTCCATGCAGACCAAGCTGGATCTGGCCGGCATTTCCGCCGACGACATGAAGAACGTGATCATCGCTTATGAGCCCGTTTGGGCCATCGGCACCGGTCTGACCGCCACCCCGGAGCAGGCAGAGGAAGTCTGCGCCATCATCCGCGGCGTGCTGGCCGATCTGTACGGTGACACCGTAGCACAGGCCACCACCATCCAGTACGGTGGATCCATGAACGACGGCAACGCGGCTGAGCTGCTGGCCAAGGTAAACGTGGACGGCGGTCTGATCGGCGGCGCGTCCCTGGTTCCCGCGAAGTTCGCGAAGATCGTGGATGCTGCACAGGCGTAAGATATATTCGATAGAAACGGGGTTTCCGCACAGCGGGGCCTCGTTTTTTGTATGGAGGGGAAGGGGGAGGTCGCTCCGTAAAAGAATCAAAGGGGGGACCTCCCCCAAGGTCTCCCCTTTACATCCCCTCATGGGCTCGGGGACACCTCGAGTTGGAGATTCTCTCCAACTCGCAACCCCCCAAAACGGAGTTATGATTAAATGGGATGAAAACAAAAACGCCCTCGTTTTTTGAACGCACTCCTGCGGAGTGCGAGGGTTAGCGTAGAATGAGGACAGCGGAAAATGAATCGTTTCATAAACTAATATTTACGCCAGTTTCCGTCAGTCGAAGGGAGGAGTATTACTCCTAACTTTTCTTTATGATGCCGCGGATGCGGCATTTTTTACGTTGGGTAGGAGAAGCGGTTTGTTTTTTAGATAACGGAACTGGACGTTACATTAAGATAACGGGACGTCCCGAGTTCGTTATACGAACTCGCGACGCCTGTCCCTACAATGATCGCTGATACTGCCGTCCGCAGACGGCATTTTCCGCGTGGCGCGTTTTTGATGGCTCTCCCATTTGGATAAATATCGTTCCGGGGACCTCGGGGTGTCCCCGAGCCCATGGGAGGATGTAAAGGGGGGATCTGCGGGGAGCGATCCCCCCTTTGTTCTTTCAAAAACTAACTTCCTCGCCAGTTTCCGTCAGTCGAAGGGGGAGAGACTACTCCTAATCTTTCTTTAATGATGCCGCCGCGGCGACATTTTTTATGTGGGGTAGGAGAAGCTGCTTCAATTTTAGGATAACGGAACTGTACGTTGAATTTAGTTGACGATAGATATACCTTCGTCTATCATACAATTTCGTCTATATACTGCGCATCGAAGATGCGCATTCAAAAATGATGGCGTTTTTGATAGCTTCCCATTTGGATAAATATCGTTCCGGGGACCTCGGGGTGTCCCCGAGCCCATGGGGGAATATAAAAGGGGGACCTGCGGGGAGCGGTCCCCCTTTTGATCTTCCTGCGAAAATATTTGTATAATCTCCAACTCGGGGGGGAGACCTACGGAGCGATCCCCCCTTTGTTCTTTCATATACTAACTTTCCCGGTACGGCGAAATGAAATTCTTGACAATCCCGCCCGGGCGGATTATAATTACACATATATGGCCAAAGGGGGTACACAGTATGCGGATTCTGATTCTATCGGTGACGGCGGGCGAGGGACACAATTCCACCGCCAAAGCCATGCGGAGTTATTTCGCCGAAAAGGGTGTGGAGTGCGATATCCTCGACACCTACGGCTACGTGTCCCCTGCCCTGTCCCAATCGCTGAACCGGGCCTATCTGTGGGCGTCCAGCAAGGCCAAGGGGGCGTATAAAATCGGCTATTCCCTGGCAGAAAAGCGGAGACCATCTGTGACGGAATTCTCCCCGTCCCAGCTGGTGAACATGCCCTTCGCCCACGAGATCCGGGACTACATTGCTCTGAATCGGCCGGATGCCATCATTTTCACCCATCCCTTCGCCGGGATGATTCTGGACGATCTGAAGAAGCAGGGGGCCATCGTCATGCCCACCGTGGGCATTCTCACCGACTTCACCTTCCATCCCTTCTGGGAGGACTGCACTGCCAACGACTTTGTGATCATGCCCGCCCGCTCCCTCCGCCATCAGGCGTACCGCAAGGGATTCCGGGAGGAGCAATTGCGGGATTTCGGCATCCCGATCCACCCGAAATTTGCGGAAAAAGCCCCGAAAGCGGATGCCCGCCGGGCGCTGGGGCTGGATCCCGACAAAAATACCGTTCTTCTGATGGGCGGCAGTATGGGATACGGAAATATGGGCACGATCCTCGCCCAGCTGGACGCGGCGGTGGGGGATTCTTTGCAGATCATCGCCGTATGCGGCAACAATACCAAGGCGAAGGCGGATCTGGAGGCCATGGAGACCCGATGCCGTTTGCTTCCCCTGGGATTTGTGGACTACGTGGATCGGCTGATGGACGCCGCCGACTGCATCGTGACCAAGCCGGGCGGCCTTACCACATCGGAGGCGCTGGCCAAGGGGCTTCCCATGGTGATCGTGAACCCGATCCCGGGGCAGGAGGCACGCAACGCCCAATTCCTTCTGAACAGCGGCACCGCCGTTGCCACCCACGATATGTGCACCGCCGATGAATTGGTGATCCGCCTGATGGATGAGCCCCGTCGGCTGGAGGCCATGCGGCTGAGTATTGAAGAACTGCGTCATCCCACATCCACTCAGGATGTGTGCGAATTTGTGATGCGGCTGTGCGCGGAGCGCACACAATCCCGATAACGGAGGAAAGTATGGATCCGAAACTGCTGGAGCGCATCAATGCGCTGGCGAGAAAACAAAAAGAAACCCCTCTCACCGAGGAGGAAAAGGCGGAGCAGGCTGCGCTCCGCGCCGAATATATCAAGGAATACCGGGCGACCCTCAGGGGCATTCTGGAGAACACCGTGATCCAGCGGCCCGACGGCTCCCGGGAAAAACTGAAAAAACGGTCCGACAAATAAGGATCATCCCACATCACACAACGGAGATACCATGAAACAAAAACGTATTTTATCCGTGCAGGACATCTCCTGCTTCGGAAAATGTTCCAATACCGTGGCCCTGCCCATTCTCTCCGCCGCCGGCGTAGAGACCGCTATTCTGCCCACGGCCCTGCTTTCCACCCACACGGGGGGATTCACGGGGTACACCTTCCTCGATCTGACGGAGGAAATGCGGGGAATCCTGGCCCATTTTGACCGGGCGGACATCCGCTTCGACATGCTGTACACCGGTTATTTTGGATCGGTGGAGCAGCTGCAGATCGTGGCCGATGCCAAAGGTGCCATTCTGCGGGAGGGCGGCACCGTACTGGTGGATCCTGTATTGGGAGACTGGGGCAAACTGTATTCCATCTACGACGACACCTTCGTTTGCGCCATGCGGGAATTTGTCCGCGAGGCAGATCTGATTACCCCCAACGTGACGGAGGCCTGCCTGCTGGCGGATCTTCCCTACACGGGGGATCAGTATGACAACGAAAAAACAGAGGCGATCCTGTCCCGGCTGGCCGATCTGGGATGCCGCCGTGCCGTGATCACGGGCGTGCATTTCGGTGAGGGGGAAATCGGCATCGTATACCGGGATTTTGAGAGCGGCGAGAAGTTCACGCTGGCCTCCGCCCGCACCGATACCCCCCTCCACGGTACCGGAGATGTATTCACCTCCGCTTTGGCGGGATATCTGCTGGCGGGATTCACCCCCCGCACGGCGCTGACCCGCACCGTGTCCTTTATTGCGGAATGCATTGAGAAGACCGAAAAAGCACTGCCCGGTCACTGGTACGGCGTGAAGTTTGAGGACAGTCTGTACCGAATCACCGAGGATATCCACAAAAAACAGTGGGAGGATGCCATCACTGGCAAGTGAAATGATGATCACATACGAATCCTTGCGGCAAAATGAGGAGATCCGCACCCTGATCGCCCGGGCGGACGATTCCCTGCGGGTATTGGGATACACGGAGCACAGCTTTTCCCACGTCTGCCGCGTGGCGGACACGGCGGGATACATCCTGGAGACCCTGGGATACAGCGAGCACGATGTGGAACTGGTCCGCATCGCCGCGTACCTGCACGACATCGGCAATCTGGTGAACCGGGTGGAGCACTCCCAATCCGGGGCCGTGATGGCCTTTGTGCTGCTCAGTAAACTGGGCATGGACATGGAGGACATCGCCACCGTGACCACCGCCATCGGCAATCACCACGAGGGGACGGGCGTGCCGGTAAACGCCATCGCCGCCGCGCTGATTCTGGGGGACAAGGCGGATGTGCGCCGCTCCCGCGTGCGGCAGGATGAGGGCACCATGCCCGACATCCACGACCGGGTGAATTATTCCGTGACGGCATCGTAGCTGACCATCGATGCCCCCAAGACCACGGTGCATCTGTCCATCACCATCGACACCATACACAGCTCCGTTGCGGATTATTTTGAAATCTTCATGGAGCGGATGCTTTTGTGCCGCCACGCGGCCAAGCGTCTCGGCCTCTGTTTTACCCTCTCCATCAACGATCAGCCCGTGATGTGAATCCGGGGACTGCCGACTCATGCCGGCAGTCTTTTTTTGCGAGGTGCCCCTCCGCGGACGCACAGTGCGCGCCTCCATAAAGAATACTCCCTCCCCCGCACCGGAAGGGACACAAACACTTCCGTTTTTATTTTATATTTGTGCAAAATGGCAATCGTCTTTGCTTGACATTTTGCCGCAAATATGGTATGCTATTTGTAGTATTATTATATGGCTTGTGTGACTGACGGATAAGTGGAATTAACCACAGGAAGCATGGGCTTTACTTCATATGCCGACCGTCTGGGCAGTCTCTCAAAAGCACATGGGATGACTGCGCCTTTTTTATTTTGACGGATTCGGGAAAGGATATTTTCGTGAAAAAAGTAGGTATTATCATGGGCAGCGACAGCGATCTGCCCGTTGTGGAAAAAGCCATCTCCACCCTGGCGCAGCTTTCTGTTCCCACGGAGGTACACGTGTATTCGGCTCACCGCACCCCCATCGAGGCACGGGAGTTTTCCGTAAACGCCAGAGCAAACGGTTTTGGCGCGATCATTGCGGCCGCAGGCAAGGCGGCGCATCTGGCCGGCGCCATCGCCGCAAACACCACCCTCCCCGTGATCGGCATCCCTGTCAAATCGTCTACTCTTGACGGCATTGACGCTCTGTTGTCCACCGTACAGATGCCCGCAGGCATCCCTGTTGCTACGGTTGCCATCGACGGAGCCGCCAATGCCGCTTTGCTTGCTGCCCAGATCATCGCCGTGGACGACGCGGATCTGGCGGCCCGATTGGATGAGATGCGTAAATCCGCATCCGAAAAGGTTCTTCGCGCCAACGCGGAGATCGAAAAGAAATACAGCACCATCTAAGGAGATACCTATGGGAGGATTTTTTGGCGCAGTCTGCCATCGGGACGTGATCGGAGACGTGTTCTTCGGCGTGGATTACCATTCTCATCTGGGCACAGCCCGGGGCGGTATGGCCGCATACGATCCCGAAATCGGCCTGCAGCGCGATATTCACAACATTCAGAATTCCCCGTTCCGCACAAAATTTGAGCATGTGCTGGATGAGATGAAGGGATATGCCGCCATCGGCATCATCAGCGATTCCAATCCCCAGCCGCTGCTCATCCGCTCCGTGCACGGTACCTACGCCATCTGCACCGTGGGACGGATCAACAACGCGGAGGAATTGATCGGCAAATACCTTAACGCCAGCGGCGGCCACTTCAACGCCATGACCGGCGGCGCGGTGAACGCCACAGAATTGGTGGCGGCTCTCATTGACCGCCGGAGTGATTTCGTGGAAGGCATCCGCTTCGCCCAGGAAGTGATCGACGGAACCTCATCCATTCTGATTCTGAACGGCGACGGATCCCTGATTGCCGCCCGGGACCGTCTGGGCCGCATTCCCGTGGTTCTCGGCAAAAGCGAGGACGGACGGTGCGTGACCTTTGAGTCCTTTGCCGCCCAGAAAACCGGATACGAGATCGAAAGAGAATTGGGTCCCGGGGAGATCGTACGCGTCACCGCCGACGAGGTGACACAGCTGGCACCGCCCGGAAAAGAGATGCGCATCTGCTCCTTCCTTTGGAGCTATTACGGTTATCCCACCTCCACCTACGAGGGGACCAATGTGGAGATCATGCGCTACCGCAACGGCCAGATCATGGCGAAGAAGGATATGGAACTGGGCATCACAGACGAGTTGGACTACGTCAGCGGCGTGCCCGATTCCGGCACCCCCCACGCCATCGGCTACGCCAACGAAAGCGACGTGCCCTTCGCACGTCCGTATATCAAATATACCCCCACCTGGGCCCGCAGTTTCACACCTCAGAGTCAAACGGAACGGAGCCGCATCGCCAAGATGAAGCAGATCGCCATCCACGATCTGATAAGAGACAAGGATCTGCTCTTCGTGGACGACTCCATCGTCCGCGGCACCCAGCTGAAGGAGACCGTGGAATTCCTCTACGACAACGGCGCCAAGGCGGTACATATGCGATCCGCCTGCCCGCCCGTCATGTACGGGTGCAAGTACCTGAACTTTTCCCGATCCACTTCCGAGATGGATCTGATCACCCGCCGCACCATTCTGGAATTGGAGGGGGAGGAAGGATTCAACCATCTGGACGAATACAGCCGCTCCGACACGGAACGGGGGCAGAATCTCCGCCGTGCCATCTGCGAGAAATTCCATTTCTCCTCCCTGGAGTTCCAGTCCCTGGAGGGCGTCATTGAATCCATTGGACTGAATCCCTGCAAGCTTTGCACCTACTGCTGGACCGGCAAGGAATAATCCCCCACTTAAATTATTTGATTCACGAAAGGATCACCGAATATGAGAAGTGAAAGCGAAAGCTACAAGGCCGCCGGCGTTGACATTACTGCCGGTTACCGTGCCGTTGAGTTGATGAAGGCACACATCAAGCGCACCAAGAACGAGGGCTCCGTGGACGATATCGGCGGCTTCGGCGGTATGTTCGTTCCGCCTCTTGCCGGCATGAAGGATCCCGTTCTGGTCAGCGGCACCGACGGTGTGGGCACAAAAATCAAGATCGCCTTTATGACCGACAAGCACGACACCGTGGGCATCGACTGTGTGGCCATGTGTGTAAACGATATCATCTGCGCCGGTGCGCGCCCGCTGTTCTTCCTTGACTACATTGCCTGCGGCAAGAACGAGCCCGAAAAAATCGCCTCCATCGTTTCCGGTGTGGCGGAGGGCTGTGTGCAGTCCGGCTGTGCGCTGATCGGCGGCGAGACCGCGGAGCATCCCGGTCTGATGCCGGAGGATGAATACGATCTGGCCGGCTTCGCGGTAGGCATCGTGGATCGCTCGAAAGTGATCGACAAAAACAGCGTACATCCCGGCGATGTGATCATCGCCCTGCCCTCCAGCGGCGTACACTCCAACGGATTCTCCCTGGTACGTCACGCGCTGGATATTGAGAATGCGGATCTGCATACTCCCCGGGAATGCCTGGGCGGCAAGTCTCTGGGCGAGACGCTGCTCACCCCCACCCGCATTTATGTAAAGCCGGTACTGGCTCTGCTTGAGCAGGTGAATGTACACGGCATCTCCCACATCACCGGCGGCGGATTCTATGAGAATCTCCCCCGCTGTCTGCCCGAGGGCACCGCGGCCAAGATCTGCCGGGCGGATGTAAAGATTCCCCCCATCTTCGATCTGATCGCGAAAGAGGGCAACGTGCCCGAGCGGGATATGTTCAACACCTTCAACATGGGCGTGGGCATGGCCATCGTCGTAGCCGCTGAGGACGCAGACCGCGCGCTGTCCATCCTCCGCGAGGCCGGTGAGGATGCCTACGTGATCGGCGAAGTGGTTGCCGGCGACGAGGGCGTTATCATATGCTAAAGGAAAAAACCCGCATCGCCGTATTCGTATCCGGCGGCGGCACCAATCTGCAGGCACTGCTTGACGAGGCGGCCAAGGGCAATCTCCCCGACGGCGAGATCGCGCTGGTGCTGGCTTCCAAGCCGGATGCCTACGCGCTGACCCGTGCGGCAAATGCCGGTGTTCCCGGTGTGGTGGTCGCAAGAAAGCAGTGCGCGTCCCAGGCGGAATTTGAAGAGAAGATCCTGGACGCGCTCCGCGAGTACAAGATCGAGATGATCGTTCTCGCCGGGTTTATGTCCATTCTTTCCGAATCCTTTACCTCCCGCTTCCCAAGGCGGATCCTCAACGTACATCCGTCCCTGATCCCCGCCTTCTGCGGCCAGGGATTTTACGGACTCAGGGTGCATGAGGCCGCGCTGGCGCGGGGTGTGAAGATCAGCGGCGCCACGGTGCATTTCGTGAACGAGATCCCCGACGGCGGCGAGATCATCTTCCAGCGGGCGGTGGCCGTTCAGCCGGGAGATACCCCCGAGACGCTCCAGCGGCGCATCATGGAGGAGGCGGAGTGGCATCTGCTTCCCGAGGCGGCGGCGAAGGTGGCATCCGACATCCGCACGAATGCGGATTACGACAAGATGGATCTGTGATCCACCAATCATTCCGATAAAAATTTGATAGAAATATAAATTGTAAGGAGACGTAACAATGAACGAATTTCAGCTGAAGTACGGTTGCAACCCCAATCAGAAGCCCTCTCGCATCTACATGGATGACGGACGGGAATTGCCCATCACCATCCTGTGCGGCAGACCGGGATACATCAATTTCCTGGATGCGCTGAATTCCTGGCAGCTCGTTCGTGAGCTGAAGGAGGCTACCGGCATGGTTTGCGCTACTTCCTTCAAGCACGTAAGCCCCACCTCCGCGGCGCTGGGTCTTCCCCTCTCTGCGGATCTGAAGAAAGCCTGCTTCGTGGATGACATCGAGGGTCTGGATGCGTCTCCTCTGGCCTGCGCTTACGCCCGTGCCCGCGGCACCGATCGCATGTCCTCCTTCGGCGACTGGATCGCTCTGTCCGATGTGTGCGATGTGACCACCGCCATGATCATCAAGCGGGAGGTTTCCGACGGCGTGATCGCCCCCGGCTACACCGATGAGGCGCTCGCTATCCTGCGTGAGAAGCGCAACGGCAACTACAACATCATTCAGATCGACACGGACTACGTGCCCGATCCTCTGGAGCACAAGCAGGTATTCGGCATCACCTTCGAGCAGGGACGGAACGAGTTCAAGATCAATGAGGAATTGATCTCCAACGTAGTGACCGCCAACAAGGAGTTGCCCCCGGAGGCAAAGCGGGACTTGATCGTGGCTCTGATCACTCTGAAGTACACCCAGTCCAACTCCGTTTGCTATGCGGTGGACGGACAGGCCATCGGTGTGGGCGCCGGACAGCAGTCCCGTATTCACTGCACCCGTCTGGCCGGTCAGAAGGCGGACACCTGGCAGCTCCGCCGTCATCCCAAGGTATTGAATCTGCCCTTCCTGGATACACTGAAGCGTGCAGACCGTGACAACGTAATCGACGGCTACATTAATAAGAACGAAGAGGACGTTTGCGCCGAGGGCATCTGGCAGAAGTATTTCTCCCGCCAGCCCGAGCCGCTGACTGCCGAGGAAGCAAGAGCTTATCTGGACACCATCACCGGTGTATCCGTGGGCAGCGACGCCTTCTTCCCCTTCTCCGACAACATCGAGCGAGCAAGAAAGAGCGGTGCGTCCTACATCGCCGAGCCCGGCGGATCCATCCGTGACGATCTGGTGATCGAGTGCTGTGACAAGTACGGCATCGCCATGGCCTTCACCGGCATGAGACTGTTCCACCACTGAGCCGGGATACTATCTAACCGGTGTCGCAAGACATCCACCCGGCTCCCGAGAATTTCCACAGAGTGGAAATTCTCCAAGGTTTAAGCTGAATTTTGTCAGACCCTTTTGAAAAAGGGTCTGACACCCCCAAAACTTTTTGGGTATTTGCCGAGGCAAACGTATCGTTCACCCAAATCGCAAGACAATTACCCTCCGCCATTTTCCTGACTCTTCCAAGACTGCATTGATAAACTTGCTCACCAGTTTGAGAGGCAAGGAGATAGGGGTGGTGTAAGATAGCAAACAATCCCGCTTCACAGGATGAGGCGGGGAAAGGAACTACGGCGATTGAGTTGGTCCTTTCCCCGCCTACCACAAAAAATTCCCACAAGGAGCATCCATATGTTTTTTGATAAACTCGCCCAGTTCGATCCCGAAGTACATGCCGCTTGCACGAAGGAGTTCGAGCGTCAGTCCCACAATATTGAATTGATCGCCTCCGAGAACATCGTATCCGAGGCCACTCTTCTGGCCGCCGGCTCCGTTCTCACCAACAAATATGCCGAGGGTTATCCGGGCAAGCGTTACTACGGCGGCTGCTATGCCGTGGACGTGGTGGAAGATATCGCCCGTGAGCGCGCAAAAAAGCTGTTCGGGGCGGAACACGCCAACGTACAGCCCCACTCCGGCGCATCCGCCAATCTGGCGGTATTCTTCGCCTTCCTGAACCCCGGCGACACCGTAATGGGCATGAATCTGGCCCACGGCGGTCATCTGTCCCACGGTTCTCCCGTGAATATCTCCGGCAAGTATTTCCATATCGTTCCCTACGGTGTGGACAGCGCCACCCAGGTGATCGACTACGACGAAATGCGTAAGATCGCCCTGGAGTGCCAGCCCAAGATGATCGTGGTCGGCGCATCCGCTTACTCCCGTGTCATCGATTTCGCCCGCTGCCGTGAGATTGCGGATGAGGTAGGTGCGATTCTGATGGTGGACATGGCCCACATCGCGGGTCTGGTTGCCGCCGGCATGCATCCCTCCCCCGTTCCCTATGCGGACGTGGTGACCACCACCACGCACAAGACTCTGCGCGGTCCCCGCGGCGGTATGATCCTCTGCCGTGAAAAGTACGCCAAGCAGATCGACAAGGCCGTATTCCCCGGCACTCAGGGCGGACCGCTGATGCACATCATCGCCGCCAAGGCGGTGGCTTTGGGCGAGGCTCTGACTCCCGAGTTTAAAGAGTACCAGCAGAACATCGTAAAGAACGCGGCTACGCTGGCCGAGGCGCTGAAGGCAGAGGGCTTTGATATCGTATCCGACGGCACGGACAATCATCTGATCCTCCTGGATCTGCGTTCCATGGGCATCACCGGCAAGGATCTGGAGCACAAGCTGGACGAGGTGCACATCACCGCCAACAAGAACGCCATCCCCGACGATCCCGAGAGTCCCTTTGTGACCAGCGGTATCCGTTTGGGCACCCCGGCGGTCACCTCCCGCGGATTCGGCGAGGCCGAGATGAAGCAGATCGCACACTGGATCAAGGAAGTCGCCACCGATTTTGAGGCAAACAAGGATCGCATCTCCGCAGAAGTCCAGGCTCTGTGCGAAAAATTCCCGATTTACAGATAAGGATGGGAGATGTTGTCAGACCCTTTTTGCAAAAAGGGTCCGACACCCCCAAAAACTCTCCCCCAAAAAATAAATTCAGTAATCCCTTTTTATAAAGTTTTAGTCGAGTTTTTTCAAAAACTCGCGGGGTCTGGGGCAGAGCCCCGGCGTATCCCCCACGGAGGCTTA
>JAFUIQ010000044.1 GCA_017468385.1 Clostridia bacterium
CCCACAGCGCAGTTGTTGTTGAAGGAAACAATCGCCTCAGCCAACAGACGTGCGGACTGCAGGAAGTTGTAGATACATACGGGCATGAATACGTTGAGCTCAAAGTTGCCCTGGGATGCGGCCATGCCTACCGCCACATCGTTGCCCATGACCTGTACGGCCACCATGGTCACAGCCTCACACTGGGTGGGATTGACCTTGCCGGGCATGATAGAGGAGCCGGGCTCGTTTTCGGGAATGTGGATCTCGCCCAGACCGTCGCGGGGACCGCTGGCCAGCCAGCGGATGTCGTTGGCGATCTTCATCATGTCCGCTGCCAGAGCCTTGATGGCACCGTGAGCGAATACCAGCTCATCCTTGGAGGTCAGAGCGTGGAACTTGTTGGGCGCAGTAACAAAGTTCTTGCCGGTCAGCTCGGTCACCTTCTCGGCAACCAGGGTATCAAATCCCTTGGGAGCATTCAGACCGGTACCAACGGCGGTGCCGCCCAGTGCCAGCTCCAACAGAGGCTTAACGGAGAGCTTCAGCAGCTCCACATCCCGCTCCAGGCTGGAGCGCCAGCCGCTGATTTCCTGGCTGAACTTAATGGGGGTCGCATCCTGCAGATGGGTGCGTCCGCTCTCGACGATGCCCTCGTTCTCCTCCTCCAGACGGCGGAAGGTGGCGATCAGCATCTCGGCGGCGGGGATCAGCTTGTCTTCCAAGGCGATCACCGCGGAGATGTGCATGGCGGTGGGGAAGGTGTCGTTGGAGGACTGGCTCATATTGATGTCATCATTGGGATGCAGCAGTTTCTTGCCGGCGATCTCGTTGCCGCGGTTGGCGATGACTTCGTTTGCGTTCATGTTGGACTGGGTACCGGAACCGGTCTGCCATACAACCAGCGGGAAGTGGTCGTTCAGGGAACCGGAAATCACTTCATCACAAGCCGCGGTGATGGCAGCGAGTTTTTCCTCGGTCATCTTCTCGGGCTTCAGGGCATGGTTTGCCAGAGCAGCCGCCTTTTTCAGAATACCGAAGGCGCGGGTGATCTCGCGGGGCATGATCTCAATACCCACACCGATCTCGAAATTCTCGTGGCTGCGCTGTGTCTGCGCGGCCCAATACCGATCGGCAGGAACCTTCATTTCTCCCATGGAGTCGTGTTCAATGCGATAATCCATTATGTATCTCCTTGATATTGGATAGTATAAACAATAGGTAAATAACGTCACATGCCTGCCCCCGCATTGCTGCTGGGGCAGGCTGTTGGTTGTGTGTATAATCAGATGTTCAGACTGCGGATAACTTCCTTCAGGCTGTCGGCGCTCTTGTGGAGCAGAGCCACTTCCTCCTCGGCCAGAGGCATGATTACCTTGCCCTCTGCGCCGTCACGGCCCACAACGTTCAGAACGCTGAGGCATACATCGTCAATGCCGTATTCACCGTGCATCATGGTGGAAACGGTCATGGTGGTGTCGATGGAGCTCAGAAGCGCCTTGCAGATATGGCAGACGGAAACGGATACCGCATAGAAGGTGGCACCCTTTCGTGCGATAACACGGGCACCGGACTTGCGGACGTAGTTTTCGATTTCGGCGTGGTTGAGAGGAGGCATCATCATGTCGTCGGTGTTGGACAGATATTTGGAATACTCATCCACCGGTACATTGGAGATGTTGGCAATAGACCACGGAACAAAAGCGGAATCGCCGTGCTCACCCATGATGTAGGCATGTACGTTCTGCTGATTGATCCGATAGTACTCAGACAGTCTGGCGCGCAGACGGGCGGTATCCAGAATGGTACCGGAGCCGATGATCTGTTTTTCGGGCAGATCGGAGCACTTGCAGAAAGTATATGTAAGAATGTCCACAGGATTGCTTACAATCACATACTTGGCGTCGGGCGCATAGCGGGTGATCTCGGGGATAATGCTCTTGGTGATGTTTACGTTGATCTGCGCCAGATCCAGACGGGACTGACCTGCCTTGCGTGCTACGCCGGAGGTAAGAACAACAATGTCGGAGCCAACCGCGTCGCGGTAATCGCCTGCGTAGATGGAGCAGGGGGCGCAGAAGGGAATACCCTGGCGGATATCCAGTGCTTCACCCAGGGCCTTCTCCGTGTTCAAATCGATCATGACGATTTCGTTGGCGATGCCTGCCACAGCCAGCGTATAAGCGATTGTCGAGCCTACACTGCCTGTTCCGATGATGGTAATCTTGCTCATTGGTGTGCCTTTCTTTATGTATTGAAATAATAAACGAACGAAAAGGGTGTCTGTGGGGAATATATCGATAATTCTTTAACGATATAATTGTGCAAAATAAACAGCCGTGAATGTGGTGTTTTGTGGATCACTGTGCGAAAACAACAAATTACACGGCAATACCGCATGTGGGAGACGCAAAAAAGCAAACTCCCATCATTCATACAATATTATAATACAAAGGGCAGTATTTGTCAATATAAAGGAATATAGATATATGACGAAATTAGGGGGGAAAACAGGGGGGAATGCCGTTATTTTGATGAAAATGAAAAACGGTGTCTTTCCCAGGAAAACGGTGAGAAAAAGCAGGGGCTTGCGCACCGGGATGCAGAAGCCCTTTTTATTTGCGCCAGATCCTCGGTGGATAAAAACAAAAAATATTTTATAAATTTTGCGTTGTGTGTTGACATTCACCCTGGGTGAAATGGTAAAATTTCAGCGAAAGGAGATGATACCATGCGTATGAAGGATGTTCTGGCGAGAACGGGACTGACCGATCGGGCCGTTCGCCTGTACATCGAAAACGGACTTTTATCGCCAAGACAGGAGAGCAATTATGCCGGGCGAAAGTCCATTGACTTCAGCGAGGAGGATGTGGAAACGCTGGAGGTGATCGCGACCCTCCGCAAATCCGGCTTCTCTCTTTCCGATATTCACCGGATGCAGGAAGATCCTTCGTGTGCGAGGGAGGTGCTGGACGGACACCGGCGCGCACTGACGGAGGAGATCGAACAGAAGAGGCAGATTTTGCAAAAGCTGTCTGCCATTCCCCTCGATACACCCGTGAGTTGTCGGACGATCGCTGACGGGATCCGCGCATGTGCCTCCTCTCAAATCATTCCAAAGGAGGATTCCAATATGTCATTCCGTGAATTGAAAACACTCTTGCACCGCCGCACCACCTCATTGCTTACCTTTGTATTTTTGCTCATCGGATTCGCCGGACTGCTTTCCGTCACTGTCCGTGCCGCTTTTGCGGAGAAGCGTTTGGGCGGGGGACTCCAATTGGACTATGCATTTCATTGGGAATCGCTCGCCACGTATATGGGTGGATTTATCGCAGTGCTGCTTATCCTGGCCGCCGCTGTGTGTGCTCTTGCATATATCTTGCGGGGAAAGCGCTCGCTGCAGATCAGCACACTGGTACTCACGGTTGCCTCCGCACTGATCCTTTTGCTGCTGCCCGCCGCCGTGAAGGAAGGGATGTTCTTTTACGAGTTTATGGATTACCGGTTCTCCCTCATGCATGGCGTGTTCTTTGCTAATGAAGCGTGGTTTGACCGAATCATACAGTGCCTGAAGTTTGTTCCCCTTGCCTTGGCGGCAATTCTGACAGCCGTAGGCCTTTATAAGGACGAACCCCGATAAACAGTAACCCCCTGTCCCGTGTCAAACGGGGCAGGGGGAGTTCTTGTTTTACGCCAGATCGTCGGCGGATTCGTACCAGTGAAGCACATCGGCGAGATTATCCTCGGATACATAATCGCCGCCGCTTTCCAGAAGATACAGCATCCGCTGATCTCCCTCGCTTTTGTTCTTTTTCTTCTGCATGAATTTGATCAGAACATCGATCATGTGCTTGTACATGCCTGTCAGTGCCCCGTGATCCATGCCGCCCTGCAAAGTGAACAGGGGCGTGGCTGCGGGGATTTTCTCCGTGCGGCGGATCTCGGCAAGCAAAGCGCCCGTGTCGCACAGGCCCACACCGCACACGGCGCAGACAGAATAGCGTTTGGCGGCCTTTTTGTATCCGCGGATACCGCCCACAAACAGCCATCCCAGATAGAGAATGGGTGTGCCCTTTGCCAGTTTTTCCGTGGCTTCAGCCAGGGACAGGGCAGGGAGGGCGGTTTTTTCACTCAGCAATTTCGCATAGCGGGCGGTGTGACCGGTGTTGGAGGTGTAAACAATGAAGGACGGTTTCATGGGGAACTCCTTATCCGTACATGTGATGATACCAGAATTATATCATATGTGTTCCCCGGATAGCAAGTGTGTGCCGAAGAATTTGTGCTTCCAGTTGAACATTCGGTGAATTTTTATTGCGTGCCTTGCAATATACGGAGAATTATGGTAAAATCAATAGGTATAAATGTCATTGATGCACCAACAAGGAGAATGCATTCCATGAAGAAATTCTATCAAAAATTGACCGCTCTTCTCCTCTGCGCGGGAACCTTGACGGCGGGAGTGGGCACCTTTTCCGCCGTGCATGCTGCCGCCACTTTGCGGGATGAGGATTGGACGCTGGTGGCCAAAACCCCTTCCACCAATGGCTGCGGCAGCACGCAGG
Source organism: Clostridia bacterium (assembly GCA_017468385.1). Classification (GTDB taxonomy): domain Bacteria; phylum Bacillota; class Clostridia; order Oscillospirales; family CAG-272; genus SIG701. The sequence goes on from JAFUIQ010000044.1 coordinate 4,548, forward strand.
GATTGGCAGTGGGAGAGACCTATCTGTATTCCGCCCAGGTCAATGGCAGCAATAGCTTTTGCTCTATTATGCGGGTGCACAGAGAAACCGGAAAAGTCACTCTGATGAAGAACAGTGCCAACGACCGCACATTCTTTACCGGCATGGCGCATGCCAATGATATGGATGTGGTGAGCGTGGGCGGTAAGGAGATTCTGTATCTTCTCTCCACCAGCAATCTTTTGGCATATGAAATCCAGGATGATACACTGACAAAAATTGCTTCCTATCAGATCAAATACAACGGAAACGATTTTATCCCCGGTTCCATGGCGGTATATTCCATCGATGAAAAACGGACTTCATTTCTGTTCAAAAGCGGCGATACCATTTCCCGCGGCAGTATTGAAACCGGCGCCGCCGAGGGCAAAATCAGCGTCAGCATCTGGTGTACCATTGATACCAGCAAAATTGAATTGGACGGCAAGGTACAGGATTTTTCTTCTTTTCTGAATCAGGGCATGGGCTATAAAGACAATACGCTCTTCATCGTTATGGCCGGCTGTGAGAAAGTGGAGACCATCAACCAGAGTATCATTCTCGGCTACGATCTCACGAACGCCAGCGGAAAGATCCAGCCCGATTTCGATCTGGTGTTCTTCGTGGACAGCGACGAGTATCCCGGCCTTTTTGAGGCGGAGGATTGCGGCATCTCCGGTGACGGAAAACTGTATTTCAATACCAACGGACGCCGTTCTTCCACCGATACCGATCACGACGGCGTGTTCCGCCTGAATGAGTATACCTTCGTTCCCTCCGCTCAAAGACAGCCCAAGTATCTCGCCAAGTATAACCCCAACGGAGCAGAGGGACTGATGCCCAGCCATACCATGCCCTGTGAGGGTGTGGGTGTCCTTCCTGAGAATGCATTTACTACGGATGACAAGCATTTTGACGGATGGACTGCACGGCGTACTTCCGACCGGAAGAATTACTACGTAAATGTCAATGATCCCACGGATACGAAGTGGATGGGCAAGGCTGCCGAGGGGTATGAGCTATATAAATTCCCCGCCGGTGCAGAGGTGCAGGGATTGACAGCGGTGGAAGGCGATACGATCGTGTTTTCTCCCGCGTGGAGCCTGTATGGTGACGCCAACGGTGACGGAAAACTGACCCTGGCCGATGTGGTGGCACTGCGGATGTATGCACAGGGCGGATATCCCGTTCCCGCCGACAAAGCGGAGGTCATGGATGTAAACGGCGACGGCACCGTGAACGTGTCCGATGCGAACATCCTCTTTGCATACGTTATTGGCGGAATCGGGAAGATTCCCGCCTGCGAATAAAATAACGCCCGGAGAGTCAGCGGTTCTCCGGGCGTTGTTTGTTGTGGGGGTCATGACGGGTATTCATCCCACTCTTTGAATTCATGCGTAAGCAGTTCACCTGTGTCTGCCAGTTCCAACAATGCTGTCACTATCGCGGCAATTTCAGCCTCCAAATGGCTGTAATCATCATAGAACTGTCCGGTTTGCGGATCGACAAATACGCCGCCGCAAAATTTCACGAGATAGGCGCCGAGGGCATACGCCATTAACACCTCAAAAGAATCCGCGATGCTGCAGCGCAGATCAATCGATAATGTACAATCTTTGATTGCCTTATCAAAGGGTGTCTCTTCCACTGGCTTTGCTTTGAATAGTTTGTGGAAGAAACCGTTTCTTTTCTTTTGCGGCTGTGCGACATGGTGATAATCAGAAGAGTATAACTCAAACCCGGTCAGGAATGCCTTGTTTTCTCCTTCTTTGGCGAATCGTTCATCCATTAGGCGCATAGGCACAAAGCCGCTGTTTTCCAGTAAATGAAATGTAGGGTGAAAGGCGGCGCACAGGCCGAGGGAGGAACAATAATTTTCAAAGGATTCGGCAGAAAACGCAGTTGCCTGCTTCAGGTAAATGGAATAATCTATGCTCATATTCGACATACCTCTTAGGAAAGATATCGATATTATTTTACCATAAACAAAATACATTTTCAACCCAAATCTATGGCTAAACAAAACGCACCATCCGGATGGATGATGCGTTTCGAGTTGGTGTTCATCACCAACTCGCCTGGTGCGGAAGACGGGACTTGCCCGCCTGCGGGCGGAGCAGTGGTGGCGAGTTGCGTTTCGCAACTCGGAAAAACAGTCCCCCGGACTGTTTTTTAACACGCACCCTTCAAGTCCCGTTTCAATCAAATCAAAAAACACAGGCACCACCCTGCGGGTAATGCCTGTGTTTTGGTGCGGAAGACGGGACTTGCCCCACCTGCGGGTGGTAGCGGTGGCCGGCTCTGACTGCCACTGGCAGTCATTCACTACCGGCCCTTCAAGTCCCGTATCTTGATAAACAAAAAACCATCCAAATGGATGGTTTCTTGTTTATGGTGCGGAAGACGGGACTTGAACCCGTACGGAGTAATCCACACGCCCCTCAAACGTGCGCGTCTGCCGGTTCCGCCACTTCCGCGTGCCGATATCGACAACTGGTATTATACTATATCTTTCCCCCGTTGTCAAGCGGCAGATTGAAAATATTCCAAATTTTGTCCTTACGTCATATGGATAAAAAACGGGCGAAAAAACCGCCGAATTTGTGAAAATGGGAAAAAAGTGATAAATTTAAAAAAAACACTTGTATATTTCCTTTAAATGATATAAAATATATGATCGAGGGTGTATGTTTATACCTCGCTCTGAATCGTTCCCAAAATAATTATTATATATCCGGAGGATACAAACATGTCTGTTAAAGTTGCAATTAACGGTTTCGGTCGTATCGGTCGTCTGGCATTCCGTCAGATGTTCGGCGCTGAGGGCTACGAAGTAGTAGCAATCAATGACCTGACCAGCCCCAAGATGCTCGCTCATCTGCTGAAGTATGATACCGCTCAGGGTAACTACGTAGCTATGGGTCACACCGTAGAGTCTAACGACGAGGCCGGCACCATCACCGTTGACGGCAAGACTCTGAAGATCTACGCTGAGAAGGACGCTGCGAACTGCCCTTGGGGCGAGCTCGGCGTTGACGTTGTTCTGGAGTGCACCGGCTTCTACTGCTCCAAGGAGAAGTCCATGGCTCACATCAACGCAGGCGCAAAGAAGGTTGTTATCTCTGCTCCCGCAGGCAACGACCTGAAGACCATCGTTTACTCCGTAAACGAAAAGACCCTTACCGCTGAAGACCAGATCATCTCCGCTGCTTCCTGCACCACCAACTGCCTCGCTCCCATGGCTAAGG
>JAFUIQ010000045.1 GCA_017468385.1 Clostridia bacterium
TCAACATCAGCACCTCAGAAAACGGGGAGAACTGATGGGGAGAACAAAGAAAAATATTAAATTCAAGATACCCGAAAAACCCCGTAAAATCAAGGGTTTTCGCTCAGGAGGCTACCGGATAGCGACCACGATTTCGAGTCACGCCTCTTCGACCACTTGAGTACTTCTCCGTACACCAATGTGTAGTATACCACATCGCCGGCGCAAATGCAAGAGGAATTGCGCAAGATTGCCCAAAAACAAAGAGGCGGAATTATTCCGCCTCATCCGGATCCTCTTTCAGTCCCTGCAATTCCCGCATGAACGTTTCCACATCCTTGAATTCGCGGTACACGGACGCAAAACGCACATAGGCCACCGCGTCCCGCTTTTTCAGTTTTTCCATGGCCAATTCGCCAATCTCCCGGGAGGGGATTTCCCGGCGGAGGGAATTCATGATTTCCACCTCGATCTCCGCGGCGATGGCTTCCGCATCCACCGGACGCTTCTGGCAGGCTTTGAGAAGGCCGCCCAGGATCTTATTCTTATCAAAATATTCCTTCGTACCGTCTTTTTTTACGATAACGGGCTGGAAGGCCTCGATCACTTCATACGTAGTAAACCGCTTCTGACATTTCAGACATTCACGGCGGCGGCGGATGCTGTCGCTTTCTTCTACCGGTCGGGAATCAATAACTTTACTGTCTGCGTAGCCGCACATGGGACATTTCATGGAATAACTCCTTTACACACGCGTCGGGGGATTTCATTACTGCCGTGTATTATACCACAAATTCCGTTTTTTGTCAATGCGTTGATGATTATCCCAAAAAATATCAATATATTGTGTTTTTCCGAGGAACAAAATGGGTGTTTGTTTCGTCTAACGGACAAAAGAATTAACGGAGGCATCCTTATGAAACGAATCCTCGCCGTATTGCTCGCCCTTCTGCTGAGTGCATCCCTGGCCGCCTGCCATACCGATCCGCCGGATGTGCCGGAGGTACCGGATGTGCCGGGCACATCCACCCCTGCCGAAACGGATCCCCCCGTCGCGGATATTCCCTCCCCGGACTTCCGTGCTCTTGAGAAGCTGGAACAGCTCCCCTTTTCCATGGATTATGCCATCCTGAAGGGATCGCCCCTCGGCGGCACTTCCTCCTTGTATGTCTGGGAAATGGGGCTGGCCTATTACGTCGTCCATCAGCCCTCGGAGGCGGATCCGGCCGAATACTACCGGGGCACTCTCACCCTGCCGGAGGGATATACCGGCGGCCGCATTGTTTCCGTAGGTGCCGGTGCGGGCAGTGGAGAGATTGTGATAACAGTAGTGGCAGAAAAGGACGGCGCGACCGCGGCACTGGACTATCTGGGCCTGTCCGATTCGCTGGGGCAATTCACAGCGACACCCCGGGAGGATATCCCCGACGTGCCGCTGGCACAGCTGATCCAAGTGGTGGAAAATCCCGGGAATCTGTCCGTACACACAGTGAAAATCCCGGTGAAGAACGAAAAGACGCAGGTGAGGGACTACACCTTCAGCGATCGGTATCGGATGTACGTTACATCCGAAGTTCTGCAGAACGATGCCAGCGGCTACCTTGTGCACACGGATGATTTGTTTATCGTGGATCTGGCCGAGGGCAAGATTGTCCATCGGGAAACCTTGGATATCGATGAAGATCCCTTCGACCTGATCTACACCGATGACGGATGTGTGCTTATGAATCGGATGCCGATGGAAGACGGTGCATATTATAAGACCTCCGCCTGCTACAAGATCACCGAGGCGAACGGCGCATTTACCGTAACTCCCGTAGAATGGGAGGCTTTCCCCTCCGCCGACGCCATTATGCACTCTCCCAATGGCACATATACCGTATATCACACCCAGGAAGACGGCTGGAACAACGGCGGCATCGACGTGAAATATCCGGACGGATCGGTACGGCGGATTCTCACCAACGTGATGCTGGGCGACTCCCCCGACTGCAAGGCAATAGGAATCGGGGACGTGATAGGCTACACACCCCTGGGATTTATGGATGACACCCATTTTGCCTATTATATCGGCGGCTGGGAGTGGAGCCGGGGCTATGGCATCTATGACCTGGAAAGCGGAATGGCCACGGAATACCGGGATGCCTGCCACCCGCTGACCACCTACGACGGCGTTTTGTTCATACAGGCCCGCACCGACTACGATGACCGGGATCCCATTCTGCCCGGGGAGATATACCAAGTACATGTGGACGGAACGAAGGAAAAAATGCCGCTGGCCGGCCTTTCCTTCCGTCAGTCCAAATGGCTGAAGCTGGAATCGGAGGCTGTGGGAGAAACGGGCCGGATCGGAAAGGATACACTGACCGTATTCTCTGCCGATATGACCGCGGAACTGGCGAAAATCGAGTTGCACCATCCGCTGCACAGAAACTACATAACATATTATCTCTACGAAAACAGTATCAACCTTGTTGTACCCACAATCGAGTCATAAGAAAAACGCCCCATGCGGGGCGTTTTTCTTATGTGACGCGGATCACCACACCTGCTTCTGCATGACAAGGGATCCGTTGCGGCCGCTGATGTACAGCATGTATTGATGCACAGCGCCGCCGGCGTCCGTAAAGGAGATGCCGTAGGTGGTCATATCCCCGTAGAACACCACGCCGATAACCAGCGCTGTCTGCTTATCCAATGCGGGCAAGGTATACAGATCCCCGCCGGCGGCGAATCCGTCCGCCGTATAATCCAGCGTAGTAAAGCGGATATCCGTCAGGGGCTCATAAGCGCGGAACAGCAGTTTCTGCGTGTATTCCGACTCCGTGACGATGTGCTCCACATATTCCGTGCCGATCTGGCCGCTGTCCCGCACCAGTTCCACCGTCATAGGGATATGGGGTGCCACCGCCACGGCTTCGTCCAGATCGATCCAGCCACCCGATTCCAGCCGGCCCCACCGGATTCCCTCACTGTCCGTCGTTTCCTCGGTGATGGTATAGGTACCCATTTTCAAGAGAGCACCGTCCGATGAGGAATCGTATCCCGGCTCGGTATAAATCGGCAGATCGGGGCGGGTAACGGAGAGGCTGTTGGAAATGCCGGTTTCTCCCCTGTGCCGTGCCACAAACGCCGCTATATCCTCCGTTGTCACGTCGGCCCACGCATCGGAATCGCGCACACAAAGGCGGATATACATAGGCGTGCCGGTCCGTTTTCCGTCTCCGATCATCAGATAGAAGGTTTCATCAATTTCGTATCGGCAAATATACAATCCCGAGCCAACATCCCGGCAAGCGTAGCCGGCGAAATCCTCCCAGGTGAGATAACTGCCCCATTTGGATAGGGTAATCACATCGTCCAGAGTGAGCTGCGCCCCCGATTCATCGGGCAGAGGGGCGGTATCCGTTACCGTCTGCATCTCAATCCTCTCCTGCCGGAACGCATAGGCCCGCTCCCGCAGGGCGGATAGTAGCAGCACCTGAGCCAGGCTGGCATCCACATCGTCCGCACTCATGCCCGTCTCAAATGTCAGCCGATTGTATCCGATGTGTACTTTCCCGTTCAGGCAGGTGGATATGCAGGCATAGCACACAGATTTGCCCCAGGAAGTGACAGGAACGGTGGTTCCCACCACATTGTCCCCGGAATAAAAGGTGCGGTTGACTTCGGCGATATCCAGATTCCGGCCGTAGATCACAACGGTGCGCCCCTCGGTATAGATATCGGAGAGGATCACCTCTTTATCGGATGCGGCCAGATCATACAGCACCACATCGTGCAGATAGGCCACGTAATAGTTTTTCTTTGCCATGCGGGCTTCAAATTCCTTCAGCGACATGCCGCAGATCACGTACTCGTCGCTTTCGTTGATCCGGAAGGCCAGTTTCGTGAAGTCGTTGTCAAAGAGGTAGATCAGTCCGTAGGAATACTGTCGGGCACCGTCATAGTACCAGATGGGCGGCGTCTCACTTGCCAGATCCACGCGCGCGTCCACCCGTCTTCCGTCAACGATAAAATCTCCCCGGAACTCATCAAATTCGATTTTTCCGTTCATCTCCACGGTACAGGCCACGGCGGAAGTCGGATCCTCGCAGGGGAAGCGTATGCCCTCCACGGACGAATCCACAAACCGCTCCGGATTCGTCAGAAAGCACACCGCCGCCACCGCGCAGGCGATCACCGCCAGCAGCCCGATCCAGAACGCGGGCTTTTTGTAGTGCAGCACCGACCGGATCCGCTCCTTCACGCCCACCTCGCCGAAGGCCAGGGGACAGGCGGAAATCATTCTGTTTTTGATACTGCATTCCAGCAGTGCCTGGGAATAGTCCGCCCGCGCGTCCTCTTCCATGTCCCGCACCACCCGCTCGTCGCAGGCCATCTCGATATCCCGGCACAAAAGGATGTAGGAGAGCCAGATCAGCGGATTAAACCAATGCACGGTCAAAAGAAGAAATCCCAGCGGCTTCCACCAGTGATCCCGCCGGCAAATATGGGCCTGCTCGTGGGCGATAACGTACTGCCGGCTCCCCTCCGCCAGATCGGCAGGCAGACAGATCCGCGGCCGGATGATACCGAACACAAAGGGGGACGGGATGCTCTCGCTGATGTAGACATTATCCTGCAGATGGTGTGCCGACCGGATGCGGCGATACACCTGCCAGTAGCTGATGAGAGCATACAGCACCATCGCCGCCATGCCCGCGATCCACACCCAGGCCAGCACAAAGGAGGCGCTGATACTTCTGCGAACCGTAATGGTCGGAGCGGTGGGGTAATAGTGGACCGTCACGTCCTCTCCTATGATGGAATCCACCGGGATGTCCTCCGGCACGCTGTCAAAGAAAAAATCTTCCTCGGGCACATCCGTATCCTGCCCGATCCACTCCGTTTCCGGCATCAGGCTGTAGGCACTTTCGATGGTGATGGGGCAGATGAGGCGGACGGCCACCAATCCCCACAAAAGGACGCTCACCCAACGGGGCGCACCACGGAACACCAGCCGCAGAAGGAGCACCACCATCACCAAAATGCTGGCGGACAGGCTCATGTTGATCAGTTTCAAAAACAATTCGGTCATTTCCCTCCCCCTTTCCGCGCCCGGTCGATCATGGCCTGCAATTCGTCCAGATCCCCCTCGGACAAGGTTTGTCTTTTCGTAAAGGCGGCAAAAAACGCAGGCAGCGATCCGTCAAACTTCTTTTCCACCAGTTCATCGATTTCGGAGGATTGCACCTGATCCCGGGAAACCAGCGAGGTGATGATGGAATTCTCGTTTTTCACCACGCACCGCTCCGTCAATCGCTTAATGACGGTGTAGGTGGTGGTGCGTTTCCACGCCAGCTGATCGGCACAGAGTCGGACCAGATCCGAGGTGGAGATCGGCTCGTGCTCCCACAGAATCCGGCAGAATTTGTATTCACTTTCAAAAATTTTCGGCGTTTCCATACTTTCGCTCCTTGTCTAATGGATTAGTCATATACAGTCTAACACGATAGACACTCTTTGTCAATACGTTTTTGTGAAAAACAAAAAAGAGCCTCCCGGCTCTTTTTGTTTGATTTCTTATTTCCAGCAAACGCCGTTATCGTCCAGGGAAACCGTGACGGAATCGGTAGTTTCCAGCGTGGGGGACGAATCGCCCAGCACAATCACCTGGGCACTCATTGTGGTGGGAATACGCACCGTGGCCGTGCTGTCCCCGATGCCGGCCACCAGATACTGATCCCCGGTAAGGGTAAGCTGCGTCGCCTTGCCTACGCTTGTGAAATTCCGGCAATGGGTGGCTTCGCCCGACATACCGCCCCGGGGCATGATGGCAATCACCGCACCGCCCGTATAGGTGTATCCCTGCTCGCTATCGATGGCGGAATTTCCGCCGGAGGTGGAAATAACCACCGTATTGCCGCCGTCAAAAGCGATGCCGGCGTACGAGGTACGGCTGTTGGAATCGATTCCGTCACCGCTGCAGTAAATATAGACCGTGCCGCCGCTGATGCGGACCACCGTCCCGGTGGTGGTTGTGGCGTTGATTCCGTCATCCTTGGCGATTACGGATACCGCACCGCCTGCCACATGTACCGTGTTTCCTTCCACACCCTCATAACAATTCTCAATACAGATCCGGCCTGCCGTTATGCTGACCGCCCCATCTGCGTGAATTCCGTCATCGTTGGAATACAAAGTAAGTGTACCGCCGCTCACCGTCACATGGCCGAGAGCCGATTCCCCATTCTCCAGGGCCGTATCGTTGTTGGCGTGAATCGCATCGTCGTAGGATTTGATCGAGGTGGTTCCCGCCGTGATCACGATCTCATTGGCCGCCTTGATTCCCTTGGTGGAATAGTCTCCCTTGTCGGTATTGCCATCCTGCATACCGCCAAATCCACCGGGGCCGCCCGGCCCTCCCGGACGGCCGCCGAAGCCGCCCTCCTGGATTTTGGTGGTGTAGTTGGTCCAGCTGTAGGAAAGCTGATTGCCGCGGCTGGTCAGCGCAAAGGTATCGTAGGCCGTATTGGGCGTCATGGCATCCGATGCCACCAGATACTCCGTATCCTGCCCCAATTCCATATCGGAAGAATAGACAAAGAACTGCATACGGCTGTACGCATCCTGTTTGGGGAACGCATAGTAATAGTACGTACTCCGCCCGCCTTCTACTGAGGAATGATATTCCGCATTGACCCAAAGGAAATCACTGTCGGAATTGGAATATTTCACGGAGTATTTGTACTGGTTGCTCGTGAAGCGGATATAGTATCCCTCCGCAGACACCGCTGTAACCTCCTCGGAATAGGCAGAATATTTATCCGTAAAGATGGACAGTACGGTATCCTCCCCCTCGATGTGCACGTCATAGGCCGCATCGATTCCATCGCACGCCGCGTAAATGGTATGACTGCCGCCTGCAATGGTGACCGTTCCCCGCTGATTCCCTTTTTCGGAGATGTTGCTGTTGGATGTTTTGATGCCGTCACCGCCGGTGGCGATCAGCGTCAGATTGCCCCCCGTGATCTCCACGCTGTCATTGCCCTTGAGGGCGTTGTCCACGCAGGCCACCGTCAGGGTCAGATTCTTCACCGACAAATCGTCCTTGGTATGGATGCCGTTGTTGTTTTCAGACACGACCGTCCATGCGCCCTTGCCGGATATCTCCAAATCCGCCGCGGCGTAAATCGCCCCCGCGTGCAGCGTCTCATCGGCGGCATCCACTGCATCCCGCATATCGTACAGATAATTCTCGTAATTCTTTTTGGCCGTCAGCGTAACCTTGTCGCCGCTGAGCACCGTGATGGGATTCACCTGATGGCTGATCAGGGAGAATCCGTGGAATTCCAATTCAAACCGCTGGTCCGCCCCCGGATCGATCACGATATTTCCCGTAAATTTCCCGGAGACAGCGTACACCGTTTCCTCCCCCACCGCCGTAAAGCGCAGGGTATCTCCGTCCAGGACGTACGCATTCGGCGTGCCGGAAATACATTCAATGGAAATCTCGTGGACAGGAGTTCCCTCCGAATCCCCGTCGAAAAATCCGGCATACAGTCCCAGATTGTCCGGCGCTTCGCCGGCAGCCGGATCATCCTCTTCCAAAGGGAGCGTGTCCCCGCCGAAATCCCTTTCCCCGGGCACACCGGGCATATCCGGCATATCCGGCATATCCGGAAAATCCTGTCCGGGGGTGTTGGCGCATCCCGCAAGCAGCAGCACGCACAGCCCCAGCGCTATCCTTTTTCTATACATATTCGCTCCTCCTCACAACTCTCCCGAGCGGCTTTCCTGTCGGGACACCATGATCTCCAGATTGCCGTTCCGGGTGCGCAGACGGTCGATCAGCGCCTTCTCCGCAGAACAATCCTTCAGGATCACATGGTATGTAAGCCGGAACATGCTGCCCATGTTGGTGGTCTTAACCTGCACCAGCTCGTGCTCTTTGGTGTATTCTGCGAAAATATCGTCAAACACCTCGGTGTAGTCCAGATCCTCAGGGATGGTGATCTTGATCATCTTGTGTGCCGTGGGAAGTCGGCGCCCGCGGATGTCCACCAGATCATACAGCACGAACACGGCGCACATAATCACCGTAAACAGCGCGGCAAAGCCAAGATAACCCATGCCGGCGATCAATCCGGCACCCATGGCGAGAAAAATGGTGACGATCTCCTTGGCAGAGCCGGGGGCGGAGCGGAAACGAACCAGGCTGAACGCCCCTGCCACCGCTACACCGGCACCGATATTTCCGTTGACCATCATAATCACCACGCACACCACCGCCGGCAAAAGCGCCAATGTGATCAGGAAACTTTTGGTGTATTCCCCCCGCCACATATAGGCCGCCGCCATCACAAGGCCCAGCAAAAGGGACACCCCCAGGCACAGCAAAAAATCGCCGACGCCAATGGCACTCACAAATTCCGTATCAAAAATTCCTGTAAAAACTGCATCCATCTTTCCATTTCTCCTGTTCATTCTGCGCGTTATGCCAATCCGCCCTGGGGAACAGCATGGTTTCGTAAGCCGTGCCGTATTTCGAAAAGGAGGTTTTGTAAATCCGCTCCCGGGACAAAACCTGCGTCATCCACATGGGAATTCCTCCTGAGCATTTCAGTTCCATGAGAACCATTCCCTCCTCCAGAATCGGCTGGCCGTAGGCGGGACTGGTCAGATCCACATCCTCCTGCCGGGCGAGAATCCGATCATCAAAGGTGACCCGGAAATCCCCGCCGTTCTTTTCATAGAAGGCCTCCCTCTCGTAGGAGAGAAACACCGTAGGCTTCAGCCCGCAGTAATACTCCATGAAGTAATCGATTTCGCGGGAAATCTGCGTCTGCACCGGGCAGGGTTTTATGCCCGCCGTCCACTGCATGGCATCCGATTCAGCCAGGGGAAGCCGCCGCTTGTATACCACATTATCGTATTTTTTCTTCAGTTCCACAAACACCGTGCTGTCGTGGGAAGCCTGGGCATAACTGCGGAGGCGCAGTTTTTCTTTGTAGGCCGGCTTTTCCACCGACCGTCGGATCAGCCGATAGGTATCCGTATCGAAATAGATGTTGCGGATCGTTGATCGCCCGTAAGCATCCATAGCCATATAAGGCGCCATGGCCTGCAAAAGCATCTGTTTCTGCTCCCGCGTCAGCATGTATTTCAGTTCATACCGCCGGAACACCGTTTGATACGCCATGCTCCCCCTCCATTCCCCGCATTGTACATACATGATACCATATTCACCTAAAAACAGGCTAAAGAACCCGACCCTTTATGCCCCTCAAATACCGGCAAAAGTAAGCCCCACTGTATTTCGCTGTCCAAAGCAAAAAGAGCCTCGCGGCTCTTTTTGTTGACACGCAGGAACCGCTCCTCCGTCATTGATCGGAACAATAGTATGCATACAGCCATGCATTCCGTTTCTCGAGCCAGTCCTTCAAGTACGCAATTTCGCCGTCGTACGTACCGTCGACGGGTCTGTGCTCATACAGGCTGTACCCCGTTTTGGTCGTCCAAAGCGAATTGTTCCGGTCAATCCCTTCGCGGTGCGCCGCCACCAGGCTGTCAATTTGATTGGGACCCAGTTCATTATCCCGGTACAAATTAGCAATGATCGGCTGGTATTCCACATAAAGATCCCGGACAAGCGCCCGGAACTCTTCATACTGGAACAGATACTGATTGAACAGACCGACGCACTGCAGCCCTTCGTAGGACAACCCGGATGTGTCCACGTTATTGTATGCCGGATAATAGGATTTCGAACAGTTGCCCGAGCTCAGATCAAAATCCCAGACGGGACCTTCATACAGTTTGTTGTCCTTTATATAAAACCGCGTGCTGCTCAAAAGATAATCGATATTCTTGAACAGCTCCTGAACGATATAGCATCTGGCGAACGAATCCACGTCCACATAGGTCTTCACCCGATCGTAGTCCCCCGACAGAAGGGCGTTTTCCGCGTCTGTCATGAAATTCTTGAGCCAGGTGCGCTGTTCCGCACTCGGCGTTTCCGGCTCGTTATATCCCAAAATCAGATTGATAGTCGGCGTGACGATGCAGGAGGGATTGGAATATCCCCGATACGGCTCCAACTCCATCAGATATTCGTTGTTTTCGGTGTCAATGTCCACCTTGGTTTTGCTCACATCGATGGGCTCGCATATCTGATACAATCCGCAGTACTCGCCGTTCAGATATACCTCCGCAAAACAGGAATTGGACGTATAGTTTATCCCAATTGTTTGCGCAAAGGAATAGGCTATCGTATTGCGCAGCTGGGTTTTGTCATACAGATTGGCAAGCAGACACCACTTTTTCCCTTTGCCCAATCCAAGCAGCTCCATCTTTTCGGAGAACTTGATGTTGTACGGTGCTTTTTTGCCTACCGATGTGGAATTTCCGCGGATCTTCACAGTGGATTCCGCATCGTACACATCGCTGTACACACCGGTGGGATCATGTACAGTGATGGCGCAGGAAACATATTCCCGACGGCTGATGGTGTTGTCGGTAGTAAGGTACACCTGCGGCAGGGATCCGGAAGCGTTGGGAAGCTCCGCCTGCCCCAGCGGGATCACGCCGATGCGCCGATCTCCGAACGGATTTTTGTATTCCTCACGCACCGCGCCAGATAAGCCATCGGATATATAGGTTATCATCGCCGCGCGATTGCTGACGACAGCATCCGTCACTGCGGCGGCATCTTTGAATACGTCCGCTATTTGGCCGGTGACAGATTGGCTGAATGTGATCGTATATGTGTTGTCCTCCACAAGAGCCGTGCCGCCGATCTGCACGTTTTGTACGCGCCGCTTCCCGGAAATGCCAACGATTTTGCCCGCTTTGTCCGTTTGAACCGGCGAGGGTGTGTTCAAATCCAAAACGAGCGTCAGGCCGCTCACATGCGCATATTCGGGATTGGCGGCGGGAAGATGACGGTATGCGATTTCAAGACAGTCCAGGATCGCGGCCCCGGTGGCCCGCACCGTAATCAGATCGCTTTCCACGGGGAGCACACCGAACACATCCGCTATGGTGATATCGCCCGGGGCGATGCCGCCGCCGATCTCGGCGGCGCATACGATCGCCGCATCGGCATCCGCGGCACTGCGATAGGCATCGGCGCAGAGATTTCCCAGATTGGTTTGTGCCCGGGAAAGGATGGTTTGCCCGCCGGACGGGTCCGCCGCGACCAGCGCATATTCGGTTTTTCCGATCACGGTATTCACATCTATGGGAGGAACCTCCGGTTCTTCCGGCGTAGGATCTGTCTCCGGCGGGATGGCGGTTGTATCTTCCGTGCCGCTGACGGGAACATCCGACACCGATCGGCATCCGCCAAGAACACTGCATGAGATTAAAAGAGCAAACAGAATCATGGAAATTTTTCTCAAAACCAATTCCTCCGACTCACTTCATGGAAACCCATTGTTTTCCGTAATTCTCCAATGGATAGATGTATTATATCACACTCGGAACCGTTTTGCAATTCTTTATGTCATCTTGCACTAAGACGATTATGCTGTCGATTTGATCCAAAAAAGCACGCCGAAGCGTGCTTTTTGTTGTGCGAGGGAATGCTGTCTTGCGTTACTGAATCTTTACGTAAATCTTACAGGTTTCATCGTAGAGCACAAGATCTCCCACTGCGGTGTCGCTATCGATCAAGAAAGCGATCTTCCATTGGTTATTGCCAAGATACTCCCGATAAATGCCTTCGCCATTGCCTGAATGTGATTCCGGCTTTCTGTTGACCGCGGCATCTATGGATGTCATCTCCACCTTGCCGTCGGAAATTGTGTAGCCCTTCAGATCAAAGCCGTTGACACAGGCTTTGATCATTTCTTCGTTTGCCGCCTCATCGTCCGGAATAATGGTTACATCCTCCATGGTCAGCGTTACGACATACAGCTTCTTTGTGACGGAAACATCTTCACCGTACTGCAAAGCCCATCCTTGCCCATCCTGAACGAGTATTTTCTCTGTACGTGTGTAAGGAATCAGTTTTCCGGAGTCGTCGATAAAGCTTTCCACATAATCCTTCCGGGTGATGCAATGCCGATTCAGTACATGGATGTTGTCGTGGATTTCCACGCGGTTCACCGTTGCGGTGTACCAGTCGTTGGCGGCGCGGACGGATTCTCCGATTTCCAATAGATCCGCCTCGTAAACGGGATCGCGTTCTATGACGATGGGTGTCGTCCAGTCGAAGGAATCATCGCTGACCTCATTGCTGATCGGAAGCGCGAGCCACGGATCGTCGGTTTCCTCCAGCGTAAGCGTGGAAGCCATGGCAAGAAGTTCCTCATCCGTGATGCCGTAGCTCACCCAAAACTTCAGAACAAGCTCCTCTTCCTGCAGTAAGATATACGCCGTGCGATTGTAGTATGCCGCCTCACTGTGGCCTTTGATTACGTACATTGGCTTTCCGCCCGCATCGATCTGCTGGATATCGGCATTGCCGCCGATGATCTGATCCAGATCACTGCGGCGAAGGTCGATACCGTTGACGGTCATGCCGCGGGAGGTGTCATCGCTGTAGTATTTTCCGTTGGTGTTTTCTCTTTCTCTCATATCGGCGGGCAGATCGGGAATGAGCAGGCGGACACTGATCTCACCTTCCTCCGCATTCCAGCTGCGCGGGGGCTTTTCCTCCCGGTCAGCGGAGGTATCTCCTGTTTCATTCAGGCTGGCATGAATGTGGGTTTCATCTCCATCCCGTACCAACCGAAATTCAATCCACTGTACCGCCGCATATGCGCTGACAGTCAGAACAGACAGAAGGGCGGCGCAAGCCAGAATTCTGAGTGGAATGCGGGGGGCGGAACTCGCACAGCCGCTTTTTTCCGCTGTCTCTTCGCGCCGAAGGGCATTCCTTACCGCTTCTTTGCGCTCGGTGTACGATTTTGAAAAAATATGTTTATCTTTCACAATGTATCTCCTTTTCGGTATGTTGGGGTGTCCCTTTCAAGAGTTTGCGGGCACGCTCACAGCGCTTTCTCACCAGAGCCTCGCTGATTTTCAGCACAGCCGCGGTTTCCCGGACACTCAGCCCGTCCAGAAACAGGCATCGCATGACAGCGGCGTATTTGGGCGGAAGATCTGCCAGCAGGGATAGGGGCAGATTTGTCATCCCATCCTCGACGGCTGCAGTGTTTTCGATGGCCTCATCCAATACCAGACAGTTTTCCCGCAGTTTCTTTTGTGCGCGGTACAAATCCAGGGCGGCGCTTCGCACGGTTTTGTATGCATACCTGCGCACGGCGGGTGATTGCGGATCCGCTATCTTGCTGCGGTTCCGTATCAGACGCAAAAATGCTTCATGGACGGCATCTTCTGCCAAATATTCGTCATGCAATATTTTGTATGCTTCAAAATACATCGATTGCTCATACAGTCTGTACAGCGCATCGATAATATCCTCATTTGTATATGGCATACCATAGCTCCTTTCCGTGGGTTTTCGTCCGGACACTAACCATAACGATGAGAAGGATGTGTTTGTGACAAAACGGAGATATTTTTTATATTTTAGCATATTTCCCCTTCCTTTACCATGGAGGTTTTTTACGTATACTAAAGTATTTTATCTTTCCCCGGTTGAACCGGGGGTTTATTTCCACGCCTTAATGGCGCCCAAAAAAGCACATTCCATTTTTGGAATGTGCTTTTTCTGTGGCTGCAGTCTCCACACCGTAAGGAAGAAGAGAAAGCGGCCTCGAAAAGCCGCACAAATACTGGATTTATAACAAAAACACCATTGCGTCCGAGTGCGGCAGTTCGGATTTCCATGGTGTTTTCAGTTCTCTTATTTGCAGCGAAAGGGCAGATGAACTTTTCAGCGATGATGGAAGCTGCACTTGACTGCGATCTTCCGGGACGCAACGCCATGCTTGTGAACGAGTCCTGTGTGATGAATTGAATAATTCATAGCTTGTGGTATAATTATTTGTGGTATGTATTTGCAAAGAACCAGAGAATTTTTCTTCCAACCCAACCTTTTCCCATTTTTCGATAACATATAGGTGAACCCACTTAAAACATATGCCGACCGATTCATGATAAGGTTAAGTATATGTCCATTTGATGATTAGACCATGAGGAGGTGAATTTATGCCTATGTACAAGGACGAATGTGACCAACGACTGGTAGAGTTGACTCTTTGCGGAGATAGCTGTGCATTTGAAGAGTTGGTATTGAGGCATAAGAGAGCCGTATTGGGGACCGCCTATAAAATCACCAGAAACCAATACAGCGCAGAGGATGCCGCGCAAGAGGCCTTTGTGGCGGCATGGCTGCAGCTGAAATCCCTGACAGCGCAGGATAAGTTTGGTTCTTATGTTTGTGCCATTGCGAAAAACTACGCAAAAAAGACGGTGATGCGTGACAGTCGGTTTGGGCCGATGTTCAGCCTGACCGACTACGAAAATCAAGAGTTTTATTTTGCCGATCAAGGAGGGGGCGGGGAAGATATATTTGAAGATGTTATCTTCGATCAGCTCCATGCTGAAGTGGAATTATTGAGCGAAGCCGTCAGGGAAACAATCAAGCTTCACTATTTCATAGGGCTCTCTGTAAAAGAAATATCCGCTCGTCTTGGTGTTCCTGAAGGAACGGTCAAATGGCGTTTGAGTGAGGGAAGAAAACAATTGCAGAAAGGATTTGGAGTTATGGATAAGAAAAATAAAGCTGACAATGATACCACGCTTGTGACTCGTGTGATGAAGCAGATACAGGAACTGGAATTGTGTCAGATGAAAAACAATCGACAAGGCTTACAAGAAACTTATCAAACGGCTTTGGAAGCGGTTGAGGGGTTGCAGGATGAGCGGAAGAATTATCTGCTCGCATCGATCCTAAACATAGGAGTTCAGTTGGAGCGCAGCGAAGAGCGAATGTCCCGTTGGAAGCAAGCCATCCTGGATGGGCACAATGATATGATGATGTGTCATTTCACCAGCTGGGAAAATTACCATCTGGATGGTCAGGAAAAGATCGACTTTATGCGTGAGGTACAGATTCCATTTTTGCAGGAACATAAATTCTCTTTAAGTGTAGGCTATGTCTACTTGATGATGGCCTTTGAATATTTCTGGGAGGGACGGTATGTGGAGGCTTTAGAGACAGTCAAACAAGCTAAGGGACTTCTCGAGCCATCCAGTGACTATTATGCCAATGCAGTGTCGGCTATTTCGGCTTGGAACAAGATGCTTGCCACCCCGGGCAGTGTACCGACCACCAGAGGAGAACACATCAAGAATATCAATGGTTCGCTTTATTATTGCGAGAATCCGGGCATTATCTTTGAGGATACGCGATTGCGTGACTTCAGCAGATGCGATAGTTGTATTCTTGACACAGAACTTGCACTTGGTGAATCGAAAGTGTCCTCCTGCGGCCATGTAACATATACATTCAAAGAGGAGCAAGCGACTGCTGAAACCCCGGCGGGAGTATTTGAACATTGTCGTGTATATGAGGTTCGCGGTGAATATCCCGGTCGCGGTTCCTGGCCGCCGTTTTCCTATCACAGTACGATTTATTTTTGTGAGGGAGTCGGTCTGGTTTGTCAAAAAGTTGAAACAAACGGACAAAAAGGAAGAGAGAGTCGGTGTTACTTACTGTCAGATTATGAAATCCAGGGTGGTGAAGGATGGTTCCCGCTTTGCAAGGGTAACCGCTGGGCATACACCGACGTTTGGAACGAAACTCATACTATCAAATACGATGCATACTATGAAGTAACATTCTGGAATGGGACGGATGCTATGCTGGCGGCAGAAGAGATTACCTATACGCAGGAAAACAAAGAAGTTTCACCATAAGCCGGTTCGATAGTTCGAATTTGAAGATATTTAAAGGAGCTGACTCAAATGCAAAATTTGAGCCAGTTCCTTTTTGGTGGAGGCGGTGGGGCAGGATGCAAGGGGGATTATGACTGTGCAATAGTATACTTTCGCTCCAGTTCTATAGCAGCGTTCATGATCTCCGCAAACCGTTCTTCATCTCTTACCGTGTCAAACCAGTTCCAACCCGATTCAGCGGTAAGCGGTACGGACACATTGGTCTCCCAAATTCCGTAATACTCATACGGATTGTCCCCAATATAGACTGTGCTGTTAGACTCGGCTCTGGAAAAACGAATGTTATCAAACAGAGACAGTCTGCCTACCGAAAGTTTTTCGGCTTTTGAAAATGAATACCACTTTTCGTAGATTTTCAATGCTTCCTCGAGATTTTTGTATCCAAGGTCTTTGTTGCCGCAGGCAAACTGGGCAGCTGCCAAACGTATAAGTGTCAAACCGTAATTGCCGAGCCATCCCTCAGGGACATTTCCGTTTCCAATTGTTTTCAGCAAATCAATGAGTAATTCGTTCCATTTTATTGCTTGCTCCGGCACATCCGCACAGTATGAACTTCTTCCAACGATATATTGAAACAGCAAAACCATTTCCAAGTCAAAATAGTCATGCGCCGAGGTATAATCTTGTTTGTCCCACAGTCGACGGCCGATAATATTGGGACGTACAAGTACGTGCTCATCAAATGTGTTGATATATTCCTGCGCCTCATCATCGTCACAAATAAATGCCAGCACCTTCCCTGCGGTAATGCGGAAACCTGCATCCGTGCACTCCGCAAGAATGCGGCGGCCCAGTTGCTTGGCTAATGTGATCAGTTTGAGATCGTCACGGTATTCCCGATAGACCATCCAAATGATCCATTCCAAAATGCAATACGTGTTTGGATACTGATGATAATACCGCATCAAGCATTCCTTTTGTTCTTCTTGCGTTGCCATCTGCCGCAACTCACCCTTGAATTGCTCAAGAATTTCAGCATCGGACTGATTGCCAACCCCGAACAACGCATCGGTGGATATGCCCAAAGCATTGGCAAGGGCAGGGATGAGAAGAACATCCGGGTATCCTGTTTTTCTCTCCCAATTGGAAACCGCCTGCGCTGATACACCGATTCTGGATGCGAGTTCTTCCTGTGTCAGATTCAATTCGCGGCGGCGTTTTGCTATCACATCTGCAATATATAGTTTCATGAAAGTATATCTCCTTTATGACGTTCAGATGGCCATCTGTGATTAGATTATAGCATTGACTGGATTTTCGGTCAATAACGCCATGTGTTAGCGTGCTCAACAGATCGTTTAATTGCTCGATCATTCATTTACAACGGGAGAAAAATGAGTCTCTCTTCCCCATCTCACACCAAAAACAAAAAGGGCCTCATGGCCCTTTTGTTTGGCTGCGCCGGACAGAAATGGTGCAGCCTCAAACTTCACTTTTTATCAGCATTCCGCAAGTCGGTCTTTGCAAGATCCTGCATCTCCTGCACGAACTGCTCGAATCGCTCTGTGCCCTCCAAATGGACATCGTTATAGTAGATAGGTTTTCCAAGCAACACGCTTGCCGCCCGTTTCAGGCGCCCCCATAATGTATTGAAATTATGATCATATCTGGAATCCTGTACGGTGATATTATAGCTGATATCTCCATCTTCCCACTGCGTCTTTTCGATTACAAACATACAGCACTTGCAGTCGCACGGTAGTGTTATCATTTTGCTTTTCCTATTCACCTTACGTCACCTCTCAAAGCACTTGTTTTTTAAGAAAACGCCCACGGTATAGAATGGTCATCCAATACCGCAGGCATTCCATTTGGTGGAGGCGGTGGGAATCGAACCCACGTCCGAAAACCCATTAACGCAACTTTCTCCGGGTGCAGGGTACCTACAAAATTTCCCGGTGAAGGCGCCGATACCCGGGCCCCTTCACGCGGTAGCCTTTTAATGCATGACCGATACAAAAGCAAACTCTCGGTTCACGTTCGCTGCTGAATTGACGCCCGGGGTTATGCCGCAGCACTCATAACGCGGACGAGCGGCTTATAGCCGCATACTGCCGTTAGGCAGCTGCAAATTCAGTGTTTGCGTTTAATTTTAAGTTAGGGATGATTTAAGAGGTTCCCCAACCTCTACCCGCTTATCACGTCTCAAGATCCCCGTCGAAACCTTTACGCCCCCATAGAGATGGAGATGTCAATCGTAATCCCGTCCCCGGGATTTGGTATACCGCTCGATGGTGCGGTCCGCCTGCTTTTTCGCCTCGGCATCCCGCTTATCGTACAGTTTCTTACCGCGGCACAGTCCCACTTCCACTTTTACACGAGAGGAGGAGAAATAGAGGGACAATGGAATCAGCGTATAGCCGTCCCTGGCCACCAGACCGTGGAGCCGCATGATCTCCCGCCGGTGCATCAGCAGCTTCCGATCCCGCAAGGGATCCCGGTTGTAGATGTTGCCCTTCTCATAGGGGGAGATGTGGATGCCGGTGGCGAACAATTCACCGTCCCGGATCTCGCAGTAAGAATCCTTCAGATTGACCTGACCGGCACGCAGACTTTTCACCTCTGTCCCGAACAGCGCGATGCCGGCTTCGTACGTGTCTTCCACGAAATAGTCGTGATGTGCCTTGCGGTTCTGGGCAATGATCTTGCGGCCGCTCTTATTTTTGTCTGCCATACGCTGTCCCTCCTGTGAAAAAATCTGTGTCCGTATACTATTATACACCATACAATTGCAAATAGCAATAGGAATTTGCTGTCCTTTTTCGTCAAGCACAAAAGACACTGTGATTATTGCACAAAATATGTGCAATATTTTTATTGACAATGCCTGCGAATAGTGTTATAATAACATTAGTAACATAAAAATAATGTGAAAAAGGAACATAAATAACTATGCAGTATTTTATTGACAGTGCCAACATCCCCGCAATCGACGCCATTTGCCGTTCTTTCCCCATCACCGGTGTAACCACCAACCCCTCCATCATCTGCAAAGAGAAGGAAGATCTGAAGAAGATCCTGACCGGTATCCGTAACGTAATCACCCAGAAGCGTCTGCTTCAGGTACAGGCTGTTGCCAAGACCGCCGAGGGCATCCTGGCGGAGGCAAGAGCGGTTCGTCTTCTGGTAGGCGATCCTCTGGCCATCAAGGTTCCCGTAAGCCGTGAAGGTCTGCGTGCCATCCCCATGCTGAAGAACGAGGGCTTCCTGGTTACCGCAACCGCTATCTTCTCTCCCCAGCAGGCTATGCTCTGCGCTTGCAGCGGTGCAGATTATGTAGCTCCCTACATCAACCGTTTCGACTCCATCTGCGGCGACGGTGAGCAGCTGGTTCACGCCATCGTCAATCTGTTCGACGCCAGCAACATCGACTGCAAGATCCTGGGCGCAAGCTTCAAGAACATCCTGCAGGTTGAGTCCATCATGGAAGCCGGCGCACAGAGCGTTACCATCGCACCCGAGTTGTTCGACGGTATCGTATCTCACCCCATGACCGACCTGTCTCTGGAGACCTTCGACCGTCACTGGAACGAAGTGTACGGCGGCGCCAGCATCGACACTCTGCTCAACGCATAATCTTTCCATATACAGAAAAGGGACTGCCGTCCGGTACATGCGGCGGTTCCTTTTCATTTTTCGTTGACGGATCCCCTCGACTGTGGTACAATAGTTTTTGACAACACAGTATGGGAGGATAAACGTATGGAAAGAAAGAATTTGTTCTGTCTGAACCTGGATGGGGAAACCGATGCGTACGATTGCGGGGATCTGCTTCTCCGCCAGATCGATGCAAGAATGCAGGCGGAAGAAAAAGAACTGAACGATCATTATCACAAAGTTCTCATGGGACCCGTTAAATCTGTCGTATACAGCGTTATTGCTATCCCGTTTTTGATGATCCTGGGATTCATTCTGTGCGAGATCCCGGCTCTGCAGCCGTACAAAACCGGAATCGTCGGCGGAATCGGCATCGTGATCATGGCGATCATCGCCGTGAATGTGATCCTGAACAAAAAACTCCGCAAAAAATCCACCGATGCGGCGAGGGATCAGGTAGACCGTTTCTACGATCGCTGCGCCCGGGCACTTCACGTACCGGAAAAGGCACCGAGAGTGGATGTTTTCGCCTATCTTTACGAAGAAAAAGACGGCGTGCAGAAAAACTACTACGCAAGCGGTGCCTACCTGGCCGAATTCAGTCATGTATTTGAAGAGAACGGCAATCTGTGCCTATATAGCGCAACCCGGGTATATGCCGTGCCGATTGCCTCCATTGAAGAATTTGTGCAGGTGAATGAAAAGATCCGCTTTGCCGACTGGGATAAGGAAACACCGCATAACGAAGGAAAATACGCTCCGTATAACATCGAAGCCTGCGAGAATGACGAGTACTGCATGAACGATTACTACCGTATCCGCTTTACTCACAAGGGCACGCCCTATGAGCTTCTGATTGCCTCCTATGACATCGAGCCGTTTTTGGAGATTGTTCCTCTTACCCCCACCACCGTATAACCGAAAAGGAGATGCCGAAGGCATCTCCTTTTTCAATTCCGGGAGCATTTCTCCGCGTCGATGGCGAGCACCACCATCAGCGCATGGAGGGAATCCACGGGATCATGGACGTCGATGGTATAGGTATCCGTGAAGTTGAAGAGTTCTTTGGCAATAGAGGCCACGGTGTTCCCCTCTTCGTCGCAGATGTCGTAATCCCACTCAAAGAAATCCCCCTCCACATTCCATCCGCGGCAATCCACCGTAAAGGAGGGACGGAAGAAGGAAAACTCCTTCTGCACCGTACCCACGCACTCCTCGCCGATATACAATTCAAAACAAGGCAAAAAGGTGAAAAGCTCCTGTTGTACCGTGGCCACATGGCGGCCGGAGGCGTCATTTATGTGCAGGCAATGCCCCCAGGACAACTGTCCCTCCACGGTATAGAGGGTCTCCCCTGCCTCGTTATAAATATCATAACTGTCAAACCAGGAAAAAAATCTCTGACGAAACAACATTTTCATATGCGGAACCTCCTGCAGGAATATACTTTATTCTACTATGCGCTCGTACGGTTGTCAAGTCTCATTCATAAACATCCGTCCCCCGGGAAACACTACCGACATCCGCTATCCGCTTGACAAATTGGCAAAAATCGCATATACTAATTATAGTAAATACGGCACAAACATGGAAAAACCGACGGATGACTCCATCGGTTTTCTTATGATTTATCCCTCGCCGGAGGCGGGGTCAAAGCGAGTCTCCACCAATTTGGTGCATCCCTCCGGGGAGTATCGCCAATATCCCATATGCCGGACCGCGGCCGTATCCACAAAATAATTCATTTTCTGCGGATGACTTTCCGCGTGGGCATCGATAATCACCAATTTGATCTTCATCCGCTCCGGCAAAATACTCTTTATGTACACAGCGCACCGATCCCCCACCGACACGCCCTCCCGCAATTCTGCCAATCCCGCCAGATTGGGAGCCAGCTCCACAAAAATCCCGTAGGGCTCAATGGAGCGGACGATGCCGGATACCGTCTGGGTGGGTGCAAAGCGAGAGACGTTTTCCTCCCATGTGCCGAGCAGTTCCCGATGGGTCATATACACCCGCCCGGTTTCGTAATCGATGCTTTTCACAATCGCCATGATGGACTCGCCGGGCGTGAGCCGCTCGGATGGATGGGAAATCCGCGACACGGAGATACAATCCACCGTAAGGAGGGACACAATTCCGCACCCGATATCCACAAAGGCCCCGAAGGGCTCCAGGTGGGTGATTTTGGCCGGAAGGATATCCCCCGGAGCGCGGTGCATGACCCACTCCCGCATACATTCCTCCTGGGCCGCCCGGCGGGACAGATAGGCCACAGGCCGTCCCTCCCCTTCCTCGATGCGCAGGATTTTGAAGCAAATCGGCTTGCCCACCCGGGTGATGATGGCAATATCCTTCGTCTCACTGCCGTCGTGGTTGTAGGCCGCTTCGTCCCGCTCGATGATTCCCGTGCAATCCCCCAAATCCACCCGCAGCGTCATGGTAGCACAGTCGCACATCCGCGCGATTCCCTCCAGAATCCGTTCCTGCTCCATCGCCCGCTGCAGCCCCGTCCGGGATGCCGTATGCCACGTGTTTTCCGCACTCCCCATCCGCATCCCCTCGGGACAGTATCGCTTATCCGTCATTTTGCGCCCCCTCTTTTCCCTGTCAATGGATTTTTCCGCATGCTATATCTTATGAGGCTGTCCCCGCCGTTATGACCGGGAGGCCGGGAGGTTTTATGAATCGAAAGAATATTTGGAAAGACATCGCCCTTGTAATCATCGGCAGTATTCTGTACGGTGCCGGGCTTTCCCTGTTTTTGATCCCGAAGAATGTGGTTATGGGCGGTGCGTCCGGTCTGGCGGTCACCGTCCATGCACTGACTTCCCTGCCCGTCGGCGTGGGAATTGTGCTTATCAATATTCCTCTGCTTATTCTGAACATCCGTCTGTGCGGATGGCGCGGCATGGCACGTACCATCATCGGCGTGTTTGTCACATCCGTCTTCACGGATCTTATGGAGTTTCTGCCTGCCGCCTCCGAGGATGCTTTGCTCAGCGCCTTCTGCGGCGGTGCGCTGATGGGGGCCGGTGCCGGCGTCATGCTCCCCCGGGGCTTCACCACGGGCGGCTCAGACCTGGCGGCCTATCTGATCAATCGGAAAATCAAAAAATGGAGCGTCGGCTCCATCCTTCTGACGCTGGATGCCATGATCATCGTTGGCTCCGCCATCGCTTTGCATAATTTCAGCGGCATCATCCACTCTGTAGCGGCGGCGCTGGCCTACTCCATGGCACTGAATGCCATGATGAACGGCGCGGGACGGGCCAAGCTGTCCTTCATCGTGTCGGATCATTACGAACAGATCAGCGACGTCATCATGGAAAAGATCAATCGCGGTGCCACCGTCTTGCACGGAAAAGGATGGTACACGGGCAAGGATAAAACGGTAGTCATGTGCGTAACCAAGCGATCCGAGCTCTACATGCTGGAGCAGACCGTCCACGAGATCGATCCGGGTGCGTTTATGATTATCTCCGACGCGGCGCAGGTGCTGGGCGAAGGATTTGAAGAAAAGGACGAACACGGGAACAATCCCTGACATTGTGCCAAAATAAAAAA
Organism: Clostridia bacterium; assembly: GCA_017468385.1. Classification (GTDB taxonomy): domain Bacteria; phylum Bacillota; class Clostridia; order Oscillospirales; family CAG-272; genus SIG701. Next base: position 22,999 of record JAFUIQ010000045.1, read on the forward strand.
GCGGTGCTTGCGCACCGCTTTTTCGTTTGTTCTTATATCTCGATCTCTCCCAGCACCGGATAGTGATCGGACAGATACACACCGTCCTCCGTATCCGTCAGGCACATGGATTCGCTGTCGCCGACGGGGGCGTTGGTGAAAATGTAATCGATCTTGATGCACCGATCCGTCCGCTCGGGATGATAGGCGTGGAACGTATTGCCCACATCGGCGGTGATATCCCGCAGAACACCGCCCCGGAAGGCGGTAATATTGCGGATCACCGGACTGTCCGGTGTCACATTCAGATCCCCCGTCAGCACCACCGGAACGCCGGGATACCGCATATCGTCCCGGGCGATGCGGGAAAGCACCAGAGAAATTCCCTGGGCCTGCGCCATGGCACCCACGTGATCCAGGTGGGTATTGTATACCCGGAGCAGTTTCCGCTCCTGCCGCGTCAGAAGAGTCACCGCCGTACAGATGCGGGGACAGCTGCTCTGATCCGTGCCGAAACGGCTGCCGGGAACGTGGGGGGTATCGGACAGCCAGAATGTGTCCAGGCTAACCAGAAGGAACTTGTCCGTGCGGAATGCTATCGCCATATCCTCCCCGCCCAGATCGGTTTCCCGACCGGTGCCGACTACGGTATAGCCCGTCAGATTTTTCTCCAGCCATTCGTGGACGTGGGGACGTACTTCCTGAAATCCAATCACATCCGCTTCGTACTTGGGAAACTCCCGCCGGATCAGATCCTGTCTGCCGGAGAAGGAATTGATCCCATCCTTGACCGTATCACAGCGAATATTGAATGTACAGATTTTGATTTTCATACGGTGTATCCTTTCCGTATAGGAATTGAATATTCTGTTTCCATGAAATTTGCGGCGGGATTTCCCGTTTTTTTGCCCGGAACGGGTAAAATGGCCGCTTCTGCAACCAAGGGGAACTCCCTTATTTTTGTACCGGTGCAAAGCTTTCGTCAATGGTAATCACGCAGAAGTGATGGGGATAGGACGCGGTGACCGCCTCCCGGATCCGATGGCACACATCGGCGTGGGGGATCGGACATCCCGCCGGCACCACGCAATCAAAAATCACGTTGGTGTGGGTAGCACCCGGCACAATCCGCAGATCGTGGATGGACAAGGCGGGATCGATGCCCGTTACCACATCCGCGAGAAACAGCCGCAATTCCGCCACCACCGGATCGGATGTGACGATAGGATCCAGATGCACGATCATGTGGATGCCCATGTGAGCGAGGAATTCCCGCTCGATGTTGTCGATCACATCGTGGCTTTCCAGGATGTTGGTCTCTGCCGCCATTTCCACATGGACGCTGGCAAACTGCCGTCCCGGGCCGTAGTCATGGATCATCAGATCGTGGGTTCCCAGCACGCCGGGATAACTCATGATCTTCTCCTGGATCATCTGCACCGTTTCGGGATCGGGCGCACGGCCCAGCAAAGGACTGATGGTTTCCCGCACCAATCCCACACCGCTGTACAGAATAAATACCGCCACGGCAACGCCCATGTATCCGTCCAGATCCACCCGGGTGAAGTGGGAGATCACGGTGGCCGCCAATACGGCGGAGGTGGCCAGCACATCGTTCCGGCTGTCGGCGGATGCGGCCTTCAGTGCGCCGGAATCGATCAGGACACCCAGTTTGCGATTGAACACACACAGCCACATCTTGACCAATATGGACACAATCAGTATCCCCGCCGTCACCCAGCGGAACGTGCTGACGGCCGGGTGCAGGATCTTATCCACACCGGATTTGAACAACTCCACACCGATCACCAGAATCAAAACGGAGATCAGCAGTCCCGACAGATATTCATACCGGGCATGCCCGTAGGGATGCTCCGGATCCGCCGGCTTGCTGGCCATCTTGAAGCCCAGCAGGGTGATGATCCCGGAGGATGCATCGGACAGATTGTTGAAGGCGTCCGCCGTAATCGCCACGCTGGCGGACAGAATACCGGCCAGAAGTTTGATGGCGAAAAGAATCAGATTCCCGATGATGCAGACCAGACTGGACAGTTTTCCATAGGAGCTGCGCACCCGCATCTCCCCGGTTTTTTCGTAATCGGGAACAAACTTGCGAATCAAAAAATCAGTCATCGTTAAAACGGCAGATTGAGTATGCCGAGATCCTCCAAAAAGATTTTCAATCCCATCAGAATCAGCACCACGCCGCCGAAGAACTCGGCTTTCGCTTTGAACTTGGCGCCGAAGACGTTGCCGATCTTCACGCCGATGGCGGAAAGAATAAACGTGATCACGCCGATGAACAAAACGGCAAACACGATCTTCGAGCCGATGTCCATGATAGCAAAGGTAACGCCCACCGCCAGCGCATCAATGCTGGTGGCGATCGCCAACGGAAGCATGGCGCGGAAGCAGAAGGAGCAATTCATCTCCTCTTCCTCTTTGGACAGGGATTCACGGATCATGTTGGCGCCGATAAGGCACAGCAGGATCAGCGCGATCCAATGATCCACACTGGTAATCAGATCCTTGAACTGCACGCCCAACACAAATCCGATCACAGGCATGATTGCCTGAAAGGCTCCAAAATATCCGCCGCAGATGGCGGCATGGCCGAGGGTCACCTTTTTCACGGACAATCCCTTACAAATCGACACCGCGCAGGCATCCATGGACAGCCCTACCGCGATGATAAACAATTCCCACAAAGTCATACGGTTTCTTCCCTTATGTAATGATGAAAGGGGGGAGGTCATCCCTCCCCCATATGTCGGTAATTATATCACACATACCGCGGCGTGTCAAGGAATACCGCTACAGGATTCTCAGTTTTCCGCACGGGTGTATTCCACCACGCCGATTTTGATTTTGTCCTCTGTTTGGGAAAACGCAAAAGTACCGCTGTATTTCCCGGCTTCCTCGCCCTCCTCCTCACCGAACGTCAGGGTGATGGTCCCGTCGCCCAGTTCATACGTTCCGTTCAGCGTGGTCATGACCGTGCCGAGAACCAGCACCTTCACTTCCACGTCATGGCCTTTGAACGTATAGGCGGCTCCGCTTCCCATCACTTCGGCTTTATAGGTGCCGCTCAGGGTTTTCGCACATCCGGCCAATGCCGCACCGATGCATACCAGCGCCATCATCACACAAAGAATTTTTACAAGTTGTTTCATATCGGTTCCTCCTGATTCTGTATATATAATCCTATGGGTCAATCCACAGATTTATCCAAACTGAAGCGAAGAATCTTTCTTGAGGTATTCTTCACAAACTCCTCGGAGCGAAGCTTGATATGGCCAACCGCCTTGTAGGGAGCCATACGGGCGTTGATCTTGCGGATCTCCTCGGTGAAATAGGCGCGGGTATCGGTGATGCCCCGCTTCTCCAACTCTTCCGCATCGGGATAGATCTCGGCTACGATCACTTCCCGCTTTTCGTTTTTGCTCTCGCCCGCGTATACGATGACCTCGTTCACGCCGGGCACGCCCTGGATCTCGAACTCGATCTCCTCGGGATACACGTTCTTGCCGTTGGACAGGATGATGATGTTCTTGATACGGCCGGTGATGTAAATCCAGCCCTCCTCGTCCAGCTTGCCCCAGTCGCCGGTGTGGAAGAAACCTTCCTCATCGAATACGGCGGCGGTGCCCTCGGGATCCTTATAATATCCCAGCATCACGTTGGTGCCTTTGACGCAGATCTCGCCCTCGCCATTCTCATCGGGCTCGTGGATTTTCACCTGCTCGCCGATGATGGGACAACCTACGGATCCGGCCTTGCGGTACTCGTTGCGGTTGCAGGATACCAGAGGTGCGCACTCGGAGATGCCGTATCCGTTCAGGATCACGACGCCGAAGGCCTCAAATGTATCAATGATGTTCTGGTTCAGGGCCGCGCCGCCGCAGATCACCATCTGCAGCTTGCCGCCGAAGGCGGACAGCACCTCTTTAAACAGGGTGCGGCTTACATCGATGCCCACCTTGCGGAGGGCGCCGGAAATCTTCATGGCCTTGCGCATGATATCCGCCTTGCCGCTCTTCTCGGCGGTCTGCCAGATCCGCTTATACAGCGTTTCCACGAACAGCGGCACCAGAATCAGGTGGGTAGGCTGCTGTTCCTTCATCTCGTTCAAGAGATACCGGATACCGCTGGAGATGTAGATCTCGCATCCCTGTGCGAAGTGTCCCACCAGATTGACGGTAGAGCCGTAGGTGTGGTGGGGCGGGAGGACAAACATGGTCTTGTCCGTAATCTGGAAGTTGTACATGCCCTGGGTCATATCGCTGACGATGTTGGTCTGGGACAGCATAACGCCCTTGCCCTTGCCGGTGGTACCGGAGGTGAACACGATGGATGCCAGACGGTTCGGATCGATCTGGTAATCATAGTAAGAGGTATCGCCGCCGGCCACAAGAGTCTCGCCACGGCGCGCCACATCTTCCAGCTCCGTTGCCCATTCCGCGTCCGTTGCTCCCAGGCAGATGAACTTCTCCGCGAAGGTCAGCTTATCACGGAGCGCGTCGATCTTTTCCTCAATGGAGGGCGCATAGAACACAAAACGTGTCTCCGAATGGTTGAGAATGCCGATGATATCATCGGGCGGAAGCTCCTTGTCCACGGGAACGGTCACCGCACCCATGGCCATCAGCGAAATGTAAGAGCACATCCAATCGTAGGATGCCTCCCCGAGCAGCGCACACTGGCAGTCGCGGCAGCCCAGCTCAATCATGCCCGTACCCAGATTGCGGATGTGATCCCTTGCCTGGGCATAGGTAACGTGCACCACGTCCGCATCCTTGGGGGTGCGGCGGAAGGAAAAGGCGATGCGGTCCGGGTATTTGCGAGCCACGTTTTCCGTCATGATACGGAAATCTTCAAAAACGGTTGTCTCGTACAGAGGATAATTTTTGGTACGATTCTTGAATCCCATTTTGTATCTCCTCGTACCGCCTAAGCGGTGATTATTATTGTGTTACAATTACTAGTATACCATATTTTGTTTGCGTTTTCATTAACTTACAGAAAAAAACTCGGTCAAAACGTTATTTTTCCGCTTTGCCAATATGAATCTCGCCGTGCTTCGCTTCATAAGCCTCGATACAGTCACGAATCAAAATCAGTATCTGACTGTTAGCACTTCTTCCCTCATAGTCCGCAATTACATGCAGCTTATCCAGCATCCCATCCTCAATGCGGATGGACAAACTTTTTATAGCCATATAAACCTCACAACAGATATATTTTATATTTACTTTACACTCGTTTTGTGCTAATATGTTATTTATAGATACAAAATATATCCAAAATATGCTCTTGAGAGGTGTGTAATGAAACTGGCTGTTATCGGATCCAGAGATATACATATAACGAACATGGAAGACTACATCCCCGCTTCGGTAACGGAGATTGTTTCGGGAGGAGCACGCGGGATTGATACACAGGCAAAAGAGTATGCCAAGTTAACCGGGGTGAAATTCACTGTGTTTTTACCGGACTATTCCCGTTACGGCAAGGCAGCACCGCTGAAAAGAAACGACCAAATCGCCAATTACGCGGATGAAGCACTTGCATTCTGGGACGGACACTCCCGCGGAACCATATACACCATTCAAAGATTCCAAAAAATAGGGAAAACTGTTCGAATTATTTTTTTATCGGACATACCCAATGGATAGAAGGAGGTGACGCATTTAGCAATGCGTCACCTCCGCGAGCTTTCCCTTGGCCGCAGATGCGGCCATTTTTGCCCGACATGGGCAAAAACACGGGCAATCTCGCCGCAAATTTCTACGAAATTTCGAATTTTTACGTCGCGAACGTAAAAATTCGGGGCTGTTGCATCTAAATGCAACAGCCCCTTCTTATGCTTTTACCACGCCGCACAGATATCGCACGCCATCCCCATCCCAGACCGCCTCCACGCTGTCGCCCGCGCGGATACGCCCCGCCAGAAGCTCCTCCGAGAAGGTATCCTCAATCCGGCGCACAAGGGTACGGCGAAGGGGACGCGCCCCGTAACGGGGATCTGCCCCGGCACGGGCCAGATTCTGCGCCACCTCCCCGGAGAAACGGATGGTGATCCCCAGAGCGGCGATGCGCTTGGTCACCTCCGCCAGCATACGGGCGGCAATCTCCGTCAGATCCTTTTCCGTCAGCCGGCCGAAGGTGATGATCTCGTCGATCCGATTCAGAAACTCCGGGGGGAAGGTACGCTCCAGCGCCTGCCGCACGCTGTCTTTCATCCGTTCGTACTCCACGGCATCGGATGTTTCTGCGGAAAATCCCAAGCGGCGGGGTTCCAGAATGTCCGACGCGCCCACATTGGATGTCATAATGATGACCGTATTGCTGAAATCCACCCGCCGTCCACGGGAATCCGTCAGAGTACCGTCCTCCAGAATCTGGAGCAGCAGATGGAACACATCCGGATGCGCTTTCTCAATCTCGTCAAACAGCACCACCGAATAGGGCTTGCGGCGCACCTGCTCCGTCAACTGCCCGCCCTCGTCGTATCCCACATAGCCGGGCGGGGATCCCACCATCCGAGACGTAGTGAATTTCTCCATGTACTCGGACATATCCACCCGGATCAGAGAGGATTCTCCGCCGTACATCACCTCAGACAGGGAGCGGGCCAGTTCCGTCTTTCCCACGCCGGTAGGGCCGAGGAACAACAGAGATCCCACGGGCCGTCGGGGATCTTTCAATCCCGCCCGTCCCCGGCGAATCGTTCGCGCCACGGTGCGCACCGCCTCCGTCTGGCCGATCACCCGATCGCCCAGCAGCGTTTCCAGCCGCGAAAGCCGATCGCTTTCCGTTTCCGCCAGGCGGGACACGGGGATCCCCGTCCAGGCGGTGACGATCTCCGCCACATCCTCCTCGGTGATTTCCATGGAAGATTTGGCCGTCGGCGCGCCGTCCACCCGGCGGGTATCGTATTCCCTCTGCAAGGTCTTCTCCCGATCGCGAAGCGACGCGGCGTTCTCGTAATCCTCCGCCAGGATCGCTTCCTCCTTTTCCGCCGACACCGCTTTCAGCTTATCCTCAATGGCCAATACATCCGCGGTGGGCGTATAGGCAGCCAGCCGTTTTTTCGCCGCCGCTTCATCGATGAGATCGATGGCCTTGTCGGGCAGATACCGATCCCCAATATACCGCACGGACAGCCGCACCGCCGCATCGATAACCGCATCTGTGATCCGCAGGCGGTGATGCGCCTCGTACCGATCCCTCAGCCCCCGCAGAATGGCGCGGGCATCCTCCTGGGATGGCTCCCCCACCGTCACCGATTGGAAACGCCGCTCCAGTGCGGCATCCCGCTCGATATGCTTTCGGTATTCGTCAATGGTGGTGGCCCCGATCACCTGCATCTCTCCCCGCGCCAGAGCCGGTTTGAGGATATTGGCAGCATCCATGGCTCCCTCCGCACCGCCTGCACCGATGATGGTATGGATTTCATCGATAAAGAGGATGATGCGGCTGTTTTTCGCCGCTTCGGCGATGGCCCCCTTCATCCGCTCCTCGAACTCGCCACGGTATTTCGCGCCCGCGATCATGGATGAGATATCCAGCATGAGGATGATCTTCCCCCGCAGGCTGTCGGGCACATTTCCCTCCACGATCCGCCGGGCGATACCCTCCACTACCGCCGTTTTCCCCACCCCCGGCTCGCCGATCAGGCAAGGATTGTTCTTCTGGCGGCGGGACAGAATCCGGATCACCCGCTCCGTTTCCACATCCCGTCCGATGACGGGATCCACACGACCGGCCTTGACCGCCGCGCACAGATTCCGCCCGTACGAGTTCAGATTGGGGCAATCCTTCAGGGAATCCCGCCCGCTGTCCCGGGATGCGGAGGATTTCACCGATCGCTGGATCGGATTCTCCCCCGTCCCGAAATAGGAGGTGATATCCAATCGGATTTCCGTGCAGGACACCCCCTGATCGGTGATCAGTTTCACCGCCTCACATTCGCCCTCTCCCATAAGGGCCAGAAGCAGATGCTCCGTGCCGATAAATCCGTGACCCTCCCGCTCCGACTCGTAGGCGGAGTTTTCGATGACTTTCTTCGTGCGAGGGGTCATATCGGCGGAGGTGACGCGGCTCATCTCCCCGAATCCGGATCGCTCCCGGATCATCTGGCGGGTGCGGTCGTAGCGGATACCGCGGCTCTCCAACACCCGGGACGCGATGCTGTCCGTCTCGGCCAGAAGACCCAGCAGCAAATGCTCCGTGCCCACATACGTATGCCCCATTTCCCGTGCACAGCTGAGGGCGCTGTTGAGGGCGTTCTGCGCTTTTTGTGTAAAACGGTTTACCATAATTCCTCCGATGGCTGCGTCGATGTATCACGATTATTCTCGCCCCGTTTTTTCCCTTTCATACACCGGTGAACCATCGGATTTACTGCCCGTTATCCCTCAGCACATCGTTGTACTGCTGTGCCATGCGGTTCCACGTATGTACATCGGTCTCTCCATCCATCGGCAGAAGATTCACCCGCTGGAATGTGCGCACCGCGTTCTGCGTCGTATCGTCATAGATGCCGGACAGGGGGATATGTCCGTACCCGTCGTAGCGGATCCGCAGTTCGTTAAGCATCATCTGCAGAATCATCACCAGATCGCTCCGCTCCCGGGCACGGATGCGCCGTTCCCGTCCCCCAAAAGGGCGGATGGGCTCCGGCACCGCCGTCCACTCCCGATACAGGCGGCTCATTTCCTCCCAGGTGCGCCGATCCACTATGCCCGTCTCGGGCCATCCCCGCCGTCGCTGGAACTGCCGTACCGCCCCTCGGGTAACGTCATCATACCGCCCGGTTTCCCGTGGGATCTCCCCCTCCCACGATTCCCGATCCGCCGCCGCTCGCAGCATCCGCTGCAGAATCCGGACACGCTGTCCCTGATCCCCGTGATCGTAATATCCGCCCGTCATCCGATCTCACCTCCAAATTGTGTACCGGAGGCCTGTGCCCCCTGGAACAAATCCCGATACGTTTCCGTAATGGACTCCCATGTGGCCGCCCCTACGATGCCCGACGGCTCAATGCCAAACAAGGTCTGATAGGCCCGCACCGCCTCCGCGGTCCGCGCGCCGAACACGCCGTCCGCGTCCAGTTTCGGGATGGACGGATAGGTGTTTGATATGTAATTCAGATATTCCTGGATCCGCGTCACCTCCGCGCCCCGGCTGCCCCGGCTCAGCGGCGTCCCCGGATAGGGGGCGGTAACCCCGGAGAAATAATTCTCCGGCAGGGATTCGTACAAGGAGCGGTAGGTATTGTACAGTCGATTCCATGTGACGGTGTCCACGATACCGCTGGGCTCCAGCCCCTCTTGCTGCTGAAACTGCTCCACAGCCTGCCGGGTGGCCGATCCAAACACGCCGTCCACAGCGATGACGGGCAAGGTTTCCGTGAAATTTCCCACAAATGCCAGCAGATATTGCAGTTCCCGCACGTCCGTACCGGTATCCCCCTCCTGCAGAATCCGCGGAAGCACATCCCGCACGTCATCCGGTGTCAATCCCTCCGCGTTCAATTCGGACAGCCGTTTCACCGCGTTGTAGATCCGCTCAATGGCGTACCAGGTACTCCGTCCGATAATGCCATCCTCCGTCAGGCCGAAGATCCGCTGAAACTCCCGCACCGCCGCCTCCGTATCGGGACCGTAGATGCCATCGGTCACGGGGATTTTGGGAATGGACGGGTAATTGCGGGAGATGCGGTTCAGCCGCACCTGAATCCGGCGGATCTCGTTGCCGCTGGTGCCCGGCCGCAGGGCGATTCCGGGATAGCTTTCCGTAACACCCATGATCGGTGCGTCCTGCACCAATTCAATATTATCCCCGTAATAGAATTGCAAAATCTGATAGGGGGCATACCCCTGCTCCGACAGGTTCACACTGCCCCACTGGGACAATCCCTCGCAGGATACCTCCACACCGTCGCAATACTGGGCGAACAGCGGTGCCACACTTCCCTGCCGGCGGATGTAGTCGTTGAAGATGTCATCCACGATACGGGATATGTTGTCAAAAATATCCCGTTCGTACACGAAGGACTGATCCGACGCGGTGGAATTGGTGATATCGAAATCGTATCCGCGGGATCGGTAATATTCGGTATACACCCGATTCAAAGCAAAGGAGATCTGCGCCAGCACGTTGGCGCGGATGGCCGTCTCCGGCCAGGTGGGATAGATTTCGCTGGACGCCACATTTTTTATGTAATCCACAAAGGGGACCGTCACATTCCGCGCCGCGGATCCCGCCGGTCCCAGATGTACCGTGATCGTTTCGGGAATCACCGGAAAATTCAGATTATTCATATCCGTTACCTCCATACAGCGCGTTGCCCGTCTCGGGAGACTCCACAATGCGCTCCTCAGTCGCATCCCCCTGCACCGTGGGAATCAAAAGCACCGGCTGGGCGGAAACGATCCCATCAAACACAGGGGCCCCCAGATTGGTCACGCTGTTGTATCCCTCCTTGCGCACCTCAATGTTATACCGCGCAAAGGGAGTGGGCGTGCCCGGCGTCAGAGATTCCGACCGGGGCGGTGCGGGCAATTCCACCGGCGGGGTCAATCCGTCGATGCCCGTACGCAGTGAATACAAAAGTCCCGTATTCCCGTTCTGCGGATCGCTTCCGTAAATATCCACCGTGGCATCCGCCACGGGCAATGCGCCGCCGGCGGTGCGCACAATGACGCGTAGAAATCCGTTGCCGCCGGTATCCACTTGGTTGTTCATACATTCACCTCCATACCATATCATTGCCAGTATATGCGCCACCCCTTTGTCCCGTGAACAAAAACGGAAAGTCAGGACCTCCGGCAAAGCCGGAGGCTTGCTCTGCCCCTATAAGGGGCTATTTCCGGCAAGCATCTAAAGACGCACGATATTCTATCACTCGCATCACTTGCCCTGCCGCCGCAAATGCGGTATGACATCATAGCCTTCCACAGTGTGGGAAGGTGGCATCCGCTCAGCGTATGACGGATGAGTTGTATATACAAACCATTACTCCTCATCCACCGTTCGCTTGCGAACGGTCCCCCTTCTCCCACAGGA
>JAFUIQ010000046.1 GCA_017468385.1 Clostridia bacterium
ATCAGACGTCCGAGAGTCGCATCGATGATGCCGGTGCGCATCTCACCGTCGATCTCTTTCTCCACGCGTACCTTGATGGGCGCGTGCAGACCGAGAATGCCGTTTTCGTAGGCCATCATAGCCTCGTCGAAGTTACGGAAGCACTTGCCCTCGCCGGGCTCACCGGCCTTGTCCAGGGTCAGATAGAAGGAACCCAGCACCATGTCCTGAGAAGGAACGGTGATGGCTTTACCGTCTACCGGCTTCAGGAGGTTGTTGGCGGAGAGCATCAGGAAGCGAGCCTCAGCCTGCGCCTCAGCGGACAGAGGAACGTGCACAGGCATCTGGTCGCCGTCGAAGTCGGCGTTGAATGCCTTACATACCAGAGGATGGAGCTTGATAGCCTTACCTTCTACCAGTACAGGCTCAAATGCCTGAATGGACAGACGGTGAAGGGTAGGAGCGCGGTTCAGAAGAACGGGATGTTCCTTGATCACCACTTCCAGTGCATCCCATACATCGGTGTGTACGCGATCCACCTTCTTCTTCGCCTCTTTGATGTTGGAAGCTTTCTGGGTTTCCACCAGGCGCTTCATAACGAAGGGCTTGAAGAGTTCCAGAGCCATTTCCTTCGGCAGACCGCACTGATAGATCTTCAGGCTGGGTCCGACAACGATAACGGAACGGCCGGAATAGTCCACGCGCTTACCCAGCAGATTCTGACGGAAACGTCCCTGCTTACCGCGGAGCATCTCGGACAGAGACTTCAGCGGGCGGTTGGAAGGACCGGTAACGGGCTTGCCGCGGCGGCCATTGTCGATCAGAGCATCAACAGCTTCCTGCAGCATACGCTTTTCGTTGCGGATGATGATGTCGGGAGCGCTCAGTTCCATGAGGCGCTTCAGACGGTTGTTGCGGTTGATAACGCGGCGGTACAGATCGTTCAGATCGGAGGTGGCGAAACGGCCGCCGTCCAGCTGTACCATGGCGCGGAGTTCCGGAGGAATAACCGGAACCACGTCCAGGATCATCCACTCCGGCTTGTTGCCGGACTTGCGGAAGGCCTCAACGACCTCCAGACGCTTGATGATGCGGACTTTCTTCTGGCCGCTTGCCTGGGCCAACTCCTGCTTGAGCTGTACGGACAGAGCCTCGATATCCAACTCTCTGAGCAGCTCCTTGATCGCCTCGGCACCCATGCCCACGCGGAAATCGTTCTCGTAGCGGTCATAAGCGGCGCGATACTCGGTCTCCTTGAGGAGCTGATATTTTGCCAGCGGGGTGGAACCCGGATCAATTACAATATAGGAAGCGAAATAGAGAACCTTCTCCAGGAGGCGGGGGGAGATGTCCAGAAGCAGACCCATACGGGAGGGGATGGCACGGAAGTACCAGATGTGGGAAACGGGGGCTGCCAACTCGATGTGACCCATGCGCTCGCGGCGCACCTTTTTCTGGGTCACCTCAACACCGCACTTTTCGCAGACCTTGCCCTTGTGGCGGATGCGCTTATACTTACCGCACAGGCATTCCCAGTCTTTCGTCGGACCGAAGATGCGTTCGCAGAACAGACCGTCACGCTCGGCTTTGAGCGTGCGGTAGTTGATGGTTTCCGGCTTTTTTACTTCACCGTGAGACCAGCTGCGAATCATTTCAGGAGACGCCAGACCAATTTTTATAGAATCGAATGTATTGCGTTCCATCAGCAGTATACCTTCTTTTGTTCAGTTATCGTGTGTTGGATCAAAATTCGTCATCCAGGTCGTCGAGGTCCAGTCCGCTGGCCATAGCGGCTTCGAACTGCTCGTCGGTGGGTTCATCGTCTGCATCTTCCTCTGTGTAGGAATCGAACAGATCGTCCGTTGCCACGGATTCGCCCACATCATCCTCGGAGATGTCGCTGTCGCTGGAGACATAGTTCGGCGTTTCCAGATCGTCTTCGCCGATCTTGGAGAGTTCGATCTCCTCGCCGTTTTCGTCCAGAACCTTGATGTCGAGGGACAGAGCCTGCAGTTCCTTCACCAGAACCTTGAACGCCTCGGGCACGCCGGGGGTAGGAATGTTCTGGCCCTTAACGATGGCCTCGTAGGTCTTGACACGTCCGGTGATATCGTCACTCTTGACGGTCAGAATTTCCTGCAGGGTGTATGCGGCACCGTAGGCTTCCAGTGCCCAAACCTCCATCTCACCGAAACGCTGGCCGCCGAACTGTGCTTTACCGCCCAGAGGCTGCTGAGTAACGAGAGAGTAGGGTCCGGTGGAACGGGCGTGAATCTTATCATCAACCAGATGATGCAGTTTGAGGTAATACATGATACCAACGGTAACGGGGTTATCGAAGGGTTCACCGGTACGGCCGTCATACAGGATGGTCTTACCGTCCACGATCATGGTCTTTTCCTCGCCGGTGACGGGGTCCACCTCGGTGAAGGTATCCTTACCCTGCGTGTTCTCGCCGGGCAGAACCTGGCGGGCCATGCCTGCCATGCGCATGCATTCGGTGATATCCTTCTCGTTGGCGCCGTCGAATACGGGGGTCATGATCTTCCAGCCCAGCTTTTTGGCGGCAATACCCAGATGCACTTCCAGCACCTGACCGATGTTCATTCGGGAAGGAACGCCCAGCGGGTTCAGAACGATATCCAGGGGAGTACCGTCGGGCAGGAAGGGCATATCCTCGGGGGGCAGAATGCGGGAAACGACACCCTTGTTACCGTGACGGCCCGCCATCTTATCGCCGACGGAGATCTTTCTCTTCTGGGCGATGTATACACGGACTACCTGATTGACTCCCGGCGGGAGATCGTCGGAATTGTCACGGGAGAATACCTTTACGTCGATTACGATACCGGATTCGCCGTGAGGCAGACGGAGGGAGGTATCACGCACCTCGCGTGCCTTCTCACCGAAGATGGCGCGGAGCAGTCTCTCCTCGGCGGTCAGCTCGGTCTCACCCTTGGGGGTAACCTTACCGACGAGGATATCACCGGGACGGACTTCCGTACCCTTCTTAATGATACCGTCGGCGTTCAGATCCTTCAGCGCGTCCTCGCCCACATTGGGGATTTCGCGGGTGATCTCTTCCGGCCCGAGCTTGGTATCACGGGCTTCGTGGGTATATTCTTCAATATGAATAGAAGTGTAAACGTCATCGCGTACCAGGCGCTCGTTCAGAAGAACCGCGTCCTCGTAGTTGTAACCTTCCCAGGTCATGAAGCCGATCAGCGCGTTTTTACCGAGGGCGATTTCGCCGTGATCCGTTGCGGGACCGTCAGCAATTACCTGACCCTTTTCCACGCGCTCACCGGCGTCCACGATGGGATGCTGGTTCATGCACATGCCCTGGTTGCTGCGCTTGAACTTCAGGAGGTGGTATACTTCCTTCCGTCCGTCATCGTAGCGGAGGGTGATCTCATCGGCGGAAACGGCATCCACATAGCCGTCTTCCTTGGCCAGAACCACAACGCCGGAGTCAACGGCGGCCTTGTGCTCCATACCGGTGCCGACGATGGGAGAGTCGGTAGTGAGAAGCGGCACAGCCTGCTTCTGCATGTTGGAACCCATCAGTGCACGGGAGTTATCGTCGTTCTCAAGGAACGGGATGTGTGCGGTAGCAACGGAAACCACCATCTTGGGAGAAACGTCCATGAAGTCCACGCGGTCGTTCTCGATCTCGATGATCTCGGACTTGTCGCGTGCGGTAACCTTGCGGTTTACAAAGCGGTTGTTCTCGTCCAGGGGCTCGTTTGCCTGTGCTACGATATAACGGTCTTCCACGTCCGCAGTCATGTAGACCACTTCGTTGGTAACCACACCGGTCTCGCGATCCACGCGGCGGTAGGGCGCCTCAATGAAGCCGTACTTGTTGATGCGGGCGTAGGTTGCCAGATAGGAAATCAGACCGATGTTGGGACCTTCAGGGGTCTCGATGGGGCACATACGGCCGTAGTAGGTGTAGTGTACGTCACGGACTTCGAAGGACGCACGGTCACGGGACAGACCGCCAGGGCCCAGCGCAGACAGACGGCGCTTGTGGGTCAGCTCTGCCAGCGGGTTGGACTGGTCCATGAACTGGGAGAGCGGGGAAGAACCGAAGAACTCGCGGATGGCGGTTACTACGGGACGGATGTTGATCAGCGTCTGGGGGGTCAGGGTCTCGTTGTCCTGAACGGTCATGCGCTCCTTAACGATCTTGTCCATACGGGACAGACCGATGCGGAACTGATTCTGGAGCAATTCACCTACGCAGCGCAGACGGCGGTTGCCCAGATGGTCGATATCGTCGGTGGTGCCGATGTCGTGAGACAGGCAGAGAAGGTAGTTGATGGAGGCCAGGATATCGTCCTCGGTGATGTGCTTGGGCACCAGCTCCGCAATGCGGCGCATTACCTGAGCTTTCACTTCATCCTTGTCGTCACCGGCGGCTTCCATGATCTCCAGCAGTACGGAGGTACGTACCTTCTCCTCAATGCCGCAGTCGGTGAGATCGTAGCCCAGCAGAGCGGCGGGCTCGATGGTGTTGTTGCTGAATACCTTTACCTCGGTGCCGTCATCCAGTCTCAGATATGCCTCATTGATGCCGGCGCGCTCAATGGCCAGTGCATCCTCGGCGGACAGAAGTGCGCCCTCGTCGAAGAGGATCTCGCCGGTCAGGGGGCTGACTGCGGGACGGGACAGAGTGTGACCGGCAATACGGGAGTGGATTGCCAGCTTCTTATCATATTTATAACGGCCAACGGGAGCCAGATCATAGCGCTTGGGATCGAAGAACAGATTGTGGATCAGCAGCTCTGCACTTTCCACAATGGCAGGCTCGCCGGGACGGAGTTTCTTGTAGATCTCCTTCAGCGCCTCATCCCGCACGGTAGTCTTGTTCTCCAGTGCCAGATTGTCGCACTCGTCTTTTTCCAGAGTAGCAGCCAGCTTCGGCTCGTCACCGAATACGGCACGGATCTCGTCAGCGGACTGGATACCCAGTGCGCGGATCAGCATGGTGATGGGGAGCTTGCGGTTCTTGTCGATGCGTACATAGAACACATCGCTGGAATCCGTTTCGTACTCCAGCCACGCGCCGCGATAGGGGATCACGGTGGCGGTAAACATACGCTTACCGGTCTTGTCGATCTGCTGATCGTAGTAGATGCCGGGGGAGCGGACGATCTGAGAAACAACGACACGCTCGGCACCATTAATAATGAAGGTTCCGCTTTCGGTCATGAGCGGGAAATCGCCCATGAAGATTTCGGACTGCTTGACCTCACCGGTCAGCTTGTTGGAGAGGCGGACTTCCACCTTGAGGGGAGCGGCGTAGTTTACGTCGCGCTCTTTGCATTCCTCAACGGGATACTTGGGCTTGGAATCGAGAGAATAAGATACAAAATCGATGAAGAGGTTTCCGGAATAGTCCGTGATGGGGGATACATCCCGCAGCACTTCCATCAAACCTTCCTCGAGGAACCACTGATAGGAGTTCTTCTGAACTTCGATCAGATTGGGCATCTCAAGGATTTCGTCGATTTTGGAAAAGCTCATTCTGACGTTCTTGCCGACTTTCTGGGGCTTTACCATTCCAATATCACTCCGTTCTGTTCGATACCCGGATTCTGCCGCGCCGCCGGGGCGGAGGGGCAAAAAACAGGCAAATAACATAAATAATGTAGAAATAAACCATTCTAATGCAGTTTATTATTTTATCATTATTCCATGTCGAAGTCAACAAAAAAATCGGAAATCAATAGGAATTCCGCCTAATTTACAAATCAACCTATAAATGTTTACGAAATATTTAAATGTAAACAATCTGTAAATATTCCTTGAGATCAAATATTTGCCGGATTTTTCATTTCGTATTGCAAACGGAACAATTCCGATTATAATTAAAGTGAATGAAAAATCTCCCGGCCGTCATTGGCGGAAAATCGGGTATACTGTGATAGAAGCAGCGAGGTAGCAGGCTATGAGCAAAATTATCGGATGTGCCGTGGTCGGTCTGGGCATCGGCCAGGCTCACGCGGATGGAATCGCCGCCGCAGAGGGCGGACGGCTGGTGGCCGTGTGTGATCTTTTGCAGGAAAAACTGGACAAGATGACGGCGAAATATCCCGGCGTCAAAACCTATACGGATTTTGACGAGCTGATCCGGGACGCCGAGGTGGATCTGATCAGCATCTGCCTGCCCTCCGCCATGCATGCGGAGTACGCCGTTCGGGCCATGCGGGCAGGGAAGCATGTGCTTATCGAGAAGCCCATCGATATCACCCCCGAGGCGGCTATGCAGATCGAGCGGGTGCGCCGGGAAACCGGCATGAAAGCCGGCGTCGTCCATCAGAATCGCTATAATGTGGATATGCTGCCCATCCGCCAGGCCATCGAGTGCGATCACCTGGGTCGGGTGTATCTGGGAACTTTTGCTGTCAAATGGTACCGCAAGCAGGCTTATTATGAAGGATGGCACGGCACGTGGGACATGGACGGCGGCGGATCTCTCGTGAATCAGGCGGTCCATACGGTGGATCTGATGCAGTGGCTCATGGGCGACGTGGAAAGCGTTACATCGCAAATGGACATCTACGGCCACGATATCGAAACGGAGGATACCACAGCCTCGGTGATCCGCTTCAAAAACGGGGCCATGGCCACCTTTGTCAGTACCACCTGCGCCTATCCGGGCATCTCCACCGATATCAAAATCTACGGAACAAACGGCTCTATCGAGGCGGATCAGGATGTGCTGAAAGTATGGAAGGTCAAGGAATTTTCCGACGATTTTGCGGATATGATGGAATTGGATGCCGCCGATGAGGAAGAGGAAGAAGAGGAAATGCTGGCCCGATACGGCGGCGGCAATCCCGCGTACGAGGCGCAGCATCCCGGTACGCGGACGGGACACCGGGCCGTGGTGCAGGATATGATCGACGCCATCCGCTACGATCACGATCCGCAGATCATGCCCCAGGAGGCCATCAAAGCCGTGCAGATCGTCTGCGCGGTGTACGAATCCGCCAGAACGGGAAAGACTGTTCGGCTAAGTTAAGGAGTAATCATGAAAATTGCAGTTGTTACCGGCGCGTCCTCCGGGATGGGACGGGATTTCGTCCGCCAGCTGGACGCGGCGGATACCTACGATGAGATCTGGGTCATCGCCCGTCGGCGGGAGCGTCTGGAATCCCTGGCGGCGGATGTCCGCGCGCCCTTGCGCATCATGGCGCTGGATCTGACCAAGCCGGAGAGTATTGAGGAGTATAAATCCGCGCTGGCCAAGTACAAGCCCTCCGTTTCCGTCCTGGTCAACGGAAGCGGATTCGGCCGCTTCGGCGCCTTCAAGGATTTCCCCCTGGAGGATTACTATACCATGGTGGATCTGAACGTGAAGGCGTTGGTGGCCATCACCTATGCCACCTTGCCCTATGTGACAAAGGGCGGAGCGATCTATCAACTCGGATCCCTGTCCTCCTTCCAGCCTGTTCCTTATATCAATGTGTACGGTGCCACCAAAGCCTTTGTGTTGTCCTTCTCCCGGGCCCTCAATCAGGAGTTGCGGGGAACGGGCATCCGCGTTATGGCGGTGTGCCCCGGATGGGTGCGCACGGAGTTTTTTGAGCACGCCGTGAAGGATGATACCATCAAATATTATAATAAGTTTTTCGATTCCGATGAGGTGGTCCGCCGCGCATTGAAGGATATGAAGCGGGGCAAGGACGTGTCCATCTGCGGATTGTCCGTCCGGGCACAGGTGCTGGCCACCAAACTCCTGCCCCATAAAATGGTCATGCACGTCTGGCTGAAACAGCAGAAGAAGCTGTGATCTTCGGGTGTTATGCAAAAACGGAGGATTCCCCGTATGGGAAATCCTCCGTTTTTTATGTTGTTCAGTCATTTTTCACCGCCAGAAGGTCGATGGTGTTCAAAAGTAGTTTGCGGCGGTCTGGGTGCTGTTTCGTGCCCGGAATCTGTGCGTACAAGAGCGGCAGATCCTCCGCTGTGCCGCGCCTGCCCAATATACGGACGGCGATTTCCCAGAAATCCGGATCGTCCAGATGCAGTATTGCCCGTGCCAGCCCGGGCAGGGCAGGATCCTTGTTCTCTTCCATGAGCAGAAGCGTTTCCTCGGCCCGATAGTAGTCGGCGGAGGGGTATGTGTGACTCTGCGCCGCATTCAGAATGCGTGCTTCCCGTTCCTCGGGCGGGAACGGTTCGGGCGGCGGCGGTGGAGTCCAGGAGGAATCGGGGGTATACGGCGGGGGATCCTCCTTCAGCCTTTCCGCATGGATATCCGCGCAGATGATTTCCACGTAGCCGTTTTCCAGACAGATCTCATATTGATAAAGCGGTTCATCGAACTGCTTTTCGAGCCGTTTTTTTCTCTCCGACGTGGTAAAGGCGGTAGTAGAGATAATCCAGAACAAAGGAAAATTCTGAAAATGGTTCTCCGCCTCCATGCTGTAATAGCGGATTCCCTCAAATTTCAAAAGAAACGCATCCGAGTTTTCCTCGTTATCCCAGTCCTCGCGAATGCGTAACTGCAGACACTGTTCTTCGCGGCTGTACTGCCAATCCACACAGACAAAATCGTGAAAATGACAGGACAGATATGTACGGTCTTTCGGTGTCATTTCGTCATCCTCCGTTTTTTACTCTTTCTTCGCCAGCAAGGTCAGCGCGTCGTAAATGCCGCCCAGGGGAACCAGATCGATGCCGCCTGCGGCCATCTTTCCATCGATGCACCGCTTGGGGAGCGCAATCTTGGTGAAGCCCAGCCGTGCCGCCTCGGCCGCCCGCTGATCCGCGGAGGAGATGGTGCGGAACTCGCCCGCCAGGCCGATCTCGCCCATGGCAATCAGATCCGGCGGGATCACGATATCCCGCATGCTGGAGATCAGCGCCAGCGCCACGGCGGCGTCCGCGCCGGGATCGTCGATGCGCAATCCGCCGATGACGTTCAGATACACGTCGCAGGAGGAGAAACGCAGTCCCAGTCGTTTTTCCAAAACGGCCAGCAAAAGAAACATACGGTTGTAATCGATGCCGTTGGCCGTGCGGCGGGGATTTTGCGCGTTGGTCGGGGTGACCAGCGCCTGGATCTCCGCGATGATGGGCCGCGTGCCCTCCAGAATACAAACGGCACAGCTGCCCGATACGTTGGTAGGCCGCTCGGAGAGGAGCATGGCGGAGGGATTTTCCACCTCTCTCAGGCCGGTGTCGCACATCTCAAACACGCCGATCTCGTTGGTGGAGCCGTAGCGGTTCTTTGCCGCCCGGATGATGCGGTAAGACTGGCTCCGATCGCCCTCGAAATACAGCACCGCATCCACCATGTGCTCCAGCACCTTCGGCCCTGCAATGCCGCCTTCCTTGTTTACATGACCCACAATGATCACGGAAACGCCGTCTGCCTTGGCTCTTTGCATCAGCGCGGCGGCACATTCCCGCACCTGCGTGATACTGCCCGGGGCGGAATTGGCTCTTTGAGAATAGATAGTCTGGATGGAATCCACGATGAGGATATCCGGCTTCACCCGTTCGTACTCTGTGAGAATCGTGTCCAGATCCGTTTCCGTGAGAAGCAAAATCCCCTCGCCGGCCGTGCCCAGCCGCTTGGCACGGATCTTCAATTGAGGTCGGGATTCCTCGCCGGACACGTACAGAAGCTTGCCCTCCGTACCCAAAGCACCGCACAGCTGCATGAGCAGAGTGGATTTACCGATGCCGGGCTCGCCGGCCAGAAGCACCACCGATCCGTCCACCAGACCGCCGCCCAACACCCGATCCAGCTCGCCGATGCCGGTGACGGTGCGGACGCAGTCCGCATCCTCCGTGTCCGTCAGCGGAGCGGCGTGCTCTGCTACGCGGGCGGATGACGTGACGGACACGGGAGAGGCCGATGCGGCATAGGTTTCCTCCACCAGGGAGTTCCATGATCCGCATTCGGGACAGCGTCCCAGCCACTTGGGCGTTTGGGCGTCACATTCGGTGCATACGAATATCTTTTTGGGTGCTTTCATAATCGTACCGTTATCTTTCTTGTGAGATTTTATTTTCCTGCCGTCCCGCTGAGGGATTCCGCCGCGGCACAGGCGATCACCAGGGCTAATTGCCGGCGGTAGATTTCGTCCTTCAGACGGGTCAGTTCTTCTTCATTGGAGAGAAATCCGCACTCCACCATCACCGCCGGCCGCTGTATCCGATGCAGCAGATAGATGGAGGAGGTGGCCGCCTTGGTCTCTCGCTCGTTTTCAGGCTGGAGATACAGTTTGGTGTAGCTGCGGATCACCTCCGCCACCGTGCGGCTCTCCGGTGCGGTGGGGGAATAGTACACCTGCAGTCCGCTGTACTGGGGTTGGGGAAATTTGTTCATGTGGATGCTGATCAGCAGATCCGCTCCCGCCTCCTCGGTGAAGCGCAGACGGTTGCGCAGATCGTAAGTTTTCTTATGCCCCGTGTAGTCCGTGAGATCCCCGTACAGATCGTAGAGCAAACGGTCGTCGGTGCGGGTCATGCGCACATCGTATCCTGCGGCGGTGAGAATATCGGCCAGGGACTGCGCCACCAGCAGATTCAGATCCTTTTCCTTCGTTCCGTCTGTCCCCGACGCGCCGCCGTCCTCCCCGCCGTGCCCCGCGTCGATGACGATAATGGGACGGGATGGCGCTGCCGCATCCTCGGCGGATGTGCCGCGGCCGCACAGAAGGATGGCACCGCACCAGATAAAGAAGGCGGTAAGCGCGGAAAACAGGATACAGAACAAAACAAAACAGGCAATATACCGATTGGCGTAACGTTTTTGTGCTTGCATATCGATCCCCCGAAAACAATTTCCTATGTGCCATTCATACGCGGACGGGGGCGGAAATATGAGAGATCGCGCAGGGTGTACTTGTATTGTAAACGATTTTGTCCCCGCTTGCAAGTCTGTGAGGAAAATATCTGCGATTTATTGCAATCCGGCCAAGGGCGTGATACAATAAATATTGAAGAAAAATCCATATCCGCAAAGGAGATGCATATGCAGTACAGAATTGTCGGAGACTCCCTGCCGGCCGTGATCTGCGACGTGGCAGAGGGGGAAACTTTGATCACCGAGCGGGGATCCATGAGCTGGATGACCCCCAATATGAAGATGGAAACCGTCAGCGGCGGCCTTGGCCGTGCCATCGGACGGATGTTTTCCGGAGAATCTCTGTTCCAGAACCGGTATACCGCCCAGGGCGGCCCCGGCCAGATCACCTTTGCGTCCAGCTTTCCCGGGGCGATCCGCGCCATCCGGGTCACGCCGGATCATCCCGTGATCGTCCAGAAAAGCGCCTTCCTGGCCAGCGAGGCCACGGTGGAGCTGTCCGTCCATTTCCAGAAGCGATTTGGTGCGGGCCTGTTCGGCGGCGAGGGATTTATCATGCAGAAGCTTTCCGGCGACGGCATCGCCTTTGTGGAGATCGACGGCTACGCCTGCGAGTACGAGTTGGCAGAGGGCCAGTCCATGGTGGTGGATACGGGATATCTGGCCATGATGGATGCCACATGCACCATGGATGTGGTCAGCGTGCCCGGCATCAAAAACGCTCTCCTTGGCGGAGAGGGAATCTTCAATACCGTGGTCCGCGGTCCCGGGCGGATCATTTTGCAGACCATGCCCATCAGCGCCGTGGCAGGTACGCTCCGCGCCTACTTCCCCTCATCGAAATAATGATAAAAACCAGCCGCTTCATACGGGAGCGGCTGGTTTCATTTTTTGCATCACAGCGTCAGTTGCATCTGCTCGGCGGGCGTATCTTTTTTTGCATCCTCCGGCGTGTCGGGAGCCAGAGACAACTGATCCACCGCCACAAAATAGCGGGAGATCAGATCGCCCAGTTTTCCGTCTTTGGTGAGGAACGCGCTCTCCCGCACCAGCACATCCGGGGTCAGCACCTTTTCGTCAATGATATCGCACAAGGCCCCCGCAAAGGCTGCCTCAAACACTTCCTTGGGAATGCGGTGCAGCAGATTGGCACTGATGGTGGAGAAATGGGGCACGCTCTGATCCAGCGGACATCCGATGAACCAGCGGAAGGGCAGATTGGTCTGCATCTCCGCCGCTGCGGCGCGCAGGGAATCCACTCCGTAGATGTGCCGCCACAACGCAATCGCCAGAAGTACCTCCGGCTCAAAGGCGTGGCGTCCCCGATCCCGGTTGTACCAGGCGCGCATGGGTGCACAGCGGCCCTCCCAATCGATGGCGGCATCAATCTGCCGGATGATGTGATCCTCGGGTATCAGCCCGTCCAGTGTGACGGAGGAAACAGCCGATCTTCCCTTATCCATTCGTTTGTTGGCAAGCATATCGTTATCCTTTCTGTGTCATTCAGTCAGTCCGCGTACGATCTCGCAGAAGCGGTCGCCCCGCACCTCGAAATTGGCAAAGGCATCAAAGCTGGCGCAGGCAGGGGAGAGAAGCACCGCGTCACCCGCTCGGGCACAGCGGGATGCCAGCAGTATTGCTTCGGTGAAATCCGCCTCGCGGTGGATTTCGAAGGAGCGACCCGCAAAGGCGGGATGCTCTCTCAAGGCATCTTCAATTTTCTGTGCCGTTGCGCCGGTCAGCACCAGCGCGCGAATGTTGTTCCGGGAAAGCAGCGCATCTGCCAAAGGAGCAAAGGGAATCTGCTTGTCGTATCCGCCGCAGATCAGTACCAGCGGCCGACTACCCATGGCGTTCAGCGCGGCGGCGGTGCGGGTGGGGGAGGAATCGATGGAGCCGTTGTAGTAGGCCACACCGCCCATCTCCCGGACCAGCTCCAGACGGTGTCGTACCCCGCGGAAGGTCCGTGCCACCTCACCGATCTCCTCAGGACCGGCATAGCCCCGTACCGCGGCGATGGCCGCCATGTAATTCTCCACGTTGTGCCGGCCGGGCAGGAGGATGTCGCTGACTTGCAAAATGGGGAATTCTTCCTCGCCGCGGGCGCGGAAGACGATCACGCCGTCTTTTTCGTATACGGCGCTGTCTCCCTCCCGCAGTTCCTCGTCGGGAATATACCCGTGGGAGAACAGCGTCACGGGACATGCCGCCCCGCGGGCCAGATCCCGGGTGATTTCATTTTCGTAATTCAATACGGCCCGGGCGCACCCGTCCAGAATCTTTGCCTTGGCGGCGATGTATTCATCCATACCCGTGTGCCAGTTCAGATGGTTGGGGGTGATGTTGGTGATCACCGCCACATCCGGAGCGGAGTCCGCCGTCATCAACTGAAAACTGGACAACTCCACCACAGAGATGTCCGATTCTGCCATGTCCCCGATCCGGTACAGCATGGGCTTGCCGATGTTGCCGCCCAGGAATACCTTGTGTCCCAGGGAATCAAATGCCTTCGTGAGAATCTCGGAGATCAGCGTGGTGGTGGTGGTTTTGCCGTCACTTCCCGTAATGCCGATCACAGGGCAGGGTCGATTGGCAAGAAACAGCTCCATCTCTGAGGTGATTACCGATCCGCAGGCTTTGGCTTCCAGCAGCGCGGGAAGATCCGGCCGGAACCCGGGGGAGCGGAATACATATTCCTCCCGGATGTCCGCAAGATAGTCCTCACCGCAAATCAGGTGCACGCCCCACTCCCGCAGTTTTGCTCCATCCTCGCCCAGATCCGCCTCGGATTTCTTATCCCGCGCGGTAACGATCGCGCCTTTGGCCGTAAGATATCCGGCCAGGGGCATATTGGAAACCCCCGCCCCGAGAAGGGTTACAGTTTTATTCTGAAAATCCGGCAGTGCCATATCCAACCTCGAAATTCGTATTTATCCATACCATTATTATATACAAAAAATCCGTCGGATGCAACGCCGTCAGGGATTTTTTTCTTGCCGAATCGCGTTTATCGGAATGAATTGGAGAATTTGGCAGAATGATCAACAAATACTTGCATTATTTGTGAAACCATGGTACAATAATACAGTATAATGCTATACGTATAGGTATTCTGGGGATTTTGCGGATGTGACGCCTTTCCCGGATACATCCCGGTGATTTTTCGGCCTTTGTTTTCTGTTATTTATATCGGTTTCGCATTTGTTTTGCGAAACAGGACAGGAAGGATATCATGCCTAAAAATAAGAAACATAATCTGGAACTGAGCCGATTTTTCGGCAGTTCTCTGTGGATGGCGGCGGCGGGTGTTATCGCTGTGGCGATCCTTGTAGTGATCGGCACCTTTACCGAGATTCCTCTGTGGGCTGCCGCGGTTGTGGTGTTTGTGCTGCTGGTGCTGGCCTATGTGCTGATTCTTCGCTTCGCGGACCGCCGTGGTCCCCACGGCGCGGACAGTCAGCTGCTCAGTCCCGTTCTCGGCAATATCATGCTGGATACGGTGATGAAACTATCCTCACCCGTATTTATCTGCGACGAGAAGGAAGAGCGGATCATCTGGTACAACAAGTCCCTTTCCGCCGCCTGCGATACCAACGTACAGCTGTACGGCCATCGGGCCGAGGAATTCCTGAGCTGCCGCGTGGCCGATCTGCTTCGCGATAATGCGGGGGGCGGCGTGCCCGTCATGATCGGGGATAATTCCTTCCGTGCCGGCGCGTCCCGCATCCGTGCCAAGGATAAGGTGTTCTTGCTTGTGACCATGGAGGACGTGACGGAAACGGAGCGTCTGTACACCCAGATCGCCCAGTCGGAGGCCGTTGTGGCCTATATCATGGTGGACAATCTGGATGAGCTTCTCCAGTATGAGCAGGAGAAATTCCGCACGGTTGCCGTGCAGATCGAATCCGTTCTGCGGGAGTGGGCGGAGCAGTCCGAGGGTATTCTGAAAGAATACGAGCGCGACCGCTATCTCTTCGTCTTTGAGGCCCATCACCTGGACGATTTCATCGTCCGCAAATTCGATATTCTGGATAAAATCCGCGATATTCGCGTGGGCGACGGCAAATTGCCCGTCACCGTGTCCATCGGTGTGTCCAACGTCCGCGGCGTGTTCAGTGAAAAAGAGCGCGCGGCGGCGGCCGCTTTGGATATGGCCCTGCAGCGCGGCGGCGACCAGGTCGTTGTGAAAAACGATAACGGCATCGAATTCTACGGCGGCCGTACCAAGACCGTGCAGAAGCGCACCAAGGTGCGTGCCCGTGTCATCGCCAACGAACTGATCACCCATATTTCCCGTGCCTCCAATGTGGTGGTCATGGGACATAGATATGCGGATTTTGACGCCTTCGGCGCTTGCGTCGGCGTAGCACGTCTGGCCATGTTCTGCGGCATCCCCGTGAATATCGTCACCGATCTGCAGGATCGGAATCTGGCCGGCTGCCGGAAGATTCTCAGCCGACTGAAATCCTACACGGATGTGCTCATCGATACCCGGGAGGCTTTGGAACTGGTCAGTGCCAACACCCTGCTGATCATCGTGGACGTAAACAATCCCGCTTTGTACGAGTCCCCCGCGCTGGCACAGAATGTGGATAATATCGTCATTCTGGACCACCACCGCAAGACGGAAGAGTTTGAGCGCTCGCCCCTGATTTCCTATATCGAGCCCTCCGCCTCTGCCTGCTGCGAGCTGGTAGCGGAAATGATGGAGCAGGTATTGCCCGACGGAATCCTTTTGCCGGCGGAGGCCAATCTGATGCTGGCGGGTATCCTTCTCGATACCAAACAGTTCACGAGAAATACAGGCTCCCGTACCTTCAGTGCGGCATTGTATCTGCGGGATCGCGGAGCATCGCCCACCGAGGTGCAGAATCTGTTCAAAACCAACCTGGATGACTTCATCCGGGAGGCAAAATTCCGCTCCAATGTGGTGATCTACCGCGACGTGACCGCCATCGCTCTCGGAGAGGGCGAGGGAGATCCCAGCGATCGCATTGCGGCGGCCAAGGCAGCGGATAAGCTTCTGACCGTGACGGGCGTGCAGGCCGCATTTGCCCTGGTGCGGATCGGGGATATGGTCCATATATCCGCCCGTTCCAGCGATACGGTCAACGTCCAGCTGATTCTGGAAAAGCTCCGCGGCGGCGGTCATTTCGATTCCGCGGCTGCCCAGGTCAGCGGCTCTACCGTGCAGGATGCACTGGTGCAGCTGAAGGCTGCTATTGATTCGTACTTCGACGGTACGGATGACACTCCCCCACAGGGAAAATAAACACAAAACTCAACAGGGAAAGGATGTTTTCCTGCGGGAAAACAGGTATAGATTCATGAAAGTAGTATTGCTTGCCGATGTCAAAAGCCAGGGAAAGAAGGGGGATCTGATCAACGTATCCGACGGATACGCCCGCAATTTCCTGTTCCCCAAAGGACTGGCCGCTGAGGCGGATGCCAAGGCAATGAACGAATTGAAAATGAAAGAGGAGGCCCGTCTCCATAAGATCGAGGTGGAGAAGGCAGCCGCCCGGGCAACCGCCGAGCAGCTTTCCTCCGTTGTGGTAAAGATCAAATCC
The DNA here is from genome assembly GCA_017468385.1 of Clostridia bacterium. Taxonomy (GTDB): domain Bacteria; phylum Bacillota; class Clostridia; order Oscillospirales; family CAG-272; genus SIG701. Next base: position 16,384 of record JAFUIQ010000046.1, read on the forward strand.
CAGGCCGGCGCCGACGGCAGACTGTACGGCGCGGTGACCGCCAAGGATATCGCCGAGGCCCTCGCCTCCGCCCACAAGATCACCATTGATAAGAGAAAAATCCAGCTGGACAGCGCCATCAAAGCGTTCGGTACGTACATGCTGGATGTGAAACTGTATCCCGAGATCATCGGCAAGATTCATGTCGTGATCTCCGATACCTGATTCGGTTATGAACGGTGAGTTGAGCCGTCGGATGCCCTTTTCCCTGGAGGCGGAGCAGTCCGTCCTCGGGGCCATCCTGATCGATCCTACCTGCATGGATCATCTGGCGGGCATTCTGAATGCGGAAGATTTCATGCTGGAGGAACACAAGGATGTGTTCACCGCCATGCAGAAGATGTATCTGCGCAGCAAGACCATTGACGTGGTCACCCTGCTGGATGAATTGGTGCATGACGGCGTGTACGATGAGGCCGGCGGTAAGGATTACATCCGCCTCATCTCCGAAATCGTACCCAGTGCCGCCAATGTGATGGATTACGCGGAAATCGTCCGCGATAAAAGTATTTTGCGTGCTCTGATCGGTGCCTGTGACGATATTTCCGCCATGGCATACGGCGAGCAGGAGGATGTGGCCCACCTGGTGGAGATGGCAGAGCAGAAGATTTTCGCCGTGGCCGAGGGCAGGGAAAATAAGGGCTTCACCCACATTCGTGACGCCCTGGTGCAGGTGTATGACCGGCTCCATCTGCTGGCGGAGAATAAGGCGGAAGCTTTGGGTATGCCTACCGGATTTTCCGGATTGGATCGCGTGCTGGTCGGCCTCGGTAAGTCTGACTTGGTGCTGGTCGGCGCCCGTCCCGGTATGGGTAAAACCAGTTTCGCCGTGAATCTTGCCACCTACGCTGCTACAACCACGAAGAAATCCGTGTGCATTTTCTCCCTGGAAATGTCGGCGGAACAGCTCATCACCCGTGTTATGTCCAGCGAAGCGCTGATCGATTCCTACCGTCTGCGCTCCGGTGAGTTGACGGATGAGGACTGGGGCAAGTTGGCCCACGCCGCTTCCCGCCTGTCGGATTGCGAGATCCTGATCGACGATACCACCGGTATTACCGTTACCGGTATGAAAGCCAAGCTGCGCCGGGTCAAGAATCTCGGCATGGTGGTCATCGACTATCTGCAGCTCATGCAGAGCGATCGCCGCATCGACAACCGCGTGCAGGAAGTGGCGGAAATCTCCCGCGGCCTGAAACTCTTGGCAAAGGAACTGCAGGTCCCTGTGATCTGCTGTGCCCAGTTGTCCCGAGGCCCCGAATCCCGAACGGATAAGCGCCCCATGCTGTCCGACCTCCGAGACTCCGGTGCCATTGAGCAGGACGCGGAGATTGTACTGTTTCTGTATCGCGATGAGTATTATAAAACGGAAAAAGATGAGCCGCAGAACATTGCGGAAGTCATCGTTGCCAAAAACCGTCACGGCTCCACGGGTAACGTGAAGATGGGATGGTTCGGCCAGTATACGAAGTTTACCACGCTGGAAGAAGATCGACAGGAGTAACCGAAAGGAGTGCAGCCCATGCAGACAGATTCCTTCTTTCTGATCAGCAAGTACGACGGTGCCCGCCTGGCGGTGAGCACAATCTGCCATGACTCCCCCCGCTTCTGTTTGCAGATCACCCATGGCATGGCGGAACACAGAAAGCGATACATACCTTTCATGGAGTATATCGCCTCCCTGGGCGGCGCCTGCATCGTCTCCGATATGCGCGGCCACGGCGAGACCTCCGACCCCGCGGATTACGGATATTTCGGTGCGGACGGCGTGGAGGCAACCCTTTCCGATCTGCATCAGATCGGCGATGTGCTGCGCCTCCGGTATCCCACCCTTCCCATGATCCTCCTCGGACACAGCATGGGATCGCTGGTGGCCCGTGCCTATGCCGCCGAACACGATGAATCCCTTTCCGCGTTGATTCTGTCCGGCGAGGCGTCCAATAATCCGGCCGTCGGCGCAGGGTTGCTGCTCACCCGACTGATCGCGCTGTTCCGCGGCGAGAGGCATATCTCCCCCCTTGTGGCTAATCTGGCCACGGGCGCGTACGACAATCCTTTCCGGGCGGAAGCCGCCGAGGGGGAGAAGTACCTGTGGCTCAGTGCCAACCGGGATAACCGAGCGGCGTACAATGCGGATCCGGCGTGCGGATTCCCGTTCACCTTGAACGGATACGATACCTTGTTTTCCTTCATGAAACGGGCCTACGCCCCCAAGCATTACAACGTTCGGAATAAGGATATGCCGATTTTGTTCCTCTCCGGCGAGGACGATCCCGTGATGGGAAGCAAAAAAGCCTTTGCCGATGCCGTCCGCATTCTGAAGGATATGGGCTATCGGGATGTGCGGGCCGGCTTGTACCCCGGTATGCGTCATGAAATCCTGATGGAAACGGGACGGGACAAGGTGCAGCAGGATATCCGGCTGTTCGTGGAGGATGTGCTGACGAAATCCGCACAAACCACATAAGATATATTTCAGAAATATTTTCTTTTTCCGGGAACATATTCCCACCCCATTCCGTCTATATGTTGGGAAACGGCGCCAAATTCCGAAAAGCGCCGCTCACAACATGAGAATAGATTCAAAAACCAGTTTATTATTACTACTTTTAAGGAGTGCATTATGAAAAAGTCTGTGAAACTGTTGGCTGCCGCATTTGCATCGATCATGCTTCTGGCCGCTGCAGCAACCCCTGTGGCAATGGCTGCATCGAACAACCTGACCGGAAGCAGCATTTCTGCCATCGATCGCTATATTCTTGAGCAGCTGCCCAATTCGATTCCCCTGGCAAACGGCAATTATTTCATCCCCGGATTCGGTGAGGTTTCCGGCGATGCGGTAAGAGAGTTGTACAAACTGTACTGGAGCACCATATATCCTTCGTACAATCCGAATTATCCGACCTATCCCTTCTACCCCATGTATCCCGATGCCGGCGTGATTTTCCCTTCTGCCGGTATTCAGCAGATCACCATCGAGATGAATCAGTTCGAGAGAAAGAATATCGGTCTGGGCACTGCATACGATTATACCAGCCTGACTCCCGATCTCGTTTCGGTTGATGAGTACGGCAACGTGTATGCTCTCAAAGAAGGCGAGGCATGCGTCGCCGTTTCCAAGGGCGGATTTACGTATATTCTCGTAAAGATCACTGTCAAAGGTATCGATTTCGATCCCGATGAATACTCCATCGAGTTGTATGTTTACGACAAAGTGATGGCTGTGGATGACACCACCAATGTATTCGCACGAGTACTGAAGAACGGCTACTATGCTTCTACCAGCATCCAGTATCTGATCGAGTACAAAGTGGACGATACCTCTGTTGCTACGCTGAAGGACGGTGTACTGACTGCTGTTGGCGTGGGTACCGTGGAGATCACCGCGTACATTCCCGATACCGAGTTGTCGGATACGGTTCAGGTTCAGGTTATTGCCAAGGCAGTAAAGCCTGATACCCCCACCTATCCTACCTATCCTTCTTACCCCTCTTATCCCAGCTACCCCTCCTATCCGTTCTACCCCGGATTCCCCAGCATTCCCAGCTTCCCCAGCTATCCTACCTATCCGGGTGTTGGTAATACATGGTATCCCACCTTTGGTACCAGCCTCGCAGAGTGGCTGGATATCGACGAGGATGTGTATAAGCTCACCTACAAGATGATCTTCCTGCACGGCGAGTGGCGTCAGGTTCTCGTGGCTGTTCCGAAGGACGGCACCCAGTTGGATATGAGCGACTACGTTCTCCGCTACAAACTCCTGTACAAGGACGGCGAATGGGTTTACTTCCCCTACATGGTTCCCAAGGATTCCGTGACCGCGAAGCCCGAGACCCCCGAAACTCCCAAGGAAGAGGATAAGGAAGATACCAAACTGACTCCCGAAGAGCAGGAAGCTATCAAGAAGGCAGAGGAAGAAGCCAAGAAGGCGGCTGAGGTGAAGAAGCTCGTTGCCAAGGCGCTGAAGGGTGAGCTGGAGTGGTACGAAGTGTACACCGATCTGAACGGTGACGCATCTTACTACGGCGGCGTATCCTATGTTCTGAATAACCAGTACCTGACCGGTAAGGATAACGGCAAGTTCGGTGTCAAGGACGAGATGACCTTTGACGACGTGAAGGCATTGCTTCTGAAGTATATGAACCTCACCTCCGAGGAGTTCGATAAGACCGGCATCCTCACCTTCGAGGACGGCAAGAAAGTGATCACCCGTCAGGAGATCACCCAGGCATTCTATAACCTGGCCGTATACATGAAGAAAGACGTATCCCCCGCCGCGTCTCTCTCCCGCTACCAGGATATCAATAAGCTGGACGGCGAATACCGCACGGCATTCGCATGGGCGATCAAGACCCACGTGATCATCACCACCTCTACGAAGATGACTCCCACCGACGCGGTAACCCGCGGTGCTCTGGCACAGATGCTGTACCGCTTCAACATCATCGTAAAATAATCCCTGCATCCAAGGGCGCACAAAAGTGCGCCCTTTCTTTCTGCGGTATTTATTTCATAAAAAAATTTAAAATGAGTATTGCTATTTTTTTTTGCCTGTGCTATAATATACACGGCTCGTGAGCGGATCTGTGATTATCCGTTTCGGGCATAGCAAAAGCCGGTGTGTTGGAATCGGCAGACGAGGTGGACTCAAAATCCATTGGTAGCAATACCGTGCGGGTTCAAGTCCCGCCACCGGCACCAAAATACAGGCACCGTCCATAGGACGGTGCCTGTATTTTTTGATTGAGACGAGTTGTGTGAATTTACGCCACATGGAGGATATATGAAAATCGGAATTATCGGATTCGGCCATTTGGGAAAAGCGCTGGTGAAAGGATTGCTGAGTGATGCCTTTGTGCGCAGAGAGAATATCTGCGTTACTGCTAAATCGCAAAAAACCAAGGAGCTGGCGCAGAGTGAATACGGAATATGTGTTTGCAGAACCAATCAAGAGCTGATTGATATATCGGATATCATTTTTATTTGCGTGCCGCCTGACGTTTTCTTTGCGGAGTTCTGCGATTGCACCCCTGTGCCGGAGAGCAAACACATCATCAGCCTTATGGCGGGCGTGACGATTTCCAAACTGAAAAACTGTTTGGGGCAGAGCAGTATTATACGCGCCATGCCGAATCTGGGGATAGAGAGAAATGACGGTATTATTTGTTATACAGAAACGGATAACCAATACGTTGTTGCACTTCTGGATCATCTGGGATATTCATTCTGTGTTCCCGAGGCGGACATCGAAAAGGTAACGGCATTTGCTTCCTGCGGTATCGGTTTTGCCGCCTATATCCTGAACTGCTTTTTTGAGAAAGGGAAAGAGTTGGGTTTTTCGCCGGATGCGTCCAGGCAGATGGCGGATAATATTTTCCGAAATGCGCTGCATGCCGCAAACTATTCCGAATTGGTCGATGCCGTAGCCACAAAAGGCGGTGCGACCGAGGCCGGTATCCAGCGGTTCGATAGGCATGACGTAAAAGAAATCATCGGAGATGCTATCGACGCCGCCCATCGCAGGATGACGTGATCCCCTTGCACTTTCTCTCCCCCTGTGGTATAATTTACCCATATTCATTTCCGAAGCAGGTGAATTATGAAAAGCAACATACTGAAAATCGGGCAGAAGAAGATTCTGGACGTGGGTGCCACTCTCCGCGAGGCGGATATCCACGGGAAGATTCTGTACGTTTCCGACCCGATCGTAGATACATTGTACGGCCATATCGTCCGTCCCCAGATCGAATCCGTGGGACAGATCAAGGTGGACACCGTGGAACAGAATACTATCCGTTACGCCATGTCCGTGGCGGAGCGGGTCATTGCTACCGATGTGGAATGCATCGTCGGCATGGGCGGCGGACGGGTACTGGACGTGTGCAAATATGCGGCGTTCATCGCCAAAAAGCCCTTTTTGTCCATTCCCACCACCATGGCCAACGACGGCATCGCATCTCCCATCGCCGTTCTGAAGCGGGAGGATAACAAGCCCAAAAGCCTGGGCTGTGCCATGCCCTCTATGCTGATTCTGGATACGGAACTGATCGCTACCTGTCCTCCTGCTTTGATCAAGGCGGGTATCGGCGATACTATCTCCAACTATATGGCACTGAAGGACTGGGACCTGGCGGTTTCCCGGGGCAAGGAGGTCATGAACGGTTACGCCTACATGATGTCCAAAACCTCCCTGGATGCTCTGATGAAAACCCAGTACGATTCCATCACCCCGGAGTTTCTGGATGTGCTGGCCAATTCGCTGGTGCTCTCCGGCATCGCCATGGATTTCGCCGGCAGCAGCCGACCTGTCAGCGGATCGGAGCACCTGTTCAGCCACGCGCTGGATTATTATTGCGACACCCAGAACCTTCATGGCTTCAACGTGGCGCTGGGTACCATCGCCATTCTGAAACTGATCGGCGAGGATTACACCGAGGCACTGCACTATCTGCGTAAGTTTGAGGTAGACATCAACCCGGTCCACATGGGCATCGATGAGGATACCTTTGTGTACTGCATGCAGAATGCCACAGCCATGCGAAATAACCGCTACACCTATCTGCATGAGGTGGACCTGAATACTGCCGTATTGCAGAGACTGTATCGGGATCTGCTGACGGAGCTGTAATATGAAAGCGTTGATTTTAGCGGCCGGTTTGGGTTCACGGCTGGCGCCTCTGACGGATCATCTGCCTAAATCTTTGGTGGAAGTAAACGGCACGCCCATTCTCATGAAGCAGATCGAGAATCTGCACGAAAACGGCATCACCGATATCACCGTGGTGTCCGGCTATCTTTCCCCTGTGCTGGCCTCCGCTGTGGGCGGGAAATATCCGGAAATCCGGATTATCGAGAGCGTAGACTACGCCGCCACCAACAATATGTATTCCGCCTATCTGGCAAGAGACCGTATGGCGGGCGAGCCGTTTCTCATGATGAATGCCGACGTGTTCTTTGACGCATCGGTGATCCGCGCTCTCCTGGATTGCCCCTCCCCCGATGCTATCGTCGTGGACGTGGGACAGTATCGGGAGGAATCCATGAAGGTAACGCAGAGGGACGGCAAACTGACGGCCATATCCAAAGCCATCCCGCCGGAGCAGGCACTTGGCTGCTCCATCGATGTGTATAAATTCTCCCCCCGGGGCGGCGAGGCCTTCTTCGCCCGGTGCGAGGAATACATCGTCCGAAAAAACGACCGCAGGCAGTGGAGCGAGGTGGCACTGAACGATATCCTCCCCCATGTGGATTTTCAGGCCTGCCCCGTGTCGGGCCGATGGTTTGAAATTGACAATCTTGATGATCTTGCGTCCGCCCAGAAACTGTTCGCGGACACGGCATATACCCAGTAACGAAAGGAATCCCCATGAAAACCGTAAACACCAAACGTACCCTGAAAGAAATCCTCAAGCACTACGCCAAACGCTATTTTATCGACGCCATGGGTGCCATGGCGCAGGGCCTGTTCGCCTCGCTGCTCATCGGTACCATTCTGAATACGCTGGGAACCCAGCTGCACGTTCCGCTTCTGGCGGAAATCGGCAACTACGCCAAGGGCGTGTCCGGTGCCGCCATGGCCGTGGCCATCGGCTATTCGCTGAAAGCGTCACCGCTGGTGCTGTTTTCCCTTATCGCCGTAGGCACTGCTGCCAACGGCATGGGTGGAGCAGGCGGCCCCTTGGCCGTGTTCTTTATCGCCATCATCGCCGCGGAATTGGGACAGCTGGTCAGCAAAAAGACCAAGATCGACATTCTCGTCACTCCCACCGTGACCATCGTTTCCGGTACGCTTCTGTCCTATTTCTGCGCCTCCGCTATAGGCGAGGCGGCCCGCGCCTGCGGCCACTTCATCGTATGGGCCACAGAATTGCAGCCGTTCCTCATGGGCGTGATCGTATCCGTGGTGGTGGGCATCGTTCTGACTTTGCCCATCAGCAGTGCGGCCATCTGCCATTCCTTTGGCCTGATCGGCTTGGCCGGCGGCGCTGCCGTGGCCGGATGCTGTGCCCAGATGATCGGCTTTGCCGTCATCAGCTTCCGGGAGAATAAATGGGGCGGCCTGGTTGCCCAGGGATTGGGCACCTCCATGCTCCAGATTCCCAACATCATCCGCAATCCCCGGGTGTGGATCGCACCCACCCTGGCATCTGCCATAACCGGCCCCCTGGCTACCTGCGTGTTCAAAATGCAGATGAACGGTGAAGCCATCGCCAGCGGCATGGGCACTTGCGGCTTCGTGGGCCAGATCGGTGTCTACACCGGATGGCTGAGTGATATAGCCGCGGGTGTGAAGGATTCCATCACCGTGATGGACTGGGCGGGACTGATCCTTATCTGTTTCGTTTTGCCCGGTATTTTGTCCTGGATCATCCACGCAGGCCTTCGCCGGATCGGCTGGGTGAAGGACGGAGATCTGAAACTGGAAGTGTAAAGAAAATTCCCCCGATTTTTCAACCCTTCTTGACAAACGTGTCTTTATCTGTTATACTGACATTGTTAAAGAACTGCAGTTGCTGGCGGATAAGTGGAGTACACCACGTGTGGCTGCAGAATAACTATGCCGACCGCCTGGGCAATCCTGCACGATACAGGGTTGCCCTTTTTGATTCTTAGGAGGATACACGTATGAAATCAGACTTTGTTCGTTCCGTGCGCCATTCCTTTTTTCTGGCTGTCGCCGCCGGTGTCTTCATCGGCGTGGGCGGAAGTGTTTTGCTTTCCTGCGACAATCGCTACATCGGTGCGACGCTGTTCGCCATCGCACTTCTGGCCATCTGCACCCTGGGACTGTACCTGTTCACCGGTAAGATCGGCTATATTTGGAACAGCCATACCGTCACCGACGTGACTTGCGTGGTGGTCGGTTTCCTCGGCAATATGGCGGGCACCTGGCTCAGCGCCACGGCTCTGCGCTTCTCCCGCGCCCCGCTGATCGATGTGGTCCGCCCCATGGTAGATGCCAAACTGGCGCAGGCTCCCTTGCAGAGCGTTTTGACCGGTATCTTCTGCGGACTGCTTATGTACACAGCGGTGGCCATCTACAAAGAGAAAAGCACCCATCTGGGCATCCTGTTTTGCGTGCCTGTGTTCATCCTGGCCGGATTTGAGCATTCCATCGCCAATCTGTTTTACTTCTTCCTGGCGGGCGAGTATTCGCTCCGCGGCGTGGGATTCATTCTTCTCGTAGTACTCGGCAACACCGTCGGAGGCATGCTTTTGCCCGCACTCCGCACCTTTGCCGGCGAAAATAAATAATATTACATTTACATACTCTGGAGGTAATCATGAGCGTTTACAAGTGCCTGTCTTTGTCGGAGATTCTTGCAGCCAATACATACCCCGGCCGCGGCATCGTGGTGGGTATGAGCGCGGATAAGAAGTACGCAGTTTCCGCATACTTTATCATGGGCCGCAGCGAGAACAGCCGCAACCGCGTGTTCATCGAGGAGGGCGAGGAAGTGATCATCCATCCCTTCGATGCATCCAAGGTGGAGGATCCGTCCCTCATCATTTATTCCCCCATCCGTAAATATGAGAACAACCTGATCGTCACCAACGGCGATCAGACCGATACCGTATACGACGGCCTTGTGGCAGGGAAGAGTTTTTCCGATGCTCTCACCGCCCGCTGCTTTGAGCCGGATGCTCCCAACTTCACCCCCCGCATCAGCGCTATGCTGACCTTCGCGGACAGCGCATTCACCTACCAGATGAGCATCCTCAAGAGCGCGGATGCCGAGGGCAGCGCCTGCAACCGCTATACCTTTGCTTACGCTCCCATCGCCGGTGTGGGCCATTTCCTCCACACTTACAACTGCGACGGCAATCCCATTCCCACCTTTACCGGTGAGCCGGAGCGTGTAACCATTTCCGGCGACATCGATGCCTTCACGAAGGAAATCTGGGAAAACCTGAACGAGAAGAACAAGATTTCTTTGTACGTTCGCTTTACCGATCTTGCCACCGGCAAGACCGAAAACCGTATGATCAATAAAAATACATGAGGTGAAAGAACATGGCATACTTGAGTGATATTGAAATTGCCCAGTCCATTACGATGCGCCCCATTTCCGAGATTGCGGAAAAAGCCGGTATTGAAGACAAATATGTGGAGCAGTACGGCAAGTACAAAGCAAAAATCGATCTGTCTCTTCTGAAAGATAAGAAAAATCCCGATGGAAAACTGGTTCTCGTAACCGCCATCACTCCCACCCCCGCCGGTGAAGGTAAGACCACCACCACCATCGGCCTGGCCGACGGCCTTGCCAAGATCGGCAAGAACGTCATGGTCGCTCTCCGTGAGCCTTCCCTTGGCCCCGTGTTCGGCGTTAAGGGCGGTGCCGCCGGCGGCGGATATGCTCAGGTCGTTCCCATGGAGGATATCAACCTCCACTTTACCGGTGACTTCCACGCCATCGGCGCCGCAAACAATTTGCTGGCCGCTATGCTGGATAACCACATCTACCAGGGCAACGCCCTGAATATCGATCCCCGCCGCATCACCTGGAAGCGCTGCGTGGATATGAACGACCGTCAGCTTCGCTTCGTGACCGACGGTCTGGGCGGCCGTGTCAACGGCGTGCCCCGCGAGGACGGATACGATATCACCGTTGCCTCCGAGATCATGGCTGTATTGTGCCTGGCCAACTCCATCGCCGATCTGAAGGATCGCCTGTCCCGCATCATCGTGGGCTATACCTATAAGGAAGAGCCAGTAACCGCCGGTCAGCTCAATGCCCACGGCGCCATGGCCGCCCTTCTGAAGGATGCTCTGAAGCCCAATCTGGTACAGACTCTGGAAGGCACTCCCGCTTTCGTACACGGCGGTCCCTTCGCCAATATCGCCCACGGATGCAACTCCGTGATCGCCACCAAGATGGCTATGAAGATGGCGGATTATGCCATCACCGAGGCCGGCTTCGGTGCCGACTTGGGTGCAGAGAAGTTCCTTGACATCAAGTGCCGCTATGCCGGCCTGACTCCCTCCGCTGTCGTTGTGGTAGCCACCGTTCGCGCACTGAAGATGCACGGCGGCGTGCCGAAGACCGAACTGGGAGAGGAGAATCTGGAGGCTCTTGCCAAGGGCCTGCCCAACCTGCTCCGCCACGTTTCCAATATCCACGACGTATACGGCCTGCCCACCGTGGTGGCTGTGAACCGTTTCCCCACCGATACGGAGGCCGAACTCAATCTGGTTATCGAGAAATGCCGTGAGTTGGGCGTCAACACCGTTCTGTCCGAGGTTTGGGGCAAGGGCGGCGACGGCGGCGTAGAATTGGCCAAAGCCGTTGTGGAACTGTGCGAGCAGCCCGGCGACTTCCAGTTCAGCTACGAACTGGATCTGCCCATCGCCGAGAAGATCGAGAAGCTGGTGAAGCGCGTCTATCGCGGCAGCGGCATCTCCATCATGCCCCAGGCCAAGAAGCAGATCGATCAGCTCACCGCGCTTGGATTTGATAAATTGCCCATCTGCGTGGCCAAGACCCAGTACAGCTTCTCCGATGATCCCACCAAGCTGGGCGCACCGGAAGATTTCACCGTAACCGTTAAGAACGTGAAGGTGTCCGCCGGTGCCGGCTTCATCGTGGTGCTCACCGGTGATATCATGACCATGCCCGGTCTGCCGAAGGTTCCGGCCGCGGAGCGCATCGACGTGTCCGATGACGGCGTGATCAGCGGTCTGTTCTGATTTCTCACAATAGGAAAGCCGTGCAAAAGCGCGGCTTTCTCTTTTTCTCTCCCATCCTTGACACAATTCTTTCCTTGATGTATAATAATAGGAAAGTCACTTATGAAAAGGACACCGCTATGTATAAGGATAAAAAAGTTGTATTTTCCGGCGTGCAGCCGTCCGGTGTACTCACCATCGGCAACTACCTGGGCGCCATCCATAATTTCGCCTCCTTCTCCGAGCAGTATCGCTGCTACTACTGCGTGGTGGATATGCATGCCATCACCGTTCGCCAGAACCCGGCAGAACTGCGCCGCCGCACCTACGAGACGCTGGCCTTGTATATGGCCTGCGGCCTGGATCCCGAAAAGAACGTGCTGTTCGTGCAGAGCCACGTTTCCGCCCATGCGGAGCTGGGATGGATTCTCGATTGCTATACCATGTTCGGTGAGTTGTCCCGCATGACCCAGTTCAAGGACAAGAGCGCGAAAAACGCCGATAACATCAACGCCGGCCTGTTCACCTATCCCTCGTTGATGGCGGCGGATATCCTTCTGTATCAGACGGAATTGGTGCCCGTGGGCAGTGATCAGAAGCAGCATCTGGAGCTGGCGCGTGACATTGCTACCCGCTTCAACGGCGTGTACGGCGATACTTTTGTGGTGCCGGAAGGATTTATTCCCAAGGCGGCCGCCCGGGTTATGTCCCTGGCCGATCCCACCAAGAAGATGAGCAAATCCGACGAGAACGAAAATGCAGTGGTCCGCATCCTGGATCCCCGCGATGTGATCCTGCGCAAGTTCAAGCGTGCCGTCACCGACTCCGGCAGCGAAGTGCGCCGCGGCGAGGGCAAGGCAGGTATTGAAAATCTCATGTCCATCTATGGCGTGTTCGCCGGTAAGAGTATGGACGAGGTGGAAAAGGAATTTGAGGGCAAGGGCTACGGCGTGTTCAAGGAAGCCGTCGGCGAGGTCTGTGCCGATGCACTCGCTCCCATCCAGAGCGAATTTACCCGCCTGATGAACGACAAAGCCTATTTGGAGAAGGTTATGGCGGACGGAGCCGCCCAGGCAGCTCACGACACTCTGCGCACCATGTCCAAGGTGCGCCGCAAGATCGGATTCACCGAAATCAAGCGATAATCTGACAAACATAAAACACGGAGATGCGAGAGCATCTCCGTGTTTTGTTTGTGTTGCTTCGATGGTTAAACCCTTGGAAAATTTTCCGACAGGGAAATTCTCGCGCACTTGCCGGATGTCGTACGATTGAAGCTAAAGAATATGCAAGTGCATCACTCCAGCTCAAACGCACCGGTATACAACTGATAGTATACGCCCTTTTCCGCAATCAGTTTTTCATGATTGCCTCGTTCAATGATCCGTCCTTGATCCAGCACCATGATTACGTCGGAATTCATGATGGTGGACAAGCGGTGAGCGATTACGAATACGGTCCGGCCCTCCATCAGCTTGTCCATGCCCCGCTGCACGATAGCCTCGGTGCGGGTGTCAATGGAGGAGGTGGCTTCGTCCAGAATCATAACCGGAGGATCGGCCACCGCCGCCCGGGCAATGGCAATCAGCTGCCGCTGCCCCTGGGACAGATTGGCACCGTTGCCCCGCAGCTCCGTGTTGTATCCGTCGGGCAGACGGGTGATGAAATCATCGGCCCCCGCCAGTTTGGCCGCCGAGCGGCATTCCTCATCGGTGGCGTCCAGCCGGCCGTAGCGGATGTTCTCCATCACCGTGCCGGTGAACAGGTTCGTCTCCTGCAATACAATGCCCAACGACCGGCGCAAATCGGATTTCTTGATCTTGTTGATGTTGATGCCGTCGTAACGAATCTTGCCGTCGGCAATGTCGTAGAAACGGTTGATCAGATTGGTGATGGTGGTCTTGCCGGCGCCGGTGGCGCCAACGAATGCCACCTTCTGACCCGGCTCCGCATAGACGGAAACGTCGTGAAGCACAGTCTTTTCGTCCGTGTAGCCGAAATCCACCTCGGTGAGACGGACATCGCCTTTCAGTTCCGTGTAGGTCAGCGTGCCGTCACCGTGGGGATGTTTCCATGCCCAGTGACCGGTGCGCTTGGTGGTTTCCGTGATAGTCCCGTCCGGGGCAATTTCCGCATTGACCAGCGTCACGTATCCGTCGTCCACCTCCGGCGCTTGATCCATCAGGCCGAAGATGCGCTGTGCGCCGGCCAGGGCCATGACGATGGAGTTGATCTGCTGGGAGAAGGTGTTGATGTTGCCGGTAAACTGCTTGGTCATATTGAGGAAGGGAACGATGATGTCAATGGTGAAGGGAAGACCGGATAGGCTCAGATTGGGACAGTTTGTCAGCAGGAACAATCCGCCTGCCGTGGCGCAGAGCACGTACAGGATATTACCGATATTCATAATGATGGGCCCGAGAGAGTTGGCGTAGGCATGGGCGCGGAAGCTGTCCGCATAGAGTTCTTCGTTGATCTGATCAAAGCCCGCCTTGGCATCTTCCTCGTGGCTGAATACCTTGATCACCTTCTGGCCGTTCATCATTTCCTGTACATATCCCTCGGCTTTACCCAGGGATTTCTGCTGGCGGATGAAGTATTTCGCGGATCCGCCGCCGATTTTGCCCGATACGAAGATCATGGCGCATACGCCGACCAGGATCAGAATGGTCATCCACACGCTGTAGTACAGCATGATAAAGAATACGGTGACCACAATGATGCAGGACTGCAAAAGCTGAGGCATGGATTGGGATACCAGCTGCCGCAGGGTGTCGATATCGTTGGTGTAATGGCTCATGATGTCGCCGTGCTTGGTGGTGTCAAAATACCGGATGGGCAAGTCCTGCATGCCGTCAAACATGCGGCGGCGCATCTTGCTTAAAAATCCCTGGGTGATGTATGCCATCAGCTGTGTGTGAATGGTAACAAATATAATGGAGCAAACATACAGCCCAACCAGGATCAGTACCTTCGGCAAAATTTCCTGTCTGGCTACCGTCCAGTCCATAAGACCGGCTTCCGTGTATTCGGTGACCACCGCCAGCACCTTCTGGGTGAAGATGGAAGGGATGGAAGCCACCGCCGCCGAGAACATGATGCAGAACAAAGTGATCGGCAGCAGTACCGGATAGGCGGCGAACAGCATTTTCAGCACACGGCCGAGAACGCGGAAATCGATTTTGCGGGGATTGCCCGCCTTGCTTTTATTCATTCTCCGCACCTCCGTTCTTCTGCTGTGTGTAAACCTCGCGATAGATCTCGCTTTCCGCCATCAAATGTGCGTGATCGCCCATGGCGGAGATGGTACCGTTGTCCATAACGATGATCAGATCCGCATGCTCCACGGATGCTACGCGCTGTGCAATGATGATCTTGGTGGTTTCGGGGATGTATTCCGCAAATCCTGCCCGGATCTGGGCATCGGTTTTGGTGTCCACCGCGCTGGTGGAGTCGTCCAGGATCAGGATCTTCGGCTTCTTCAGCAGTGCCCGGGCAATGCACAAACGCTGCTTCTGACCGCCGGATACGTTGGTGCCGCCCTGCTCGATCATGGTGTCGTACCCGTCAGGGAAGGAGCGGACGAATCCGTCGGCCTGTGCCAGACGGCACGCCTCGGCGATTTCCTCATCGGTGGCGTTCGGATTACCCCAACGGAGATTTTCCTTGATAGTACCGGAGAACAACAGATTCTTCTGCAGAACCATGGCTACCGCGCCGCGCAGCGTGTCCAGATCGTACTTCCGTACATCCACGCCGCCCACCTTGACGGAGCCTTCCGTCACGTCGTACAGACGGGGGATCCGCTGCACCAGGGTAGATTTGCTGGAGCCGGTTCCGCCCAGAATGCCTACCGTCATGACGGAGCGGATGTGCAGATCGATGCCTGCCAGCGCGTTCTTTTCCGCCTTGGCGGAATACTTGAAGCTGACGCCCTCAAAATCAATGGAGCCGTCCTTCACTTCGGTGATGGGGTCCGCCGGGCTGGACAGTGCCGGTGTCTCGTCCAGCACTTCCACAATACGGCGGATGGACTCGGAGGACATGGTCAGCATGACGTAGATCATGGACAGCATCATCAATTGGATCAGGATCTGCATGCCGTAGGTCAGCATGGCGGAAATCTCACCCACGTCGATGAGGGCGCCGCCGCTGGTGATGATCAGTCTGGAACCCACCAGCAGTACAAAGATCATGTTGAAATTCACGCAGATCTGCATGAGAGGGCTGTTCAGCGCCACAATTCGCTCCGCTTTTGTGAAATCCCAGCGGATGTTCTCGGATGCTGTGCCGAATTTCTCCTTCTCATACTCCTCCCGGGAGAATCCCTTGACTACCCGCATGCCGCGGACATTCTCCTCAATGGATTCATTCAGCCGGTCGTATTTTTTGAATACGCGGCGGAATGCCGGCATGGCCTTGCGGCTGACCATAAACAATCCGGCCGCCAGAAAGGGAATGATTACCACAAAGGAAGTGGCCAGAGCACCGCCCATGATGTAGGCCATAATGATGGAGAATATCAGCATCAAAGGCGCACGCACCGCCGTGCGGATGATCATCATGTAGGCCATCTGCACGTTGCTCACGTCCGTGGTCATGCGCGTCACCAGAGAGGCGGATGAGAATTTGTCAATATTCTCAAAGGAGTAACTCTGTACTTTATGGAACACCGCCCGGCGCAGATTCTTGGCAAATCCGGCGGAGGCCTTGGCACAGGTGAATCCCGCGATACCGCCGCAGGAGAGGGACAGAATCGCCATGACGATGAGAAGAAGACCGATCTTCACAACCATCTGAATCTCCGCCCCGGCCTTGATCGTATTCACCAGATTGGCCGTAATAAACGGAATGAATGCTTCAATAATTGCCTCGGCAACGATAAAGAGCAGCGTCAGAATGGTGGGGGTCCGATACTCTTGAATGCAGCCGGCAAGCCGTTTCAACATAACTTTGTTCCTTTCTTTTCTCAAACGTCACAAAAGATAGGCGTCTGTATAATCTTAACCTTATAATTATATATCTGTTTTACCACAAATGCAATGAACCGCCTGTAAACAATGGGACATTCACAATAAAGTAACATTTTTTGTCAGAGATGTGCGAAAATTGTGTAAAGAACCGCACAAATATCACCATTGAATTTTCACAAATTTCCCAAAGTATATTGACGGGAAGAAGTTTTTTCGTATAATTATTTATGTAATTGTTTGGTTTTGGGCTAAAATTTCTTTTCGCCCTCACTATTTTTTTTGAACAGACAGCGTGCAGGCAGGAGGGAAGCCATGAAAAAACAAAACATATGGATCATCAGCTTGATGCTTGTGATCCTTATGATAGTTGTGCCGGGATGTACCGACACCAACACCCCCGGAGAGAATACAGGTGATCCCGGTGTCGTGACGCCTGTCGTGCAGGATCTTTCCGTCGTGGCGGACGGTGCGTCCTCGTATTCCGTTATCGTCCGGGAGTCGGCATCGGATGCGGTGGCGGAAGCAGCGCGGAACGTGCTCAATACCATCCAATCGGCTACCGGGGCGAAATTGACCTTTTGTGACGATTACGTCATGAACGGCGATCCCATCCCGGAGAAGGAGATTCTGGTCGGGGTGACCAACCGGGAGGAGAGCTTGTCCCTTTTGAAGGACGTTCCCTACGGTGCCTATGCCATCCGTGTGGTGGACGAGAAAATCGTCATTGTCGCCTGGGATGAAGATTCTCTGAATAAAGCCTGTGCTGTCTTTTCCGCTATGGTGCGGAAAACGGGCACAGAGGGAAGCTTGCTTATCCCCGCGGATTACACTGAGGTTGGTGTGGGATGCGAAGCACTGCAGCAGCTGCCCCATTACGGCGCGGCGGATGAAGCGATTCAGACCGTGGACCTGGGGGATGCCTGTTATATGGTATACGCCAAGGATACCGATGCGGAGGAGTTCCGCGCCTACCAGACCGTTTTGGAGAATGCAGGCTATACACAGTTTGCATCCCGTCAGTACGGAAACAATCTGCATATGATCTATACAAACGAGGAGAAGATCATCTGCGCCTCCTTCATGGCGAAGGACAAAGATGCCCGTATCTCCATCGAGGATGCCTACGATATGACTCTGTTCACGGAGCAGGAGTATGAGAAGATCTGTGAGCCTTCTGTCACTCTGGTGGGACAGGAAGGATACATGAATGACTCGGAAGGCGTACCCAACCAGATCGGATTGTGCCTCATTTTCCGTCTGGAGGACGGACGGTTCATCGTGGTGGACGGCGGTGACTACGTGCCTGCGGCCGGTCCTTTGCTGATGCGTACATTGCGTAATCTGGCGGTGGATCAGAGCAACATTACCATTGCCGCATGGATTGTCACACATGCTCACAGCGACCATACCGGCGGATTTGTTCACTTCACGGAGGACTTGAAGTATCACAGACAGGTCAAGGTGGAGAATATCATTCACCATCTGGTCCGTACCGAACAGTATGATACCCTGGGCGACCCCGGACAGTCCCAGCGGGTGCGCAATATGCTGCCGCGGGAATATCCCAAGGCCACGGTAATCAAAGCCCATACCGGTCAGCTGTTTAAAATCGCCGGCATGGAAATCGAAATGCTGTTCACCTATGAGGATCTGGAACCCTCCCCGCTGGAGTACCACAACACCTCCTCCCTTGTCTTCCGTGTGACCGCCCAGGACAATACCGTTCTGGTGTTGGGAGATGCGTCCAACCGCTCCTGCGGATATTTGGTCCACTCCTACGGCGATTTCCTGAAGAGCGATATCGTGCAGGTGGCCCATCACGGCTACACCGGCGGTACGATTCCGCTGTACGAAGCCATCGATGCGGATGTTTTGCTGTGGCCCTGCGGCGTGGCGTCCATTGATGGATCGTATGAAAGACTTATGGAGCGGGACTACAATGCCAAGGCTGTAGAGTTGGCGGAGGAAGTGTACATCGCGGGTAAGTTTATCCATACCTTGCCCCTGCCGTATACGCCCGAGGACGTGGAAACTCCCCGGATCATTTATTGATAGCAAAACGAAAGGATATATCCTATGAAGAATCAGTGGAAGATACTTTTGTGCCTGGTGCTGGCCGTGCTTGCCGTTCTCGGGACGGGATGCGATAAGACAGACGTCCCCGGCGAGGATACCGGCGATTCCACGGTGGTCACCCCCGTCGTGCAGGATCTGGCCGTCGTGGCAGACGGCACCTCGGCCTATTCCATCATTATCCGGGAAGAAGCTGCGGATGCGGTGGCTAATGCTTCCCGCCAGATTATGAGTGCCATCCAGGACACCACCGATGTGAAACTGAAATGGACGGACGACTATCTCGATCCCGATGACGCCGTCCCGACTAAGGAGATCCTGGTAGGGCTGACCAATCGGGCAGAGAGTTTATCTGTTCTGCAGGATGTGAAATACGGTGAATTTGCCATCCGCATCGTGGGCGAAAAAATCGTCATCGCCGCATGGGATGAAGCATCCGTCAAAGCCGCCTGCAACCAGTTTGTCAATTACATAAAACGAAATGCGCAGGCAGGTACGTTTACGCTGGCCGGCGATTACACGGCAGACGGTACAGCACTGCAGGGAATTTCCCAGCTTCCCCATTACGGCGCGGAAGACGAGTATGTGGAGTTCATCGATCTGGCGGATGCCTGCTATATGCTGTATGCGCAGGATACGGATCTGACGGAGTTTGAGGCGTATTACGATACGCTGGAAGCGGCGGGCTATACCCGCGTTTCTGCCCATCAGCTGGGCGATAACCACTACGCCATCTACACAAACGAGGAAAAGATCATCCACGCATCGTATGAGAAAGCAAAACGGGATGCCCGCGTCACCATCGAAAAAGCCTACGATGTGAGCATCTTCACCGAAAGCGAGTATGAGAAAGTCTGTGAGCCTGCCGTAACATTGGTGGGCCTGGAAGGCTACGGCGGTATTGAGGGTACAATCCCGGGCACAAGATACGGCAATCCCATCGGCCTTCTGATGATTTTCCGCATGGAGGACGGCCGGTTTGTCATCGTGGATGGCGGCGGTATGGCGAATGAAACCATCTCGCTGATCTATGACAACCTCTATGAGCTGGCGGTGGATAAGGATAACATCGTCATCGCCGCGTGGATGTTGACCCACGCCCACGGCGACCATGTGGGCGGATTCAGTATGTTTACAGGCTCCGCCAGGAAGGATCTGGTCACCGTCCAGAATATCGTTCATCATTTCTGTACCAATGAGCAGTATAAGAACTGCAACGACAGCGGTCGCGCGGCGGAAACCCGTGCGCTGATGAAGCAATATAAAGGAGCCAACATCATCAAAGCCCATGCCGGCCAGATTCTGAAGATCGGCGGAGCGGAGATCGAAGTTTTGTGCACCTCCGGCGATCTGGAACCCTACACCCTGCAGGATCACAATACCTCCTCTGTGGTATTCCGCGTGACGGCGCAGGACAACAGCGTGCTGGTCCTGGGTGATGCCAGCTATATCACCTGCAGTTACCTGGTGAAGGCCTATGGCGACTACCTGAAGAGCGATATGGTACAGCTCGCTCACCACGGATATGCAGGCGGTACTATCGCCCTGTATGAAAAGGTAGATGCGGACGTATTGCTCTGGCCCGGCGGAGTAGGCGGCTTTGACGGCGGCCTGGAACCGCAGGATCTGAAGAATCGGGAAACCAATGCGGTGGCGATTTCTCTGGCCAAAGAGGTATACGTGGCCGGTGAATCGGTGTTTACCTTCGTAATGCCGTATACCCCCAAGGATACGGATAAACCGATAATCATCAAATAATTATTGACTGTATGAGAACCATCCGACCCATCGGGTGGTTCTTTCCCCTTTTTCGTGCGGAATGAAGTCTAATGCCAAAAGGAGAATCGTATATGAAACAATCGTGGAAGGTTCTTTTGTGTCTTGCCCTCACAGTCGTGGCCCTTGTTTTGCCTGGCTGCGACAACACGGAGCCGCCGGTGGAGAGTTCCGGCGATCCGGTGGTGGAAACGCCCGTACAGCAGGATTTGTCCATTGTAAGCGGCGGCACCTCTGCCTATTCCATCATTATCCGGGAGTCCGCCTCCGAAACAGTGTCCGAGGCAGCCCGTGAGATTATAAGCGCGATTGAAACAAAAACAGGCGTGAAACTTGCGTGGACCGATGATTATTTGGCCGACGGGGATCCGATACCTCCGAAGGAAATTCTCATCGGAATAACCGATCGTGAGGAAAGCGCGGCCGTTCTCGGAGAGTTGAAATACGGTGAGTACGCGATCCGCCCGATGGGGGATAAACTGGTCATTGCCGCCTGGGACGATGCCTCTCTTGCCAAGGCCTGCGGTGTCTTTGTCAATCAGATCAAACGATTTGCCGCGGAGGGACAATTTGTTCTTCCCGGGGATTACGCGGCACAGGCAGAGGGCCTTAAGGTGCTGACAGAGATGCCCCATTACGGCTCCGCGGGCGAGAAAATCCGCTTTGTGGATCTGGCCGACGATTGCTATATGCTGTACGCGGATGATACGGATGAGGCGGAATTCAAGGCGTACCTTTCCGTTTTGGAAAATGCCGGCTATACCTCCTTTGCCACCCGTCAGATGGCGGACAATCTGTATGCAACCTATGTCAGCGATACCAAAGTGATCCACGCTTCCTATACCGCCTCTAAAAAGGACGCCCGCATTGCCATTGAGGATGCCTACGATATGACTCTGTTCACCGAAACCGAGTACGAGAAGATCTGTGAGCCGTCGGTGACGCTGGTGGGACTGGAGAGTTACGGCGGCGATGAGGGATTGGGTGTGGGCAACCAGCTGGGCCTTTGCCTGATCTTCCGCATGGCGGATGGCCGTTTTGTCATCGTGGACGGCGGAAATCATAACAACGCTACCATTCCCCTGCTCAATAACAATCTTCGCGAATTGGCGGTAGATAAAGACAACATTGTCATTGCCGCATGGATTATGACCCATGCCCACGGCGACCATGTGGGTGCCTTTGTAAAGTTTTCCAATTCTGCCTATAAGAATAAGGTGACGGTGCAGAACTTCGTGCATCACCTCTGTACCGCGGAGCAGTACGAGAATTGCAACGATGCGGGTCGTGCGGATCAGACACGCCAGCTGATGAAGACCTACAAGGGGGCCAACATCATCAAGGCTCACACCGGCCAGGTGATGAAAATCGCCGGTGCGGAGATCGAGATGCTCTTTACTTCCGCCGATCTGGAACCCTATGTGCTGGATTATCACAATACATCGTCTCTCGTTTTCCGCGTAACGGCAGAAGGGAATTCGGTGATGGTCCTCGGCGACGCCAGTACGGTGTCCAACGGCCACATGGTGAAGATTTACGGGGATTATCTGAAGAGTGATATGGTGCAGATCGCCCACCACGGATTCCAGGGCGGCACGGTTCCTCTGTATGAAGCCATTCAGGCAAAAGTGGCGCTGTGGCCTACCGGTGTTGCCAGCATTGACGGATCCTATAAGAGTCTCATGGATAAAAACTACAATGCCAAGGCGGTGGAATTGGCAGACGAAGTATACATCGCCGGTATGGTAGGACATACGCTGATTATGCCATATACCCCCGTGGCGAACGATCCCGCCAAAATCTATACCTGATGCGAAAATGCTGTGCAATCATTGGCTTTTGACCAAGTGGAAAAAACCCATGTGTTGTGGGAAATTTTCCATTTGACGGGTTTGGAGTTTGTGCTAAAATACCAATAAGATGAGGATGAGATGCTTTTGTTTGTCGCATCCGTACAGCGTCTCGGTCTGTACACCCGTTTGTTGAAAAGCAGAAAGGATGTTATTTATGAAGAAACAACACGGAATTCTTTTGTGCGTATTGCTCGTGATCTTTGCCATTTTGATGCAGGGATGTACCAACGAGCCCGTCGATCCCATCGATACCTCGGCGGATACAGGCGTAGTCACACCTGTGGTACAGGATCTGTCCATCGTCGCCGATGGCGCATCGGCCTATTCCATCATCGTTCGCGAAGGCGGATCGGATGCCTTGACGGAGATGTCCCGGCAGGTACGGAATGCGATTAAAGAAGCTACCGGCGTCCAGCTGGCATGGACCGACGATTTCATCGAGCGCGGCGGGACCGCACCGGCTGCGGAGATCGTGATCGGTATCACCAATCGCGAAGAGAGCATCAGCGCCCGGCAGGATCTGGCGTACGGCGAGTATGCGATTCGCGTGATGGGTGAAAAGATTATCATTGCCGCGTGGGATGAGATGTCCCTCCGCGCCGGCTGTGAAGCATTCTGCTCTTTGGTACAGGAAAATACCGTTGACGGTCGGTTTACCCTGAAACAGGATTACGCCGTCACGGATGTGGGCTTTGCGGCACTGAAGGACATGCCTCACTACGGTGAGGCGGGTGAGGTCGTTCAATTTGTGGACCTGGACGACGATTGCTATATGCTGTATGCATCCGATACGGACGAGGCGGAATTCAAAGCCTACGCCGGTGCGCTGGAAAGTGCAGGGTATACCCAGTTTGCATCCCGTCAGTTCGGAAACAATCTGCATATGATCTACACAAGCGAGGATAAGGTTATCCACGCATCCTATGTTGCGAAGGATAAAGATGCCCGCATTTCCATTGAGGATGCCTATGATATGAGCATCTTCACGGCCAGCGAGTACGAGAAGATCTGCGAGCCCTCCGTTTCTCTGGTGGGACTGGAATGCTACGGAAAAGATTCAAAAACCGGTGTCTTCAACCAGATCGGCCTGTGTATGATCTTCCGGCTGGAGGATGGACGCTTCATCATCGTGGACGGAGGCGGATATACTCAGGATACAGCAGGCCTGGTGTACAGCAATCTCCGCAAACTGGCAGTGGACAAAAACAATATCACCATTGCCGCTTGGATTCTGACCCACGCGCATGGAGATCACACCGGCGGATTTTTGAAATTCACCGAAGCGAAGTACCATACAAGAGTAACTATCCAGAACATCATTCATCATTTCTCCACCCCCGAGCAGTATGCGGGTATTGAGGAAGGGGCGGATTCGGGACGCTCCGAGCAGGCGCGTAAGACGTTTATCAATGAATATCCGAACGCTACTATTATCAAAGCCCATACCGGTCAGCTGATTCAGGCTGGCGGTGTGGAAATCGAAATGCTCTATACCTATGAGGATCTGGAACCAAGCCCGTTGGAGTATCATAACACCACCTCTCTCGTGTTCCGCGTCACGGCGCAGGATACCTCCGTGATGGTATTGGGCGACGCGTCCAACCGTGTCAGCCTCCGTCTGGTCGCTGTGTATGGCGATTATCTGCAGAGCGATATGGTACAGATTGCTCACCACGGCTATACGGGCGGTACCATTGCCCTGTACGAAGCCATCGATGCGGATGTGGTGCTGTGGCCGGGCGGCGTGGATTCCTTTGATGGAAATAAGGGATTGGAAGCTATAAAATTCAGAGGATATAATGCCAAGGCACTGGAGTTGGCGGAGGAAGCCTACGTCGCCGGTAGGGCAGTATATACCTTGATCTTGCCTTACACCCCGGAAGACGTCGAGGAAACCAAGGTTATCAAATAATATGAAAAACCACCCGAGAGGGTGGTTTTTTTCATAGGTGTTCTTGACAGATATGATCTTGATGTGTACAATGAAACCACAGCAGCATAAAACAAGAAGTGAGGATACGTAAATGAATCGGAAATACAAAGCGGCGGGATGGCTTTTGCTGGTAGCTGCCGTTCTCCTTCTGCACGGATTGATCGGCAGAACGGAGGCATGGGCCGCAGATACGCCCGCATCGGAAACGGCGGCTGCGGAAACGCTGATGGTCGTCTCCGGCGGGAAGTCATCCTATGTGATCGTTACCCCAAAAGCTGCTTCCGAGGAGGTGGAGAGTGCCGCGCAGGAGCTTCGTGACGCCATTCGG
The DNA here is from genome assembly GCA_017468385.1 of Clostridia bacterium. Lineage (GTDB taxonomy): Bacteria > Bacillota > Clostridia > Oscillospirales > CAG-272 > SIG701. The sequence continues at coordinate 41,027 of JAFUIQ010000046.1, forward strand.
AAGAAGACAGGGGTGTCGCTGAAGCGAAAAAACGATCTTCTTACCATCACCTCCAAGGCGTCTGAGACGGAGATTCTGATCGGCAATACCAACCGGGAGGAATCAAAGGCCGTCATGCAGGATGTTCCCTACGGGGAATACGCCATTCGCGTGGTTGGCAAGAAGGTTGTCATCGCTGCCTGGGATGAGACAACTTTGCAAAAGGCCTGCGAGGTTTTTGCGGAATACGTACAGGAAAAAGGGAAGTTTGGCCGCTTGACATTGGCTTCCGACTACACCGCATCCGGTGACACGTTTAAAGGCGTGGGTGCGATTCCTCACTACGAGGATAAGGGGATCACTACACAGTACATCGATTTGGCGGACGGCAGTTGCATGTTGTACGTGGCCAATACCTCCCGCGGCGATTTCGTGAAATACGTGGAAGGGCTGAGTGATGCCGGCTTTACGGAATTTTCCTTCCGGCAGGCCGGAAAGATGCTGTACGCCATCTACAACAATGAGGAAACCATCCTCCACGCCTCTTTCAATACTACGACTCGCGAGGCGCGCATTGCAGCGGATAAGGCCTACGACATGACCATCTTCACGGATACCGAATACGAAAAGGTGTGCGAGCCTACGGTTTCCTTGGTTGGTCAAGAGGTTGAGGTGAGCACCGGATGGATCTATAACGCAATGTGTTTGGTGTTCCGTGCGGAAGACGGACGCTTTATCATTGTAGACGGCGGCTATGGCTTGTTTTCTGTAAACAAACTGTATAAAACTCTTCGTTCTCTCCATGTGAACGATGGGAAGATCACCATTGCCGCATGGATCATGACTCATGCGCATAGTGATCACACGGGGGCTTTCCAAACCCTTTCCAACACTACCATGAAAAAACGCATTGTTGTGGAGAATTTTATTCACCATTTCTCCACGGATGCTCAGCATGAGGCAATAGGCAGTGCCGGTACATCGCAGAAAACCCGTACGGCTATGAAAGGATATCGAGACGCTAACATCATCAAAGCCCATTCAGGACAGGTGATTCAGGCAGGTGGTATGGAGATCGAAATGCTGTTTACCTATGCGGATATGGAGCCAGCCGTTTTGGACGAGATGAATACTACGTCTCTTGTGTTCCGCGTGACAGCCCGTGACAATTCCATCATGGTGCTGGGAGATGCGTCCAATCGGTCGCTGAATTACCTTTGCAATATCTACGGAGATTATCTGAAGAGCGATATGGTGCAGATTGCCCATCACGGCTATAACGGCGTGGCCAAAGCCTATGAATGGATCGATGCAGATGTGGTTCTTTGGCCCGGCGGAGTGAGACAGTTCTACGGCAGAGAGGGGTTGTATCGCATCAAGGATTGGAAGTTCAACAAGAAAGCCTTGGATCTTGCGGAAGAAGCCTATATCGCCGGCGATGATGTTTATACGCTGATTCTCCCCCACACTCCCGAGGATAACGACACGGTTAAAATTTACGACGGAGAATAAAGAAAAAGCCATCCCGCACGGATGGCTTTTTTCAGTTGGTTCGTTGACAGGGATATTGCCGCGTGATACAATAACGGTAGAAATACGGGAAATATTAGGAGAAACGTATGAAAACAACGTGTCGTATTCTTTCTTTGAGCCTTGTGCTGATTGCCGCAGTGACCATGCTGGTTGGTCTTGCAAAACCCGCACAGGCAGCCGATACGGCAGGGAAAGCACAGACCCTTGGGATTATCTCCGGCGGGAAGTCATCCTATGTGATCGTTACCCCAAAAGCTGCTTCCGAGGAGGTGGAGAGTGCAGCGCAGGAGCTTCGTGACGCCATTCGGAAGAAAACCTGGGTGTCCCTGAAAGTGAAGACCGATTTGCTGAATGTGGCATCGAAAAAATCTGACACAGAGATCCTCATCGGCCATACCAACCGTGCGGAATCGGCGGAGGTCATGAAGGATGTCCCCTACGGAGAGTACGCCATCCGCGTTGTCAATCAGAAGATCGTCATTGCCGCCTGGGATGACGCGTCGCTGCTTAAGGGATGCGAGGCTTTCGCGGAATATGCTGAAAAAAAGGGAAGATTCAGAAAGCTCACGGTAGATCCCGATTATACCGCATCCGGGGTTGCATTCGAAGGAGTGGGGGCTGTCCCTCCCTACGAGGATAAAGGCATTACTACCCGGTATATGGATCTGGCGGATGAGTGCTATATGGTGCATATAGCCAACACCTCCCGCGGCGATTTTCTCAAGTATGTGAAAAGCTTGCCCGATGCCGGCTTTACGGAGTATTCCTACCGCCAGGCAGGAAAGATGCTGTACGCCATTTACGGAAACGAGGATACAATCCTCCACCTGTCCTTCAACGGCCTCACCCGCGAGGCCCGCATCGCGGTAGAGGACGCCTACGACAGAACGATCTTCACGGAAGTGGAATATGAAAAGGTGTGCGAGCCATCCGTCTCCATGATCGGTCAGGAGTTTACCGACAGCAATGATCCTGCTGCTGCCCCTGTCCCGAATGGGTTGTGCCTGGTGTTTCGGTTGGAGGACGGCCGGTTTATTATCGTAGACAGCGGCGCTACAGTCAAATCGGTAAACCTGTTGTACGAAACACTCCAAAAACTCCATGTGAATGAAGGCAAGATCACCGTAGCCGCGTGGATCCTGACCCACCCCCACGGGGATCACACCGGCGGTTTCCAGTATCTTTCCACTACGGCCTTAAAGAATCAGATCGTTGTGGAAAATATCATTCACCATTTTTCTTCCGATGCCCAGCATGCGGCGATCAAGACAGCCGGAACCTCTGCCAACACTCGATTGGCCATGAAGAGATTCAGGGGCGCCAACATCATCAAAGCCCACTCCGGCCAGGTGATCCAGGCGGGCGGCGCAGAGGTTGAGATGCTGTTTACCTATGCGGATATGGAGCCGATGGTGCTGGATCAGATGAACACTACGTCCCTTATACTTCGTGTAACGGTACAGGGAAATTCCGTGATGGTGTTGGCGGATACCACCAGCCGGGCCATTAATCACATATACAAAGTTTACGGAAACTACTTGAAGAGTGACATGGTGCAGTTGGCTCACCACGGAGTCAACGGTGGCGTGCTTCTGTATCAGACGATTGATGCGGATGTGGTTCTGTGGCCGATCGCTGTGGATGCGAGCTACAATCAGGGTGTAGAACTCATCCGGGATGTTGCGTACAATAAAGTGGCTACCGACCTGGCCGAGGAGGTCTATGTGGCCGGCAATGCTGTCTTTACGCTGATCCTTCCGTATACGCCGGCTGACAATGAGTCTGCTGTGTTCTATATGGGTAAAGAATAACAAAAACGGGCTGTTGCCATGTGGCAGCAGCCCATTCTTTTATTTTGTTATGCTTTCTTGACGGCTTCTTTCTTCTTCACCAGATCCGCACAGGAGGTGCAGAGCAGGCCCAAGAGAATCAGACCGCATCCCAATCCCTTCTGCAGAGAGAAGAGATCGTGCAGAAGAAGCACGCCGAAGACGATGCTGGTCAGCGGCTCAAGGAGAGAGAAGATGGCCGCATTGGCGTCACCCACACGGCGCACGCCCGCCTGGAACAGCACGCATCCCACAATGGCAGTCAGCATGGCTACGCATACCGCATAGCCCCACGCGGGAGCCGTCAAAGCGACGGTCAGCTTGCCCATGGCCAGACCGACGACAGCACACAGCACCGCGCCGGCGGCGGATACGATGGTCATCAGCTGGTACAGCGGCATGGGTGCGGCGGATTCCTTCTGCAGAACCAGAATGTAAGCCGCATAGAAAATGCCGGACAGAAACGCCAGAAGCAGTCCCACCGGATCGGTGCTTCCGCCCAGATCCACCAGAAGGGCCGCGCCGATGAGTCCGAGGACCATTCCGACAATGCGGATCATCCCGGGCTTTTGCCGGCGGAAGATGGCGTTAAACAGCACCACGTACAAGGGATACATGAAATGAAGCGTGGTGGCGATGCCGGGGGAGATATAAGCGTAGGAAGAGTACAGAAGCAGGGTGCATCCGAAGAGCAGTCCGCCCAGAATCACGCCCGTCCCCACCTGACGGCGGGAGGGAATGGATTTGCGTGCGGTGAAGAACCACAAAAGAAGCAGTACCGGGATCGGCAGAAAGGCCCGCAGAAAGGCCATATTGATGCCGTTGTTGCCGCCCTGATAGGAGATGGCGGCCAACACCGGAGTGAATCCGAAAATCACGGCGGACAGAAAGACAAAAATGACGCCGGAGATCTGATTTTTTCTCATCCTGCCATCATTCCTCGTAGGCAAGAATCCAGTTGTGCATATCGGAGTTGTGACGGGTGTAGCCGTGCCATGCCACTACGCGATTCTTCTCGGGGAATACCCACAGCTGCTGGCCGTTCATGCCGCCTTTGCCGTAGGTGTTTGCCTTCATCTTGTTCAGTTCATAGCCGTTCTGCAGAGTCAGATTTACCCATTCCTCGGAAACGATGCGGGTGTCGCCGTACATACCGCCGCTCAGATATACCTGGCCCAGCTTGACCATATCCTTGGTGCGGATGTACAGACCGGTGGCTCCCATCGGATGACCCATGGGGCAGCGGCTCCATGCCATTTCCTGGAATCCCAGCGGGTAGAACAAGGTGTCCCACAGGAAGTTGTCGATGGGCATACCTGCCTTCTTCTCTACGATGCGGGCCAGCATATAATAAGCGCCGTCGGTGTAGGAGCGCTGTACACGGGGCTCGTGATCGAAGGGATACTTGAACATATACGTCAGATAATCCCGTCCGAATTCCTCGGCCTTGTGGGTGTCGATGTCCAGGAATCCGCCGGGCAGACCGAGGCGGTGCAGCAGAGCATCGTGCACGGTGATCTCGTGCCAGCGGGGATCCACGTCAGCGGGGCATTCCTCGGCGAGGATCTCGGTGATGCGATCCTCCGGCTTGATCAGTCCGCGGTCGTACAGAATACCGATGGCGGTTACCACGAAAGCCTTTGCCACGGAGTAGGAGTTCTGGCAGGCATTGGTGGGGATGGTGGTTTTCACCTCCGGCTCACCGCCGTCCTTGATCTCGGCTACGCGGTATACCGTGTAGTTGTTTTCCTTGATGAATGCGGAAATGTCTTCCAAAAATTTGCTCATGTCAGTCACCTTCCGGTTGATAAAATTGGTATGCTTCATTATACTATCGTGAGCAATAAATGTCAAGTTTTTCGCATCTATTGACAAAG
>JAFUIQ010000047.1 GCA_017468385.1 Clostridia bacterium
ATATTCACAACCACGCAAGCAAGCAAAGGATAAGTGCCATGGCCGTGGGCATCAGGGCAACGAATGCAATCGCTCCGCCGCCTTTTCCTATGGATGTTTTCAGATCGGGCTTGTGTTTTTTCAGTTTTTTCAGCCCATACAGGGGAAAATGCATTACATCGATCCCGTATTCCCTATCCGCACCGTCTTTCACAGCAACGGTAGCATAGCTGATTCCGGACGGTGCGCCGGACGGAAGGCGGGGATTGTACACGATCTCCTCCACATTCTCCCATGGAATAAAATCGTTCTCCAGATGAAGTCCATCTTCATTCGCCACGCATACGATTTTTCCGAAAAGAATCCGATTCAGCAATGACAGGATGACAAAGGGCAATAGCAAAAGTGCTACAATAAACACCGACACGGCAATCCCCTCAACTATTTCCGAGAAGACAAAGGAAGATTCCTTGAGCGCAGAATAGAATTCAAACACAAGCAGTGTGGGCAGAAAGGAAAGAACTATACCGATAAATATGTTGAAATACTGCCGGCGGAATTTGGTGCCGGGGATTTTTCTCAGATCGGGGGCGGGAGTTCCAGTGGCTCTTTGCTCAAGATATTCCACAAAGCGAGGGAGATTGTCCTTTTGAGAATCGATGATCAGGACCCGAGGGGCGGCGATGATATGGCAGGGCTCTTCCTCGTTAAAGATAATATCGATCACTCTTTGCCGCATAACCGGGGTGGTTTTCACCTTGACGGATTTCACGTCCAGGGGGACACGGATAGTGTGAGTCACGGACGTGCCGTCCATAGAGAGAACGGCGATCAAAAGAAACTTTTCCGTCAAACCGAAGAACGAGAAATACTGAACTCCGCCCTCCTGCAGGATGCCGTATATGGGATGCATCAAAGTTTCCCCCGGCTGAAGCATGGCACCCAAGGACTGAAGCATACGTGTTTTTTGATTCATACAGTCATTCTCCTTAATATCTGCAAAAAGAGCGGATTGGTGAGTACATTATACCATGCGCCAAGGGACAGTGCAAGATAAGGCAACACAAAACCCTCCGATACTTGAGCATCGGAGGGCATTGTCGTATTTTACGATTATCAGAAAATACCCAGTCCGCCGATGGCCACGATCAGGCCGGCGAACACGATGGAAACCATGGACAGCAGTTTGATCAGGATATTGACGGAAGGACCGGCTGTATCCTTGAAGGGATCGCCTACGGTGTCACCTACGACAGCGGCCTTGTGATCCTCGGATCCCTTGCCGCCGGAGTGGCCGGCCTCGATGTACTTCTTGGCGTTATCCCAGGCACCGCCGGAGTTGGACATCATAATCGCCAGAGCAAATCCGGAAACCAGGGCACCGGCCAGCATACCTACCACGCCGTTGCAGCCCAGAACCAGGCCCACCACGATGGGGGATACCACGCCGAGGGCAGCGGGAGCGATCATTTCCTTCAAAGAGGACTTGGTGCAGATATCCACGCAGGTGGCGTAGTCTGCCTCGGCCTTGCCGTCCAAAAGACCGGTGATCTCACGGAACTGTCGTCTTACTTCCACAACCACCTTCTGTGCCGCGCGGCCGACAGCCTGCATGGTGAGGGCGGAGAACAAAAACGGCAGCATAGCGCCGATGAACAGACCGATCAGCACAGCGGGATTGGTGATACTGAGATCCAGAAGTTCGGGATTGATGTTGGTAATTTCATCCGTATAGGATACGATCAGCGCCAGCGCGGTGAGGGCGGCGGAGCCGATGGCAAATCCCTTACCGGTGGCGGCAGTGGTGTTGCCCAGGGAATCCAGGGCGTCGGTTCTCTCGCGGACTTCCTCGGGCAGACCGCTCATCTGGGCGATACCGCCTGCGTTATCGGCGATGGGACCGTAGGCGTCGGTAGCCAGGGTGATACCGAGGGTGGACAGCATGCCCACAGCGGACAGGCCTACACCGTACAGACCGCTCTCAAAGGAAGCGATGCCGCCGGCGCAGAAGTAGCTGACGAGGATAGACACGCCCACGATGATCACGGGGATGGCGGTGGAATTCATACCCAGGGCGATACCGTCGATGATGATGGTGGCGGTACCGGTTTCGCTGGATTTCGACAGCTTCTGGGTAGGCTTATAGGAATCGGAGGTGTAGTATTCGGTGAAGTAACCGATCAGCACGCCGGCCAGAAGACCCGAGACAACGGCGCCAATCAGGCCCAGATGATCGGGGGTGATGGCGAAGATCAGTGCCACGCTGGCCAAAGCGGAGATGAGCGCGGCGGAATATGTACCCTTACGGAGGGAGGACAGAAGCTGTTTCTGGCCTGCGCCTTCCTTGGTGGAAACGAAGAAGCAGGAAATGATGGACGCGATGATACCTATAGCGGCAATGCACATGGGCAGAAGAACGCCCTTCAGGCCATAGCCCGCGGCCACGGCGAGAGCTCCGCTGGAAATGATGGAGCCTACGTAGGACTCGTACAGATCCGCGCCCATACCGGCCACGTCGCCCACGTTATCGCCCACGTTGTCGGCGATGCAGGCGGGGTTGCGGGGGTCATCCTCAGGGATGCCGGCTTCTACCTTACCCACCAGGTCCGCACCGACATCGGCGGCCTTGGTGAAGATACCGCCGCCCACACGGGCGAAGAGGGCCATGGAGGACGCACCCATACCGAAGGTCAGCATGGTGGAGGTCAGATCCTCAATGGGAAGCTTGAACCCGAATTTCAGAAGAATGAACCAGAAGCTGATATCGAACAGACCGAGGCCGACAACGGTCAGACCGGTAACCATACCGGAGGAGAAGGCGATCTTCAAGCCCCGGTTCAGCCCCTCACGGGCACCCTGTGCGGTACGGGAGTTGGCGTAGGTGGATATCTTCATTCCGATGAAGCCGGACAAACCGGAGAACACGCCGCCGGTCAGAAAAGCAACGGGAACGAAGGGGGTAATGGTTCCGGCCACAGCCAGAACGGTAAGAAGCACGATAATTACGGCGAAGAAGATGGCTACCGTCTTGTACTGGCGCTTCAGATACGCCATGGCACCTTTCCGGATTTTAGCCGAAATGGCCGCCATTTCCTCGGTGCCCTCAGGCAGCCGTTTTACGGAAAAATACTTGTACGCGGCAAAGCCCAATGCGATCAGTGCCGCTGCCATTACGAGAAAAGGGGTATACTCTGTCATGGTATTCTCCTGCGATGTGAATTAGAGTAATGTAATTATATAACATTTCTTTCAGAATTTCAACATTATTTCAAACCTTTTCGAAATTTCACAAACTTTTTTCAAAAAACTGAACTTATATAACAGAGCGCAGCCATCCTCACCGATTAAACTGCACATATTATGTGCAAATTGATCGTTTTTGTGAAAAGGGGCATTTGCTAACAAAAATCGGCAGAGGGTGACCCTCTGCCGAGATTGTGTATGGGTTTGGGATTTGCGGCGGAAGCATCATTGCCTTCCCCAGTAGGGGAAGGTGGCATCTGCGAAGCAGATGACGGATGAGGTGTCCTTAACGCAAAGTAACTCCTCATTCACCGCTATCGCGGTCCCCCTTCTCCCGCAGGAGAAGGCTACTTGATTCCTCGCTTTGCTCGGATAAATCATTGGCAAAGCTAAAGCTTTTTGGGGTGAGTTATACTATCAAGTGCAACAGTAAATCAAAAATACAGGAGGTAGCGCATTTCAAAATGCGCTACCTCCTGCGGGTTTATTCAATCAACCAATTAATTGTTATCTGCTCTTTTTAACAACAGCATACATCATTTCCGGAAAATGGTTGGGAATACTTGTCTGTCCCCTCTCAACAACAGCCAAATGATTCCGCCGTAATTCTTTCGCAAAAACCTCGTTACTGACCTTTCTGCAAGATGTGCCCGTCACAATAACTTTCTCTCCCCGGCAGTCCCTTTCCTGCCAATCAAATGCCCTGTTTATATCACTTTGATGTTCTATATTCCCATCCCCCATGGAACCAATCAATGCGATACCATTTTCGGTTAAGTGGGTATGTATAAACCGATAAAATGCGTCTCTGTCCTCGTCCAAAACCAGCATATGAATAACGGCTACCGCATAGATAAAATCGAATTTTTCGTTTAATGAATCTTTAATACAGTCTACAATTTGAAAATTGTTCGCGTAATCCGGCCATCTCTCCCGACAAAAACCGACGGCCTCCGGAGAAATATCGGTCGCAAGCAAAGGATAGCCTTTTTCCAAAAGACGATGTGCATCTCTGCCTTCACCGCAGCCTAATTCCAACAATTTCATGTTAGGTGTAATACCGTATTTCTCCATTACTTTCCATACAATCGGCGACTGTGTGTCTGTAAACCAGTGGAGTCCTTTTTTGTGTACTGCCTTATACCGCTCATCATATGCTTCGTAGTACTTTCTTTCTTCTGCAGTTTTCTTCATAATAGTCCTCCATATGTTTCGTGATCTGTTCATTGTACCACAAAAACGGCAGAGGGACAACCCTCTGCCGTGATTTTGTATGTGTATTGGATTTGCCGCGGTTTCCGTCAGGAAATGGCGCCCCGCCGGGCGACAAGCCGCAAATCGCGGCGGAAGCGGATGCGTGTTCGATACAGGATGTCTGTATCTTCCGCCCTTACTCTTTGTTAGCCAAGAGTTTTTCCGCGGATGCGAGACGCACGCACTGGCACACGATGTGCGTCGCCTGCTCCAGCTCCTCCAGGGTGGGACAGGAGGGAGCGATGCGCAGGTTTCTATCCTTGGGATCGCATCCGTAAGGATAGGTAGCGCCGGCTTCGGTGAGAGCCACGCCCACGGAGCGGGCCAGCTTATACACGCGGCGAGCGCAGTCGTTCATGGTATTCAGGCTGATGAAGTAGCCGCCCTTGGGATTGGTCCAATCGGCGATGCCCGTGCCGCCCAATTCCCGCTCAAACACGTGCTTCACCATCTCAAACTTGGGACGGAGAATCTCCGCGTGGCGGCGCATATGGGCACGGATGCCGTCGGCGTTGCCGAAATACTTCACATGGCGCATCTGGTTGATCTTATCAAAGCCGATGGTCTGGGTGGCCATGATGGGGCGGATCTGGTGGAGATTGTTCTCGCTGGCCGCCATGATTGCCACGCCGGATCCGGGGAAGGAGATCTTGGAGGTGGAGGCAAAGTAGAAGATGTTATCCACGTTGCCGCACTCCTCAGCCGCGGCGAAGATGTCCAGCAGCTTCACTTCCTCGTCGTACAGCTCATGGATGGAGTACGCGTTATCCCAGAAGATACGGAAGTCGGGTGCCGCGGGACGCAGAGATGCCAGCTCCTCCACCACGGCATCGGAATAAGTGATACCGTCGGGATTGGAGAACTTCGGCACGCACCAGATGCCCTTGACGGAGGGATCGGAGCAGACGTGCAGACGCACCTGCTTCATATCCGGTCCTTCGGGGGTCATGGGGATCGGGATCATCTCAATACCGAGGGAACGGCAGATGGCAAAGTGCCGGTCGTATCCGGGGGAGGGGCACAGGAATTTGATTCTTCCCTGCCGGCCCCAGGGCTCGTATCCGCCGCGGACGCCGAACAGCATGCAGCGCACCACGGTATCAAACATCAGATTGAGGGAGGAGTTGCCCGCCACGATGATGCGGGACTCGGGAATGTTCAGCAGCTCGGAAAACAGCCGCTTCGTCTCCGGCAGACCGTCCAGCACGCCGTAGTTCCGGCAGTCCAGACCGCTCTCGGACACGCAGTCCTCCGCGCCGGCGATAACGCCCAGCATACCGGTGGACAGATCCAGCTGGGCGCGGCTGGGCTTGCCGCGGGTCAGATCCAGCTTCAGGTTCTTCGCACGGGCGGCTTCCAGTTCCGCCGCAGCCTGATCGCGAAGTATTTTCAGTTCACTTTTGGACAGATTCGACCATATCATAACAGGTAACGCCTTTCGATTCGCTATGTATTGCGGCTGCGCCGCAGGATTTTGCACGATTCATTGCACAAATTGCATGATTTTCGCATATTCTTCCCTATTATACACGATTTTTCGAAGGATTGCAAGATGCCCCATGCAAAAATGTAAAAGATTTTGCAAAATTCTTTCGTATATAGTATATGACAAAAAAGCAGGGGCCGCGCCCCTGCTCCTATCACGATTTTTTGCCGCCCCACCTGCGAAGGACGATGGCCAGGATCACGCCGCCGAGGATCAGAACGATACCGAGGACGATCATCACCCCGCCGAGGATGGACACGGGATTGTTCTGCACCATGGCGTTCATGGCGGAATTCATGGACCCGATCATGGGCGACTGCCCGCCGATGGGATCGTAGATTTCGCCGAACGCATACCCCGGCGCGGAGCCGAAGGATCCCGTCATGCTGTCGAAGGCGCTCCGGGCGCCGTCCATCATCCTCCCGGCGATGAAGCGGGCCAACGCCCCCAGTCCGGCGATGCCCGCGCCTACCAGCGACACGTACACGCCCAGCACCCATCCGTACCGGTTGACCCAATACTTCGCGTCCCGTTTGGGACGGGACGGGGTGGGCTCCGTCTTCGGCTCCTCCGTCTTCGGTGTCTCCGCCGCCGGGATCTCCTCCTCATCGGACAGAAGCCAATCGGTGGTAACGCCGAACTCTTTGGCCAGGGCAACGACGGTGGAAAGCTCCGGCATGGCCTCCCCCGTTTCCCATTTGCTGACGGCCTGGCGGGACACGCCGATCCGCTCCGCCAGCGCTTCCTGAGACAATCCCGCCTTCTTGCGGCACTGCAGTATTTTCTCCGCTAAATGCATATGTTTTTCCTCCTGTGGTTTTTTCACATACTACCACAATCGGGCCGGTGCGGCCACCATTTACAGATGGAATTTCCGCAACCAATGGTTGCGACGGGGGATTTTTACGGATTCTCCCCGGTTTTTTCGCCGATTTTCGACAGGCCCGCCCGCGTGCGGCTGTAGTTGGCGATTTTTGTCATATCCACATCTTCCCCGGACACGTTGACGCGCAAGAGAATCTTTCCGTCCGTTTCCGCGTCGTACCACGCCGGCTTATCCTGCATCACAAACAGATCCCATCCCTCCCGGTGCAGGGACTGCATGGTGGCCTGGGTATACGCGCCGCCGGGATAGGCAAGAATCCGATAGCGGCTGCTGCCCAGATTGCGGGACAATTCCTCCAGCGAGCGGCGGACATCCGCCAAAAACGGATCCCGCAGGCTGCTTCGTGCGCTTTTGTGGGTGTGGGTGTGGGAATACAGAGACAAAACTCCCGTTGCCCGGGCTTGCCGCAGCTGCTGCCACGACATATGATTGGATGCCCACACGCTTTCCGTGATCACAAACACCGCCGCCTTGACGCCCAGCGACCGCAGTACCGGCAAAGCCAGCGTCAGATTGGACAGATATCCGTCATCGAAGGTGACGATAAAGTAATCCTGCGTCAGGCTGTAGTTTCCGTCCACGTAATCCTCGATGGACAAAGGAAGATACCCCAGGGACAAAAGGGACTCAAGGTTCTGCCGCAGTCGGTCCGGCGTGGTGGTCCACGGAGTCACCGCCGTAGGATCCAACGTCAGATCGTGGTACATCAGGCCGAGAATATCCCCCCGCTCCGTTTCCGTCACAGGTGCGCTCTCATCCACGCCCCGCTGGGGATCCTCCGCCGGGGGCGGCGCGATCACCGGAACGGTGGGCGTGACGGACAAAATGGTGGGCAGGCGCTCCGTCTCGTAGACGGTGGGCATATATATTTCCATCGGATAGGCAACAAAGCCCCAGAGAATCGCCGCGACCAAAGCGGCAAACAGCAGGCGCAGGAAAAATCGCTTCAGCAAACGGCTCCCCCTCCTTTTTCGCATTGCATAGCAGTACAATTATACCCATTTTTCGCGGAAAATGCAATGCGTAACGGAAAAAAAGCCGCCCCGCCTGCCAGATTGTTTGAAATTCCTCTTGACTTTTGGGGACCACCGTGCTACAATATTTAGGTCCTATGGGAATCTGTAGGGCGAATCGTGCAAACCAAATAATCGGGGTGTGGCTCAGTTCGGTAGAGCGCTTGGTTCGGGACCAAGAGGCCGCTGGTTCAAATCCAGTCACTCCGACCAGGCGAGTTGGCAAAGCCAACTCGAAAAGCCTTGTAAACGTGAGTTTACAAGGCTTTTTGTTTTGCTGTGAGTTTGGCTTGACCACATGTTTGACCATAGACGAAAAAACAAGGCGATTCTCGGTTTTGAGGATCGCCCTTTTCTTTGTCTACTGCGGCGCAAATATAGAAGGGGGTGACCGAAACGGTCACCCCTTGTTCTTCCATTTCTCAAAGCATCAGCCCCATGGAGGGAGCATCGTCCTCCAGAATGTCTTCGCCTTGCTCAATGATATCCTGCACAACCTGCTGTCCGCTCAGAATAAAATCGCAGATGTACTCACGATCCACCTCATAGGGAATCTCGCAGAGACATTCCTCGATAATTTCTTTTGTGATCACCGGTAGATCCAACGTCCGATACATTTCCTGCACATCCGGATTGTCTCGGACAAACTCCCGGAAATACCGAATCAGTCCGTCGCCTGTTCTCGCCCTGTCCCTTGGATATCCCTTTGCAATCAGCGCAATATTGTTGTCATAATTGGGCGCAAGGGACAAGATCTGACCGCTGTGCACATCGCGAAGAAGTCCAAAATTTTCCGTGTGCCGATCCATATTATAGCAAATAGAATCCATCCAGATCAGAATCAGATACTGCTCTGCAAGCTCGCTGGAAATATCCCGCAGTGTATGAAAACAGAGTTCGTAATCTTCGTCGTCATCTACCAAGGACCGCATCGGCTCAAAGTTTACACGGGCACCGTCCGTAAAGTCCAGGGAGCGAATGTAACCTCCGTCCATTTCATAATGTGCCATATCCAGGCCGAGTTTTTCACCAAGCTTGCAGATAAACAATTCCGAGAAATACTCCGCATCATTTCCGCTTTTGTACATCCACCACTTACCGCCAATCAACCGCCAGCATTTTTCGAAACTGCCGGTATTGGTGAGTTCCGGTGTCCGTGACGGCTTTCTCGAAAAGCTGTCGGGATCACCGCGGAGAGCCAGTTGATCAAAATAGTTTTCTTTGAAACGAATGTCCTCATATACAGCTCTTGAGCCCTCCGGCTTAAACCAATACCGATCGGTCACCGTTGCCGCATTTACGGCAAGTGCCGTCTGCACATCATCTGTAGTCCGAAGGCGAAGCGCTTTTTTCAAAAGCCGCGAATTGGTTCTGTGTGGATCTATTGCCCGGGCTGCCAGCCACCCCTGCACATTCTTTGTTCTTTTCAAATACAAGGGAAGAAGCTCCTCATCCGCTTCCGTTATTATTCCGCCTTGTATCTGCGCTATAGGGCGATCTTCCAACATAAGATATCCTGTAATATTCTGCAAATTTCGCACCGCCTTTCGTTTCAGATTGGTGTCTTGCATCCCATCAGGGGTCGCCTTCAGTTTCTTTAGCCGCTCCTGCAGTTCTTTTCGTTTTTCCACCGACTGACGTACCGTCTCCAATTCGTCCGCCTTTATATATTTGCTCTTCAATTTTCCGTCTTCCAGCCACTGAAGATAAAACCGTTCTTTTCCGTTTATCATTTTGCGGGAAATATACCCGCTCGGATAGTGAGAAAGTTCATTTTCTAACTCTTTTATTTGCTGCAGCACATCGCTCATCTCCACAACCTATCCTTTCATCCTGTTTACATAACCATTATAACCTATATTTTTTCAAATTGCAATAGGTTACACGCATCACAGAAGGAGTTTTTATCTCCGTATGCCCTTTTCTTTGTCTTCAGCGCACCAATTTCTGCGCCGCGATCTCCGCCTTCATCTCCCGAATCATCTCCGCCAATTTCGTCTCGCATAGTTTACGCTTTGCCTGTATTCCTTGAGCGCCTCAAGCAGTGCCGGCGGCAGAGTGATGCTTCTCACAGACGATTTCGTTTTCGGCCGAGAGATGAGCAGTTTCCCCTTCACCGACTGCACCTGCCTGTTGATTTTCACCTCACCCGTGGTATCCAAGCAGCGGCAGCTTCACGGTTCAACACTTTTCCCCGAGAAAACTCGCAAAGTTTCGCACATCCCGTAATTATTTGTCCCTTGTACCGGTGCACCGATCCAGCAATTTCAAATACATTTCAAATTTGCTGATTTGTTCGGATGTGATTGTAGTATTCATCACAGATACTCCCTCATGTTTGTATTTATTCAATATTTTAACAGAAAAAACGCCGACATACAAAAAATCTCTCGACATCCTGCAATGCCAAGAGACAGTTGCGATATTTTTGTTTTTCTGAACCAACTTCCTAGAGAGAAAACTCCGCAACGAACCGTCACGGAGGAAAGCAAACTTATCTGTGCCGGAACTACCTTTCTTCAGGAAATGAATAAAAAAATTCTCTCCGTTTGCTTTTTTGTGATACGTTTTACTCCCCGAGGAAATCCTCGATCACGTCACGCAAATGAATAACGGAGAGTTTCAGGCAGTTGCAAGTTTGCACAAGCCTTGAAAGTTTTTCTCTATCTTCACTGATGTCTTGGACGGATGCAATTATAGTTGCAGTACCGTCTGTTTCTGAATTGAAATACGCTGCAATTCCGTAGGAAATGCGGGTTTGTTGGCCCAGTGTGTACTTTTCTTCTGTGATGCCATAAGTAACCGTTATCATACGGGCTGTCCCTCCCGGCTATGCCGTAGAGTATTCTGCTTTCTATCGGTTTCCATATCCAAGCAAGAATCTTCTCCCATATTTAGTCGTTCTCTCATCTTCTTTTGAATGACGCCCAGATGTTCCTTTGTTTCAAGGAAAGGAACTCCACGGTCTCCCCTCAAATGTTTTTTGAACTTTTGTCTCATTGTAATGTACCTATCCTAGCACAGACAAAAGAGAATTCTTCCTATTTTTATTCCCCTAATAGAAATCGGGCAAGCCTATGCCGCATCCATATCTCAAGCTGACGGAAAGCACACCGAGCTGTGTCCGTATGAAACCGCTTCGCTCTCAAAATTGTCTTTGATGCACGCAGTCGTTGCCCGATTATTTAGTAAGGAGGCATCCGAAACGTATCGAATGCCTCCCGCAGGGGGGCGTATTTAGTGGAATGCGTCGTGATACATATCCAGGTATTCCGGCACTCCGTCCACATACACGTAGGCCGTCACACACAGGCGATAGAAGTAGTCTTCGGGCATATTCGGAGCTTCTTCATAGAAATCAAACTCTCTACCTACCACGTACATATCTTCCCAGCTGTACACAACTTCCCATTGTTCGTTGCCTAGGTATCGCTTCAGGACAATGTCAATATTGGCAATCAACGTTGCATCCGGATTCCCAAGAATTTCAACGTCACACCCAACCACATTCTCGCCGACATGATCATGCGCTATAGTGACTCTTCGAATATTTGACCACCTTGGCGTAACAGCGCCCACCACAGTGGTAAGAACAAGGATCAGACACATACAACACATAACTGTCATTCTGCTGTTCTTCATAGAAAAAACCTCATTTCTGTTTATTTCCTTACGGAAACGATTGAAAATGAGGTTTTCCTACAATTTTTACGAAATATTTTCTGCAATTTTGATTATTTCTTTGGAATCAATATTTCCATCTACGGTAAAGACGGTATCATTATGTTTCCAAACCAGCGCATATGTCCCATCGGAATATTTTATCATATATCCATCTATTCCATTTATTTTTATGTTGCGCATCACGCCCTTTTCATCATCAATGGCAAGAGTATTACCTTTAGAATAATGATACACAATGTTAAATGCACACCGCCCGTTTTCATACTTATATTTATTCCTCAAATCCGTCTCCATCGCATCCGTCCGCACAAATCCGTCGGGTACATAACCCAAGGTGTACTCCCCTATGGTTTCCTCCCCGCACGCAGTAATGTTGAAGTCAAACTTAATGTATTTTTCATAGAAATTCACCACGGAATCCCACACGGAGGCACGCACCGTCGGTATCGCCATCAGTGCCGCAAATCCCACGCTCAGGCAAATGAGTATGCACGCGGCAATCTTCCGCAGCACCGCATAGGTGCCGGAGGATTGCTTCATCTTTTTGTTATAGTATCTTCTCTCCGCCCTCCGATACTTTTCCGGGAGAGATTCCGCCGCAGAAGGCTGTGCCTCTATCTCCGCCACTTCCCGCGCAAACGCTTCCGTAAAAGCCTTGCGCAAGACAGCGTCAAAC
>JAFUIQ010000048.1 GCA_017468385.1 Clostridia bacterium
CCGTCGGTCACGCCTACGGGAGCAACGATGTAGCTCTTCTTGCCGGCCTCGTTCTCCAGGAGTGCAATGTAAGCGGTGCGGTTAGGATCGTACTCAACGCCAATAACCTTGTGTGCGCCGGCTTCCATTCTCTTGAAGTCGATGATTCTGTACTTCAGCTTGTTGCCGCCGCCCTGATGGCGAACGGTGATCTTACCGTAGCTGTTACGACCGGAGTGCTTCTTCTTGGTAGTGATGAGGCTCTTCTCGGGGGTAAACTTGGTAAGCTCCTCAAAGGAGGGGACCGTCATGTTACGTCTGGACGGAGTTGTCGGCTTGAATTTTCTTGTTGCCATTTTTTATCTCCTCCTTAGTTCAGACCCTCAAAGAACTCGATCGTCTTGGAGTCGGCAGTCAGAGTAACGATTGCCTTTTTCCAAGCGGCGGTGTAGCCCACCTGATAACGGAGTCTCTTGGGTTTTCTCTTCATATTGATGGTGTTGACAGATGCAACCTTTACGCCGAACAGTTCCTCAACTGCGGAAGCGATCTCCGGCTTGGTAGCGTCCTTGGCGACCTTGAAAGTGTACTTCTTGTCTGCGATGCCGTCCATGCTCTTCTCAGTAATGATCGGCTTGATTATGATGTCCTGAGCGAACTTCATTTTGCGTACACCTCCTCGATTTTCTCTACAGCAGCCTTAGCAGCAACGAAGGTGCTGCAGTTCAGGATGTCGTATACATTCAGGGTATTGCTCAGCGTAGTCTTTACGCCGGGGATGTTGGAAAGGCTTCCGATTACCTTTGCATCAGCCTCAGGCAGAACCACCAGGGTCTTGCCGTTTGCGCCGATTGCCTTCAGCATGTCAGCCATCACTTTGGTCTTGTACTCAGCTGCTGCGATGGAGTCCACAACGATCATCTCGTTTCCAGCAACCTTTGCACTCAGAGCACCCAGCATAGCGAGGCGCTTAACCTTCTTGTTCATCTTAACGGTGTACTTGCGGGGCTTGGGACCCAGAGCGATACCACCGTGTGTCCACTGAGGAGAGCGGGTAGAACCCTGACGAGCACGACCGGTGCCCTTCTGTCTCCACGGCTTCTTGCCGCCGCCGGAAACTTCAGAACGGGTCAGAGTGGACTGTGTGCCCTGTCTCTGATTGGCGAGGTAAGACTTAACTGCCGTATGGAGGACAGCTTCTTTTACGTCGGCTGCGAAAACCGCGTCGGAAAGAGTCATGCTTCCGACTTCCGCACCTGCCATATTAACAACCTTAATCTCTGGCATTGTACTTCCTCCTTCCAATTATGCTTTCACGCTGTCACGAAGGAACACGATACCGCCGCGAGCACCGGGGATGGCGCCCTTAACAGCAATCAGGTTCTTCTCAGCGTCTACTTTTACTACTTCCAGATTCAGAACGGTTACCTGCTCGTTACCGTACTGACCTGCCATCTTCTTATTCTTGAAGATACGAGCGGGATCGATAACACCCATGGAACCGGACTGACGGTGGATCGGACCGATACCGTGCGTCTTGCCCAGCATATGGAGGTTCCAGCGCTTGATGGCACCGGTGTATCCACGGCCCTTCGTGATACCAGTAATGTCGACCTTGTCGCCTGCGGCGAAGGTATCGGCGGCTACCACGTCACCGGGATTCATATCCGCTGCATTTTCCAGACGGAACTCCTTCAGGTGTCTCTTAGCGGAAACGCCATTCTTCTTGAAGTGGCCTGCTTCCGGCTTGGTTACATGCTTCTCGCTTACGTCTTCAAAACCGAGCTGAACTGCGGCGTAGCCGTCAATCTCAACGGTCTTCTTCTGCACAACGGTGCAGGGGCCGGCTTCGATCACCGTAACGGGGATCACGTTGCCGTTCTCGTCAAAGATCTGGGTCATACCCAGCTTCTTGCCGATAATTCCTTTTTTCATTTTCTTTTCCTCCTGATAAGGTTATTGGTTGACACCCCTGAAAGTACCGGGAGCCGCCCGGAGGGCACCAACATGACCTTGCCGTCATCAAGCTCACGCCCGCTCGCTTATATTATAAGGAACGTTCGCTTATCGCTCTGTACGGTGGGGTTACATGGCTGCGGGGGATTTATCTCACAGCTGGAGATCGATATCCACACCGGCGGGGAGCTCGACATTCATGAGAGCCTCGATTGCCTTCTGGGAAGGACGGCGGATCTCAATCAGTCTCTTGTGAGTTCTCTGCTCAAACTGCTCACGGCTGTCCTTATACTTGTGAACAGCGCGGAGGATGGTAACGATCTGCTTCTCGGTCGGGAGCGGAATAGGACCGGAAACCTCGGCACCGTTTCTCTTAGCGATATCAACGATCTTTTCAGCCGCTGCATCGATGAGAGTGTGTTCGTAGCTCTTGAGTCTCACGCGGATTTTTTCATTGCCTGCCACTTTGCTTGCCTCCTGTATAGATTTTTTCACTGAGGCGCGGAACACTCGCCCGGGCGTTTCCAAACTCCCCTGAATGAAACCGGATTCGATCGGCCAGCATAACCGACAGGGATCCGGGAACAACGGTGGTCTGAGAGCGCCGGATGATGTTCGTTTCGCCCGGTTAAACCGGACATACTCCACGGAAATTACCTGCTTTTTTGGAGCAGCAGCCGCCAAAACAGCAGCAACCTCCCGCTTCATCGCACATCAAGCCCTTATATTATACAACATTATTTCCGTCGCATCAACACTTTTACATATTTTTTCTTTTTTGCGGCGTAAAAGTTTTCACGAAATTTCGCCCCGTTTTTTGTTATATTTGCACAAAACCTTATTTTGCGCCTTTTTTCGCCGGATTTTTTCTTTCCTTATATTATAAAATATAGATGCACTGTCTTGCGAAGCGGATCGATTTGTGGTATGATAGTACTGTAATTTCATCAATTTCACCGAACACAGGGAGTTATCCTATGCCAACTACACAGCGCAAACGTCTTATCTTATGCACAATTGCCGCACTTCTGTGCGCTCTCGGTGCCGCCGCAGGCCTGTATCATGCACTCACGTACCATTACGATGCGGCTATCCGCCACTTCGCCGTGAACGCCCCCGGCGGAATTACCGCCGCCGTGCTCTGCATCGCGGCCATTCTGATCGGTGCTGTGGCCGCACTGTTTCTGCGCCGTGAAAAAACAGCCACCGCCGCAATCCCCGGCACTCTGACCACCTTTGCCGCCATCGTTACCGCCTTTATGCTGCTGGCCGTTTTCATGATGTCCGTGCGCACCTTCTCCCAGAACGACATCCTTCCCCAGCTCCGCGTGGTGCTGACCGCATTGGCGGCCGTGTATTTCTTTCTGGTCACCTCGGATAAGGGACATGACAGCGCTGTGCTCCCCTTTGTGTCCATGCTCCCCATCCTGTACGCCATCCTGGCTATGCTGTGCACCTACTTCAACGCCGAATACGGCATGAACTCCCCCGTCAAAACATGGGATCTGGCCATGTACGTGTCCATGGCGCTGTTCTTCACCGCCGAGGCACGCTGTGCCCTGCGAATTCCCCGTCCCGCATCCTACGCGTTCTGCGGCATCGCCTGCGTGGTCATGTGCACCGCCAACGGCATCGCACACACACTGGTGGCCCTCCATGACACCGTGGGACACGGCTTTTCTCTGGTGGAAGCGGCAGCATGGGTGTGCATCGCTCTGTATGCTCTGTCCCGCCTTCTGCATTTCGGCAAGGACACCGTTCCCGCCGAGGCACCGGCCGAGGTAACTGCCGATGCGTAAG
Source organism: Clostridia bacterium (assembly GCA_017468385.1). Classification (GTDB taxonomy): domain Bacteria; phylum Bacillota; class Clostridia; order Oscillospirales; family CAG-272; genus SIG701. Next base: position 3,736 of record JAFUIQ010000048.1, read on the forward strand.
GAAATGAACACCGAAGCCATCATCGAAAAGGATGGCCGGAAATATAAAGAAGTTCCCGTGAAAAGTGCATGGCCCATCTGGGCGGCGGCCGCCGTCTGGCTCATCGCCGCGCTGATTCTGCCCATGTACACGCCCCTTCATCTGGTGATCGCGGCGGCCCTGTCCGCCGGTGCGGCACTGCTTGTGAAGAAGATCGTACCAAAGGAAACAAAGCTGGTGGAGATCCCCTTCTACACCGGCAACAACGATCTGGACGAAACGGTGCGCACGATCAACACGTCCCTCACCAATCTGCGAACCGCCGGCGAGAAGATCGGCACCGCCAAGCCGGAAACGGCGGCTCAGCTGGACAACATCATCAAGACCATCGGCAAGATCCGGGACGCCATCATCGAATCGCCCGCGGATCTGCAGAAGATTCGCCGGTTCCTCAATTATTACCTGCCCGTGACGGAGAAGCTGGCCGGCAAGTACGCACTCCTGACAGCCCAGGACACGGATTCCCGGAACATCCGCGAAACCGCCGCTTCCATCGAGGGCGCGCTGGCGCAGGTGGACGCCTCCTTTGTCCGCCAGCTGGACGCCTTATTCGCCGATGATGCGCTGGACATTTCCACCGACATCACAGTGCTGGAAACGCTCCTCGCCCGGGATGATCTGAAGTAAAGCAAAGGCACCGCAGAAACTTTTTGAAAAAAGTTTCCGCACCTTCAAAAAACTTAATAAACAAACTCTATTTATACACGGAGGATACACATATGAACAACACTCCCGAATTCAACCTGACGCTGGATCCCTTTGGCACCAATGAAGCCGCACAGATCGCCGAAGCCGCAGAGGGCGCTGTCGCCCAGCAGGCCGAAAGCGTGGAAAAACTGGCGGAGGCTCATCTGAGCGAGGCCGAAAAGAAGGCCGTCGCGGAATTTGCCGAAAAAATCGATATCAGCAACACCGCTACCGTCCTGCAGTACGGTGCGGGCACCCAGCAGAAGATCGCCAATTTCTCCGATTCCGCCTTGCAGAACGTACGCACCAAGGATTTCGGCGAAGTGGGCGATATGGTGGCCAATCTGGTGGGCGAATTGAAGAACTTCAACAACAGCATGGACGATTCCGACGCCGGATTCTTTGCCAAGCTGTTCGGCCGCGCCAAGAAGAACATCGACGTGATGAAGGCCAAATACGATAAGGCGGAAGTGTCCGTCAACAACATCGTGGCCGTTCTGGAAAACCATCAGGTTACCCTTCTGAAGGACGTGGCTACCCTTGACAAGATGTACGAGACCAACCTGACCTACTTCAAGGAGTTGTCCATGTACATCCTGGCAGGCAAGCAGGCACTGGAGCGGGAACGCACCACCACCCTTGTGGAGCTGAAGAAGAAAGCGGAAGAATCCGGTCTGCCGGAGGATGCGCAGAAGGCCAACGATTTCGCCTCCATGTGCGACCGTTTCGAAAAGAAGATCTACGATCTGGAGCTGACCCGCATGGTATCCATCCAGATGGCTCCCCAGATCCGTCTGGTGCAGAATAACGATACCCTCATGAGCGAAAAGATCCAGTCCACCATCGTGAACACCATTCCCCTGTGGAAGAGCCAGATGGTCATCGCCCTGGGTCTGGCCCATTCGGAGGAAGCCCTGCAGGCACAGCGCGCCGTCACCGACATGACCAACGAACTGCTGAAGAAGAATGCGGAAAAACTGCACCAGAGTACCGTGGCCATCGCCAAGGAATCCGAGCGCGGTATGATCGATATTGAGACCCTGACCCACACCAACCAGGAACTGATCAACACGCTGGACGAAGTACAGCAGATCCAGGCCGAGGGCCGCGAGAAGCGCATCGCTGCGGAGGCAGAGCTGGGCCGCATCGAGACCGAACTGAAGACCAAGCTGCTGAACATCGGACAATGAACTTTCTGAAACACAATCGAGGCGCCGCCTGGTGCGCGCTGGTAATCGCAGTCATCGCGTCCGTTGTGCTGGGAGCCAATCTCTCCGTATCCCGTTTGGAGAAAACGCTCCTTCGCACATACACGGAGGATTCCGATCGCTATGGATCCCCTAAGGCGGATCTGCGGCGGCTGGCGGATTACGGCGAACAACTTTACGCCATCTCCTCCGCCGTGCTGGGGGAGAACCCCTCCTTCCGGGATGCCATCTCCGATCTGCGCACGCGCTCGGAGACAGATCCTTTGCGGCAGAAGGACGCCGCCGATGCGCTGTACACCGCCGCATCCCTTTCGTACAATCAGATTATCAACCGCGCCGATGTACCGGATGCCCAGCGGCAATCCGCGATCTCCTATTTCTATGAGATCGACTCCACCCGCGCCCGCCTGATGAATCACGAAGAATACGCCAAGGCTGCCGACAACTACAACCGCGCGGTCACTTCCTTCCCCGGCATGCTGAGCGCCCACACACCTGCTGATATTTATAAATAAAGGAAGAAAAAATTGAAAAAACACCAACTGTCCGCACTGCTTTTGTGCGTTGTTCTGCTATTTTCTCTGGCATCCTGCGGCGGTAAGGAAGGCGATTATTCCTCCCGGATCCCCGATGCGTCCGATATGTTCTATGTGCTGGACACAGCGGAGGTGATCACATCCGCCACGCGGAATCACATCGTGTCCCGCAATGACGCCCTGTTCGCCCTGACCGGTGCGCAGGTGGTAGTGGCCTGTGTCCCCTCCACCGAGGGGATGGACATCGGCGAATACGCCATGCAGATGTTCAATAAATGGGGCATCGGCTCCGCCGAGAGGAACAACGGCGTACTGATCCTTTTGTCCATTCAGGATGATACCTACTGGGTTCTGCAGGGCAAGGGATTGGAGGAATTGCTTCCCAGCGGCACGCTGAAGCAAATGGTGAATACCCTTCTGGAGCCCCACTTCGCCGCAAAAGAATATGATGCCGGTACTTTGGCACTGTTTGATGCCGTCTGCGCCCATCTGGCCTCCGTATACAACGTCACTCTGGACACATGGAGCGGCGCGCCCGGCCCGTACAATCCGGGCGGCACGGAAGTCAAGAATAACAGCGGCAGCGAAACCATTGACATCCTTATCTGGGCCATTCTCATTGTGATCATCATCCTGGTGATCGCCGCCTATTTCAATTCCGCCTCGGGCAGCGGCCCGAAGAATCACGGCGGTGGCGGCGGCGGTTATCGCCGTCCCCGTTCCACCCCCTATATCGGCCGATCCTACGGCGGGTACACCCACCGGCCTATGCCTCCCCGCCCCGGTAATTACGGTCCCCGTCCCGGCGGATTCTCCGGCGGCATCGGCGGCCGCACAGGCGGCAGCTTCGGCGGTCGCTCCGGCGGCGGTGGAATCTCCCGCGGCGGCGGCGTGGGAAGACGGTAAGAAAACGGTGTATTCCCGGGCTGCTCGCCCGGACCTCGCCACCTTTTCGAAAAAGGTGGGCGAAAACTTTAAGGCACGGAAGCCCACACAAAATCTGTTTAAGTTTTTTGGGGGTGCGGACCCTTTTTGCAAAAAGGGTCCGCGTCGTTCCCCCTCCCTAAATAACAACACAAGGATATACTCATGATTTCCATCAGCACATCCAATTTATCCTATAGAATCGGCGTCCGCGATATTCTCACGGACGTCACCTTTTAGCTGGAGGACGGCGACCGCCTGGCCATCGTGGGCGTAAACGGAAGCGGCAAATCCACCCTCATGCGGCTGATCACGGGCGAGTACACCCCCGATGACGGAGCGATCTACATCGCCAAGGACAAGACGGTAGGCATGCTCCACCAGGATGACGCGTTCAATATCCTCCGTGAGGAGGACGGATCCCCCGTATCCGATACGGTGCTGGGGCAGATGTATGCCGCTTTTCCGGAGCTTTGCCGTATGGAGGCGCGTCTTGCCCAGATCGAATCCGAATTGCAAACCGCCACCGGCGACACCCTCACCTATCTCAGCGCGGAATTTGCCACTTTGAACGCCCGTTTTGCAGAGGAGGGCGGTCTCCATTACAAATCCCGCTGCCGCAGTTTTCTCACCCATCTGGGATTCCCCGAGGAGTTCCACGATATGCCCATCGAAAAGCTGAGCGGCGGACAGCGCACCCGTCTGGCTTTGGCCCGTCTGCTTTCCCGTGAGCCGGATATTCTGCTTCTGGACGAACCGACGAACCATCTGGATACGGATACCATGATCTGGCTGGAGGGCCATCTGGCCAACTACAAAAAGACCCTGCTTCTGGTCAGCCACGACCGGTATTTTCTGGATCGGGTCACCAACAAGACCCTGGATATCGAACACCACCGGGCCAAGCTGTACCGGGCATCCTACACCACCTATTTGAAACTGAAAGAGGAGGATCGGGCGGCGCAGGAAAAGCAGTACCAGATACAGCAGAAGGAAATCGCACGGCAAGAGGCCTACATCGCCCAGCAGCGGGCGTGGAACCGGGAAAGAAACATCATCGCGGCGGAAAGCCGGGAGAAGGCGCTGGCCCGCATGGAGAAAATCGAAAAGCCGGCCGACGCGCCCAAATCCATCCGATTCGCCTTCAGCGGATCGGGGGAGAGCGGAAACGACGTGCTTTCCATCAAAAAACTGTCCAAATCTTTCCCGAACAAGCCTTTGTTCCGGGATCTGAATGTGGAGGTCAAGAAGCGGGATCGGCTGTTTATTCTGGGCCCCAACGGATGCGGAAAATCCACCCTCATCAAGATTCTGTTGGGCAAACTGTCCGCCGACGAGGGCAAGGTGGAGTTTGGATATAACGTGAGCGTAGGCTACTACGATCAGGAAAACCAGAATCTGGATCCCCACAACACCGTGCTGGATGAGCTGTGGAACACCTACCCCACCCTGACACAGACGGAGATCCGGAATACGCTGGCGCTGTTTTTGTTCCGGGGAGATGATATCGAGAAGAGCGTATCCGTCCTCTCGGGCGGTGAGCGCGCCCGCCTGACCTTGGCCAAACTGATTCTGTCCAAGATGAACGTGCTGATCCTGGACGAGCCCACCAACCACCTGGACATCCAGTCCCGGGAGGCGTTGGAATCGGCGCTGGAGCAGTTCGACGGAACCATCATTGCCGTGTCCCACGACCGGTATTTCATCTCCAAACTGGCCACACGAATCCTCACCCTGGATCCGGATGCCCCCTCTGACTATCACGGGGGATACGAATCCTATCTGGAGGATCGGGCCCGCCGGGAAAGCGGCACCTCCGCCGCGCCGACGGAGGAAAAGCCCTCCTCCTCCAAGGAGCAGTATCTGGCGCGGAAACAGGAAGCCGCTCTGAAGCGGCAGAGGGAAAAGCGGAAGATCGCCGTGGCGCAGGAGATCGAAAAACTGGAAAAATATCTCATCGAAGTGCAGGACGAGCTCTTCGGTCCCGCCGCATCGGATTACAAGCGGGCGGCGGAGCTGGAGGACGAGCGTCTGACCACAGAAGATCGCCTTATGCAGCTTTATGAGGAAGAGGAAGAGTTGCAAAAGGAAGAATAAAAACAGGCTGCTGCATTTTCATGCAGCAGCCTTCTTGTATTCATTTACAGATATTTGATGTACACTCTCGAATCCTCGCCGTGCAGATCCTTCATCGTCTGATGGTACGTGTATCCGTATTTTTCGTACAGGCCGATGTGATTCGTGGAAATGTGGGTCTTCTCTGCCCCCGCCGCCTTGGCCAATTCTTCCGCGTGGCGGATCAGTTTTCCCACGTGCCGGTGTCCCCGGTACGCCGGAAAGGTATACACAAATCCGATCCAGGGAGTCAGATCGGTGGGCTGGATATCGTCCAGCGGGGCCAGGGTGCAAAAGGAAACCAGATTGTCCCCATCGGTCAAAAGGAGGATCTTGGCCTCCTCGCCGATCAGCTGCTTCATCGATCCGTCCGACAGCCGGCGGTGCAGCATCCGTCCCGCATCCCATTCACATTCCCCCAGCTTTGTGAGCCAGTATTCCTTATTCTCCGTGCTGAAATATTCAATGATTTCCATAACAGTAACTCCGTTTATGTATCAAAATCTTCCTCATGCTCCCGGAAAAAATCGTGGAGCAGGCGAACGTTTTCCAGCTCCGTCCACCGGGTAGTGGTGACGGGGCAGGCATCCATGTCATAAATCTTTGCGCCGCGAATGGAGAGCAGGATGGGGGAATGGGTGGCGATGACCAACTGGCATCCGTAGAAGCGGGCCGCCTCCAGAAGGAAAGAGGCCAGTTGCACCTGGAACACGGGGGACAAACTGTTCTCCGGCTCGTCCAAAAGATAGAGGGAATCCTCGCCGATGGCGTCCGTGAAAAATTTCAGCGCGCACTCCCCGTTGGATGCCTCCTCAGCCGGGCGGGAGAGATATTCCCGCACAAACCGGGACGGCGTTGCTTTTTTGCGCATCAGGTGGTTGTATCGCTTCAACGCGTCCAACTCCTCCATAGACTGCATGCGGAATCCGCCCTCCTTGCGGCGACCCCAATACTCATCGATCAAGGCATCCCGCTCCGCATCTCGCTCTTCATTGATGCGGCGGTTTTTGAGAATGGACTGAAACACATCGTCACTGGTGATGATCCGACTGCCCCGGGGGATCAGCGGTTCCCCGCCGTCGTTGACGCGGCATTCCTTGATATAATCCCGGAAGAAGGGCGTGGTGTTGAAGGGAGCGGAACGGGACAGCTCCAGTTTTTCCGCGATCACGTTAAGCAGGGTAGATTTGCCCGATCCGTTGCCGCCGGCGAAGATAGTGATAGGCGCAAACTCCACATAGGTAAGCTCCCGCTTCGGAAACACGCCGAAGGGATAGGTGTTCTCATAGCAGGTCATGGTGTATTTATAATTGCGGTCATGGACGGTTCCCTCATGGACTCCTCCATACAGGGCAGTAAACTCCGCCCCGTCATCCGGCAGTTGCAGCGATCCCAGATACAGCATAGGCCCTCCCCAAAAAATCTTTCTGTATATAGGATACCAAACGCCCCGGGCGGTGTCAAGGGACAATTTACAATGGTTATGGTACGATGTGCAAAAAGCCCCGCACAAGGCGGGGCTTTCTATCATCTCGCGTATTCCTGCAGAGCATGAATGACCGCAAGGAAACGTGCATCCTCACGGATGGGATTATACCGCTTATGCTGCAGTCTGTCCAGCATATGGTAGCAGTTCGTATGCTCTGTGAGTTCATGGAAATCCTTACTCGGCTCGGGATAGACCAGTTTATCGGTGAAGATGGATGTGTACATCTTTCCATGATTGCTCATATACGATTTATCATATTCCACCGCGTGATGGCACATCTTCTCCAGGGATGCAAGCGTATCCTCCGCCTTGCCTTGCGACATCTGATACGTGGAAATCAGCCAATAATTCCGGGAGAGACGGGTGTGGTAAAACATAAGGTTGTCCCCGTATATCATCGTATACAGCTGATTGGAAACAGTAAGCATCTCGATCTTTTTGTCCCATGTGGACGGATCGTTGGGGAGATCTTCATGCAAGGCCAGTCTTTCTATAGACGTTCCCAGGCAATCGGTCAATTTATTGATTTCGTCCTGGATATATACCTCCGTATTGCCGTCGCCGATACCGGCCGAAAGTGCCACTTCGCGGCGGTATTTCATGGGTGTCAGACGATTCACCCATTCTTTTGCCTTTTCTGACCGTTTGACTCCTCCATACAGTATGATGAGCGTATTGATGGCATCATAGCGTATGTCCTCATCGTTACATTCGTTGGCCACAGATCTAAGGAGCGATTCGATCTCCTCGAAAAGCGCCTCATCGTGCGTTTCCTCCCATACAAAATACAGACAAACTGCGAGATTATCACGAACCTCATAGTCGTTCGGATAACGGGCGAATGCATTTCTTGCATAAGCTACTTGCTCTTCCACAGAACCAACTTCTGCAAGCCGATCCATTTCCTTTTTGATTTTTGCCAGCTCCTCTTCCCTCTCGGACAGCTTATATCCAAGCAGTTCATCCGTGCTTACGGCGAAGAAATCCGCCAGCGCCGGCAAGAGTTCAATATCGGGATAGCCGCCCTCGGCTTCACATAGTTACAGATATTTCTTCTATATGAGTGCCTATTTCGTGTTTCATAGGCACTCATTTCCATTTTTCAATCAATTTTGCCGATAAAGCGGTAATAAATTTCAATCGGCTGTGCTTTCATACCGTTTTGACTGTCCTTGCTCTCGTGAATTACGATCTTCTCAATCAGAGAGTTGAGCAAGTCGGCTGTAAGCTCGATGGGGCGAGCGCATTTCTTAATGCTCGCTATCCACTTTTCAGCGTCAATCACACTTTGCTTTTCGGCTGAGAGTTCCGCTGTCAGCTTGTCTATCTTTACAAGCAGTTCTTCCTGCTCGGTCTGGTATTTCTTCGACAGCGTATTGAAGTTGTAGTCCGTGATACGTTCAGATGCCCAATCCTCATACAGCTTGGAGAACAGACGGTCAAGCTCTTCTTTGCGTTTTTCGGCTCTTGTGAGCGAAGCAGTACGCGCTTTTGCTTGTGCCTCGTTTTCCTTGTCTCCCGCCTTGAGTATTCTCTCAATCAGCTTTTCTTCATCCGCTTGTGCTTGTTGCCACCAATACATCAGCCTTGCGTGAACGTAGGTGTAAAGCGTATCGTAGCGGATATAATGGGCGGTGCAAGTGGCGTGTTTCTTGCCGAACTGACGGTAAGAGGTACAGTTGAAATAACTGTACGGCTTGGTGTTCTGCTTGTTCGTGCCGAAACTCATAGCCCATCCGCAATCGGCGCATTTGACAAGTCCTGCAAAAATCTGTGTTGTTCCGTCCTGTTGCTTTCTGCGGCGGCTTGCGATCTGCTCCTGCACTTGATCGAACACATCCTTTGAGATAATGGCATCATGTGTATTTTCCACTCTGAACCATTCCTCTTGGGGCTTGCGTATCTTCTTTTTGTTCTTGTAGGAGATATTCGTTTGCTTGCCGTGAACGGAATTGCCGATGTAGATTTCATCTTTGAGAATACACTTGACCTGCGAGATCGTCCATGCGTAGCGTTTTTCTTCGGGTGCGTCTGCATAGATGTGAGCGAATTTTCCGTATCGCGTGTAGTTGAGCCAACCCGCCGTGGGTATCTGTTCGTCAATGAGAATATTTGTGATCTTGGCGGCTCCCGCGCCTCGGTAGGCAAGGTCAAATATCTTTTCGACGATCCAACGTGTTTCCTCGTCGATCTCCAAAAGATTCTTTACCTCGCTGTGCTTCTTGTAGCCGATAGGAGCATAAGTACATATATGCTGTCCTGCGGCAAACTTGGCGTGGAGCGCGGTTTTGACTTTACGGCTGGTGTCTTTTGCAAACCATTCATTGAATAAATTTTTGAAAGGCACGAAGTCCGAAAGTCCTTTTTCGGTGTCCTCATTGTCCGAGACGGCAATATAGCGGATATTCTTTTCCGGGAACACGAATTCCAGATAGTAGTCCATCATGACGTGTTCACGACCGAAACGGGATAAGTCCTTAGTCACAATGCAGTTGACCTTACCCGATTCCACATCGTCCATCATA
>JAFUIQ010000019.1 GCA_017468385.1 Clostridia bacterium
CAAATCCATATGAATAACCGTAATGAGATTGAGGGATATGAACTGATTTCTTTAGCCTCTGACGATATTGCCCTGGATGGCAATATTCAAATTGTCTGGCATGAGTAGAAAAAACACCGCCGGGAGTTAACCCGGCGGTGTTTTAATATGAATGATAGTAAAAAATAAATCCGAACCATTCTCGATGTACGAAATAGTTCGGATTTGTTACGTTTGGTGACCCGGAGGGGAATCGAACCCCTGTTACTGCCGTGAAAGGGCGGTGTCTTAGCCGCTTGACCACCGGGCCTGGTAGCGGAGACTGGACTTGAACCCGTGACCTACCGGGTATGAACCGGTTGCTCTAGCCAGCTGAGCTACTCCGCCATATGATCGTACCGGACGCTTTTTCAAGCGACCCGCGAACGCTCATATATTGTATCATGTTGGGATAGGATTGTCAAGATGATTTTTGAAATTTTTTTGGATTTTTTGTGATATTCGTTATTCCTCGTTCGGATCGTCCTGGGGGATATCCGACAGCCGCTTTTCGGCCGGTCGGATGGAAACGGAGGAGAGGGGATTTTTCGCCACGGCTTCCTCCATGCCCCGGTCGCTTACATGGGTATAAATCTGGGTGGTTGTCAACTGCTCGTGCCCCAGAATATCCTTCAGCACGCGGATGTCCACCTCGCCGGTCTGGTACATCAGGGTGGCGGCGGTGTGCCGCAGTTTATGGGTGGAATAATGCTTGTATTCCAGCCCCGCCGCTCCCAGATATTTTTTTACCATCCATTGGATGGTCTTTGTGCTCAATCGGTTTCCGTTGCGGCTGATGAACAGGGCGTTTTCGTCCCCGCTTTTGGGTGTGAGCGTCCGACGAACAGGAAGGTATGCATTCAATGCCTCGCGGCAGGCGTCGTTGAGATAGACAACGCGCTCCTTCGCCCCCTTGCCGAGGACGCGCAGGGAGCGGAGCTCCGTGTCCAGATCGCCGAAACTGATGCCGGCCAACTCGGACAGTCGCATGCCGCAGTTGAGGAACAGCGTCAGAATGGCGTAATTCCGGGCGCGGTTGTCGGAATCCGTATCCTGCTGGACCGCCGTAAGAAGATCGATGCTCTCCTCCACGCTCAGGTGCTTGGGCAGCTGCTTTTTCTGCTTGGGCGATTCGATGTTGGCGGCGGGATTGACCTCAAGCAGACTTCGCTTGACGGTCAGATATTTGAACAGTGCCTTGATGGCGGACAGCTTGCGGGCACTGGTGCGTTTTCCGTTGCCTCGCTGTGAGCCGGAATACATCAAAAAATCGTAAATATCGGTGGTGACGATCCTCTTGATGAAAGCCAGATCGATCACGCGGATGTCCGCCTCCAGCATGTTTTCCGCGGTGGGCTTTTTTCCTTGGCGGATGAGGATCAGATAGCGAAAGAACGTCCGCAGATCGATGAGATACTCGTCCACCGTTTTGACGGAACATCCCTGGATATTCAATTTGTAGGAAGCGAATTCCCGCAGAATGGGCGGGAACACGGACAGATCCTTGGTCGGGTTCATGGCGGACTCCTTTCGCGCGATCTATGCGCTTTCATCAACTGTATTTATTATATCACGCTCTTCTGCCCCACGCAAGAGGAAAGGTAATTTCCGCCGCCTGTATCGTTTTTGTAAACTTTCCCGCGAATGACTTGTATTTGCGGGGGATTTTTACTACAATATCCGTAAGAACATATGGGAAAGGACATGGCTTATGCTGAATTTTCTGCGGGAGAACATACGGGTGATCCGAAAACTGATTGTGAATCAGTTCGGGGCGGCTTTCCTGGCGCTGCTGCTTGCCTTTACCAGTGTGCGGATCAGTGCTTCGGTGTATCTGATCACCAGCATTTTGTCTGTGCTGTTCCTTTTGTATCTGGATTACGCCACTCTGTGGGAGGAAGGCGCTAAAGCCCGCATCCGCGTGGACGACAATCGGGATGTGTATAAGCCCCATACCGGACTATGGCTGGGGATCGCCGCCTCGGCGCCCAATCTGCTTCTGGGGATTCTGGCCGCGCTGTTTACGCTGATTCACCAGATCACCTCCGTGGAATGGTGCGGCTTTGCCGGCGGTGTCTGTGCGGTCATCGGCCGCCTGTGGCAGGCGATGTACATGGGCATTCTGCAGAGCATTGCGCCGGGCGGGAAGTATATCATGCTCCTGATCCCGATTCCCGTGATCCTGCTTTGCTGGGCGGCTTATCGTCTGGGATACGGAAATTTCCGTCTGTTGGGCGGAGCGAAACAAAAGAAATAAAAGAACGGGTGTTGTTTTCGCAGGACAACACCCATTTTTGTTTGAGAAACCGCGGCGCGGACTTGTTTTTTTCACAATTATCCTGTATAATAATTATGTATACATATGCCTATTCCTATAAGAACATAAGAGGTGACGGTTTTGCAGTATTCTTTCCGCGGCGGTGTCCGCCTGGATTTTCACAAAAAGACCCGGGGCAAGCGTATAGAAATGTTGCCCGCTCCCGGTACGGTTACCGTTCCGATTCTGTATTCGGAAAATCGGGCGGCGGAATTGTTTGTTTCCGTCGGGGATACGGTGGCAATAGGACAGCCCCTCGGCAACGCAGGCGGCGGCCTTTGGTGCCCGGTTCATGCGGGCGTATCGGGCCGGGTAGTCGAAATCCGGCAGGGTGCGGATCCGCTTAGCGGCCCGTATATCGGTGTGGTGATTGAAAACGATGGTCAGGATACGCCGGCCCCCACTGTACAGCCTTTCGCCAAGTCCTTGCAGGATGCTACCGGCGAGGAATTGCTGGAGGTGATCCGTAATGCGGGGATTCCCAGCATGGTGACGGAAACACTGCCGGTGTATGCGGTGATCGAATCCTCCATAGGCCGGGTGGACCGCATAATCGTGAACTGCACGGAGTGCGAGCCTTATCTTACCTCTACCTACCGTCTGCTGATGGAGAATCCCGCCGCGGTGATCAACGGCGTGAAGATCCTTTTGAAGGCCATCGGTGTCCGACAGGCTTTGTTGGCAGTGGATAACCGCTGTATGGATGCCCTCAATAAATTGGAAAAACTGCTGGACGGCAGTAAGATGATTTTCGGGCGGGCAGTGGATGCCAAGTATCCCATGGAGGAGAGGACGCTGTTGTACGCCATGACCGGCCGGGAGTTGCCTGCGGGCAAAACGGCGGTGGATGCGGGATGCGTCATGTTCCGTGCGGAAACCTGTGCCGCTGTATTCCAGGCATTTGCTTTCGGTATGCCGTACGTGCGCCGCGTAGTGACGGTGGCGGGCAACTGCATCGCCTCCCCGAAGAATGTATCCGTGCCCCTGGGCACATCGGTGCAGGATCTGATCGCCTTCTGCGGCGGATTCCGGAAATCTCCGGCCAGCCTGGTGCTGGGCAGTCCCATGACGGGCTGTGCGGTGGCGAGCACCGATCAGCTGATCACCAAAGATACCGTTGCGGTGCTGGCGCTGTCCCGTCCTACGGCGGAAAATGCGGCTTCTGCCTGCATCCGCTGCGGCCGATGCGTGGATGTATGCCCCATGCATCTGATGCCCCATGCCATCGTGCGGGCGGCGGAGCGGAGCGCATGGAAGCGGATGGATCGATTAAGCGTTACTGCCTGTATGGAATGCGGCAGCTGTTCCTACGTTTGCCCCGGCGGGGTGGATGTGACCGCAAAGGTGGCCGCGGCGAAAGAGGCGTATCGGACACACCTCGCCTCCCGAGAGGAAGCTGTGGAAGACGTCGTGGAAGAAGTTGTTGAGGAAGTCGTCGAAGAAACTGTTTCTCCGGAGGAGATCCTTGTGCCGGAAACGCCGGCCGCGCCGAAGGAGGATGCGGTACCGGAAATTATTTCCGTTTTTGGAGAGGATGCCGCCGCTGTGGATAACACAGCCAAACCGGTGCCGGAGGGAGAAAAATTGATTTTGACACTGGACGGAAAGGAGGATGCGGCACATGAAGAAGAATAAAAAGAACACACCCGTCACGGAAGAGACTACGGATGTGGTGGAAGTGAGTGAGGACGTGCCCGCCTCCGCGGAAATCCGTGAGGGGGAGAACGAGATTACAGAATCCGGTGTGGTGACGGATGAAGTTCCCGAACCCATCGAAACAGATACTGAAACTGGAGCCGCAGAGGTGCTGGACGATGCTCCTGCGCTGTGGGAGGAGCATGAAGAGGATGATGGGGAGGCGGAAGCCGCTCCCACGCTCTCCCGTGTACGGTTGTCTCCCGCGCCCTTTGTACGCACATCGGATAAAACCCGTTCTCTTATGCTGGATGTGATTATTGCACTGCTTCCGGCGTATCTGTGGGGTATCTATACCTTCGGTACCCGGGTATTGACCGTGGGCGTGGTTGCGATCGCCTCTTGTGTTTTGTTTGAGGCGCTGATGCAGTTGATTTTGCACCGCCCGATCAAAATCGGCGATCTGTCCGCCGTGGTGACGGGATTGCTTCTGACTATGGGCTTTTCCTCGGCGGTGCCGATCTGGATGCCGATCGTAGGCGCTTTTGTCAGCATCGTGATCATGAAAGGACTGTTTGGCGGCATTGGCCGCAATCTGGTCAATCCCGCACTGGCGGCACGGGTGTTGCTGCTCATGTGGCCGTCCCAATTGCATATTTTCACCGCTCCCGGTGAGCGGCTCAGCGGAATCGGCCTGACCCATGTGGAATCGGTCACTACGCCGCTGGACGCGCTTCACGCAGGCGCGTTCCCCAACGTGATGCTGTTTGATCTGATTCTCGGCCGCACGGCCGGATGCATCGGTGAGATTTTCCCCGTTCTTCTGCTGGCCGGCGGTATTTATCTGATCGTCCGCCGTGTGATCAGTTGGCGGATTCCCGTGGCCTATATCGGCACGGTGGCTTGTCTTACCTTCTTCTTCCCGCAAATTGAGGGAAGCAATCTGAACTTTATGCTGTGCGAGTTGTTCTCCGGCGGCTTGCTTCTGGGAGCCTTTTTCATGGCGACGGATCCTGTGACATCGCCCACCACGCCCTACGGCCATTTGATCTATGGCGTGGGATGCGGTGTGCTGACGGTGCTGTTCCGCTATTTTGGCTATTTTGCGGAAGGCATGCCGTTTGCCATTCTGATTATGAATTTGCTGGTGTGGATTATCGACCGCTATGTGGTTCCCACCCCGTTCGGAGGCAGAGTTGCCCATGAAAAATCATAATGCTATGAGCGGAAAAGAGCGGTTGGATTCTCTGGTTTCCCGGTACGGACGGCAGGGAGTTGTGGCAGCGGTTATGGCAATCCTGGTGGCGGGCGCGGTTATGTTCGCGGCGGCCCATACCTTGACGGCAGGCCGTCGACATGAGGTGCCCGATACATCCGCATCGGGGGATACAACGGATCCGGATAGCTTTCCTGTGGCCGTTCCGCCGCCGGAGGATGATCCCTCCAACCCCGCTTTGCGTCCGACGGACAGCACCCATGATCCGCAAACGGACGCGGCCCCGTCTACGGATGATCCTGCCGGGCAATCCCCGGCGGATACCACCTCCCGGGCGGACATGGAGACCATTGGCCGCACCAACGGACAGTTGAATGTGGCCGTTGTCGGTGGAGAGACGGTGTATGTGCATGAAACGACTTCGTCGGAGGATACCACCAATCCGGAGGATACCACCGATCCGGAGGATACTACCGCTCCGGAAGACACCACCGATCCGGAGGACACTACGGATCCGGAGGATACTACCGCTCCGGAGGATACTACCGCTCCGGAGGATACTACGGATCCGGAAGACACCACCGATCCGGAGGATACTACCGATCCGGAGGATACGGAGAGTATATGGGATATTTTCCGGAAAGATGAAGATGACGATGAGCCCGAGGAAACAACCGAGGAAACAACCGAGGAAACAACTGAGGAGACGACCGGCGAGACGACCGAGGAGACGACCGGCGAGACGGATTCGGAGTCCACTGACGAAGTGCTTTCCGAGGAGGCGTAAAACTAAAAGACTGCTGCAGAAATGCAGCAGTCTTTTTGATTACAATACTGTCAGATCTATATCGGGACGCACATGCTCTGAGACATCGATGGGGAACACGGTGTCCAGCGGGGTGTGGGGCGCGAAGAATCCGCAATTCTGCAGATAGAAATGATTGTCTTCACTGCCGCCGCCGTAATCTTGCCGCTGGGCTTTGCGGGCCGCATTGTCGCCGGTCAGGCGCATGCGATCCACAGGAATCCACTTGCCGAAGGTGGTCACCATCCACTGATTGTAATAGTGAGCGCGGCGGAAATTGTGCCCGTTGACATCCACAAAGCTTTCCAGGAAGGAATGGGCACGGCGTACCCAGGTCTGGGTTTTCGGCCGGAGGAAGGAGCAGAGCAGCTCCCATTGGCCGCTTTCGGGAAAGAAGAAATAGGCGGTGTATTCCGTGCAGTCGTTCTCCACCGGACGGATGTGGCACAGGAATTTGTATTTTTTTCCCGATTCCCACTGGTAATCCATATAGGATTGTCCGCCCGAGCCTTCGTTGCCGAACTCCCCGGTGTGCATGCGGGGATGCTTGCGCAGCACCCGAATCCGCTGATCCTCGGGAATGGTGGAGGGATCGTTGGTGTTGTAGGGAGACCAGATGGAGAAGAGCAGCTTTCGATTGCCCTCGTGGCAGACCTGCATACCGAAATAGCCGCCGAAGAAGCCGATGGCCATACAGTAGGTGCCGTCGGGATCCTCTCCGGGCATGACGGCGGCTTCGTTGTAGAACCATTCCACGTCCTCGCCTGCCGCATCCACATCGTAGTTGCAGTGCACGGAGGGACCGCGGCGGATCCAGTAGAAATCCTGGCGGTCGCTTTCCCGGGCGTAGGCCGCCATCTCCGCATCATCGATACCTTCCACCCGCAAAGCGGTGGGGAAAGCAAAGATCTCGCCCTCCCGGCGGATGCCCTGCACGGCCACATCCACATAGCCGGCGGATGTGTGATACGTACCCAGCGGGATCTCAGTTGTGCCGGCCTCCACGGAGATTTCTCTGTCCGGCTGCCCGATGCCCCAGCGGATGCGGGAGGCATGCTCAGTTTTTTGACAAAGTAGTGTCAGCGTCAACTCCGCTTCGATGGCGGGCTTGAAATAAATGTGGTATTCCCACCGATCGTTTGCCCAGTTTTCCCAACCGGCGGGGGTAATCCCGTCCTGCTCGCACTGGTTTTTGTTTGTAACAAACGAATTGCCGCCCAAGGGCACGAGAATGGATTTTGTGCTCATACTGTCTCTCCTTTGTTAGAAGGTTGCATATCAATCGTTGGTCAGATCGCCGTTCCCGCTGACGGGAATGGTGTCCCCCAGATAGGTGGGCTTGGGCTGCAGAACGCAGTACAGAAAATCCTTGACCCGTGCCGCAGATTCCCGCATTTCCCGGGTGGTTTGGCCGTAAAACTGCTGTACATCCGCGCCTACGCCATAGGCCTCCAGCCCCAGCTGATCCGCGATGTATAAGGCCCGGTACAGATGGTATTCCTGGGATACAATGATTACCCGATCCGCGCAGAAAACGTCCCGGGCACGGTACAGACTTTCATAGGTGGAAAATCCCGCGTGATCCATAAAGACATCTTCCGAGGGGATCCCGGCGTCCATCGCCAGCGCCTTCATCGTGCCCACCTCGTTGTATTCCACCCGGCCGTGGTCCCCGCTCATCAGGATTTTCGGTGCCGCGCCCAGGTTGTACAACTCAATTCCCCGATCGATCCGCTCCCGCAGAATGGGGCTGGGGGAGCCATCCTTCCGCAGTCCCGCACCCAATACAAGGATGCAGTCCGCATCGATGGCTGCCGCATCCTCCGGGGTAAGGATCCGGTCGGAGACGGAGGCGGACATATGCCAGTTCACCCCGATGCCGAAGATCCCGCCCAGCAGGCACAAGGCCAGGGCGATCACGGTAAGGCGGAACAGCAGGCGGTGTTTGCGCAGTTTCTGCCACAGGGACAGACGGGTGGATGGATCCCTTTTCATTGTTGATACCTCGTGAAATCATAGATGTCCATTGGACGAACTATGACAGCGAATTGTTCCGGTGCGCTTTAGTCATTTGCCGGTTTTTGCGATCTTTCAGACGTACCATTATGATCGATCGCGCATCGGTTGATTATCAATTCTGCCGCTGCACGCTCTTGTATTCGTCGTAGAATTTGTAGTAGGGGCAGCCTTTCGTGTTGCGTGTCATGAATGCCAGCATTTCGTCCTCATCCAGATCCACACCGCATTCATACATATCGTCCGCTTCGTTATAATCGTACCACACGCAGGACTCGCAGTTCTGCTGGGTTTCGGTTTTCTTTTTCTTCATTATAGGATTTTCCTTTCGTTCAGCCACGCCTCGCGCAGTATCTCGCCCTCGTACACCAGCTTCAGAGAGAAGAAGGGCTCCGCCGTCTGCAGAAGATCCAAAAAGATCTTGTCCCCCTCCCACATGGGCAGTTTCAGAAGATCCTCGATGGGGATCCATTCCAGATCGCCCTCATCGCAGGAGATCATCTCGCCTGTGAAGGCGTCCGATGTGAACAGGTGCATATATTCCGCCACCGGCATCTGATCGGATACGAAGGTGACGATGCCCCGATAGCGGAGCGATGTCAGCGTCAGTCCCGTTTCCTCTTTGACTTCCCGCAATACGCAGTCGTAGGGGGATTCAAACGCCTCAAATTTGCCGCCGATACCGATCCATTTGTCATGGTTTTCGTCATCGGATTTTTTGGTGCGGTGGAGCATCAGATACTGTCCGTCCCGCTCTATGTAGCATAGGGTGGTGTTCTTTCCTCGCAGTTCCATATGTCTGTCCTTATCTGTGTTTCAGGATGGCTTCCCGCCGTTTGTAGTCCGGTATAAAGCGGGCCACAAAGGCATAAAAGTCCGCCGAGTGATTCTTGTGGCGGATGTGAGCCAGCTCGTGGACCACCACGTAATTGATCACGTCCTCCGGATACGCCATCAGGCGGTAGCTGTAGGCGATGTGATCCGATGGGGAGCAGCTGCCAAATCGTTTCTGCGCCCGGGTGATGCACACGCCCGTGTGGGTTACGCCCATGATCTTCGCCCAGTATTCCGTTTTTTCTGGCAAAACTGCCTTGGCCCGGGCGATCAGAGCGGTGATTTGCTCCTCGGTGGCGAAATGCTCCTCGTGGAAGGCTTCACGTTTTTGCAGGCGGTCGCGATGCTTCCGGATCCATGATTCATGACTTTCGATGAATCGCTCGATTTCCCGCACCGGCAGTCGCCGGGGCGCCCGCAGGATCAAATCCCCCGTGGGGGACAGCTCCATGGACAGCGTGCGCCGATCGGAGCGGATCAGTTTATACGGTTCCATTCTCGACCAGCTCGGGAATTACCTTATGAATAATGTGGGCGATGGCGTGCTCGTCGCAATGGACGATCACCCGATCGGCGGCCTCTTTGACTGCGGGGATGGCGTTGGCTACCGCACAGCCCACATCCGCCGCGCGGAGCATGGTGATGTCGTTTTCGTAATCCCCTGCGGTGATGATCGTATGCATCTGGGGGAACATCTGCCGCAGAATTTCCACGCAGGCTCCCTTGCCGCTGTCTTTGTGGTGCATTTCCAATCCCACCGGCCAGCTGCGGTCAAAGGCAAAGCGGTCACCGAACCGCTCGATCAGATCGGCCATAAGGCGGAGGGCAGAATCCTCCTCCTCGCAGATGAACACCGTCTTGTAGGTGGGATGACCGTCCTCAAAGGAGAGAAGGCTTTCCTTGGGCGGCAGGAATTCAATGTGCAATTCTCCATCATGGGAGGAGCAGCGCTGCACGGTCTTGACACCCGGATGGTGAACGACGATATGGCGCACCACTTCGCTGCAGGCTTCCGTGGTCATGGTTTTCTCCCACAGGATTTTTCCGTTCTCGTCGCACATCAGTGTGCCGTTGGTGGTAACGATGGGTGCATTGGCACGGAAAGGGAAGCGGCTGAGGTAATCCGGTATCCGTCCGGTGGCGAAGGTGAACAGGCCGCCGTTTTCCTTAAAATATTCGATGGCGTCCGTATTTTCGGGAGCCACTTCGCCCGCCCGGGGAGTGAGCGTACCGTCGATATCGGTCAGAATCAGAAATCCGTTATAATTCATAGTGCTGTTCCTCGTACAGTTTTTTTCTCCGCGGGATGGTTTTGGATGCATGCAGGGATACATCCGGAGAGAACCGCTTGTTAATCCGGTATTTGATATAATCGTTGTCCACTTTGTTCAGCGTTCCGCCGATGATGGGGGCCATGGTCAGTTCATTTTTCATAGCCATAGTCATCATCAGAATGAAGTCGCCGCCGGGACGTTCGTACTGTTGGATATGGGGGGATTCGCCGGTGTAGTAGATCTTGATATAGCGGGTCAGCGGTGTTTCCGCAAAAGTAATCCGCAAGGAGAGCAGGGGTATCCCATCCTCGTCCCGGGTGAATTTGCCCAAGGTGCGCACATGGTACATCTTGCCGCCCACGCTCAGATCCGTATCGGCGGGATAGCCAAAGCCGATGCGCAAAAGATAACTTTCCTCCGCCTCCGCATACGTCATATAGAAGGCCGTGTCGCTTTTGAGAAAGGAGAGGGAGGACAACCCGGTACCGTAGCAGTTCTGTATGGCTTGCCAGATGACCGGCATCAGGCAGAGCGAGGGTGCATTCTCATCCTGGGAGGTGAATGTGACGCCGGAGAGCTGATCGCACTCGGCGGGCAGGGCTGCGGCTGACGGGGCGGCGATCCTTTTTCTCGCAAACAGACCAAAGCGCCGTTTCGGTTTGACGTGTTCTTGCCCCGTTGCCGGATGCTCGCGGATTGCGTGCAGTACGGCGGGCAGTGGATTGGCATTGGTCATTGGAATGAAACGGCGGTCCGCCTCGGCAAAGTATTTGTGGGCCAACGTGAAGTAATTGCCCGTCTGGAACATTTCTGCATTGCCTCCGTTGGAGACGAGCAGGATTCCGCTTTTCCGGAATGCCAGCACGTTCTGTCCCAGCATGCCGTTGAACAGAAACGCATCCGTGTCATCGCCGGTCCAGATCTGGTAGCCGTAATCGAACAAATCCGAAACGGCCCCCGTGCGCACCCGGGTGTGGGATGCGCGGTCGATCCATTCCGCGGAGAGCAGGACACGATCCTGCCATATGCCGTTCTGCAAAACCAACTGTCCGATTTTCGCCATATCCTCGGGAAGCATATACAGCCCCCAGCCGCCCTTGTCGATGCCCTTTGGACACTTTTCCCAGTAATAGTTATCGATGCCCAGGGGATCAAACAGGCGGGGTTTCAGATAGTCGCTCAGATGCTGTCCCGTTTTCTTTTCCACGATGGCGGAAAGCATATAGGAATTTAAACTGTTGTAGGCGAAAGTGCCCGGCGAGAACGTACCGCTGAAATATCCTTTGATCCAATCGGGTTCAGTCATGGCCATCACTTCGTTGAAGGAGGCGCCGGTGGTCATGGTCAGAAGATTCTCTACGGTCATATCCCGTATAGCGATCCGGGTCAGCGGGGGAACTGCATCCCCGAAGATATCACTCAGCTTTTCATCCGTGCGCAAAAGGCCCTCATCAAACAGGAATCCGATGGCGAGGGAGGTGATGCTTTTGCAGGCGGAGAAGGTGTATTTCCAGATTTTCGTGCTTTGATCGGCAAAGACCGCCTCGGTGATCATGCTTCCATCCTTCAGAATCAGGATGCTGTGCATGTTCAGCGTTTCATCGGCGGCAATGTCGGAGAGAAATGCGGCAATTTTGCTTGACGATATGCCCACTTCCTCCGGTGCACAGCGGGGGAATGGCTGCCGCAGGGTGGAGGCGCGAAACGCCGGCTTTTCGGAGGTGGCGGGATAGATGGGCTTGATGGCCTGACGGGTATCCATCAGACGGCCGAGCAATGTTATGGCGTTATTCAGATCACTGATACTCATACATTCCGAACCTCCTGTCGTGTTCTGTTCCGGGGGTAAAATACATAATTGTGGTAGAGATCAATCCGCGGCGTATTTGGATGCCAGTTCCTTGTTGGCGGCGGGAATCCGTGCGCAGATTTTGGCAAAGGATGTACCGGCGGAAAGATCGCTCATGCCGCCGAAGGCGGCAGAAGTCAGCGCGGTGTTGGCCGGGCCGAAGGCCAGGGCGAAATCATAGGTTCTGGAGTGGGCGATGATCTCCAGCATATTGGCGGAGTCATTGTCCCGCAGAAGATCGTTGATGGCCAGATCCACATAGGCATCGGTAAGAATGCCGTAGGATGCGGCGTTCAGCGCCGAGAGAACAACGGAGGCCATTTCGGCGTTGACGGTGTTTTTCTGGATGGCGAAGAACAGCGCCGTTTCGTCGGTGAGGGAGATATAATTCGCTTGCTCTTCGGTGTATTTGGGCATGGGAAGGATTCCCCAGTTCTGGCTGCTGTTGGGCATCCAGTTCATCAGATAGAGCCGATCCAGCAGGAACAGGGAGCTGCCGCTGTGGAATTGGGAAACGCCGGCGGAGGTGTCCCGATTGGCGTGGGGATCGGAGTACAGGCGGGTGATAATTTCCGCAAGAGCACTGTCATCCTGCGAAAAATGAACGGAGGGGGTGGTGTGCAGCGGAGCGTCCACAAATTTTCCGCCGCAGGAGATAAAGACATTGCCGGGCATATTTTTGGCGGCGTATTGGGTGGAGAAGGAGTGGAGTGACGTGCTCTCATTTCCGTTGATATCGCTGACGGCGGCACTGTAGCGGAAGAAGGCATCCCACGTCCAACTTCCGGTGTAGACGCTGTTATAGGGAAGATCCAGGTTGTACTTTTCCATCAGATCCCGATTAAAAAAGACGGCAGATAACGAGGTTTCTTCAAAGGAGGCGGGGCCGGCTACCGCGTAGGTTTTGTGACCGGCAGTGGCTGCCTCTACGGAGGCGGCATCAAAATAGGGCTGGCTCAGATCCAGGAAGGGCGCGCTGCGCAAATTGAACAGTACGTCGGCGGCGGCGAAGGTTCCGATGTTCTGCTGCTGTAACAGGATAAGATCCGCAAAGTATTCATCGGCGCGGATGCTGGCCTGCAGACTGTCCAAAAGGGAATCGGCGTTGGTTTCGCTGACCGCGATGCGGATGCCCATTGCCTTCTCCACGGCCCGGTTGCGATCGTATCTTGCCTTGGAATATACGTCCGACGCGGAGTCGGATTCCACGATGCTCTCATAAGGGGCGGAGAGAATGACAGTGGCACCGTCGTAATAGAATCCTTTGTTTTTCACGGATTCCAGATAGGCGTTGGCATAGGCCCGATAGGTGGCTTCGTTGTCCACCTTGGGCGGGAGATCGGCACCGATTTGGTCCGACGGCTGGATCGTTACCGCATCCCCGCCCGTGTCCTCCGGGTCATATCCGTCGGCGGTGGGATTGTTTATCACAATGAGTGAGCAGCTTTGCAGAAACAGCACGGTGCCGAGAAGACACGCGATTCTGCCAAGCGATTTTCTTGCTTTATACATATATTCTCCGTAACGATAATATTCTATATACAAACAGTATACCAAAATAATTATAGTATTCTTTGCCCAATAAGTCAAACCATTTATTGTGAACAAACGGAAACGGAGTGGAAAATATTGTGCGTTGCTTCTTGTTGGATGGTATGATACAATGTACACAACATTGTGAGTTTCAGGAAATGTGCCAAAGACGGTACACTCCGACGACAAAATACATCATGAAGGAAGGATGATACCATGAGATTTATGCGAAATGCATGCAAAAACTATGTGAAGATCGCTGTGTTGGCGGAGATGGTTGCTTGCCTGCTCACCGCTTCCTCCGTGAGCATTGCCGCGCAGGAGGTGCCCACCAATCCGGACAGTCCGGCTACGGAATATGTACAGATGTATATCGACGGTGAGGAGTACCGCGGCCGTTCCGTACTGTATGAGGATACCACGTATGTGAACCTGGCCGAGTTTGCGGAGCAGATGCGGCCCAGCCGCATGGCATGGAACCGGGAAACCGCTGCCGCGTCGGTGTGGGGAGAGGAATTCGATATCTCCGTCACCGACGGTGCCAGCTACATTTGCGCCAACGGGCGGTATTTGTGGTGCCCGGCAGGCGTATTCGCCGGAGAGGGATATGCCTATGTTCCGCTTCGTGCGGCGGCGAAGATTTTTGGGGCGGATGTTGCCTGGAATGCGGATGAATTTGCGGCGTACGTCACCGGAGGAGATACCATCCTCCCGTCCGGTGAGGCGTTTTACGACGAGGGAGATCTGTACTGGCTGTCCCGGATCATTTTTGCCGAGGCAGGGGTGGAGCCCTTTGAGGGACAGATTGCCGTAGGCAATGTGGTTTTGAATCGGGTGCGATCTCCCCAGTTCCCCGACACCATCTACGGGGTGATTTTTGATCGGGCCTACGGCGTGCAGTTTACGCCCACGGTCAACGGAGCCATTTATTGCAGCCCGGACGCGGAGGCCATCATTGCCGCCAAGCTGTGTCTGGAGGGATACACCCTCTCCGAGGGAATTCTGTATTTTCTGAATCCCGTACTGTCCACGAACTTCTGGGTTCCCAACAACCGGGACTACGTCATGACCATCGCAGGCCACGATTTCTACTCCTGATATCAAGAAAAGACTGCAGCGCAGGCTGCAGTCTTTTTGTGTTGGGTTTATTCTTCTATCAACGCGTCCACGAAGATGTAGTCCATGGTACCCATGTAGCAAACCAGGGTGGAGGTGCTGTTGAAGCGGCCGAACATATTGGTGATGTAGAAGGCGAAGTCCTTGCTCCATCTGAAAGAACCGACTTTCTCAAATTCACCCGTTTCCATGTTCTTGTAGTACAGGGTCATGGTCTTCTTTTCGGTCTTGTATTCCAAGCGCCAGGTGCTCATTTCGGTCACTTTGCTCAGATATTTACGGAAGGGGATCTGTGCAGCGTTGCCCTGGTCGTCCACCATACGGAGGGAATTGCCGAAGGAAGGCACATTGTATGCCAGGTAGATGAAGTTGTTGGCGCTGTATTCCGCACCGAAGAGGCAGGAGTTATCCTTGACCTGACCGCGCCACTCGATGTTCCAGTCATGGCTGCTGCTGAGCACGAAGGGCTGAGCCAGCTTGAAATCGGTGTTGTCATCGGTGATCTCGATGCAGCCGTCCTTGAAGGAGTAGGCATCCTTGGAGGAGCGGTCGGACAGGGACAGATCGCTGTACTCGTTGACTTCCTTCAGATCGTCGAAGTTCCAGTGGTAGGTAACGGTCTTACCCTTGATGATATCCTCGTCCTCTACCTCGCCCAGAACGGCGTTGATGGTTACGCTCAGGCCGGATTCATTTTTGATGGTAACCTTGGCCTGGTCGCCCAGCTGAGCACCCTCATTGAAGGTGATCTTACCGTACATATCCACGGAGCACTTGTCTGCGTTTTCCGTTACTTCAAAGCTCAGCTTGGCATCGGTTGCGTACAGCGGCATTACGATGGCGGCCAGCTGATAGCCCTTTTTCACGTCCACGGTGATGGTGTCGCCTTCGTTGAGACGATCGCGTCCGTTGCTGGAGAGCACATCGATCTTCTCGGGAGTACGGTCTGCGGTAGCGCTGAGGGTAGAGAAGGTGTTTTCTGCCAGATCCACACCGGCGGCATTATAACCCTTCTGGGAATAGTGGAGATTAGCCGGTCCCATGTAACCGTGGCCGGGATTCTCCGTATCCGTAGCGGCGGTAGGACGGGCAATCTCACCGATACGGGATGCGATGATGAGGGAGGAATCGGTGGTGTTGTGAATGGTGTACTGGGCTACGCGGGGAGCTACCAGATCGGTCAGATACTGGCACTTCAGGCTGGCGCGGCTGGCCACCTGACGGATGGCACGTACCAGCAGAATGGAACCGAATTCCGCGTTCATATCCTTCACGAAGTTCTCGTGGATTTTCATGAAGCGTGCGTAGTAATCGTCGGCGGTCATGATGTAGCTGCCTGTCTGATCCCAGGAGCCGTTTTTCCAGGTCCAATACTGCGCGGTTTCACCCTGGCACCAGAAGTAACCGGTGCGGATGATCTCGTATTTGGAATCTTCCTTCGTGTAATTGGTGATGAGACGGTTGTACGCGCTCAGGGTATTGCCGTAGAGATCGCCCTTTTCTTCCCAGCGCTCAATGGCGGATCCGCCAACGGCGGTCTGGACCACGAAGGACTTCTCGCCGGTCAGCTCATACCAGCGCTGGCCGAGAGCGCCTGCATAGCCGGCGCGGCCGCGATTCATATCGTAGGGCTTACCCATGCCCTCCACGCAGTATACGGTTCCCTTCGGGGGGCGGGCTCTGACCTTCAGACCCTCGGCATCCGGCAGGCCGGAGTCGTAGGTGCCGGCAGAGTTGGACTGTCCTACGATGAGGAAGATGTTGATCTGGGCACGGATGGTTTTGTCGATAGTGAAGGTTCCCTTGACCTCGTCGTTCACCTTGGCGGTGATGGTTACGGGATCGTCGCTCATGGTGACGATCTTGATCAGACCGGTTTCATCCACCGATGCCACTTCCGCATTGGAGCTTTCAAAGGTGAAGGCTTCTCCCTCCTGCAGGGTATAGTCGGGGGTGAAGGTGTAGCGGTCATCATACTGGAGATGGAATCCGTTTGCCGCATCCTTTTTGAAGTGGATGGTGTACGAATTGCTCAACTCACCCAACTTTACATCCACGCGGGCGATGGCCTCAGTGGCATCGTCGGGGAACATGGGCTGATAAACGGTTACCGTAGCCTCTGCATCCTCTGCAGCAGCCGCAACGCGGGGAATGCGGGGGCGCCCGGCGGGCAGGGCAACGTTGTATGTAGTGTTTTCGGGATCAAAATTCAGCTCGGTTCCGTCATCCAGCGTCAGCGTAGCCAGCTTGGGCAGCGGAACAGCGGGAACCTCGGGAACTTCCGGGGTGGTGTCCGAATCGCTAACGGGGGTGTCGGGTACGTCGGGTGTTTCCTCCTTCTGGCAGCCGATCAGACTGATCGATGCGCCAAGCAGCATAGAGCCTGCCAAAAGAATAGAGATCCATCTGCGATAATTCATGGTATGCCTCCAAAGAATAATAAGAGTATCGTTTTTTGTGTGCGGGGGAGATGGTTTATTAAGAAGGAATTATTCCTCAATAATTGCGTTGACTACGATGTAGTCCATCGTTCCCTTGTGACAGAAGAACGCGGAATCGCTGCCGTAGCGTCCGAAGAGATTGGTGATGTACAGCACATAATCCTTGGTCCACTTGTAGGAACCGACGGTGACGAATTCGCTTGTTTCCGTGTCGAGATAGAAGAGTGTCATGGTCTTGGTGTCTGCCTTGTACTCAACCCGCCATGTGTTCATCTCGGCCACTTTCCGTACATATTTCCCGTAGGAAATCATGCCGGCGGTACCGGCGTTATCCACAAGGCGGAAGGAGTTGTTGAACTGGGGCACTTTGTATGCCAGATACACGAAGTTGTTCTTATCGAATTCCGCGCCGAAGAGGCAGGAGTTGTCCAAGGTCTTGCCGCGCCATTCGATGTCCCAATCCTTGGCACTGCTGAGGACGAAGGGCTGATCCATCTTGAAATCGGTCTGGTTGCCGGTGGTTACAATGCATCCGTCCTCGAAGTAGTAGCCGTCCTTGGGGGATTTCTCGGACAGGGTCAGATCGCTGTAGGAGTTGAACTCCTTCAGATCGTTAAAATCCCAGCGGTAGGTGACGGCCTTGCTCTTGAGTGCTTCCTCGGCGGATACTTCGCCCAGCACGGCGGTGAGGGTTACACTGAGACCGGATTCGCTTGCGATCACAACGGTGGCCGTGTCACCGTCGGCTGCGTCGTCGGCGAAGGTGATCTTACCGTACATATCCACGGCGCATTTTTCTGCGTTTTCGGTTACTGCATAGGTCAGTTTGGCATCTTTGGCGTACAGCGGCAGCACGATGGCGGCCAGCTGATATCCGTCCTCCCGATCCACGGTGATGGTGTCCCCGTCCTGCAGGCGGGTGCGTCCGTCGCTGGAAAGAACGTCGATCTTCTCGGGCGTGCGATCAGCCGTAGCACTGATAGATGCGAAGGTGGTATCTGCCATTTCCTTACCGGCCAGATTGTATCCGTTTTGATTGTAGTGGACGTTGTCGTCAAACATCAAATTGTAGCCGGGGGCGGTTTTATCGGGGGCTTTCCCGGAACGTGCGATCTCACCCAGGCGGGAGGAGATCAGCAGTGAAGAATCGGTGGTGTTGTGAATGGTGTACTGTGCTACGCGGGGAGCTACCAGGTCAGTGAAATACTCACTTTTCAGACTCTGCCGGCTGGCGATCTGGGGAATGGATCGAACCAAAAGGATCGAGCCGATCTCCACGTTCATATCCTTAACGAATGCTTCATGCATCCCCATGTACTTTTCGTAGTACACATCGCCCGTCATGATATCCTTGCCGGACTGATCCCACTTGCCGTTTTTCCAACTCCACATCTGGCCGGTTTCACCCTGACACCAGAAGTAAGCGGTGCGGAGAATTTCGAACTTGGACGTGTCGGCGGTGTACAGCTTGACCACACGGTTGTAGACGCGCAGGGTGGCCTTGTACAGATCTCCGTCCGGCTCCCAGCGTTCGATGGGCGTGCCGCTGACGGCAGTCTGGATCATCAGGGATTTCTCGCCGGTCAATTCATACCAGCGGGCGGCCAGGGGAGACGCAAATCCCTTGCGGCCCATGGACAGATCGTAAGCCTTGCCCATGCCTTCCATGCAGTATGTAGTGCCCTCCGGCGCCCGGGTGCTGGATTCGCGCACCTGCTGCATGGGGATGGAGGTGCTGTAGGCACCGTCTGCATTGGACTGGCCCACAACCAGGAAGATATTGAGGGGTGCGCGCACGGTTTTGTCGATGGTCAAGGTATCCTTGACTTCACCATTCACCTTGGCGGTGACAGTGATGGGATCGGCACTGACGGCGCCGACTTTGATCCGACCGTTCACGTCTACCTCGACTACATCTGCATGGGAGCTTTCAAAGGTGAACGTCTCACCGTCCTGCAAGGTGTAGGCGGGGGTGAAGGTGTACCGGTCATCATACTGAAGATGGAAGCCGCGGGCGGCGTCCTTCTTGAAATGGATAATGTACGAGTTGAGCAGGCCGTCGAATTCTACTTCCACTTTGGCGATGGCTTCGGTGACGCCCTCCGGGAACACCGCCTGATACAGCGTGACTTCCGCACCCTCGTCCGCAGCGGTTGCCGCGATGCGGGGCACACGGGGTCTGCCGGCGGGAATGGTGACTTCATAGGAAGTGGTTTCGGGATCGAATGTCAATTCATATCCGTCATCCAGCGTCAGCGTGGCCAGTTTGGGTAGGGGAATGACCGGCTCGGGGGCTTCCGTTGTGTCCGCCTCCGTTCCGGAATCCATCGGTGTATCCGGCGTATCCGGCGTATCCGGTGTGTCGGGGTTACAGCCGGCCAAAGTGATCAGATTGACAGACAGCATGGCACCGGCCAACAGCAGGGAGAGCCATTTGCGGTGTTTCATGGAATACCTCCAAAATTGAATACTGCTTAAGCGCATTGTAGCAGAGGATGCAGGCAATGTCAATGGAAAAAGTCCGTTTTTTCCTTGAATAATGTAACATTTGCACAATCCCCGGCATAAAAATAGGGACACACGTGCGGTGTGTCCCCTGGAAAGGTATTACTGAATCAGCATCGCGTCCCCAAAGGAGAAGAAACGGTATTTTTCCGCCACCGCGGTGCGGTAGGCGCTCAGCATCCGCTTCCGTCCGCCGAGGGCGGAGACCAGCATGAGCAGGGTGCTTTTGGGCAGATGGAAGTTGGTGAGCAGGGCATCCACGATCTTGAAGCGGTAGCCGGGGTAAATGAATATTCCCGTGTCTGCGGAAACGGGATGAAGAATGCCGTTTTCATCTGCGGCGCTTTCCAGCACCCGGCAGGATGTGGTGCCGATAGCAATGATCCGCCCGCCGGCGGCGCGGCGCTCGTTGATGATACGGGCGGATTCTTCCGTCACGCAGATGTATTCGGAGTGCATTTCGTGATCCGCCAGCTTTTCCTCCTTCACCGGGCGGAAGGTGCCCAGACCCACGTGCAGAAGCACGGGCACGATGGCGCATCCCATATCGCGGATCCGATCCATCAGCTCGGGGGTGAAGTGCAGTCCCGCGGTCGGTGCGGCGGCGGATCCTTCATGCCGTGCGTACACGGTCTGATACCGTTCGGGATTCTCCAGATGTTCTGTGATATAAGGCGGCAGGGGCATGGAGCCCAGTTTATGCAGCGCCTCGTATACAGTCTCACAAACGGCGCGGTCTACGCGGAAGCGCACCACCCGGCATCCGCCTTCAATGATGTCTTCTACCTCGGCCGTCAAAAATCCGTCGCCGAAGGCCAGGATGTCTCCTACCTTGGCCCGTTTGCCGGGGCCGGCCAGGGCTTCCCACACATCGTTCTCCCGCTGCTTCAACAGAAGCAGTTCCACCGGCGCGGTGGATTCGGTATCTGCCAGGGTGCCGTCCGGCATCATTTTTTTGGCACGGTGGCCGATGATGCGGGCGGGGATCACGTGGGTATCGTTGATGACCAGCGTATCGCCGGGGCGGAGGTAGTCCACGATATCCCGGAAGATGCGGTGCTCCACATGATCCGACGTGCGGTCGATGATCATCAGACGGGAGGAATCTCTCGGTTCCAGCGGGGTCTGGGCAATCTGGGATTCGGGCAGATCGTAATCGAAATCGGACAGGGTGAGATCGGTTTCCGGGAGTGTATTTTTAATCATAAAAGAGAAGTCCTTTCCGGGAGCAAATCGCTCTTGACATGGGTAGTAAAATATGTTATGATATGCGTGTGCAGGAGCGATTTTCCTGCATAAAATGAAGATAGAGGCGCATTTCCGATGAGTATCCGCTCTCAGGCAGTCCGATGCCGATCACGGGTGGGGAAAGGCGAGGAATGCCGAAGTTTGCGCGGCTCGGACGTCGCGGGGCTGGTGCAGAGGCGCGAAAGCACCTGCACTGTCACTTCAGTCTGATCTGTTGTGGAGAGCTATCTGTGTATCGGTACTCATGCGCTTTGCGTCATGTCTATATTATAGTACACAGAAAGCCGGTTTTCAAGCCGGTTTTTGTTATATCCATGGGGATGCCGGACAAAAATACGAATTTTTGTTTCATTTCGGGAGGTCAATGATGGGTACTTTTCAGAAGAAGGTTATTTTTGAGGGCGTAGCAACTGCCCTGATTACGCCGTTCCATGCAGGCGGTGTGGATTACGATACATTCGGTCGTCTGATCGATTGGCAGATTGCCGGCGGCGCCGATGCTCTGGTCATCTGCGGCACCACCGGTGAGGCGTCCACTCTGACGGATGAGGAGCACCGGGAGTGCATCCGCTATTCCGTGGAGCGGGCCGCAGGCCGTGTGACGATCATCGCGGGCACCGGCTCCAACGATACGGATTACGCCATCTCTTTGTCCCGCTATGCCTGCGAGGTGGGCTGCGACGGACTTCTGCTGGTTACGCCGTATTATAACAAAGCCACCCCCAAGGGATTGATCCGTTCCTTTACCGCTGTGGCGGATGCAACGGATAAGCCGATCATCCTGTATAACGTCCCCTCCAGAACGGGTGTGAATATTCCCATGAGCGTGTATACGGAACTGGCAAAGCACGAGCGCATCGTGGCGGTGAAAGAGGCATCGGGTAATCTGAGTGCCATCGCTACCATTGCGGCGGAGTTGTCTGACACGCTGGCTATCTACAGCGGCAACGACGATCAGATCGTGCCGATCATGTCCCTGGGCGGCCGCGGCGTTATCTCTGTTCTGTCCAACGTCATGCCGAAGGAAACTCACGATATGTGCCGCTATATGCTGGAGGGTGACGTGAAATCCGCCGCCGCTTTGCAGCTGAAGATGCTGTCCCTCATCAACGCCCTCTTTATCGAGGTGAATCCCGTTCCCGTCAAGACCGCGTGCGCTATGATGGGGCTGTCCTCCGAGGAGATGCGTCTGCCGCTGTGCGAGATGGAGGAGGCCAACCGGGCCAAACTGGCCGAGGCCATGCGCCGGAACGGTCTGCTGTAATCCTGTAATCAAAAAGTAAGGAAATCTGCCAAGGCAGATACATATATAAGAATGAAAAGAATTGTTGTTTCCGGATGCGGCGGCCGTTTGGGCACCGCCATCCTTCAGAGAATCGCCGCGCGGGAGGACTGCACGGTGGTGGCCGGTGTGGATATCGCCGCCGACACGGTGCAGGCCCGCTGTGATTTCCCTGTGTATCCGTCTATCGATTCGGTGACGGAGGCAGCGGATGCCATCATCGACTGCTCCCACCATACTGTGGCGATCCCCCTGCTTGCCTATTGTACAGCAAAGCATATCCCCGTGGTGGTGGCTACCACCGGCCATACGGAGGAGGAGATCTGCGCCATCCGCGAAGCGTCTGCCCGGATTCCTGTTTTGTATTCCCGGAATATGTCCCTGGGCATCAATCTCCTTTTGGAACTGGTGCAGCGGGCGGCCGCCGTTTTGGGCGAGGAATACGATGTGGAAATCGTGGAAGCTCATCACAATAAGAAGCTGGATGCGCCCAGCGGCACTGCTTTGATGCTGGCTGATGCCATAAGAGAAGTGCGCGAGGAGAGCGAGTACGTATACGATCGCCACAGCGTGCGCCGGGAGCGCGCGCCGGAGGAGATCGGTATCCACAGCGTCCGCGGCGGAACCATCGTCGGGGAGCACGAGGTGATCTTTGCGGGAACGGATGAAGTCATCCGTATCTCCCACAGCGCCTATTCCCGGGATGTGTTCGCCACCGGTGCGGTGCGTGCCGCTTTGTTTGCGGCGGATGCAAAGCCGGGACTGTATTCCATGAAAGAAATGCTGGCCGAGGAAAAGGCAGAGTAATCCATACGGAGGGATCCTATGTTGCGTACAGGTGTGGTTTCGGTTACTTTTCGTCCCCTTTCGCCGGATCAGATCCTTTCGCTGACCTCTCAGGCCGGCTTGGACGGCGTGGAGTGGGGAAGCGATGTCCACGTCCCCGTAGGGGATTTCGATCATGCGGTCCGGGTGGGGCAGATGACTTGCGCCGCCCATCTGCGCACGGTATCCTACGGTTCCTATTTTAAGGCGGGGTATTCCGATCCCGGGTCCTTTGCCGATGTCATCACTACAGCAAAAGCATTGGGCGCACCGAACATCCGCATCTGGGCAGGTGAGCGGGGCAGCGAAGCGGAGGAAAACCGCACCGCTGTGGCTGATTCCATCCGCGCCTGTGCGAATGCTTGCGCCGATGCGGGCATGACGGTTTCCCTGGAGTTCCATCCGGGCACGCTGACGGATCATTATGAATCCGCCCGGCGGCTGGTGGATGAAGTTGCCCACGACAATCTGCGCTTGTATTGGCAGCCCAATCAGTTCAAGGATGAGGCGTACAATCTGGCGGCACTGCGCGCAGTGCTTCCGTATCTTTCCCATGTGCATGTGTTTGCTTGGGAGGGAGCGGAAAAATTCCCCCTGGCGCAGCATGAGCGGATCTGGCGGAAGTATATTGATATTCTCCGCGGAAGCCCAAATGATCATGCTATGCTGATGGAGTTCGTCTGCGACGGATCACAGCGTCAGTTCCGGGAGGATGCCGCCGCACTCCTGCGTTTCCTGGAAGAATAAATAGTAAAGAACCGCCCTGTGGGGGCGGTTCTTTTTGCTGTTTTTCAGTGTACCTTTTTATCGAAGGAAGGATTCCAACCGTAGAAGTTTTTCTCGTCCATTTTATCCTGGGAGATGCGGAGGGCATCACCGAATCTCTGGTAGTGGACGATTTCCCGCTCCCGCAGGAATCGGATGGGATCGCACACGTCGGGATCGTCGATCAGGCGGAGCAGATTGTCGTAGGTGACGCGGGCTTTCTGCTCTGCTGCCAGATCCTCGTTCAGATCGGCGAATACGTCGCCCTTCACGCCGATATATTTGGCATCGAAGGGAACGCCTGCGGCGGCAACGGGGTAAATGCCGGTGGTGTGATCCACAAAATAGGTGTCAAATCCCGATTTTTTGATTTCCTCCGGTGTCAGATTCCGCGTCAGCTGATACAGGATGGTGGAGATCATCTCCACATGGGCCAGCTCCTCTGTACCCACATCCGTCAAAATGCCGGCTACTTCCCGGTAAGGCATGCTGAAGCGCTGGGACAGATAACGGGTGGAAGCGGCGAGCTCTCCATCCGGTCCGCCCAACTGGCTGATTATGATTTTCGCCAAAGCGGCGTTGGGATTTTTGATTTTAACAGGGTATTGTAATTTCTTTTCGTATATCCACATGGATTTCAGAACCTCCGATTTTTTCAGTTAGCATCCAGTTCCCAGGGCCACGGCTCCAGGACCCATGCCCAACCGCGGGATGTGTCCGTACCGTCCGCCGTAATGGGACCGTAGTGCTCTTCGTAAGTGCGCGTTGCTTCCCGCAGCAGTTTGCGGTATTTGTCAAAGTACGCAAGCGCGGTCTTGTCTTCCGGATGGGTGTCCAGATACAGCACCGCTTCTTTGACGGCAAACGCATACGTCTGGATCTGCTTCATGTGGCGTTTTCTCATATCGTTCATTATCTGCACCACCTTTCGTTGCAGGGGGTGGGCATAAACGGCTTATCCAGTTCTTTGAATATGGTGCCGCGATCGATGCCGATTTCGGGATCGTACAGATTGTCAAAACTCTGGCAGGGGGAGTACACCATGGCCAACGATACGCCCGGATAAACGGGGGACTGGCAGACGTAGTCTTTCTTGCATTCCGACTGTCTGTTGTCCGCTGAATGATCGCATCTGTATTCCCGGGTGTCCTGGCACTTGGGGTGGCATTCGCCACTCTGGCGGCGATACGTTTTCTGATCACGGCACGGGCACGCGCCGGTGGTCATGCTGGGGTACGTTGTGGCGGAAAAATGGGGAAGGGGCCGCTGCTCGTAGGCTTCCTCGCGGGCATTTTCCGCCAGCATCCGATCGAGCATTTCCCGATTCACCCGCTCACGCGGTGTATAGTTTTCGCTTTTCACTTTCATACTTGTGTCCCCGCACAGGCGGGATCTCCTTATTTATTCTTGCCGGTGGCGGCAAAATACGTCGGTCGTTTTCGACCTCATTGCAGTATATGCGACGAAATGCGAGGGGACACAAAAAGCGTTTGCTTCCTTTGGCGGTTGCAAACGCTTCTGTTTTGTGGTACAATGTACACAGCATTATGCTGATCCGGAATTATACGGCAGTCG
The DNA here is from genome assembly GCA_017468385.1 of Clostridia bacterium. Classification (GTDB taxonomy): domain Bacteria; phylum Bacillota; class Clostridia; order Oscillospirales; family CAG-272; genus SIG701. The sequence continues at coordinate 25,255 of JAFUIQ010000019.1, forward strand.
GCTGTGTACACGAGCCTGCCGCGATGACGCGAACGTCATCGTTTCGCACAGCGAAATGCCGGCAGTCTCCGAAGTGCGGCTGCGGCGAAACACAGCATTATGCTGATCCGGAATTATACGGCAGTCGGCTGTGTACACGAGCCTGCCGCGATGACGCGAACGTCATCGTTTCGCACAGTGAAATGCCGGCAGTCTCCGAAGTGCGGCTGCGGCGAAACACAGCGTTATGCTGATCCGGAATTATACGGCAGCGGAAAATAGAAAAATTAAATCCCGTTGCATACGGAGGAATAGTTTGAAACACGTTGATATTTATACGGATGGCTCCTGCCGCCGCAATCCCGGGCCGGGGGGCTGGGGCGCGATCCTTGTGTATAACGGCCATGAACTGGCATTGAGCGGCGGTGAAGCGTCCACCACCAACAATCGGATGGAATTGCTTTCCGTCATTTCCGCTCTGGAGCGGCTGAAGGAATCCTGCCAGATCACCCTTACGTCCGATTCCAAATACGTTCTGGATGGCTTGTCCAAAGGATGGGCCAGATCCTGGCGCAGCAAGGGCTGGAAGAAAAGCGATGGATCTCCGGCGCTGAATCCCGATCTGTGGGAGCGTCTTCTGAATCTGTGCGACAAGCACGAGATCGAATACGTATGGGTGAAGGGCCACGCCGGCCATCCCTACAACGAGCGATGCGACAGCATGGCGCAGGCGGAGTCGGGCAAATATGTGGAATGAGTTTCTGTACGAATACGGCACGGTTCTGTATCTGGTGGTTCTCGGGTATTTCTGTCTGATCTCGCTGATAGCGGCGACCGTGACCGTTGCGGACAAGCTGCGCGCGCCGGATCCTGCCAAGCGACGGGTGCCGGAGAATACGCTGCTCCTTTTGGCGGCGCTGGGTGGCTCGGTGGCAATGTACATCACCATGCTGATGATCCGCCACAAGACCCGCCACAGTAAATTCATGATCGGCATACCGATCATTGTCGTGTTTCAGGCGATTGTTCTGCTGTATTTGTCAGGGCTTCTCGGCTGATGCCGGCCTCAGGTACAAGCGGATGGCGTCATCCGTTTGCACAACGGTATGTCCCGCCAATGAGCGGCGCAGAGAGTCGGCGGCAAATTCGTAGGAATCGCCGCGGAAGATGATGCGTGCCGGTGTGCGGCTCAGCTTCGGGGCGTATTCCGTTTTGTATATGGGGCCGTGAGTGCCGAAAATTACCGTGGAAAATCGGCCGAGATCATCGATGGGCATCCCCTCGGCGGCGGACGCCCCGATGTAGGCGGTGTCGTGGCCGTAGGCCGTGAGGGACAGAACGATCACCGGATGGGTGGATCGGCTCACCGTATCGGTGTCTATGCGAAGGGATGTGTCCTCAAAAATAATACCGGTGTCTCCCCGTGTGTATTCCCGCACGGGGATGTTTTTGTTCTCGGCGATCTGCCGCAGGGAGTGGATGATCTCTTCGTCGGCCGCTGATTCCGCCGCAGGCAGAATCAGTATGCGCACATAGGCGGTGTTGCTGATCCGATAAAAGGATTGGATGTGCCGCTTGTGGAGGTGGGTAAGAACGAGGGCAGTCAATTCCGTCGCACCATCTTTACGCGCCTGGTTGTAAGCACTATTGATGGCGGTGTAGGACCCGTTTGAGATGTCGCACAACAGCGTCTTTCCGTTTTCCGTTACAAGAATGACCTCGTTTTTTCCCTGCACCGTGGCAGTGACGGCGATGTGACCTTGGGTCATGATCCCCTCGGCAGCGAGGATGCCGCCGAGGGCGCCGCACAAAAGCAGGATGCCGGTAAAGGCAAAGACGATTTGCTTTCGCTTTCGCAGAAGCGGAATGGTGAAAAAGAGGATCATTACGGAAATGGCGAAATACGGTGCGGCCGCGTGATGCAGGGGCACCACGGTGTGAGGAATTTCCGCCATAGCACCCGCCGCATCGGTGGTGATTTGACAAAGTTTGCTTATAGCAAAAGCCAACGGTCGGGCGATAAAGGGCACATAGCGGAACAATAGAAGGGGCGGTGTCAAGGTAAGAATCATGGCGATCAGCGGGGTGAACAGTACGGTAGTGATGGGCGTCAGGAGGGATATTTCCCCGAAATACTGCCACAGAAAGGGAAGGAGGGCAAACTGGATGCATACGGCCAGAAGAATCGGTGCCAGAATACGAGACGGCAGGCGGGATTTGCGCGGCGGTGCCTCGTTCTTCCAGATGCGTGCAACGTGGGAGTAGCAGGCGATGCCCAGCACCGCGGTAGCGGACAGATGCAGTGCTGCGGAATAAAACTGCGCCGGATCGGTGAGGCAGATCAGAAATACGGATATGCCCAGCGCGGTGGGCATATCCGCCGAGCGGTTGAACGCGATGGCGGTGTAGGAAAACAGCATCATAATGCCCGCGCGCAGTACCGATGGAGACAGTGCGCACAGCATCATATAGAAAACGGCCGCGGCCGACAGGGGAATCAGACGAAGTTTTCGGTTGGAAATGAAAAGGGTCAGTTGCCGTTCCAACATTCCCAGCAGGACGGCAAAGTGGAACCCGCTGATGGCAAGCAGGTGGGATATGCCCAGACGCTGAAAATCCCGAGTGAGGGATTCGGGCAAGTGTGAGCGGTCCCCCAGCAGGAGTGCGGCCGGCAAAGTATAATCCTCACGGCCCAGGGCGATCCGTAAAGCGGCGGAGAGATATTCGGCAGAATCGGAAAAATAGCGACGGATGGGTGCGGTGTCCGTGGCGAGAATGTCCGTTTTTTCGGTTTCCGCGCACAGGGATATTCCTTGAGACAGATAGTATCGCCGCAAGGGAAAAGCGCCGTCCGATTCTTCCGGTTCTGTGAAGGCGGCGTGGCAGGTGATCCGATATCCCACCTGCAAGGCGGTGTTCGGTGTTTCCAGCAGTACCGTAAAGCGCACCTTCTCGCCATCCGCTTCGGTGATTTCCGCTATATACCCCGCCGAGTAGGAGGTGGCATACATCTGTTTGATTACGGTGGCTGTCACCGTTTGCTCCGTATCGGAGAATTGTTGTACGCGACGGCGCACATGGACATCGGTGTACAGTGAGAGGAGTACAGATCCGGTGAGCGCCGCGCACAGAAGGATGCGGCAGAATGTGCAGAGATCACAGGAAAGTTTCTTTTGCCAGGGAAGAAGACTGAGGGCGAACAGTGCCAGGAAAGCGAAAAGGAGGCAGATACGAAGAGGATCGGAAAGAAAAGCAGCAAAAAATCCGGTATAAACTGTAACTAAAGTGAATAATGCCGCTTTTCTGAGCAATAATGTATGCATGAGAACCTCCTTTTTGCCGAAATCTTCATATTTATATATTATATAAGTGCAGTTGTGTGTTGTCAATAAATCGGTGGGATGAAAATGTGAAGAAAATCGAAAAAAGGAGTTGACAAAGAGAGGAGGGATGTGGTATACTCATAAGGCCCTCAAGCGAGGGACACCTGCGAGGCGTGTCGGTACAGAAAAAACTCGAAAAAAGTTTCAAAAAGGTATTGACAAGCACGA
>JAFUIQ010000049.1 GCA_017468385.1 Clostridia bacterium
GACACAGAGTGCAGGATGTAGAAATCAGTTATAACTACATCGGTATTCTTCCCGCCAATTTACTCTATGACATTCAAAAGGGAAAAACGGCATGACGAATCATGCCGTTTACCCAAAACTTATTATACTGTCTTATTGGAATACACCCTCTCGGGTGTCTTTTTTATTTGGCTGTATTTTCGTTTATCTCTGCACACGACCGGAGCCGTCGCCGCCGGCCAGTTTTTCTACTTCAGCCACGCTGACGCGGTTGTAGTCGCCTTCCACGCTGTGCTTCAGCGCGGATGCGGCCACAGCGAACTCAATGGCCTGCGCGGAGGTTTTGCCTGTCAGCAAAGCGTAAATCAATCCGCCGCCGAAGGAGTCACCGCCGCCTACGCGGTCCACGATGTGGAGGTGATAGCTCTTGGAGAAGCAGTAGTTCTCGCCGTCGTAGAGCATGCCCGCCCAATCGTTGTCGCTGGCAGAGATGGATGTACGGAGGGTGATGGCCACCTTCTCAAAGCCGAAGGTATCGGCCAACTGCTTGGCCACGGATTTGTATCCCTCGTGATTCAGCTTGCCGCCGTAGATGTCCGTGTTCTCCGCTTCGATACCGAACACATCCTTGGCATCTTCCTCATTGGAGATGCACACATCCACGTACTTGCAAAGCTCCGTCATGGTCTTTCTTGCCTGCTCGCGAGTCCAGAGTTTGCCGCGATAGTTCAGATCGCAGGAAATCTTCACGCCGCGGGCCTTGGCGGCCTTGCAGGCATCCAGGCAGATGGCGGCCACATTCTCGCCCAGGGCGGGGGTAATGCCCGTGAAGTGGAACCAATCGGCACCGTCGAAGATGCTGTCCCAATCGAACTCCTCCGCCTTGGCTTCAGCGATAGCGGAATGAGCGCGGTCATAGATGCAGACGGATCCCCGCTGGGATGCGCCTTTCTCCAGGAAATAGATGCCCACGCGGTCACCGCCGCGGACGATCTCGTCGGTATCCACGCCGAAATAGCGGAGGGAATCCACCGCTGCCTGGCCGATGGCGTGCTTGGGCAGCTTGGTCACGTAGGTGCTGTGCAGTCCGTAATTGGCCAGGGAGACGGCCACATTAGCCTCGCCGCCGCCGAAGGTAGCCTGCATCTGATCGTTCTGGAAGAAGCGATAGTATCCGTTGGGTGCCAGGCGAAGCATCAATTCACCGAATGTAACTACTGTTTTCATGCGTTAGCCTCCATTTTATCCAGAGATTCTTTGACGAAGAAGCTGCCGCCGATGGCTGCGATCTTGTCAAAAGCCAGGAATTCATCGATGTTGGAGCGATCTACGCCTCCGGTGGGAATGAATTTCACCTGCGGGAACGGAGCGGACAGGGCCTTCAGCGCCTTCAAACCGCCGTAGACGTTGGCCGGGAAGAATTTGACGGTGGTAATGCCCAACTCCAGGGCCTGCATGATCTCGGTAGGCGTAACGCATCCGGGATAATAGGGGATGTTCCGCTCACGGCAGATATTGGCTACGGCCACCGACAGGCCGGGGGATACGATAAACGTAGCACCGGCGGCCAGTGCGGCTTCGCACTGCTCCGCATTGATGACGGTGCCGGCACCGATTTCCATATCGGGATACTGCTTGACCGCATAGGCGATGGCCTCGGCGGCGCAGGCGGTGCGGAAGGTGATCTCCGCGCAATGGATGCCGTTGTTTTTGAGGGCAGTCAGAATCTTATCCGTTTCACCAAGTTCCTTGATGACAACAACAGGAATAAACTTTTCCATAGTATTTCTCCCTTTCGTTATACGCCGGAATAGGCGGCAAATCCGCAGTCAATGGGAAGCACCACGCCGGTGATGGCGGATGCGGAGGTGTCGTCGCAGAGGAACAAGGTAGCACCGAGCAGCTCGCTGGCATCCACAAAGCGGTCCATGGGAGTTCCCTTCAGGATCTTGGCACTGCGGGCGGTGGGGGTGCCGTCCTCGTTGAACAGCAGGGCTTTATTCTGGGCGGATACCAGGAATCCGGGAGCGATGGCATTGCAGCGGATGCCGGTGCCGGCAAAGTGAGTAGCCAGCCACTGGGTGAAGTTGGAGATGCCGGCCTTCGCGGCGGAGTAGGCGGGAATCTTGGTAAGAGGCGTGTACGCATTCATGGAGGAAATGTTCAGAATGCATCCGGCCTTCTTTTCTACCATGTCCTTGGCAAATGCCTGGGTGGGAAGAAGTGTTCCCTGGAAGTTGAGCTTGAATACGAAATCCACGCCGTCCGCTTCCAGATCGAAGAAGGATTTTCCGCCTTCCTTGGCCTCATGCTGATACTCGTTGTCGGTGGTGGCACGGGGATTGTTTCCGCCGGCGCCGTTTACCAGAATATCGCACTTGCCCAGATCGCGTACAACGGCCTGATGCACCTCTTCCAGTGCGGCGGGATCCAGCACATTGGCTTTGTATCCTTCGCAGATGAAGCCCTCTGCCTTCAATTCATCAGCCAGTTTCTTAACGGCATCTTCGTTGAGATCCAGTGCGGCTACTTTCGCACCGGACTGGGCAAAGGCACGGGCCATGGCACCGCAGATCAGACCGCCGGCACCGGTAACCACAACGACTTTATCTTTGTAATCGACATTCAATGGAAGCTGTATCATACTTTTCCTCCGAAAATTTATTTACCATTCAGTTTATCCAGCATATCCCACACGCCCAGCATATACATGATGCCCAGCGCGCGGTCATACAGGCCGTATCCGGGACGCACGTTGCCGGGACCCTCATCCCACAGATGGCGTCCGTGGTCGGGGCGGATATATCCTTCAAAGCCGCAGTCGTGATATGCCTTCAGAATCTCCAGAATACCCGTATCGCCGTCGCAGTCCCGGTGGCTGGCCTCGGAGAAATCTCCGTTTTCAAAATGCTTCACGTTGCGGATATGGGCAAAGGCAATGCGGTCGCAGTGCTTGCGGACGATGTCGGCCACATTGTTATTGGGATCGGCATTCAAGCTTCCCGAGCAGAGCGTCAGGCAGTTGTAGGGATCGTCCACCATTTTCAGGAAGCGGTCGATATTTTCTTCATTGATCAAGAGGCGGGGGAGTCCGAAGATATCCCACGGCGGATCGTCCATATGGATCGCCATTTTGATATCGCACTCATGGCAGGTGGGCATGATGGCCTCCAGGAAGTATTTCAGGTTGGCCCATAGTTTTTCGTGATCCACGCCCTCGTAGGCCTTGAACAGCTCATCCAGCTTGGCCATTCTCTCCGGCTCCCAGCCGGGGAAGGACATATTGTATTTCTCAGTGAAATCCAGAATGTATTTCGCCATGGCGTTGTAGTCATCCTGGATCATGTTCTTTTCGTAGAAGAGCGCGGTGGATCCGTCGCCGACGGGATGGAACAGATTGCTGCGGGTCCAGTCGAAGATGGGCATGAAGTTGTAGCAGATCACCTTCACGCCGAACCGGGACAGGTTGCGGATGCACTGCTTGTAGTTTTCGATATACTTGTCTCTGGTAGGAAGTCCGATCTTAATGTCATCGTGAACGTTCACCGATTCGACCACATCCATATTGAAGCCATACTCGTCCATCTGACGCTTGACCTCTGCGATCTCATCGATCTCCCAAATTTCGCCGGGCATCTTGTGATGCAGTGCCCAGACGATACCGTCCACGCCGGGAATCTGCTTGATATCGGAGAGTTTGATCTTATCGTTTCCCTCTCCATACCAACGGAAAGTCATTTTCATGGGCATGGAAATACCTCCTCTTTTTGTTCGGATTTATATCTTTTATTTCAGGGATTCGCGATATTCTTTCGGCGTCTTGCCGATCTGTTTTTTGAACACCTTGGAAAAATACTGCACATCCATGATGCCGCAATGCAATGCGATGGTCTGCACCTGCAGATTGGTGGTGGACAGCAGATGGGCGGCATGCTTTATCCGCTTTTCGCTGATATATTTGGAGATGGGCTTCCCCGTTTCCTGCTTGAAAATGGTAGACAGATATCCGGAGCTGACATTCTGATTGGCCGCCAGCGATTTCAGGGTAAGATCGGCAGACAAATCCGAGTCGATCAGCAAGACCGTCTGCCGCACCACAGGGGAATAATGCTTCATGGAGTGGCGGCGCACCAGCCGGCAATAGGAGCGGAACATCTCGCACATCAGAGCGAAATTCTCGGAAAGCGCCGGCAGGCGCTCAATCTTCACCGCAAAGGAGGAGGACACCCGATCCAGATACACGGGGTGTACCCCACCCGCTTCGGCGGCTTTCCGCAGGAGTGTATTCATAATGATACAGTAATTTTGCGCGTTGCGCAAGGGATCCGCCGTACGTTTTTCAAATAACTGATCCGAAAACGCGGAAAACAGCTGGGATTCCTTATGAATCTGTCCCAAGGTTACGGCGTGTATCAGTTCGTTCTCAAAATCGTACCGTTTCTCCATGGCTTTCATGTTCATGAGAACATCGTCAAAGCCGTCGGTATGAATGCTGTCATGGATGGGGGAAACGGGCAGATGGGACTCCCGGTTCACATCCACAATGGCGAAAGAAGGGCTTTCCCATATCCGCTCGCAGAAGGTACTCAACATATCAAACAGATGACTGCTGGGCGGCAGGACGGGAATGCCGGTATAATACTCATTCAGAAAGCGCTGGCTTTTCGGGGACAGTCCCCTCTCCTCGCCGATCTCCAGAATCTGGCGGGAGGTGAGCGCGGAGGACAGATAAGGGCCAACGAACAAAATCGTATCCGCCTCCGTCTCCGGAAGAAGCAGATAGGTATAGGAAAGCTTAAAGGGGCCCACCAGTTTATACATGGTACGGGGAGCCAGATCTCCCAGGTACCCGTGAATAGTAGTTTGTCCGGAAATCCGACCGAACAAACTGTCCAGCTCCGTATCGATTATCCCATCGAGAGGATCGTCCGGAGATACAGTGGCAATCTGCACATGACATTTTTTGAATGTGTCACACAAAAAACGCAATTCGTTCTCGTAAAACATATGAGATCCTCACACGAGCGGTGAATTGGGGCCGGAGATGCGAGAAAAATGAGCATAATCCCCAAACTACGAGTTCATTATAGCATAGTTATTTGGGAATTACAATGGAGAAAAAATCAAAAATATGATAAAAACACAAAAACAGTTGAAGATTTTACTCACAAGGTTTTGCAAAATACTTTATACTAATGATAGTGGCAATGTTACCGAAAAGTTATATCCATTACCGTAAACTTTTGGCATATTACACAAATTCAAAAAAGAGGAAAAACGTATGAAAAAGGCACCACAGCTTGATGCAAATGGAAAACGTAAGTTTGGCATTCGTGACAGCGTAGCTTATGCAGCCGGTGATCTCGGATGCAACATGAGTTTCGCTCTCAAGGGCACTATGGCGCTCTTCTGGACCCAGGTCATGGGCATGAGTGCATGGTACTCTCTGCTCCTCATCATCGTGCAGGTTTGGGACGCAATCAACGACCCGCTGATCGGCTCCATGATCGACGCAGACCGTCACAAGTACAAGAGAAACAAGTTCCTTCAGTACATCTGGTTCGGTTCCATCGGTTTGATCGTGGGCGGCGCATGCTGCTTCCTGCCGTTCCCCGGCGCTCCCGTATGGGCAAAGTTTATCATCTTCATCGCCGGATACGTAATTTGGGATGCGTTCTACACCATCGCAAACGTTCCCTACGGCTCTCTGCTTTCCCTGATTTCCAATGAGCCCGCGGATAGAGCTTCTCTCTCCGCATGGCGTTCCATCGGTTCCATGGTCGGCAACATGCTTCCCATGGTTATCCTGCCGTTCCTGATCTATGACAAGGTTCCCGGCGCTGACGGTAAGATGGTGGACGTTCTGGACGGAAATATGGTCTTCATCGCCGCTCTCGTTATGGGCGTGCTTGGCTTCATCTGCTTCCAGTTCATGATCAAAAACACCGAAATCCGCGTGGATACCGAGACCAAGGTGAACGAAGATCAGCCCAAGTTCAACGTTTTCCAGGCGCTTGGCAATTTCGTGAAGAACCGTCCCGCAGTCGGTGCTACTCTGGCCGCTATGGGCATGTTCATCGGTATGCAGGGCGCTGCTACCGCTGTTTCCGTTACCTTCCAGATCTACTTCAAAAATGCAGAGATCTCGGGCATCGTTCAGTTGTTCTCGATGATTCCCATTCTCGTGTTCACGCCTCTTGCCCGTAAGATGGTTACCAAATACGGCAAAAAGGAATTGGCCGTTGTTGGCTCGCTCTGCTCCATCGTGGGTGCACTCGGCCTGTTTATTATCACCCCTGACAACACGGGCCTTGATCTGATTATCTACATTCTTTGCCAGCTCGTTTACAGCCTTGGCCTTGGTGTTTACTCCACGGTTTCCTGGGCTATGATGGGTGACGCTATCGACTATAATGAGTGGAAAACCGGCCGTCGCGAAGAGGGCGTTGTATATTCTCTCCACTCCTTCTTCCGCAAACTGGCACAGGGCATCGGCCCTGCCGTTGCTCTGATCATCATGCAGGGCATGGGATATGTTAACAACGACATCAACGAGGCTGGCGAGGCGTACATCAACGTTGCCCTGCTTCCTTGGGAATTTGCTGTGGATCTGCGCGTCCTCGTTGCTATTCTGTTCCTCGTATCTGCCGTGATGCAGTTCGTTGGCCTTGGTCTTATCTACAACCTGGACAAGAAGACCCTTGCCAAAATGAACCACGAACTCGGACGTGATATTGAGGCAGATAACGTTCCCGCCGTCACCGCTGAGAACAGCGACACCAACGCATAATCGGTCCGTTTCTTCGGCGTCCGACGGCAAGCCGTCGGACGCCTTTTTAGGAAAATTCCTATTCTTTTCACACCTCGTTTATAAATGTATGCTACAATACTCATGAAATCAATACAGAACGGAGATTCATATGAGAACCATTTATAATTTCAACGCGAAATGGGCATTCACCAAGATGGCAACGGAAATCCCCTCCGCCATCGATTCCAAATGGGATTTTGTCAATCTCCCCCACTCCTGGAACGCCATTGACGGCCAGGACGGCGGCAACGACTACTTCCGCGGCACGGCATATTACGCCAAGGCCCTGGACAAGATGGATCTGCCCACGGCAGACCGCTACTATCTGGAAATCCGCGGCGCCAACTCCTCCGCCGATGTATACCTGAACGGCAAGCATCTGGCTCATCACGACGGCGGCTACTCCACCTGGCGTGTGGACATCACCGACGCACTGGTTCGTGAGAATCTGTTTGTGATCGCGGTGGACAACAGTGCCAACGAGAAGGTATATCCCCAGATGGCGGACTTCACCTTCTACGGCGGTCTGTACCGTGACGTAAACATCATCTGTGTCAACGAATCCCACTTCGATCTGGATTACTACGGAGGCCCCGGCATCAAGGTAACGCCCGCTGTCTGCGGTAAGGATGCCAAGGTGGATGTGGAAGTCTTCCTGACCAACAAGAAGGAAAATCAGCGCATCCGCTACACCGTTTACGATGCGAATGAAAATGTGATCGCGGACGGAACCACCGATGAGACGAACATCACGCTGGATATCCCGAATGTGCATCTGTGGAACGGCCGCAAGGATCCGTACCTGTACTGCTGTGAGGCAGAACTGCTCTGCGGCGAGGATGTACTCGACAGCGTATGCACCCGCTTCGGCTGCCGCACCTTCCGGATCGATCCGGAAAACGGATTCATCCTCAATGGCGAGGAATATCCCCTGCGCGGTGTATCCCGCCATCAAGACAGATGGGGTATCGGTAATGCCCTGCTCCCCGAGCATCATGAGGAAGATATCGATCTGATTTGCGAAGTGGGCGCTACCACCATCCGTCTGGCTCATTATCAGCACGATCAGCACTTCTACGATCTGTGCGATGAGCGCGGTCTGGTGATCTGGGCGGAGATTCCCTACATCTCCAAGCACATGCCCGGCGGCCGTGAGAACACCATCTCCCAGATGAAGGAACTGATCACCCAGAACTACAATCACCCCTCCATCGTGGTATGGGGTCTGAGCAACGAAATCTCCATCGGCGGCAGTGATGAGGATCTGCTGGAAAATCACCGCATTTTGAACGATCTGTGCCACGAGATGGATAAGACCCGTCTGACCACCATTGCGGCGGTTTCCCCCTGCAAGATGGACGATCCCTATCTGCAGATCCCGGACGTGGTTTCCTACAACCATTACTTCGGCTGGTACGGCGGCGATACTTCCATGAACGGTCCTTGGTTTGACAAGTTCCACGCCACCCATCCTACCATTCCGATCGGATGCTCCGAATACGGATGCGAGGCACTGAACTGGCACACCTCCAAGCCCACCCAGGGTGACTACACGGAAGAATATCAGGCATACTATCACGAGGAACTGATCAAGCAGTTCTTTACCAGAAAGTACATGTGGGCTACCCATGTATGGAATATGTTCGACTTCGGTGCGGACGCCCGCAGCGAGGGCGGCGAAAACGGACAGAACCACAAGGGTCTGATCACCTTCGACCGCAAGTATAAGAAGGATTCCTTCTATGCGTACAAAGCATGGCTGAATCCGGAACCGATGATCCATCTGTGCGGCAAGCGCTATGTGGATCGGGTGGAAGATGTAACCAAGATCACCGTATACTCCAATCTGCCCGAGGTTGAATTGTTCGCCAACGGCGTAAGCCTGGGCAAGAAGACGGCGGAGGATCATTTCTTCTACTTCGATGTACCGAACGTAGGCGAGCAGACGCTGGTGGCCGTAGCCGGCAATCTGAAGGACGAGAGCAAGATCCGCAAGGTGGAAGTATTCAACGAAGCCTACCGTCTGAAAGAGAAAAACGCCATTCTGAACTGGTTCGACATCACCGAGGTGGAAGGCCACTTCTCCCTGAACGACAAGATCAGCGACATCATGGCCACCATGCAGGGCAAGATACTGTTCGGTGGGCTGATGATGAAGATGATGCCCAAGGGCAAGACCCAGGGAGCCGGTTTTGATATCGATCTGAAGAACAATCCCGAGATGATGCAGATGATGGGCGGCTTCACGGTACTCCGTCTGTCCGGCATGATCGGCACCATGGGCGTCAACTTGACGAAGGAAGATCTTCTGGATCTGAACGCTAAGCTGAACAAGATCAAAAAGCCCAACAAATAATGCATAACAAAAATCCCCGGAGTAAAAACTCCGGGGATTTTTTAGATTCGTATATATTCCAGACACGGGATGCAAGTGCACTTGCCAGTTTCACTGAAACTCAAACGAACGGCTTGGCAAGTGACTTAGTAATTCTGCTCCAGACGCTGATACACATCCTCATAGGCGCCCACCATGGCACGGATGGCCATAGCCACCCAAATGACCGATACCACGAAACTGGCAATCCAGAACTCGGGATGATGGACGGACACGGTGTACGATGCGATCTCCATAATGAGATATGCCGCGCCGCACACAGCCGCACCGATCACGCGGGACAGCACGCTGTTGTACAGTTCCTTGCGGCGTGCATCGGCGCTGTACTGGGGTTTGTGTTCACTGCCAAGGATCCCTATGTAGGCGGTATGGGCTTTCACCGCTCGGCAGAACACCACAAACACCCACGCAAAAGACGCCAGAATCAAGAAGAACTCCAGCATGCCGCAGAGGCGGACGGATGTGTACATCTTGGCCGCTTCCGTGAAATAATAGGAATCCTGTGCGGTGTACTCGCTGAAATAGGGGATCTGCACAAACAGATTGCCAATGGAGAAGCCGCCCGTGATCACGGAAAGGATCAATCCGGGAAGCGCTCCTTTATCGTAAGGCATCAAAATGAGGAAGGACAGAAACAAGAACACGGCCGGTATGATGTTGGGCAGCACGTTCAGTCCGTCCAAGGTAATCGTAATGGAGGACAGGGCGGCAAAACCGATCAGAAACAGCACCTTCTTCATGCGGATAGCCGCCATCAGCCCCGGCTGCGAGGCCACGTTCTCCGCAAAATACCGTGCAGTGCCCTCCCGCAAGCCGGAATCCCGGCGCAGGCGTTTCACATATCCCGCGGCCTTTGTCAGCCACACGATGCCCACTATCAGCACGAGAAGTCCCAAAAGCACATACATCCACGGCCGACAGGCAACCAACGGAAGCTGCCAGCGGGCATCCCCGGACAGATCCTCCGCCAACTGGAGTGCGGTCAATTCGGGCAGAACGGCGGCCACCGTTTTCAGGAGGAAGAACAGGATGGTGAAGTTCTTCAGCCGCTCCGCACGCTCGATCTGCACAGTTACCGTGCCGCGGGGAGTGCTCTTTTTCTTATGAATCACATCATAGATGGATTCGCAGTCCAATCGGGTGCCCACAGCGTATGCTCCTTCGAAAATTGCCGCAATGGCCGGCAGAGCATACATGGTTTCCAGCACCGCGAAGATAAACACAAGCAGCAAAGTGAACGTATCGGAAGTGTACGGAAGGAACACCACCGACACCGTGCGGACTGCGGTGATCAATGCCAGCTTCCAGATCAGATCCCGGGCCTGACGCAGCTGATCCGAGAGGAAAGACGTGCCGAACAGCCCGTGATAGATGAGCAGATATCCGATGAAATCGGGGAACACATCGACCACATTGATATTTGGATTAAACAGAAAGAATACTCCTGCCAATATGTAAGTTAAACCCATATGTATCCCCTTTACTTGCGTTTGTGATTCTTTTTTCGCTTGACGCGAAGATAGCCGGGCTCTTCTTCCCTGGCCTTCTCCGGCGTTTTCTTCCGCAGGAATGCGTTATCCATGACAGCATCCGTCTTTTCGTTGAGACGATTGATCCACTCGTGCCTGGACGGGGTGCGCTCGCCGTGCTCCTGCCCCTTCAGGCAAATGCGGCAATAACAGGAATGGATCAGGAAAATGCTGTACAAGATGGCCGCCAGGCCATACAGGAACACACATAAGGCGGCGATATTGCCCACCGTATTGCCCAAAGCGGGGCCAATCAAGAGCACCGCCATATGGAACAGATAGTAGGTAACCACCAGAAAGATGCTCCGCTTAGCACGGGCCGATTCCTTTTCCAGCTCCACCTCCCCAGCCAGATAGTGAATTCCGGCAAAGATAAAGAACTGCAGAACCAGACCGACAGCGGCAATTCCTACCGCCAAAGCGGTTGCGAGGAAGCCTTCCCCCGTGATCACGCGGAGCATCATCAGAAGCGCCCGCGTGAAGCAGAGGAGCAAAAATACGATATCCACCTGCATGGCACGGAGGAAATTCTTGCCGTGCCCGGCCAGTTTGGACAGGCCGATCATCATAAGGACGGAGCCTATGATATCCGCGAAGAAATAGACATTGGAAAGAGAGAACAAAAATGTTATGATATATCCGATGAGCAGATAACCGAATCCCATGGGATAGCCTCACCGCCCTTCTTATGGGATGAATTTGCGGGATCAGTCGCCGCTCGGGGCGCTGTCATCTCGTCCGCAGCATTTTTTATACTTTTTGCCGCTGCCGCAGGGGCAGGGATCGTTTCGTCCCACCTTGGGTCCCTTATTCACGACAGGACGGTTGGGCATCATGGCCGCCGGCTTGCCGGGAGCGGCAACCGGTCCTACGGGACGGCGCATAGGGGCCGCGCCGACGCGCGGTCCGGTACCGGATTCCTTGATGACCTGTACGCGCTGTACATTCTGGGGCTTGGGAACGATGGAGAGCATCATACGGACGGTGGCGTCACGGATTTCTGTGATCATTTCGTCAAACAGATCCGCGCCCTGGATGCGGTATTCGCTGATGGGATTACGCTGTGCGTAGGCCTGCAGGCCGATGCTTTCCATCAGGCTATCCATGGCTTCCAGATGATCCATCCACTTCTGGTCCACGTTGCGGAGCAGAACGACGCGCTCCACCTCGCGGAACTGTTCCTCGCCGAACATTCTCTCCTTGAACTCGTACAGTTTTTCCGCACGGTCAAAAAGTTCGGCGCGGACGGCCTCCCGCACTTCGGCGGGCGTGCCGGTCATATCCTTGAAATCGTCATCGCTTCACAGAAGGCCGCGGTACTTGCCGCGCAGGCCATCCATATCCCACAGGGAGATATCGTCCTCGTGGAGATACTGATCCACCGCATCGCTGATGGTATCGTGCATCATGGACTGGATCTTCTCCTGCATACTGCCGCCATCCAGAACCGCGCCGCGTTCCTTATAGATCAGGGTACGCTGCTGATTCATCACGTCGTCGTAGGCAAGGACGTTCTTACGGCGCTCGAAGTTGTTATCCTCCAGACGCTTCTGGGCACTCTCAATGGAGCCGGACAGGATCTTGGCATCGATGGGCTCATCGTCGCCCAGGCCGAGGCGATCCACCATGCCGATGATGCGCTCACTGCCGAACAGACGCATCAGATCGTCCTCCAGAGAGAGGAAGAAACGGGATTCGCCCGGGTCACCCTGACGGCCGGAACGGCCGCGAAGCTGGTTGTCGATACGGCGGCTTTCGTGCCGTTCCGTACCGATGACGAACAGACCGCCTGCGGCGCAGACCTTCTCTGCCTCCGGCTTGATCTGCTCCTGGAATTTCTTATAGAGCTCCCGGTACACTTCCCGTGCGGCCATAGCCTCTTCGCTGATGGACTGGGAGGAACCGGTAGCGAGGGCGATCACGTCCTCTTCGTATCCGCGATTGCGCATTTCCGCCTTCGCCAGATACTCGGCGTTACCGCCCAGCAGGATATCCGTACCACGGCCCGCCATGTTGGTGGAGATAGTGACGGCACCCAATTTACCGGCCTGAGCCACGATATCTGCCTCACGCTCATGGAATTTCGCATTGAGCACGGTATGCT
The DNA here is from genome assembly GCA_017468385.1 of Clostridia bacterium. Taxonomy (GTDB): domain Bacteria; phylum Bacillota; class Clostridia; order Oscillospirales; family CAG-272; genus SIG701. The sequence continues at coordinate 12,819 of JAFUIQ010000049.1, forward strand.
TGATGCCGTTCATCTTCAGTTTGTGAGAGAGTTCCTCGGATTTTTCGATGGAAACCGTACCGACGAGGACAGGCTGTCCCTTCTCGTGGCACTTCTTGATTTGGGCGATGATGGCGTTATCTTTTCCCTTTTTGGATTTGTACACCACGTCGGAGTGATCCGTACGGATCATGGGCTTATTGGTGGGCACCTCCACCACGTCCAGATTGTAGATCTCCCGGAACTCGTTTTCCTCGGACAGTGCCGTACCGGTCATACCGGACAGCTTGCTGTACATACGGAAATAGTTCTGGAAGGTGATGGTGGCAACGGTGCGGTTCTCCTTCTGAATCTCCACCCGCTCCTTGGCCTCAATGGCCTGATGCAGACCGTCGGAGAAGCGGCGGCCGGGCATAATACGGCCCGTAAAGGAATCGACAATCAGGACCTCATCGTCCTTGACCACGTAGTCGATATCCCGTTTCATGATGCCGTAGGCACGCATGGCCTGATAGATGTGGTGGGAAATCTCTGCATTTTCCGGATCGGAGAAGTTTTCAATCTCAAAGAATTTCTCCGCCTTGGCGATACCGGATGCGGTCATGGTGGTGCTGCGTGCTTTTTCGTCCACGATATAATCCGCGGCGATGTCGTCGTGATCTTCCTTGGCATCCAGTTCCTTAATGACAAACTTGGACAGCGTGCGCACGAACTTGTCCGCCCGGTCGTAGAGCTCATCGATCTTCTCACCGGCGCCGGAAATGATCAGAGGGGTACGCGCCTCATCGATAAGGATGGAGTCCACCTCGTCCACGATGGCGAAGTTGTGGCCCCGCTGCACCTGATTCTCTTTATAAAGCGCCATGTTATCGCGCAGGTAGTCGAAGCCGAATTCGTTATTGGTACCGTAGGTGATGTCGCACCGGTACGCATACTGCTTCTGCATACGGTTCTGGTCATGGATCACGAGGCCCGTGGTCAGGCCCAGGAACTCATGGATACGTCCCATTTCCTCACAGCCCAGCCGTGCCAGATATTCGTTGACGGTAACGACGTGAACGCCCTTACCGGAAAGTGCATTCAGATAGGACGGCAAGGTAGCCACCAGGGTCTTACCCTCACCGGTTTTCATTTCCGCCACACGGCCCTGATGCAGAAGGATGCCGCACAGCACCTGCACGTCAAAGGGACGCTTGCCCAGCACGCGGTCTGCCGCCTCTCGCACGAGGGCGTAGGCATCCGGCAAAACGGAATCCAGCGTAGCACCGTCTGCGATGCTCCGCTTGAATTTGGCGGTCACTTCCGCCATTTCCGCGTCGGACAGGCGGCGGTACTGCTCCGCCAGATTATTGATCTGCGTAAGAGTGGGGCGAATTTTCTTGATCTGATGATCGCTGTATGTTCCAAACAGTTTGGTAATGAAACTCATGATTGCCGATGGCATCCTCCCGGGACGCCGTCCTCTCATAAAGATTTTTTGTGATATAAATTCTCGTTGGCCATATACTATTTAGTATACATCATTTCCCGCTGAATTGCGTAGATGAATTGTAAATTTATTATAAAAATCGGGAAAATCCTTGTGAATCATGGGATTTCTTGCAATTTTTGTCCGTATATAGTATAATGATGACATCGATTTTCACGGGAGACGCATTATGGGACAAATAAACATTGTATTGGTAGAGCCGCTGATTCCCCAGAACACGGGCAACATTGCCCGCACCTGCGCCGCCACCGGCGCGTCGCTGCACTTGATCCGCCCTTTGGGATTTGAGATCGACAGTGCCAAACTGAAACGGGCGGGACTGGATTACTGGGACAGTCTGGACATCACCTATTATGACGGGCTGACCGACTTTTTTGACAAGCATCCCGACGCGGATTTCTACTGCTTCACATCCAAGGCAAAGCGCGCGTACACGGATGTGCCGTATCCCGTACCCGTGTATTTGTTTTTCGGCAAGGAAACCACCGGCCTGCCGACGGAATTCACCGAGGCGCATCCCGATCGCTGTGTGCGTCTGCCCATGCGTCCGGGCCAGCGTTGTCTGAATCTTTCCAACGCCGCCGCGGTGGGGGTATACGAGGTACTGCGCCAGCACGGATTCCCCGATCAGGTTTAAATCATCGGGGCAATCAACGCCATGATCGCGCGGAACAATTCCCGTATCAGACTCTTTTTGCAATCCTCCAACCGGACTTCCCGACACTTGGCGAAGGTTTCCTCAAAATCCCGTTTGATAGGCTCGATAACCGACGAGCGGTACATCCACACGCCGCATTCGAAATGGAGATACAGACTGCGGAAATCCAGATTGACCGTGCCCACGGTGGCGTATCGGTCGTCGCAGAGGAAGGTTTTCGCGTGAAGGAATCCGGGAGAATACTCATAGATTTTCACGCCGTGGCGGATCAGATTCTCGTAGTAGGATTTGGATGTTTCGTATACGATGAACTTGTCCCCTACACCGGGGGTGATGATACGCACATCCACGCCGCACCGCGCCGCGTTGCACAGGGCAGACTCCAGCTGGCCGTCGATAATCAAATAGGGCGTCATGATATACACATACCGCTCCGCCCGGTTGATCATATTCAGATAGATAGTCTGGCCCACCGGCTCGTTATCCAGCGGATTATCTGTATATGGCTGTACCCAGCCCCGGGCGGCGGGTACGGGCTGTCCGTATTCCGCCGGGCGGTAATGCTCGTAAGACTGGGCCGCCGCACCGGCCTGATCCAGGTAATCCCACATGGTGAGGAACATGACCGTCATACTCCAGGCGGCATCGCCGCGAAGCACAACCGCATTGTCCTTCCAATGGCCGAAGCGGTTTTTTTCGTTGATGTATTCATCCGCCAGGTTGATACCGCCGGTGAAGGCCACCTTGCCGTCGATGATACCGATCTTGCGGTGATCCCGGTTGTTCAGGCGTGCCGACAGCACGGGGATAAACCGGTTGAAGGCGTGACAGCGGATACCCCAATTACGCAGCTGCTCGTCGTACTTCCGGGGCAGGAGCATGATGCATCCCATATCGTCATAGATCATCCGCACATCCACGCCTGCGGCGGCTTTTCGCTTCAGGATTTCCAAAATGGAGTTCCACATCCGCCCCTCATCGATGATGAAGTACTCCAGGAAGATATACTTCTCAGCCCGCTCCAGCTCTGCCAGAAGCGCGGGGAACATATCGTCTCCCAGGGGAAAATACTCCACCACCGTGTTTTGGAACAGAGGACATTTGGCGGTTGTATGGATATAGCGGCTTTGAAAGCCCGCGGAGGGGGACTCGGCAATCAGGGGATCCACTGAGTGTTCGTCCCCGGGGAAGGTCTGCTCCATGGCCTCGTTGATACGGGCCATTTTTCTTTTCTTATGCTCGGACAGTCGGTTACCGCTGAATATCAGATACAAAAGTCCGCCGAACACGGGAATGAGGAGCACCGTAACCAGCCAGGCGATCTTATACTCTGCCCCGTCCTTGCGGTTGACAATCCGTAAAGTGAGCGTCACGGCAAACAGCATGGACACCAGATAGTAAAATACAAAGTACTCGGTAAAACGGATCGCGGCAAAAAACAAAAGGGCCAACTGAAACAGAATCAGAACAGAAACGATCACGGCCCGGCTGAACAGCAGTTTCAATAATTTCTTCATGTCGCCACTCCTATCCACAAAATTTACGGAGAACCAACCGCTATGGATGTGTATATAGTGATGAGAATCCCGGGGCTTTATACTAGCCCTGCAGGCGGTGTTTTACACATACTGTATTCATCTTACCACAGATCCCCCCCCATGTCTACGGCCATATTGTAAACAAAGGATATGCAGAAAATGAAAAGCCCTGCGCATACCGCGCAGGGCAATGTTTTTCTGTCAGCCGCGGACCGCGTCGATCAATCGCTGGGCATTGTTGTTCATAATGTCCTCGATCTGCGTATCCGTCAGTTTCATATCGATGGCGCAGCGCTTCAGCGCCTTGATCTGCTCGTAGATCATGAGGGTGACATCCTTCTCGTCGGTCTCGCGCATATGCGGCACGTTGGTGATATCACCGTATTCGCCGCGGCGGACGATATTGATGTACTCTCCGTTTTCCACGATGCGGTACATACGCATCAGGGCGTACGGCAGGTCGGTACCGTAGATCAGCTTCTTCGTGCCGACGGCCTCGATACAGGCCTTGATGGCATCGTCGCACAGATTGGCGGTGAAGTCGAAGTAGGTATTCTCCCCTTTGCCGATCAGATCGAAGGCGTTACCGATATCCTCCTTGGCGTATGCCCGGCCGATATGAGCGATAATCAGCTTGATATTGGGATACTTCTGCTCGATCTCCATCAGCTGGACCAGATTCACGGGATCCTTGAGACGGCCGTTGCGGGGGATATGGAGCATGAGAATCCAGCCGTGCTTATCCAGCACCCGCAGCTGCTCGTGGGTGACGAAGTCAAAGATTCTCGTCTCGGCGGCGGGAATGTAGGCAGGGCGGTTGGTCAGATAGGGCTTGATACCCAGATAGCCGCCTTTCAGGATCTCCGCCTCCATCTCCTCACCGCTGGTCAGGTAATCGGTGCGGTACAAAGTAGGATAGTTGAACTCCTTGCCCACTTTATAGATGTAATCGTTGGTCTGCTGCAGATTGCGGCCGGTACAGCCGAAGATCAGGGGCGTGACGTGATTTTCGGGGAACAACTGGGCCAGGGTATCGTTGAGCTGCTCTACCGTCATCTCGCTGGCAATCATGCTGACCCAGGAGACCTTGTTCTTGGACACCACGCCGTAGCGCTCATAATCGGAGCGGAACGCGTGAACGTGGAAGTCGATGAAATTGGTGGGCAAAAAGTTTTTCAGTTCGTTTTCATAGACGTACCGGTCGTACGCCTCTACGTTCAGATAACTCATGAGATCCTCCTCTGTTATCGGATATTTACTTTGGCAATGCCGGACTCATCGTATTCAATCCGGTCCCCGGAAGAACACAAACTGTCCATGAAGGCCAGATACTCGTCTTTCCCGAAGCGGGGAACAAAGGCGTCAATGATCTGCTGCGCACGCTTTGCGCCATCTGTCAGCAGAAGATACAGCATACCCATCTGCATCTTGGCGTTGCCCACGCAGGCGGCCACGGGGTCTTTTACGTAATAATCGCTGCCGTGTGATTTGCCCTGGGCACCGGCGGCATAGGGATGAACAACGGGCATGACACAGCTCAAGTCGCCCATGTCGGTGCTGCCCGATCCGAAGATTTCCAGAATCTCAAATGTATACTCGGGAATGGCGAGGGCCGCGGCTTCCGCCGTCAGGTTCATCAAATTCCGATCGTTGAACAGGGGGGCATAGCCGGGATTGTCCACGATCTCCACGTTGGTTCCGATGGAAAGAGCGGCACCGCACAGGGCCTGATTGACCTTGCGGTTAGCGGCGCAAATGGCATCAAAATTCTCACCGCGCACATAGCTTTCCAGCACCGTAATCTCGGGGATAGCGTTAACCATGGCACCGCCGTTGGTGATGATGGGATGGACGCGGATGATATCGCTCTCCTTGAAGGTTTCACGGATGGCATTGATGGCGTTGAGACCGCAGGTGGCGGCATACAAGGCGTTCCGGCCGTTCCAGGGAGATCCGCCTGCATGAGCGGCCACGCCTTTATAGGTAACGCGTTTGGCCATACATCCGACACAGCCCTGCTTTACGTTGAAAGTGGGTCCCAGATGCACCATAAACGCCATATCCACATCGTCAAAATAGCCGCGGGACAAGAATTCGCTCTTGCCGCCGAAATACCGGATTTTGCCTTCTTTTTTCAAATTGGTGCGGAATTCAATCTCAAGCAGTTCTTCTGCGGGAACGGCGCACAGTTTAACCTTACCGCAGAGCTTATCGGCAATGTCCGGCTCCTTCAGTGCCGCGGCTACGCCAAGCAATGCAGCACACTGAGCATTGTGTCCGCAGGAGTGGACCGCGCCCGTTTCGGGATTGGCATTCTCATGCTCGGGACAGATGATGGAATCCATCTCCGCCAGCACCAGCACGCAGGGACCGGGTCTGCCCGTATCCAGCGTGGTATAAAAGCCAGTGATGTTCTCCGCCATGACCAGATCATAGCCCAGCTTGCGGAAATTTTCTTCCATATAGGCGGAGGTTTCCACCTCTTTGTAGCCGGTTTCGGGATGGTTCCAGATATATCTCTCCGCATCCAGAATCATCCGGGAATGTTTTTCGACGGCCGCAATAATATCTTTCATAAGTAACTCCAACTCAATTTTTCCTGTATACTGTCCATCGGAGCATCCGCTTACACGCCGCGGAAGCCGCGTCCGATGATTTCACTGCTGGTGGTAATAATGATGAACGAATTGGGGTCGATCTGACGCACACGGTTGCGGAGCTTGATGGCCTCCATACGCTTGCACACGGTGTGAATCATGGTTTTTTCTTCCTTGGTGAATTCACCCACCACGGAATTGACGGTAACGCCATGGTGCAGATTTTCCATGATGTAGGACGAGATCTCCTCCCGCTTGGAGGTGATCACGATGAAATACTTGCAGGTATTGAAGCTCTCGATAACGCCGTCCACGATGAACGCCTTGGCGAACAGGCCCATGAGAGAATACAAACCGGTTTCGATATCAAACACCACAAATGCACTGGCGGCCACAATGAAATCCACTATCAACAGCGCCTTACCCACGTCCATTTTCATGAACTTCTTCAGAATCAAAGCCGCGATATCCGTCCCGCCCGAGGACGCCTCGCAATTAAAAATGATGGCGGCACCGATAGACGTGAGAAGCATGGCGTAAGCCAACTCCAGAAAGGGCTGATCGGTCAGCGGCTCTTTGACGGGCACGACCTTCTCCCACACGTAGGTGAGCGCAGAGTACAGCATACTGCAGTACACGGTTTTGATACCGGTTTGCCGTCCGAGGAACAGAAATCCCAGAACCAGCAGTCCGATATTCAGAATCCAGATCCACGCGGCAGGGGAAATGGGCGTAATCTTACCGAGAATTGTACCCATACCGCTGACACCGCCGGTGGTAAAACCGTTGGGAATCTTGAAAAAGTATACGCCTGCAGCCAGCAGAACGCACCCCAGGTTCATCATCAGAAAACTTACGATTCTATTTGATTTTTTCATGCAGTATCACTCCATTGTTTATTATCCCGTGAAAGGGTGGCTGATGATTCGGCCGGTGATCTCCGCTGAGCCATCAAACAGAATTATAGGTTTACCCCACCCTCTCATTTTCGTATTGTATCACGCCATGATCCTTATGTCAATTCACACGTACACTGCACAGAACAAAAATGACAGGATGCCGGGTAAACCTATCCTTTTTCTGAATGAAAGTCTGTCATTGGAGGTAGATAGACTTCACAACAAAATGCACATCCGCCCCTGCGGTGGATGGGTGCGGGCGGGAAAAATTATTCCTCCCAGAAAGGCAGGCAGATGCCCTTGCCGGCTGCTTTGGCATTCTTGTAGCAGCGGGCGGTAACGGCGATATCCATAATGCCGGCGCCAACAGCGTTGAAGTAAATAATCTCCTCGTCGTTCTCACGGCCGGGCTTGCTTCCGTTTACGATCTGGCCCAGCTCTGCATGGAGTTCCTCATCCTTGAACAGACCGTCTTTCCACATGAGGGCAACGGTGCTGATCATACGGTGCTTAACATTTTCCCAGTAGTCAACGACTACCTTGCTGGAGCGCTTTACGCACTCGTTGTCCACTTCGTAGTCCGCCATGTTCATAACCAAAGCGCCGGGCTTCAGCCACTCACCCTTGATAAAGGGCTCGCTGGCCAGCGTTACGCAGTCGATGATATCGCTTTCGCGAACAGCCGCTTCTACATCGGAGGTGGGGATGGCCTTCACGCCGGGATACTGTGCCGTAATAAAATCGGCAAAACGCTGTGCGTTTTCCATACGGATGTCGTAGATATACAGGGTGTTGAGAGACGGACGGGCGATGTATGCCGCCTCAAACTGAGTGGGAGCCTGTGCGCCTGCACCGCAGATGGTCATAACGGAAGCATCCTTCTTGGCCAGATGCTTGATGGCCACACCGCCGGAGGCGCCGGTGCGCATGGTGCTGACCTTGGTACCGTCTGCCACGCACAGCGGGATCTTCGTATCGGGATCGTTCAGGATGATGGTTACGCTGGCGCGGGGCAGGCCCTTCTTGTAGTTCATGGGACCGCTGCCGATCCACTTGATACCGGCCATGTCATACTCGCCGCCTATGTAACCGGGCATAGCATTGATACGGCCGAGAACGTTCTCGTCCTCAACGGTCTTACCCCAGCGCATTACGCACTTACCGGGGGCGATCACATCGCCGGCCTGGGTCAGGACGTACACACGCTCCACGTCGTGGATAACCTCTTCCATGGAAGCGGCACCCAGCTCATCCATTGCTTTATTGTTCAGAAACAGAATATCTGCCTTGCTCATACGAAAAAAACTCCTTACATTGGTTGAATTTCATCCCATATTATACTCGTCATTTACTGAACTGTAAAGAATTTTCTGCGATGTGGTTGCTATATCTTGAAAAATGTAGTAAAATGTAAATACATACGATCCTTTCACACAGCGAGGTACATATGGAACTGCTTCAGCTCCGCTATTTTTACGAAAGCGCACGAAACGAAAATTTCACCAAAGCCGCCGAGAAATATATGGTCCCCATCTCCTCCGTCTCCGCGTCGGTCCGACGGTTGGAAAAGGAATTGGGATGCAAACTGTTTGACCGATCCTGCAACCGGATCACGCTGAACCAAAACGGAAAGCGGCTGCAGCAGTCCCTTTCCTCCATTTTCAACGAATTGGACAGCGTGGTGGATGCGCTGAGCACGCCGGATACGGACAATCGGGAGATCAAAATGCTGGTGCGCGCCATGCGAAACCACATCACCGATTACATCATCGAGTTCAACCGGAAGCATCCCCACACCGCCTTCAAGACGGTGTTCGATTTCGGGGAGACGGCGCTGGAGGATTACGACATCATCATCGATGAAAAAACGGATACCTATCCGGGGTACGAGGGATTTGAGCTGTTCAACATGCGCCTGCGGCTGCGGGTAGCGGAAAACAGTCCTCTGCTGGGGCGGAAACTGAGTCTGAAGCAATTGTACAACCAGCCGTTTGTATCCTTGAGTGAGAGCAGTAACATGCACAAAATTCTGATGGCGTCCTGCAAGCAGGCGGGATTTGTGCCCAACGTGGTGGCGCAGATCAACGATATCGAATGTTACGAGAAGCTGATTGAATCCGGCATCGGCATCGGCATCGGCCGCGAGAGCATGAGTTCCCATACCTTCCCCCGCATCCGTCCTCTGGATGTGGCGGATTTTGAGGAGCGGTACGTGGTGTATGTGTACTACAAGCATCACGAGAACTACGGCAACATGAAGCACTTCCTCAATTTTCTGGAGAAGCACGCCTATACCCATCTGTAAAGAAACAGGGCTGCCGCACAAAAGCGACAGCCCTTATTGTATGTATCAGAGCATATAGGTTTTCAGGCCCAGGGATTTTGCGAAGAACTCGATCTCCTCGGGTCTGGCATCATACACCATGATGCTGTGGTGCGTAGCGCCGCAGCGGCTGATCTTCTCCAGCACCTCGGAGATGGGACGGGAGAAATCCAGCCATCCGCGGATGGATTTGCGGAAGTGGGCCGTCTTTTCCTGCACCACTTTCACGGGAGCGATGAAGGCGTTGAAGCCGTTTTCGTCCTCGTACACATTGAGGAACACCGCATTCCCCGGTTTATAAGCGGCGGAGGCCGCAATGGGATCGGGACGGTCGCTGAAGGTGAACTTCTTCGTATAGGCCGTAGGCTTCTTATCCGCCACGGCGTAGTTCATCTCGCAGAAGTGGCTGATGAACAGCGTATTGTGTTCCCAGTCGGGGCAGAAAATCTCGATGAAGGATGTCTCGGCATAGCTCTGCAGAAGAGCACCGGTGAACAAAGCGGTAAGGGTATCACCCTCGCCGGCATAGCCCACACCCTCGGACATGGAGCGGCAGATGCCGTTGAACGGCATGGTGGGCAGCTCTTCAATATCACGGAAGTTGATGGTGAACGCCTGCAGGCCCTTATTCTGAATCCACTTCTTCAAAGTGAGATCGGCGGTAACGGAATTGGTATACACCGCCTCGTCCACTTCCTCAAGGAAGGTCAGCTCGGCATCGTTTCTTGCCTTTTCCGCCGCGATCTCCTCCGCGGTGACGGAGGCGGCCAGAGCGGTAAACTCGCCCTTCTCGGGATGAACAACGGTAACGTCGAACTTCTTCAGCATATCCTCTTCGCTGACGCGGAAGTCGCCCATGCCGGGGAAGAATCCGCCCACGGCACCCACACGGGATCCTCGCAGGGATCTGGCGGCGACGGCGGCTTTCACAAAGCCTACCACCCGATCGATCACATCGCTCTTCTCGAAATGGCCGGCGGCAATAGCGTAGGGCTTGCCGTTCTTCTTCAGAAGATTGCACATATCCATGACGCCGTGGATACCGTGGCAGTACATTACTTCGCTGGAGAGCTGTTCGTCGGAGAAGTCGAACGTCTCGGTAGTATCGCAAACGATGACGGGCAATTTGGTATTCTTCAGCGCCTGCTCGGAGTACAGTCCGGGGGAATAGGCCAGATGCAAGGTTACAATGGCATCGCAATTGTTTGCCTCATAGGCTGCCACTTCTTTTTCGAACTGCTCTTCCTCGGTACAAATGGGACTGCGGACCACCTTCACACCGCGCTCTTCCAGCATAACGGCGATCTTCTCATAGAAAACGCCCATTCGCTCACGCAGGTGGGGACTGGTCTTATCATACTGCGAAATGTACAGAGGCAATAATCCAACTTTCATACTACCGGAATCCTTTCTTATGCCACAGATCCTCTGTGATTCTCTTTCATAGAGCGGTTCAATGACTGAACCGCTCACGAAAGATATTATCCATTTCAGAAGCCCAGAGATTCAAAGGCTTCTTTTTCGCCCGCATAGGCACCGACGCCCACGCCCGCCATGATAGCGGAGCCGATGGCACCGGCGTGCTCGCCGTTGATTACGCGGACTTCCTTGCCGGTGATCTGGCCAACGACCTCACACCAGGGCTTGGAGTTGGTGATACCGCCCACCAGCTTGACCACATCTGCCTTGATTTCCAGCTCTTCCAGGAAGTCTTTCAGTCTTCTGGCGATGTTCTCCATGATGGCGCGGGCGATGTCGGGACGGCTATAGCCGCTGACATCCGTATTCTCATCCTCAATTACCAGGCCGTTGCAGCCCAGGGTGGCCTCGGCGGCCAGACGGTCGAATTCCTTCACGGAAATATCGCCCAGGAAGAGGGTGGTATACTTATCAATGGTTTCTGCCACGGAAGTCATGGACTTCATGCCGCACCAGTTTCCCTTGGGAGCCATGAAGGGATCCACAAGGATGCCCTTGGAATGGGGAATGTCGCGGGTAGCATAGGGGATGAATACAACCCAGGATGTACCGCAGGAAACCATGACATTGCTTTCGTCAAACACACCGGCACCTCTGGCGGCGCTGGGATGGTCGAAGGTACCGGGGATAACGGGGGTGCCCACGTCAAGACCGGTCTTCTCTGCCGCTTCCGCGGTCACCGTACCCAGAATGGAGCAGGCGTCCACGATAGGCGGGAGTTTGTCCTCGGTGAGGCCGAGAACGTCCAGATGCTCTTTGCTGTATTTGCCTGCGGCCTGATCGATCAGGTAGAAGGTGGTACCCTGGGAGCGGGTAATGCCCCACGCACCGGTCAGCTTGTAATTCAGATACTCGATGTGCATGCAGACCATGTCCGCATTGTCCAGAGCCTGCGGATCCGTTGCTTTCAGATAGCCCAGGGCAGACAGAGGGAAGGAATCCAGCTTGGGCCAGCCAACGGTATTGTATACGGCCTCCTTACTCAGGGGAGCAAGCACCTTTTCGGTGATGGCGGGATCGTAAGAAGTCTGCCAGCCGTACACGGGAGAGCAGCTCTTGCCGTCCTTGACGAGCATCAGATTTCCGCCCGCGCCGGATACACATACACCGGCGATCTTGTCCTCACCCTGCAGGGAGTCGGAGAGTTCTTTGATAACGGAAAAACAATTGTCACAGAAATCTTCCGCATTCAGAAGTTTCAGGTTGTTTTCCCAGTAATAGGCATGTTTCTTGGTTTTTACGTTTTCTACTTTTCCGTCACGGGACATCAGAACGCCCTTCACCGAAGAAGTTCCGATATCAAGACCAACAAAATATTCCATTATTGCGCCTCCAAAGCTTATGTAATAGGAGCCATTCTGTTACTTGGCTAAAGTTAATTATAAAATATATAACCAAATATGTCAAGTAAATAACGGCACAAATCCCATAATTCACCACGGCACCCTGCCCTTTTTTCGGGCGGAACCGGTGTACACATCACTTTTCGGCGGGAAGCGGATCGGCCTTTTTTGCGGCGAAATGTTCCTTTGTCAATTTCGTCACCACGCCGCACAGTCCCACCACACCGATCAGGTTGGGGATCGCCATCAGGCCGTTCATGGTTTCGGCGATGCTCCAGATCAGATCCAGACTGCCCACAGCGCCCACAAAGGAAACGGCCACATACACGATGCGATAAATGAGGACGGCCCACTTGGAATTTTTGAACAGATAGGACACGCTGACTTCCCCATAGTAGGCCCATCCCAAAAGAGTGGACAGAGCAAAGAATATGGTGGACAGCGTTACGATGACACGGCCGATGCCGGGAAGTATGGAGTCAAAGGAAGCGATGCTGAGAGCCGCTCCATCCAGTGCACCAGTGTCCCAAAGACCGCCGGTCAGGATAATGAGCGCGGACAGAGTACAGATAACAATGGTGGTGAAGAACACCTCAAACATACCCCAAAGGCCCTGCTGCACCGGGTTCTTGGCACTGGATGCCGCGTGGGCCATGGGGGCACTGCCCAAACCGGCTTCGTTGGAGAACACGCCCCGGGCAAATCCGTAGTGCATGGCGGCCATGATGCCGTAACCGGCCGCACCGCCGGCCGCCGCCCGGAAATTGAATGCTTCGCGGAAAATGAGGGCGAATGCCGCAGGCACCTTCTCGATATTCAGAATCATAGCCACAACGGAGCAGCCCACAAAGAACACCGCCATAAAGGGCACCAGTTTCTCATTGACGGAGGCAATGCGGCGCATACCGCCCAGAATCACAGCGGCAGCAATAATTACCAGCACCACGCCGGTGATCCAGGGGGCTACGTGGAATGTGCTCTCGATCGCCACAGCAATGGAATTGGACTGGGTGGCGTTGCCGGTACCCAGACAGGCAATCATGGCAAAGACAGCGAACAGAGCCGCCAGCCATTTCAGCCCCAGGCCGTTCTTGATGTAGTACATGGGGCCGCCCACCCACTCACCCTTATCATTCTTCTCCCGATATTTCAGGGAAAGAACGATCTCGGCGTATTTTGTGACCATGCCCAATAGCGCGCTGATCCACATCCAGAAAACCGCACCGGGGCCACCGGCGACAATCGCCGTGGATAGGCCGGCGATACTGCCGGTTCCGATGGTTCCTGCCATAGCGGTAGCTACTGCCTGAAACGGGCTGACACCGGCGGCGTCTTTTTGATGTTGGTTTTTGGAAAAGACACCGCAGATGGTGTTTTTCAGCATATAGCCAAAACGCCGGAACTGCAGAAAACCGGTTTTGACGGACAAAAACAATCCGGTTCCGATCAGAAGCGTGAGCATGACCGGTCCCCAGACAATATCGTTGATAGCTGTGTTGATCGCGCGTAGTAATTCCATAATCAGTACCTGCACACCTTACACGGCGGTGTGATGAAAAATCAAGATATATCTTTTTCCTTATCGGGAAGCAGACACACATCCCGCTTGTTGGTGGACAGCACCACGGACGTTCGCGTCAGCGACACACCGCTGATGGATTTGACGCCGTTCAGTATGCCCTCCAGCGTTTTTCCGCTGCCGGTAACCACTTTCAGAATAAAGTCAAAGTCGCCGGCAATGTAGTAACATTCCGCTACCGAGGTGTTTTCGTTGATCCGCCGGACAAAATTCTCGTAGTGCTTGGGATGCTCCAGGCGGACGCTGATAAATGCGGTCAGGTCTCTGCCCAGAGCGTTCTGGTTGATCAGGGTGGTGTACTGCTGTATCACCCCGGAGTTCTCCAGTTTTTTGATTCGCTCAATAACGGCAGAGGTAGACAGATTGATCTTCGTTCCGATATTGGTGGCATTTTCCCGTGAGTTTTCTTTCAGACAGCATAAAATTTGATAATCGATTTCATCCATGTTTAACACCCCCATGCGTATAATTATACAACCCCATTCAATAAAAGTAAATACTTCCAAAAATGTCCCCAAATATTTCGTTAAAATGCCGCATTGAAAGAAATATTTTTTTCGGCACCGTTGTTTTTGGCAGTTTTGCAGTAATTTTTATTGCGATTCGTTTGGATGCACGGCGTTTTTATGGGGATTTTCACGAAACCGCGAATTATTTAACGGACGCAAAAAAGCGGCACATCCTGCGATGTGCCGCTTTGATTTGTGTTTCAGAGAATGATACAGATCAGTCCGCCGCTTCCCTCGTTGATGACTCTGGATAAAGTTTCACCCAGCTTCTGTCGGGCATCGTCCGGCATATGGGCCAGCTTGGCGTGGAGTCCGTCGTTGACCAACTCGTACAGCGAACGGCCGAACAGATTGGATTCCCAGATCTGTTTGGGATCCTCCTCAAAATCCCGCAAAAGATTGCGCACCAGCTCCTCGGACTGCTGTTCCGTCCCCACAATGGGATTGATCTCCGTCTCAATGGACGCCCGGATCATATGGACCGACGGTGCGGACGCCCGCAGACGAACCCCGTATCCGCCCGCCTGCTTGACGATCTCCGGCTCCTCCAATCGGAGGGAATCCACATCCGGCATGACGATGCCGTATCCGTTGGCATCCAATTCTCTTATGGCCTCGGCATATTTATCGTATTCCCGCTTTGCGTCGGTAAGAGAACGGAGCACGCAGAGCAATTCCCTCTCCCCGTGGATATCCAGCCCCGTCAACTCGCCGATGATGGAATAGTACAGGGAATCCGGCAGTGCCAGCCGCACCTGCGCCTTGCCGCTGCCCAGATCGATCTGTTCTGCCTCGGCGGACACGGTGTATTCCGTCCCGCCGCTTCCCTTCACTGACTCTGTGAGAGCCTCCGCCAGTGCGTCGGTATACATCCCGGGCACCTGCCCCACTTTGGTCACGGTGCGAGCGGTTTTCAGCGCCGCATCCTCGATGGCAGCGCATAGCCAATGATCCGCCCCCAAGGCGGAGGTCCATCCGGGCATACGCAAGGCAATCTCCCGGATGGGGAATTCCATCAGGAGCATGTGCAGAATGTGCGAGATATCCTCCCCGTTCAATTCCAGACAGTTCACGAGAGCCACGGGCGCACCGTATTTTTTCTCCAGATCCATGGCCAATGCTTCCGCCCGGGCGGAGTCCGGCTCGGCGGAATTGAGGATCACGGCGAAGGGCTTGCCGATGGCCTGCATTTCCCGGGCCACCCGCTCCTCCGCCTCCAGATAACTGTCTCTGGGGATATCCCCAAAGCTGCCGTCCGTGGTGACCAGCATCCCGATGGTGGAGTGTTCCAGAATTACCTTGCGGGTGCCCGTTTCCGCCGCCTCATCAAAGGGAACGGCCTCCTCAGACCAGGGCGTATGGACCATGCGCGGGGTGCCGTTTTCCGTATTTCCGATGGCATCGGGCACCAGATACCCCACGCAATCAATCATGCGCACGTTTACCCGTCCGCAATCCCCCACACTGATCTGCACTGCCTCGTCGGGGATGAATTTTGGCTCGGTGGTCATCACGGTCCGCCCGCCCGCGCTTTGGGGCAATTCGTCCCGGGCACGCTTTTTATCGTGCTCACCTGAAATATTGGGAATGACCACCGTTTCCATGAACTTCTTAATGAATGTGGATTTGCCGGTACGCACGGGGCCCACCACGCCGATATAAATATCGCCGCCTGTGCGCGTTGCTATATCCCGGTAGATTTCCGAACCTGTCATACTGTTTCCTCCGCATCTGTTTCTTAGGTTTGTACATCTTTATGCAAATGGAATCGGTAATATGACAAGCCGTATTATTAAGATTGGTTTAAAAATCCCTTGACAAAACCGTTGCAATCCTGTACAATGACAGCAGATACGGAGGTGTACGGATTATGACGGAAGCACAACGACTGAAAAACATGGAAATTCCCCGGGGCAAGGTGGACATGGTTCTGGACACCGATGCGTTCAATGAAATCGATGATCAATTTGCCATCGCTTATACACTGCGTTCCTCGGACAAATGCCATCTGCGTGAGATCTACGCCGCGCCCTTTTTAAACAAGAAGGTGGCGTCGGCTGAGGAAGGCATGGAATCCAGCTACAATGAGATTCTGAAGATTCTGGATCTGGCCGGATGCGGTGAGATGAAGGATCGCACCTATCGCGGCTCCACCCGCTTTATGGTTAAGGAAGATGAGCCGGTGGACTCCCCCGCCGCCCGTGCGCTGATCCAGTTGTCCGCGGAGTACTCGGCGGAGAATCCCCTGTACGTAGTGGCACTGGGTGCCATCACCAACGTGGCATCCGCTCTGCTGCTGGATCCCACGCTGAAGGAGCGGATCACCGTGGTCTGGCTGGGCGGCCAATCCATCCACTGCGCTAACAATCGGGAATTCAATCTGCGGCAGGATGTGGCCGGTGCCCGGGTGCTCTTCGGATGCGGCGTGCCGCTGGTGATCCTTCCCTGCGCGGAGGTGGTACAGGCCTTCACCGTCAGCGGACCGGAGTTGGAATACTGGCTGGCCGGTAAGAATCCGCTTGCGGATTATCTGGCGAAGAACACCATCCGTGAAGCGGAATCCTACGCCAAAGGAACGGCGTGGACCCGTCCCATCTGGGACGTAACCGCGGTGGCGTGGCTGCTCAACGAAGGAGATCGGTTTATGACATCCTACATGATACCGGCGCCGATCCCGGAATACGATCACCATTACGCATTTGATCACACGCGGCATCTGATCCGCTATGTGAACTGGATCCGACGGGACGCTTTGATGACGGATCTGCTGACCAAACTGGCACGATAACGCAAAAACGCTTGGAGAAACCTCCAAGCGTTTTCTTTTAGAATGTCCCAATTCGTGTTCCCGGTAGACCACGGTACACAAAAGGCTCCCCTGTGCAAGGGGAGATGTCAGCCAAAAGGCTGACTGAGGGGTTGTATATACTCGATTTTGACAATCCCTCCGCCCCTTCGGGGCACCTCCCTTTACACAAGGGAGGCTTTGCTTTTGTTCCCGGCAGTGAGAACACCAAAGGCAATGGGAAGTTCAGAACAAGGTTAGCTGATTGGTGGCGGTGAGGCCTTTCAGGACGCCATTGCGCTCCAGAATTTCCACGACCGTCTTGGATATACCCGCCTCCCGTTTCAGCGCCTCAATGGAGTAGATCTCCTTCTCGTCGCGGCAGCGCATGATGTTATCCGCCGCGGTCTCGCCCAAGCCCGGCAGGGAGCCGAAGGGCAAGCGGATCTTTCCGTTTTCCGGCACAAATTTGCGGGCGTGGGATTTCTGCAGATCCACGGGAAGGAAGGAGAATCCCCGCTGATAATACTCATTGACCAGCATCAGGGCGTTGTAGATTTCCACATCCTTCTGGAGCAGTTCGTTCTTCCGCTTTTTCAGATCCATCATGGTATCGTACACGTATTTCTTGCCGCGCATGACGATCTCGGAATCGAATCCGCCGGGTGCGGCAGAGAAATAGCCGGCGTAGAACTCCACGGGATAGTAGACCTTATACCACATGAGCCGCAAGGCATCGATGGCGTAGGCCGCCGCGTGGGCCTTGGGGAACATGTAGCGGATCTTCTGAAGCGAATCGATATACCACTGGGGCACGCCCTGCTCTACCATGGTGGACATCATATCCTCGGGGATCTTGGATCCCTTTTTGTTTTTGCGGACGAACTCCATGATTTTGAAGGCTTTGCCTTTTTCGACACCGTATTTCTGGATCAGCGTCAGCATGATGTCGTCACGGCACCCGATTACCTGGGAGACGGTGCAAACGCCGTCCCGGATCAGATCCTGGGCATTGCCCACCCACATTCCCGTTCCGTGGGTCAGCCCCTCAATCTGCAAAAGATCCGCGAAATTCTTGGGCTGTGCCTCCATGAGAATATCGCGGCTCAGCTTGGTGCCCATCTCGGGCAAGCCGAGGGTGGATGTCTTGGAATCGATCTGCTCCGGGGACACGCCGATAGGCTCCGTGGAAGTGAATCCCTGATAGGTGATGGGATCCGTCAGGGGCACATCCAGGATATTGATGCCGGAGAACTCCTCCATCCGCTTGTACTTGGTGGGAATATCGTGTCCGAGGATATCCAGCTTGAGGATGGTATCATGTAGATATGTAAAGGCGAAATGAGTGGTAATGATATCAGAATCTGCCTTGTCCGCGGGATGCTGGATGGGGGTAAAGTCGTAGATATCGTACTCCTGGGGCACGACGATGATGCCGCCGGGGTGCTGACCCGTGGTACGCTTGGTGCCAAGGCATCCGTTGATCAAACGTTCCATCTCCGCCCGATTGACGGAGATGCCCTTATCCTCCAGGAAGTGAGCCGTATAGCCGAAGGCGGTCTTATCCGCCAGGGTACCGATGGTGCCGGCCTTGAAGGCCTTTCCCGCACCGAACAGCACTTCCGTGAACTTATGGGCATCCGCCTGCACGTCGCCG
This sequence comes from Clostridia bacterium, assembly GCA_017468385.1. Classification (GTDB taxonomy): domain Bacteria; phylum Bacillota; class Clostridia; order Oscillospirales; family CAG-272; genus SIG701. Next base: position 31,654 of record JAFUIQ010000049.1, read on the forward strand.
GAGAAGTTCAGATCGATATCCGGCGTTTTATCGCCGTAGAAGCCGAGGAAGGTCTCAAAGGGGATATCGTGGCCGTCCCGGACCATATCCGTGCCGCACGCGGGGCAATCCTTCGGCGGCAGATCGAATCCGGAGCCTACGGAGCCGTCCTCCACGAATTCCGTATGGCGGCAATGGGGACAGCGGTAGTGGGGCGGCAGGGGATTGACTCGGGTGATTCCCGCCATGGTGGCGGCGAAGGAAGATCCCACAGAGCCGCGGGAGCCCACCTGATAGCCCTTGGATTCGCTGTTTTCCACCAGCTTGCGGGCAATGATGTACATGATGGCGAATCCGTTTTTGATGATGGAATCCAACTCACGGGACAGCCGGGCAGAGACCTGCTCCGGCAGGGGATCGCCGTAGAGGGATTTCGCCAGTTCCCAGCACTTACTCGTCAACTCTTCCTCCGCGCCGTCGATGTGGGGCGGGTAGTTTCCCTCGGGGATGGGGCGGACCTTCTCGATCATATCGGAAATCTTTTTAGGATTCTCGATGACGATTTCCCGGGCGGTTTCGGGATCCAGATAATCAAACTCAGCAAGCATTTCCTCCGTGGTGCGGAAATACAACTCCGTGATCTTATCCGCGTCGGAGAACTTCATACCGGAGAGGATGATGCGTCGGAAAATCTCGTCCTCCGGATCCAGATAGTGAGCATCGCAGGTAGCCACCACCGGCTTGCCCAACTTTTTGCCCAGCTCGATGATTTTGCGGTTCAGATCCTGCAGCGCGGCGTCGTCCGTCACCTTTCCCTGCTCCACCAGGAAGCGGTTGTTGGAAATAGGCTGTACCTCCAGGTAATCGTAGAAGGAGGCGATCTCCTCCAACTCATTCTGGGGTTTGCCCTCCAGGACCGCAGTGAACAGCTCTCCCGCCTCGCAGGCGGAGCCGATGATGAGTCCCTCTCTCAGCTCCATCAGGCGGGTTTTGGGGATGCGGGGATTGCGTCGGTAGTATTTGAGGAAGGAATCGGATACCAGACGGTACAGATTCTTCAGTCCGACAGAGTTCTTCACCAGAATGATCTGGTGGTATGTTTTCAGCTTCAAGGGATCGGAGCGGCTGCTCATGGCGGTGTTCAAGGCATCCATGGTACGGATGCCCTCATCCGCCAGCTTGTCCACCATTTTCTGATAGATCATGGCCAGCATTTCCGCGTCGTCCGACGCACGGTGATGATTGAATTCGCCCAGTTTGAAATAGGCAGCCAGGGTGTCCAGTTTGTGCTTATTCAGTTCCGGATTCACATAGCGGGACATGGCCACCGTGTCCAGATAGCCGTTGGTAAAGGGGATCCCCTGATCCTCGGCGGCTTTGCGGATGAAGCTGATATCAAATCCCGCGTTGTGGGCCACCAGCATCCGATCGCCCACGAAGGCCAGAAATTCCGGCAGAACTTCCTCGATAGGACGTTCATTTTTCACCATTTCGTCGGTGATGCCGGTCAGACGGACAATCTCCTCCGGGATCTCCACCCCGGGATTGACCAGCGAATTGTATACTTCCAGTACCTTTCCGCCCTTGGCGCGGACAGCACCGATTTCGGTGATCTTGCAGGTCTGGGGAGACAGGCCGGTGGTCTCGATATCGAACACCACCACTTCCTCCTGCAGATCGGACACGCCCTTGCCGTACACCGCACGGGCGGTATCGTCCACAAAATAGGCCTCCACGCCATAGATGACCTTCATGCCCAGCTTTTCCGCTTTGAGCATGGCGGTGGGGAATGCCTGCAGATTGCCGTGATCCGTGATCGCCACGGCTTCGTGTCCCCAACGATGGGCGGTTTCCACCACTTCCTCCGGCTTGGCCGTGGCATCCATGGCAGACTGGCAGGTATGCAGATGCAACTCGATCCGTTTCTCGGAGGCGTTGTCCTCCCGCTTGATCTGCTTGACCTTCTGCACATCGGCATACTGCAGATAGATCTCACCGTCGAACTTGTCCACCTTCACGTCCCCGCGGACAGCGATGGCGGATCCGGTTTTGAAGATGCCGAACAGTTCGTCCTGTGCATCCTCGGTGATTTGCGTTTTGATAAAAATCGACGAATCCCGGTCGGTCAGACCGATGTTGACCGCCAATTTGCTGCTGTTCCGGATCTCCTTGGTGGTAGAGCCGAACACAGTACCGAGGACGGTAATGCTTTTATCGGTAGCCTTGAGGGAGCGGATCGGCACGGGATTTTCCACCACAAAGCCGTCGCCCACCAACACCTCGGGCGCAGACACGTCGAACTTCATGCGGCCGCTCCGGATGACGCCCTCGCCAATAACGGCGGATTCCGCACTTCCCTCAAAGAGGGAGTTTACACGGGTGAGATTGGGCTTGTCCACCGATGCATTTCCATCGGCGGGAGCGGCGGCTTCTGCCGCACGGGCCGCAGCTACGGCGGCCTGGCGGGCGGGAATCTGGGCGGCTTCTTCCCGAAGCCACGCTTCCCTGGCCGCTTCGTAATCCTTATAATGATCGGCGTAATCGGCGGCCTGCACGATCTTTACCGTGCGCTCCACGCCGAACTCACTGCGGATGATGCCTGTCAGGATCTCGCCGGTTTTGGCCAGATCCAGCAGATTGATCCCGCCCTGCAGAAAGGGAATGCGGATCTCGATGGTATCGCCGTTTTCCACGATTTCATACCGGTCAAAAAAGCCGTTGACCACACTGCCGATGCGCTTGGCCTCGCACAGCACCTCATCCATATACGATGTGGTAAACAACTCAGAGGGATAATGGGGAAAGAGGCGAATGGAATTCTGGCCGTAGAACTCCGTCAGCGCCGCCTCCGTTTCATACAGAACGGCTTTGCGGAACAGTTTGGGAAGAGTGAAGTTGACCTCCACCATCTTGAGTTCCTGGGCGGCGCGGATACGCACATTTTCCGCCAAGGCAAACAACTCACGCTGTGCCCGGGACACGGGCATATAGCGTGAGAAGTATTCACCAAGTGTTCTTTTTTTCTTTTCTACAGCCATTATGTATTCTCCGATGCGGCAGCAAGAAATTGATGGGTTTCCTGGAGAAGGCGTTCAACAATCTGATCTTCTTCCACACGGCACACCGTCTCACCGCGGCGGAACAGAACGGCAAATCCGTCCCCGCCGGCGATGCCGAAATCCGCATCCCGCGCTTCGCCCGGGCCGTTGACCACGCATCCCATGACGGCAACTTTGACGGTCTTTCCTTTGGTATCGATGGTCTGTGCCGCTTCCTTGAAACGGGCGGCCAGGCCGATCAGATCGATTTTAGTCCGGCCGCAGGTGGGACAGGAGATGACCTCCACCCCGCCCCGGGTATCCAGACCGAAGATGCGAAGCAGTTCCCTGCCTGCACGGACTTCCTCCACCACGTCGGCAGTGAGGGACACGCGCAAGGTATCACCGATACCGTCCGCCAACAGAGCGCCGATACCGGCGGCGTTTTTGATGAGGCCGGTGTAGGAATCCCCTGCCTCCGTCACGCCCAGATGCAAGGGATAGGAGCATCCCTGTGCCGCCAGGCGGTACACTTCCACAGAATCCTGCACGGAGGAGGTTTTCAGGGACAAAACGATATCGGAAAAGCCGAACTTCTCCAGCATTTCCGCCTGGGAAAAGGCGGATTCCACCAGTGCCTGCGGCGTGGGACGGCCGTAGGCTTTCCGCAGATCGGCGGCGAGAGATCCGCCGTTGACGCCGATGCGGATGGGGATGCCGGCCGCACGGCAGGCCTCTGCCACCTCGCGGACCTTCCACTCCACCCCGATATTGCCGGGGTTGATGCGGATTTTGGACGCGCCGGCTTTCACGGAAGCCAGCGCCAATGTATAATCAAAATGGATATCGGCTACCAGAGGGATCGTGATCCCCCGCTCCCGCAGATAGCGGAAGGCATCCGCCGATTCGGTATCCGGCACGGCCAGACGGACGATATCGCACCCCGCCTGCACCAGCCGCTCGGTAAGAGCATAGGCCGCCGGGAAATCGTGGGCGGGCGTATTCAGCATGGACTGCACCGGGATCGGCGCACCTCCGCCGATCGGCACATCGCCTGCGCGTATGGCGCGGCTGACTCTTCTTTCTTTCATAATTACCTCGTTTATCGGATCAATCCGATAATATCCTTGAACGTGATCAGCACCATGGCCAGCATAAGGACAGCCAGGCCGGCGAAGTGGATATATCCCTCAATCCGTGCGGGGATCGGCTTGCGGCGGATGCCCTCGATCAAAAGAAACACGAGCCGTCCGCCGTCCAGCGCAGGCAGGGGCAGCAGATTCATAATGCCCAGATTCATACTGATGACCACCGCCAGATAGACCAGGCTGGACAGGCTGGTGGAGGCGGCTTCCGTCATGGCCTGGGTAACGCCCACAGGGCCGGACACGGCTTCCATGCCGTACCGTCCGCTGACCAGATCGAACAGGGATTCCCAGATCATTTTGATGGTGGAAACGGAACGGACGCAGGCGTGCTTCAGCACGGTCAAGGGCGTTTTTGCCTCCGCATAGGGAATGAAATCCACGTTGCCGAAGACAACGCCGCTATCGGTGATGGTGGGGAAAACCACATCGGAGACGGTGATCTCACTGCCGTCTCGCACAACGGTGATATCGATGGGCTCCACGCCCTTGCGCATGATTTCGTAGAGCAGATCATTGAAGGTATACACGCGGGTGCCGTCCACCGCCGTGATCTGATCCTTCGCCTGCAGATACTGCACGCTGGTGCTGTTTTCATCAAAGGAATGGATAGTGGTGGACGGGAGAGCCTTCGCTGCAGCCACCAGGATGCCCATCACCAGAATGCCCGCCACCAGATTGACGGTGGCACCGGCGGCGGTAATGATAAACCGCTGCCACACGGGCTTTTTATTGAATGCATTGGGATCGTCGGACTCCTCATCCTCCCCGGCCATGCTGACAAAGCCGCCGAAGGGGAGCAGGCGGAGCGAATAGACGATGCCTGTTTTCTTGGATGTATGAGAAAGAATTTTCGGTCCCATACCGATGGCGAATTCGTACACGGTCACGCGGAACAGCCGGGCAAAGAGGTAGTGTCCCGCTTCGTGAATCAGAATGAGAATTCCGAAAATAAAGATCGCGAGAAGGATGTATAAAAAGGTCATGGGGAATGTCCACCTTTCTATTTTTGCGCTGCTATCAGCGCGTGTATTTCTTGAGAATCTGCCGGGCCGCATCCCGGGCGGTCTGCTCTGCCGTGTAGATATCCTCCACGCAGGCGGGCTCGTAGTCCCCGGTGCGCTCCAGCGTTTCCATCACCACGTCGGCCATGGTGGTCAGCGGGATTATTCCCTGCAAAAAGGCCTCCACGGCCTCCTCATCGGCGGCTACCAGGGCCGCGGGCACGACACCGCCGCGGCGGATGGCATCCCGGGCTGTTTCCAGCAGGGGGAATGTCTTTGTATCGGGGGCGTGGAAGGTGAGAGATTGCAGCGCGGCGAAATCCAGCCCCGGTGCATCCACCCATGTGCGAGTAGGATAGGACGCAGCATAGCGAATGCAGGAACGCATATCCGGTGCGCCCAGCTGGGCAATAACGGTATTATCAATATACTCCACCATAGAGTGAATTATACTCTGGCGGTGGACAAGCACGTCAATCTGATCCACGGACACGCCGAACAGGCGCACCGCTTCGATGACTTCAAATCCCTTATTCATAAGGGTGGCACAGTCGATGGTGATTTTCGGTCCCATCTTCCAGGTGGGGTGAGCCAGAGCCTGGGCGGGCGTGACTTTCTCAAGTTCATCCCGATCCATGCCGAAAAACGGGCCGCCCGAGGCGGTCAGCAAAATCCGACGGACGATGGGAGAGCCGCTGCATCCGTTAGCCTGTACGGCACCGGAGGCTGCCAGGCACTGGAAGATGGCGCTGTGCTCGCTGTCCACGGGGATCAGTTGTCCCCCGCTCTGCTTCAGGGCGTTGTAAATCTTATCACCGGCCACGATGATGGCTTCTTTATTGGCCATGCCGATCCGGGCACCGCTTTCGGCCGCCGCCATAGCGGACGGCAGTCCTGCCAGACCGGCGATAGAATGGATGATCAGATCCGCGCCGCACTCGGCGATGCCGCGGCATACCGCCTCCTTACCGCCGTAAACACGGACATTCTCCCCCGCCAAGGCGAGGCGAAGATCGGCGGCAGCCGCTTCGCTGTCCATGGTACAGAGCTCTGGTTTATGCAGCCGTACCTGCTCGGCCACGGTTTTGGCATCCCGTCCGGCGGCCAGCATCACGATGCGGCATCCCATGGTACTCAAGGCATCGATGGCCTGAGTACCCACGCTGCCGGTACTGCCGAGGATAGCCACCCGCAAGGGATTCTCCCGCGGGGAAACGAAAGGCTGTAATCCGATATTCTCTATCATTGAAACAACTGAATTCCTTTTACAAGTTCACTTAAAATAACGACAAGCGGCACGACACCGAGCACGCTGTCAAATCGGTCCAGGATTCCGCCGTGTCCCGGCAGGATGAATCCGTAGTCCTTTATGCCATATTTGCGCTTGATATGGGACATGATCAGATCGCCGATCTGGGAAACCACGGCGATCACCGCACCGATCAAAGCAAGGGCGCCGTAACTGACGGCGGTGATCTCACCGATGAAGGTTTTCAGAATAAATCCGTACAGCATGGCCGCCAGGGCGCAGAACACCACGCCGCCGATGGCACCCTCCACGGTTTTATTGGGGCTCACATCGGGGATCAGTTTATGCCGGCCGAAAAGCCGTCCGCAGAAATAGGCAAACACATCGGAGATCCACGGTCCGTACAGGGTGAGGATGAGGAAATACAGTCCGAAATCCCGATCCCGCAGAAGCACCAGCGCGCCAAAGGAGGCGATTATGTAGAAGACGGTGGTATAGGACGAAAATACGGCTTCCAGCCCCAATTTCCCGTGAGAAAACACGCTGATCGCAAACAGGTAGATGAGATAGCAGAACATAGCGATCATAAAGAGGAGGAGCATATCACGGGGAGCGCTGTGGTACCGCAGGGCGAACGGAAACAAGGCCGCCATCAGCAAGGCAGGCGCGGCAATGGCCGCCTTACCTCTCGTACCCACACAGCCGAGCATTTCAAACACAGCCATAAAGCTCATAGCGGCAACAAACGCGGGCCAGGCAACGGTATGGGAAAGCAGGCACAGCGGTGCTGTCACCAATATAATAAAAATTGCTGTAATAACTCTTGTACGCATGGAATCACCTTCCGCTTTGTATTGATCGTATGGTCACACGCCGCCAAAGCGACGTTTCCGATGGGAAAACTCCTCGACGGCTGCACGCAGATCCGCAAAATGGAAATCGGGCCACAGCACATCGGTGAAGTACAGCTCCGCATAGGCGGCCTGCCACAACAGGAAATTGGACAGGCGGTATTCCCCGGCAGTACGGACAATCAGATCCGGATCGGCGCAATGGCCGGTGTACAGTGCCGCGGACAGATCCGCCTCCGTGATCTCGCCGCCCCGCTCCGCCAGTTGGCGGCAGGCGTGGACCAACTCGGCCCGTCCGCCGTAGTTCAGGGCGATATTGAGAAGGGAGTGGTTGTCCTTGGTCAACTGCTCCAGTTCAGTACATTTGGCGGCCAGGGCCGGTTTCAAGCCGGACTTATCCCCCAAAAAGACATAGCGGATGCCGTTTTCGTCATTGGACGCCTTAGCCTCGGCGATGAACCGATCCAGCAGCTGCATGATCGCGTTGACCTCCAAGGCGGGACGCTTCCAATTTTCGGTGGAAAATGCATACACGGTAACGGCGTGAATACCGATATCGCCGCACAGGCGAACGATCGATTTCAGATTGTCCGCGCCGGCACGGTGTCCTGCCTCCCGGGGCAGATTCTGCCGGGTAGCCCAGCGGCCGTTGCCGTCCATAATGAAGGCGATGTGGCGCAGGGAGGTTTTCTCCACGGTTTCACGCAAAGCGATTATCTCTTGTTGTTCCATTATCATTCAAAAAGATCCTCCTATAGCAACAAACGCCCCGGCAGTGCCAAGGCGATTGCGCAGATGGGTACGATGTCCGTATCCATCAGATCTCCATAATTTCCTTGTCTTTTTTCGCAGTGATCTCGTCCACCAGCTTGATGTACTTATCCGTCAGATCCTGTACGGACTTCTCGGACTGCTTCTGCTCATCCTCGTTCATCTCGGACGCCTTCTTCATGTCCTTGCACTTGTCGTTGGCTTCGCGGCGGATGTTGCGGAGTGCTACCTTGGTATCCTCGCCCATCTTAGAGATCTGCTTCTTCAATTCCTTGCGGCGCTCCTCCGTCAGCTGGGGGAACAGCAGGCGAATCACCTTACCGTCATTGGAAGGAGTGATGCCCACATCGGATGCCAGAATGGCCTTCTCGATGGGCTTATTCAGGGAAGCATCCCAAGGAGTGATGGTCAGCGTTCTTGCATCGGAAACGTTTACGTTTGCCACGCTGCTGATGGGGGTGGGGGTTCCGTAGTAATCCACATTCACGCGGGACAATACGGCGGCGTTGGCACGGCCTACGCGGACGCTGCCCAGATTATCTTCGTAAACCTCGATCGTTTTCTTCATTTTGCTCTCATAAGCTGTGGTATCCAGTTTCATTTCTGTACTCCTCCTTTGACTATTGTTCCGAGCGTTTCGCCCATAATAACTTTGGAAATGTTCTCCGGATCATCCAGACCGAAGATATGGATCGGCATCTTGTTCTCCATCGCAAAAGCGGTGGCGGTAATATCGATGGCGGTCAGATGGTTGTCCAGAATGTGCATATAATCCACCTCACGCAGAGGGGTGGCTGTGGGATCCACACGGGGATCGGCGGTGTAGATGGCGTCGATATTCTTGGCCATCAGGGTAACGTCCGCGCCGATTTCCGCCGCACGAAGCACCGCGGCGGTATCCGTGGAAAAGAACGGGGCACCGGAACCGCCGGCCAGGATGACAACGCTTCCCTTCTCAAGATACTCCACAGCCTTATCGCAGAGGTAAGGCTCGGTGAAGGTTTCCATCATAACGGGAGTCATAACGTGGGCATCCAATCCTGCACGGACCAAAGCGTCTTTCATACCGATGGAGTTGATGACGGTAGCAAGCATTCCCATATGGTCCGCACGGGTACGATTCACATCGGTTCCCTTGGCACCGCGCCAGATGTTGCCCGCGCCGATGACGATAGCCACCTGCACGCCGGACTCCACACAGCGTTTGATCTGATCGACCACGGTATCCATATAAGCAAAATCCAAAATGGATGCTGCGTCATTCTTCAAAGCTTCCCCGGACAATTTCAAAAGCACACGACGATAAACGGGTGTCGGCATGACAACGCCTCCTTAGATAATATAACACATATATTTTACTCCGAAATATCGGATTTGTAAATACACTTCGTAAAATTCGCAAAAAAACCCGTCGGCATATTTTTTGCCGACGGGCTGTAAGACAATTATTTCTTCATCATGCTGGCAATTTCTTCAGCGAAATTGTCTTCCTTCTTCTCCAGGCCTTCGCCTCTCTCGTAGATGGAGAAGCCCTTGATGGCGATGTTGCCGCCGAACTCCTTGGCGCATGCAGCCACATACTGGGAAACGGACATATTGTCGTCCTTGATGTAGGACTGCTCGGTCAGGCAGTTCTTCTCGTAGAACTTGTTCATCTTACCCATGATCATCTTCTCGAGGATGTTCTCGGGCTTATTTGCGTTCTTGGGATCGTTCTTCATCAGGGTGAGCTGGATCTGCTTCTCAGCTTCCAGATCGGCTGCGGGAACGGACTCCTTGTTCAGGTACAGAACGGGCATTGCAGCAACCTGCAGAGCGATGTTCTTAGCGAACTCAGCAAAGCCGGGGTTTGCAGCGCAAACGTCGTCAGCCTCGAAGTTGATGATAACACCGGTGGTGCCCTTACCGTGGATATAGGTGCTCAGAACACCGTCAACGATCAGGAAACGGCGGATGTTCATGTTCTCACCGATGGTGAAGATCATGTCCTTCAGCTTGCCTTCTACGTTGAAATCGGAATTCGGATAAGGCAGAGTCTTGAGAGCCTCTACATCAGCGGGTCTGTGTGCGATGATGGTTGTCAGCAGGCCGCGAACGAACTCCTGGAACTTCTCATTCTTAGCAACGAAGTCAGTCTCAGCGTTAACTTCGATCATAGCGGCGGTCTTGCCATCCTCAGAGAGCATGATATCTACAACGCCCTCGGAAGCGATACGGGTTGCCTTCTTAGCGGCAACAGCCAGACCCTTCTCGCGGAGAACCTTTACTGCCTCGTCAAAATCCCCATTGGAAGCGGTGAGCGCTTTCTTGCACTCCATCATGCCGCAGCCGGTCTGCGCGCGGAGATCGGCTACCATTTTTGCGGTAATAGCTGCCATTGTATATATCCTCCGTAAATGTTCGATTAGTTGTTTGCTTCTTCAGCTTCCTCAGCTGCGGGAGCCTCAGCCTCGGTGAGCTGCTCACCCTGCTTGCCCTCGATAACAGCGTCAGCGAGAACAGAGGAGATCAGACGGATAGCGCGGATAGCGTCATCGTTACCGGGGATGATGTAGTCAGCGTCATCAGGATCGCAGTTGGTATCCACGATAGCAACAACCGGAATACCCAGCTTCTTAGCTTCCAGAACAGCGTTGTGCTCCTTGCGGGGGTCAACGATGAAGATAGCGGAAGGCAGGCCCTGCATGGTCTTGATACCGCCCAGGTTCTTCTCCAGGTTGTACATTTCCTTCTGGAGCTGTGCAACTTCCTTCTTGGGAAGCATATCGAAAGTGCCATCCTCCTGCATCTTTTCCAGAGCGTTCAGACGGTTGATGCTCTGACGGATGGTCTTGTAGTTGGTCAGCATACCGCCGAGCCAACGAACGTTTACGAAATACATGCCGCAGCGCTCAGCCTCTTCGCGGATTGCGTCAGCTGCCTGCTTCTTGGTACCAACGAACAGAACGGTGCCGCCCTGTGCAGCCACGTCACGAACGTACATGTACGCTTCCTCAAACTTCTTGATGGTCTTCTGCAGGTCGATGATGTAGATGCCGTTACGCTCGGTGAAGATGTACTCAGCCATCTTGGGGTTCCAGCGTCTGGTGTGGTGACCGAAGTGTACACCGGCTTCCAGAAGCTGCTTGATGCTTACAATTGCCATGATTTTATTCTCCTTACGGTTATTTTCCGCCACGCGAAAGCGTCTGAACTGCAGCCAATGGCATCGGTAAACTTTATCTTTACCGTGCAGCACCGCCAGGCGCCGTCACAAGCGTGTGTGTGCTATGTGCGATTTCCGCACATGCCTCGGTATTATACCATATTATAGATAATATTGCAATGCATTTTTGATTGTTAACAAAATATTTACAATCATACAGCTGAACCGCAAAAAAAGAGTCCGGTCAAACCGGACTCTTTCGCATATTAGTCTTCGAGAGTACCACCGTTGTCGGTAAAGAAGTCAAAATAGAGAGAATAGAGGCTGACAGAATCTTCTTGGCTCAGAAGTCGGAGTATCGCCTCGTTGGCATTTACTTCTTTTCTCAGAGCGGCAAGGCCATCGGAGAATTCCTGCGCGCTCATAGCTTCAATGCGATCGTAGATTTCCTTGGAGTACTGCTCCAACTGTACCAGATACTCATCGATTTCGGTGGTATCGCAGTTAGCAAGATCAAATCCGTAGTAAGGAGATACTTGGCTGGCCAGGTTCTGGGTCTTGCTGTATTCCCAAACATC
>JAFUIQ010000050.1 GCA_017468385.1 Clostridia bacterium
CCGAAAGAAAGGTATGGTATAAAACATGGCATTGTCACCCATGATGCAGCAGTACATGGATATCAAAGAACAGTATAAGGATTTTATCCTGTTTTACCGTCTCGGCGACTTTTACGAGATGTTTTTTGATGATGCCAAGCTGGTGTCCGAGCTTCTGTCCCTCACCCTCACCGGACGGGATTGCGGCGAGGCGGAACGTGCCCCCATGTGCGGCGTGCCCTATCACTCCTGCGAGGGATATATCGGCAAGCTGATCTCCATGGGCTATAAGGTAGCCATCTGTGAGCAGACCGAGGATCCCGCCAAGGCCAAGGGACTGGTGCGCCGTGAGGTTGTGCGGATCATCACCCCCGGCACGGTAGTAGAAAACGATCTTCTGGAGGAGACACAGAACAATTATCTGGCCACCGTCGTTTTTGACGGGGAAACCGCTGGTGTCTGCTTTGCGGATGTGTCCACGGCCTATGTGTGCGCCACCTCCTTCCGCGGCGGAGATGTGGTATCCCAACTCCAGAACGAGTTGTCCACCTACGCTCCCAAGGAAGTGATCCTCAATACCTCAGCAGATCTTCTGCCTGGAATCCGAGAGTTTTATGCCGAGCGTATCCGCGGCCTCTTCGAGGACGGCCGGGTGGAATACTTCGTCAAATCCGAGGCCATCGCCCGGGCGGAGGAGCAGTTCGGCGTCCGCGTGGAGGATACCGATCCCGCGGCCTTGGTAGCCGCCGGGGCGGCGGCAGCCTATATCGCCGAGACCCAGATGCGGGATGTTTCCTTCTTGAAAGAATTGCATCTGTATCAGTCCTCCCAGTTTCTGGAGATGGATATCGCTACCCGCCGGAATCTGGAACTGTGCGAAACCATGCTGACAAAAGAACGGCGCGGATCCCTTCTGTGGGTGCTGGATAAAACGTCCACCTCCATGGGTGCCCGCCTTCTGCGCAGTTATATTGAGCATCCCCTCACCGATATTCCCCGCATCCACCGCCGCCAGGGCGCGGTCAATGAACTGTACGGCGATTTCATGCTGCGGGAGGATCTGCACTCGCTTCTCTCGGATCTTCTGGACATCGAGCGACTGATCACCAAGATCAGCGTGGGAACGGCCGGCGGACGGGATCTGCGTGCCATCAGCCAGAGCATCCGCACCTTGCCTGATATCAAGGCTCTGCTGACGGAAAAGGCCACATCGGAGGAGCTCCGCGCCATCGCCGAAGCCATCGATCCTCTAACGGATATCCGGGAGTTGATCGATACGGCTATCGTGGACGAGCCTCCCTTTACCATCCGTGAGGGCGGTATCATCCGGGACGGATACAGCGCCGAGGTGGATGAACTCCGCTCCGTTATGCAGGGCGGCAAGGGCTGGATCGAGCGGATTGAGGCGGAGGAACGGGAGAAAACCGGCATCCGCAATCTGCGCGTCAGCTATAACCGGGTGTTCGGATACTACATCGAGGTCACCAAATCCTTCCAGAATCTGGTGCCCGAGCATTACATCCGCAAACAGACCCTGGCCAACGCGGAGCGATACATAACCGATGAATTGAAGCGCACCGAGTCCACCATTCTGGGCGCGGCGGATAAGGTGCAGGGATTGGAATACGAGTTGTTCGTGGCCATCCGGGACCAGATCGCTTTGTCCGCCGAGCGCATCCGCGCCGCGGCATCCGCCCTGGCACGGATCGATGTGTACGTCAGCCTGGCCCAGGTGGCGGCCCACAATCACTACGTCTGCCCTGAGGTGGACTGCAGCGATATCGTGGATATCAAAGACGGACGGCATCCTGTGGTGGAGCAGTTCGTGCGGGATTCCTATTTTGTTCCCAACGACGCCTATCTGGATTGCACCGACAACCGGCTGATGCTGATCACCGGCCCCAATATGGCGGGTAAGTCTACCTATATGCGCCAGAGCGCCCTCATTATCCTGATGGCGCAGATCGGCTCCTTCGTGCCTGCCACCTCCGCTCGGATCGGTGTGGTGGATCGGCTGTTCACCCGCGTGGGCGCATCGGATGATCTGGCCTCGGGCCAGTCCACCTTCATGCTGGAAATGAAGGAAGTGGCCTTCATTCTGGCCAATGCCACCCGCCGCAGCTTCATCATTTACGACGAGATCGGCCGCGGCACCAGCACCTACGACGGCATGAGCATCGCCCGCGCCGTGGCGGAATACACCGCCGGTAAGAAATTGGGCGCGAAAACCATGTTTGCCACCCACTATCACGAACTGACGGAACTGGAAAAGGAGATCCGGGGCGTGGTCAATTACAATGTGGCCGCCAAGAAGCGGGGCGGGGAACTTACTTTCCTGCGCAAGATCGTCCGCGGTCCCACCGACGACAGCTACGGCATCGAGGTGGCCCAGCTGGCAGGTGTCCCCTCCGAGATCACCCGCCGGGCCAAGGAAATCCTCCGCACCTTGGAGGAAACGCGTCCCGAGCCAAAATCAGCCTCCAAGGCGAAGGAGGATATCTTTGCATCCCAGCCCCTCACCTTTGCGGACAGTGCCGCCGAGGAAATCAAGGAGAAGCTCAAAACCCTGGATATCAATACCCTGACCCCCAGTGAGGCCATAGGGTTGCTTTACGAATGGAAAAAGATGATTCTGTGATGAGAACGGAGATCCGATATGGGAAAAATCAACGTACTCAGCTTTGATGTTGCCAATCTGATCGCGGCCGGTGAGGTGGTGGATCGCCCCGCCTCCGTGGTCAAAGAACTGATGGAAAACGCCCTGGACGCCGGTGCCACCTCCATTACGGTGGAGATCCAGAACGGCGGCGTGTCCTTCATCCGCGTCTCCGACAATGGGTGCGGCATGGAAGCGGAGGATTTGCCCGTGGCTGTGCTGCGCCACGCCACCAGCAAAATCCGCGAAGCGGGCGATCTGGACGGCATCGCCACCCTGGGCTTCCGCGGCGAGGCCCTGGCGGCCATATCCGCCGTGTCCCGGGTGCGCATCTTCTCCAAAGTGGCGGATGCGGAATTCGGAGCCCTCTTGTCCTGTGACGGCGGCAGCGTGGTCAGCGTGACGGAAACGGGATGTGCCCCCGGCACCACCGTGATCGTGGAGGAGTTGTTCTTCAATGTGCCCGCCCGCCGCAAATTCCTGAAAAAGAATTCCACGGAGACCGTGGCGGTTACGGGTGTGGTGGAAAAGATCGCCTTGTCCAAACCGGAGGTGTCCATCCGCTACATCACGGACGGCGAGGTAAAATTCATGACCGCCGGTGACGGCGAGCTCCGCAATACGGTTTTCGCCCTGTACGGGCGGGAAACTGCCGGACGGATGCTGAGCGTGGACCGCACCGACGGCGGCATCCACGTGTGGGGATATGTATCCGATGCGGACAGCGTCCGCTCCAATCGGAATATGGAGAATTTCTTCATCAACGGCCGCTACGTGAAAAGCCGTACCGCCGCTGCCGCCTTGGAGCAGGCGTATGTGAGCCGCATCCCGGCGGAGAAATTCCCCTTCTGTGTATTGAATATTGAGTTGAATCCCGCGGCGGTGGATGTCAATGTCCATCCCGCCAAGCTGGAGGTCAAATTCTCCAATGAAAAGATCATCTTCGACGTGGTCTATTACGCGGTGAAGAGTGCCCTGGAGGCATCTTCCGCTCGGCCGGAATTGACCATCGGCCGATCTGTCCCGGGGACGAAACCGACCGCGGCTGTGCCCCAAACGACCGGCAAAAGCGGCGTGTCCGCCAATCCCTTCTGGGTCAGCGATAAGGAGGCCAGCAAGCTTCTCAGCACCTTTATTGCCAAGGGCGATCCATCCCCCAATGCGGTGCGCTCCCAGATCCGCCTGAATACCCCCGGTATGCAGGCCGCGGCGACGCCTGCTCCCGCAATCAGCAAGCACGACATTCCCCGGCAGGCTCCCCTTAAGGAGAACTCGCAAACGGAAGCCGTGCCGACTCCGGCACCGGTGCCGGAGAGCCCATCCCCCGCCGTACCGCCGAAGCCCATCACCTTCGAGGATCCGGGCCCCATCCCCCCGTCGAAATCCAAGGCGGAAGCAGAGCCGGTCCCGGTGGCGGAAGTGGAGGCGGAAACTCCGGAAATTCCCGATTACGTCATCATCGGTGAGGCGTACAACTGCTATGTCATCGTCCAACTGGAGGATCGGCTGATCCTCATCGATAAGCACGCCGCCCATGAGCGAATTCTCTTCGATCAGCTGTGCGAGAATATGCGTGCCCGTAAAAAGAGCGCCCAGGTGCTCATGTTCCCCATCGCCCTGCCTATGACGGAGGCGGAGATCGCCGCGCTTGAGGAGCATCGGGAGCAGATCGAAGCCATCGGATTCTCCTTCCGCCGGGATGAAAACGGCGTACAGATCCACGAGATCCCCACGGAGATCTCCCGGGATGCCGCCCCCGAAATGCTGGCTGTTTTGGCCGGACGGATCGCCGACGGTACCGGTACTGTGGAGAGCACCGGTGAGGCATTCTTTGAGGAGCGGCTGTACCAGGCATCCTGCAAGGCGGCCATCAAGGGCGGCCGTCTTTATAACAGCGAAAGCATCAAGTGGGTCTGCGACCGGATCCTGTGCGTGCCGAAGGATGGCGCGTCCGCTATCAAGACTTGCCCCCACGGACGGCCTGTGGCCTTTGAAATCCGTAAAAATTCCATTGAAAGGCAGTTTTCGCGCCTGTTGTGACGAAAACGACATCCAATATGTTTATTCTTAAGAAAAAAGACGGGAAAGCCCGCCGCGGCTGTCTCATCACCCCTCATGGCGAGATTGAGACTCCCATATTCATGAACGTGGCCACCTGTGCCGCTATCAAGGGCGGCATCGCGGCGGAGGATCTGCGGGACGTGAACTGCCAGGTCATGCTGTCCAATACTTACCACCTCCACCTCCGTCCCGGGGACGGACTGGTGCACGAGTTGGGCGGCCTCCAGAAATTCAGCGGATGGAGTGGACCTACCCTCACCGACAGCGGCGGATTCCAGGTGTTCTCTTTGTCCCAGCTGCGCCGCATCAAAGAGGAGGGCGTGTATTTTGCCTCCCATATCGATGGCAAGCGCATCTTCATGGGCCCGGAGGAGAGCATGCGCATCCAGTCTCACCTGGCATCCACCATCGCCATGGCTTTTGATGAGTGCATCGAGAACCCCGCCGAGTACAATTACGTAAAACATTCCTGCGATCGGACTACCCGCTGGCTGCTCCGCTGTAAGGCAGAGTTGGAGCGGCTGTCCAAACTGCCGGATACCATCAATCCGAAGCAAATGCTGTTCGGCATCAACCAGGGCAGTACCTACGAGGATCTGCGCATCCGCCATATGCAGCAGATCACGGAGATGGATCTGGACGGATATGCCATCGGCGGCCTGGCCGTGGGCGAGGAAGCGGAGGAAATGTACCGCATTATCGAGGCAGTGGAGCCCTATATGCCCGAGAATAAGCCCCGCTATCTGATGGGCGTGGGCACGCCCCAGAATATTCTGGAGGGTGTCCATCGCGGCGTGGATTTCTTCGATTGTGTGATGCCTTCCCGTAACGCCCGCCATGGCAATCTGTTTACTTGGCACGGCAAGATGAATCTGCTCAATGAGAAATACGCCCGGGATTCACGCCCCATCGACGAGAATTGCGGATGCCCCGCCTGCCGGCTCCACAGCCGCGGCTATATCCGCCACCTGATCAAGGCAAAGGAAGCCCTCGGTATGCGCCTGGCGGTTCTGCACAATCTGTATTTCTATAACGATCTGATGAAAAAGATCCGCGACGCCCTGGACGGCGACTATTTTGAGAGCTTCTACCAGAAGTATCACAACCTCCTGGCGGAGCGTTCTCAGGATTGATTTTGGCAGAAGTCCTTGACAAATCCGGCATCTCGGTGTATACTATCTCAAATTCTACGGAGGATCGGCAATGTTTACCCATTTTTACTGTGTAAATCATACTGCTATGATGCAGCCCGCAGCCCCTGCCACGTATTGGCAGAGCGTCGGGCTTACATTGCTGTACCCTTATTCCGATAAGTAGATTTTTCTATACGAATAAGTTATAAGCAGTGCAAGCTACGATTTCATCGTCAGCCTGCACTGTTTTTTATTTTCAGGAGGTTATGTTATGAACACAAAAGAGTATCTGGTAAACTATTATTCCAACTACGATGAGGAGGGAAGACTGCTTTCCAAGCACGGCATGGTGGAATACATCACCACCATGAAGTATATCGAGAAATATCTGAAGCCGGGGATGCGCATCATGGAAATCGGAGCGGGCACCGGACGGTACAGCCACGCGCTGGCAGGGAAGGGATACCGCGTGGATGCGGTGGAACTGGTGGAACACAACATCGGAATTTTTAAGTCAAAGATCCGTGAGGGCGAACCGGTGACCATTACCCCAGGCAATGCCATGGATCTGTCCGCTTTTGCGAGCAATACATACGATATAACACTGCTTCTCGGACCGATGTACCATTTATTCACTACGGAAGATAAGCTGCAGGCACTGTCCGAGGCGATTCGCGTGACGAAAAAGGGAGGTATTGTTTTTGCAGCCTACTGTATGGGGGATGCCAGCGTGCTTTCCTATGGGTTTATCCGCGGGCAGATTCACAATATCATAGAAAAATGTATGATCAATACGGAAACCTTTGATACCTTCTCCCATCCGTGGGATCTCTTTGAATTGCATCGTAAAGAGGATATCGATGCACTGCGCCAGCAGTTTCCGGTCACCCAACTCCATTTTATCGCATCCGACGGGTATACCAATCATATGCGGGAAACTGTCGATCAAATGGACGATGCCACGTATGCGTTGTTCTTGAAATACCATCTTGCCACCTGTGAGCGGCAGGATATGATCGGCTATTCTCATCATACTTTGGATATTTTTCAAAAAGAATAAAAATTGCTGTACATCTCAACTCACAATGAGATGTACAGCAATATACTTTTTAAATCATTACGCAAGGAAGAGGGGAGAACCATCTCAAACGCCGAAGTTTCCTGCCCCTATTCATTTCACAACCGTGCATGTATCAATTCCGTAGTATTCAAAGCACCGGAGCGCGTCCTCATCGATCCGCTCGCCGCTGACCACGATGGGCACCGCCGGCGGGCAGGATACGCTCACATCGGACAGAATCCGTCCCAGACTTTCTCTCGCCGGAATGATTTCCTTCGCCGCCATCGCCGCGTCCCGGATAGACATCGCCTTTTCGGGCAATCCCATTTCCGGTGGCCGTTCTGTGATCGCCGCCCGCTTCGGGATGGACAAAAGCGCTTCGCGCAAGCGGGCGATGCCGTCCTTTCCCGTTTCGGGCGTCAGCATCATTACCGCAAAGTCCCGATCCGCAAACTCGCACTCTGCGCCACGCTCGCGCAGGGCATCGGCGAAATCCGTGCCTTCGTAGCCGTAAGGCTTGGTGGATACGGTCAGCTTCAGCGGCTCATCTCCGTAGAGAACGTATCCGTGCTGCGTCAGTACATCCCGCAAACCGCGGATTTCCTCCACCGTTTCCGCCAGCCGATTCCGGTATCCGTCCGCCAGATAGTCATTCACCGCGTCCAGCGATGCCAGAATCAGATAGGACGGACTGGTGGTGCCGAACAGTGCCATCGCCGGCTTCGCCTGGGCGGCGATCTCCTCGGGGATGGTGTCCGCCAGATGCAAATAGGCCGCGCCTGTCAGGGCAGGGAGCGTCTTGTGAGCGGAATCGCAGACCATATCCGCCCCTAAATCCATAGGATGGGCGGAGGTGGGCAAAAACTTCAGATAGGCCCCATGGGCGTTGTCCACAAGAAGCCATACGCCGTGCCGATGGCAAACATCGGCAATTGCCGAAATATTGGCGCATCCCCCCAGATAATCGGGAGATGTGAGATACACCGCCGTGGGTGCATCCGGCTGAGACAGCATATCCTCGATCTCTTCCGCCGTGGGTGCGCAGGAGAGATAGCTTTCCTGCTTGGCCGGCTGCAGCCAGATCACATCCAGATCCAGCAGCACCGCCGCGCTCAAAAAAGAGCGATGCGCATTGCGTCCCGCCAGAATCCGCGGGGATTTTCCCTGATGGCGTGCGTGCTGAGCCGCCAGATACAGCATGGCGCGGATGGAGAGGGAAGCCCCCTCCGTGGAATACAGCGTGCGGCATCCGAAGAGCCGGGCGGCGTTCTCCTCGCTTTCGCGGATGATCCCATCCGCGTGATACAGATCGTCCGCACCCTCCACCTCCGTGATGTCCCAGGATTCCATACCCAAAAGTGGGGATCCCTTGTGCCCCGGCATATGAAGCCGGAGCGTGTCCGATGCGGCGTACCGCCGCAGGAAATCACAGATCGGTGTCGTCATCTTCGTCCGCCATTTTGGCTACCTGCACCATGATAGCGCATTCCATTCTCTTGCGGAACAGCTCGCATCCGTACTTGTATACGCCCTTTACGGATCCGGTGGCGTGGTACGCGTTGGCAGCGCATCCGCCGGAGCAGTACAGCCGTGCCCAGCAATCCCGGCACTCCTCACGGGAGTATACGTTGCAGCAGGCGAACTCGTTCTGTGCGTCCTTGTTGGTCACGCCGTCCCAGATGTTGCCCAGCTTGTATTTCTCCTCGCCTACGAACTGATGGCAGGGATACAAGTCGCCCCAGGGGGTGACCGCCATGTATTCGGTACCCGATCCGCAGCCGGAGATCCGCTTGTAGATGCAGGGGCCGCCGGTGAGATCAATCATGTAATGATAAAAGGTGAACGGCTTGCCCGCGCGCTCCCTCTCCAGCATCAACTCGGCCAGCTTCTCGTACTGATCCAGCACGATGGGCAGATCGGCTTCCGTCAATTCGGAGGGATCACCGGGGGCGCAAACCACCGGCTCCATGCTCAACTCATTGAAGCCCAGATCCAGCATCACCTGGATATCCTTCAGAAAATCGGGATTGGCGTGGGTGAACGTGCCGCGCATGTAATAATTCTTGCCGCCGCGCGCTTCCACCAGCTTCTGGAATTTGGGAACAATGCGCTCCCAACTGCCGTTGCCGGCGTAGTCCACGCGATAGCGGTCGTGGATCTCCTTTCGGCCGTCCAGGCTGAGCACCACGTTGCTCATTTCCCGGTTGGCGAAATCGATCACGTCGTCGTCCACGAGGATGCCGTTGGTGGTGAGGGTGAAGCGGAAATTCTTGCCGTGCTCCTTCTCCACACTGCGGGCGTAAGCCACCAGCTGCTTCACCACGTCGAAATTCATCAGCGGCTCACCGCCGAAGAAATCCACTTCCAGATTGCGGCGGGTGCCGGAGTTGGCGATCAGGAAATCCAGCGCCTGCTTGCCCACCTCGTAGGACATAACAGCCCGCTCTCCATGATACTTGCCCTGGCTGGCAAAGCAGTAGGAGCAGTTCAGATTGCAGGTGTGGGCGATGTGCAGGCAGAGCGCCTTTACCACACCGGAGGTTTTTTCCTTCAGATAGGGCGCCATGGCCTCAAAGGTGTCGGGCACAAAGAGCTGACCGCTTTCCTTCAACTCCAGAAGCTGATCGTAGCACTCCTCCAGATCCTCGGCGCTTACCTCGGGCAGATGGCCGTATTTTTCCGCCATGGCGGCGATTACATCCGCGCGCTCTGTGGTTTCAAACAGGGCGATCATATCGTAGGCGATATCGTCCACCACGTGCACCGCACCGGAGGATACGTCCAGAACGATGTTGTACCCGCCCAGTTTATACTGATGAATCATATATGTACTCCTTTTGGATACAAGATAAAAATGCCGCCTGATCGGCGGCATGTTCTACAGCAATTATTTGCTGTTCTTTGCGCTTTCGCACTGCTGGTTAGCGATACCGCAGCTGGTCTTGCAAGCGGACTGGCAAGAAGTCTGGCACTCACCGCAGCCGCCTTTTTTTGCGCTCTCACACAGGTTGCGAGTCTTGATGGTCTTGATATGTTTCATAATCTGTAACCCTCATATAAAATTGTTTGAATTGTATGTATTATATCACCTTCCGGCGATAAAGTCAATACTGTGCGGGAATTCGGTGAATATTTTTATCCGGCGCAAAAACAAAACTCCCGCCGGAGCGGGAGTTTTTTCGTTTTACAGTACGGCATCCAGATAGCGCAGCAGATGATCCAGCGAGCCGTGGGGATAGGCGTCAACGTCCTTGTTCTTTCGGTTTACCAGGCAATCGGTCAAGAGAAATACCTGCATGCCGACCGTCTGGGCGATCATGTCGTCCTCCGTGTCGTTGCCGATCATCAGACATTCCGCGGGGGATACCTGCAGCTGTGCCGCCAGCTCCACATAATACTGGGGATTCGGCTTGCTGAAACGGGAGTTCACATAGGTGGTGTACAGGCAGAAATCCTCCGGCTCCAAGCCGGCCCATCGGATCCGCTGTTCCGTCGCTATAGGGGGGAACACCGGATTGGTGGCCAGCACCACGCGGCATCCCGCCTGTTTCACCCGATCGATCAGATCGCGCATGCGCGGATTGCATCCGCAAATGCTTTGGATCTTGCCGAAATGATTTCGGTAGAATTCCTCAAACAGAGGCTCATCCTGCCGCACGTCTTTTCCGTAGAAGCGGGCGAAATCCTCCCAGAACACCGTCTCGTTGGAGGCGGCACCATTGTTCTTGGTCATCGCCGTGATGCCCGACAAAATGGCCTGCGTGAACTCCATGGTTTCATATCCGTGGGGGGCGAGAAAAGCCGCCAGATGCCCCAGATACTGCCGCACGAATTCGTCCTGATCCAAAGGAAGGAGCGTTCCGTCCAGATCAAACAGAACGGTGGTAATACGCATATCGTTACTCCTGTTATTCCGCTACGAAAATGAAGGGATAGATATCCTGACCGCCGTCGATGAAGTATACCTCCGCGGAGGGGCATGCCGATTCCAGATTTTTCGTCAGCGCGGCTTTGTCCTCGTCTGTGGCATCCTTGCCGCAGAAAACGGTCAGCATGAATTTGTCGGGATATTCCATCAGCTTTACTGCCAACTTGGTGGCAGCGTCCATTTTTTCCGCCTCGGACACCACAATTTCCTTCTCAATGATGCCGATGGTGTCTCCCTTAACGATGTGAACGCCGTTCATATCCGCGTCGCGGATGGAGGGGGAAACATAGCCGGCGGTTACCCGCTCCATGGCGGATTCGATCTGGGCGATCACCGCGGCGGGATCGGGATTCTCAAAATCAATGGAGGAAACGCCCACATATCCGGTGCCGATGTTCTTGGAGGGGATCACGTGCACCGTGGCGTTCTCGTACAGGGATGCGGCCTGCCGTGCCGCCATAATGATGTTTCCGTTGTTGGGAAACACAAATATGTGCTCGGCGGGGACCCGCGCGAACGCGTCCAGAAAATCGTTGGTGGAGGGATTCTGGGTCTGTCCGCCCTGGACTACCTCATCCGTTCCCAACTCCCGCAGAAGAGCTTCCACACCGTCGCCGTTGCTGACAGCGACCACACCGTATTTTTTGGTGGCTGCCGGTGCTTCCTCGGTTTCCTGCGGTTTTGACTCCATCACCATAGCGATGGAATCATCGCTTTCCGTGTGCTGGAGCGTCATGTTTTCGATCTTGATGGTCAAAAATTCACCGAATGCGCGGCAGTGCGCCAGCACTTTTTCCGGCGTAAAGGTATGCACGTGCAGCTTCACAATGCTGTCGGTCTTGAAGGCCACAACGGAATCACCGATTCCGCCGAGGAAATCTTTCAAAGCCTCGATATCAAAGGCATCGATGTCCGTTTTGGATCGCTGCAGCTGTACAAGCAGCTCGGTGCAGTAGCCGTACGTCATCACGCTGTCGGGGCCGAATGCGGCCAGATTGGGCATAGCCTTGGCAGGGGTGGGGGCGGGCACATTGTCCTGCGCCACTTCCTCGCCGTTCAGAACCCGATTGAATCCGTCCATGATGTAGAACAGACCGGCTCCGCCGCTGTCCACAACGCCTGCCTCTTTGAG
>JAFUIQ010000051.1 GCA_017468385.1 Clostridia bacterium
ATTTCAATTCCACACAGCAGTTATCGAAGTTATATTCGCAAGATATAAGGCGTTTCATAAGGTTTTACCTCCATAATTTGATGTTATGGAAGTAATGTAAGCGTGGGTTTTGGTGTGGTATCTTTAACTATGGGAAATCTCCGCCTCCCAACGGGAAATCGCCTGCGGTGTTACGCCGATGGCGGTGGCGAGGGCATCCTGGGTAATATGATTTTCCGTGCGCAATCTTTTAATGATCGCACCGATTTTTACGTTCATGTTGTACCTCCAAAATGACATTTTGTAAGCTTACAACTTTATTATAGCTGTTTTTCAGCGAAAAGCAATTATCAATCCCTTGTTAATGAAGTAAACGGTTGGTTGAGTCGCTTCTGCCGCAACATGCCCGTATGTTCGTAAAATGTCAGAAATACACGTTTCGGTGTGAGAGGGTCAAGGGAAAATTTACAATAACGTCTTTTCTGCCGATTCCAAACAAATCCGCATTTTTATGCTATAATGATAAAAAACCTTCACGAAGACCGAACCGAAATCAAACCGTGGCGACTATATGGGTGAACGTTCAAAAGCATTCCGGAAAGCAGGGCAACTATGACAACCAATGAAATCATTCAATACTACGATTATCTGATGCGGCTCGCTGTATCCAAAGGCAATTCACAATCGGATGCGGAAGATCTGGTGGGCGACACCATGCTGGCAGCCCTCGCCTATATACACAAGGGCGGAGACATACAGCATCCCAAAACATGGCTCACCAATACGCTGCTTCATAAGCACACCGATGCCCTTCGCAAAAAATACCGCACACCCGTGATCGTGTGCCTGGACGAGGGCATGGATATCGCTGAGGAAGAGGATGAGGAATATCTGTCCTCCGACGAGGCGGCTGATGTGCGGCGGGAATTGAACCATCTCGGTTATATCACCCGCGAAGCTTTGATCCGCTATTATTTTGGAAGCCAAAGCGTGAAGGATATCGCCGAAGGACTTGGTATCCCCGCAGGCACGGTAAAGAGCCGTTTGTCTGCCGGCCGCAGTCAGATGAAGAAAGGACTTGAAACTATGGAAACAAGAGAAAACTATTTGCCGGGTAAGCTGAATATCACCTTTGGCGGCTCCGACGGAGTACGCGGGGAGCCGATCTCCCTGGTGGAGGGGGATCTGATTGCACAGAATCTGCTGATCCTTGCTTATGAAAAGCCTGTATCCGTCAGCGAACTTTCCAAAGCCATCGGAATTCCCTCCGCATACATCGAGCCCATCATCGAAAAACTTGTAAATGGAGAATTGATGGCGCAGACAGACAGCGGCAAGGTGTACACGGATTTTCTCATCACAAATTCCCGTCACACGCTGAAAACATTCCGTCCGCAGTTGGATTTTGCCCACAAGCATTTCGATACCGTATGGGGCATTTTGGAAAAAATGTGTGAGATGATTTCTGAGATGACCTCGGCATTTGAGCAAAAAATGGGGACGGAAGAAAAGACAAAACTGGAACGGTACGCTATTTTGAAAGCGCTGCAGGATTTCCAGTATTCCGGCACGGGAAAAATCCCTGCTCCCCAATTTCCCAAGCGCAAGGACGGCGGACGGTGGTTCGCGCACGCAACCGCATTTGAGGCCGGATATAACACGAAGGAATACGATGAGGCGGCGGAATACAGAATACACGGCGGCCATCGCACTTTGAGAGCAGTCACCGCAGGAGAAACGAGATGCGTTCGTCTTTGTGAGTTCGATACAACGCTGTGGGATAGCCCGCACCGATACGGATTCAATCGCGAACTCTATTTCAAGCATGTGATTCCTCTGCTATGGTGCATCTACGCAGATATTCCCCTGGAAGAAAGAGCAGGATGGGAGATCCCGAATGAAATGATTTTCCACATGCCCACCCTGGAAAGACTTGGCTTGATCGGAAATGGACAAGAGAGGCCCTGTGTAACAATCCCCGTTCTGAAAAAGGCGGAATATGAGAAAGTATGCGCGGCCATAAAACAGGCAACGGAAGAGATGGAAGCGGCTCTGGGAGAAGAATACACATCGTTTATTTCTTCTATGAAAACGCCTGTTCCCGCACATCTGGCCTCCGTCCCCGAATTGTTCCGATACCTCGACACCACAACGTATTTCGTTATGGCCATTGTGCGGGAAGCGTACAATAAAGGATTGCATCTGAAAGATGTGAATTACTGCTGTCCGCCGGTAGTTATGATTTGGGAAGAACATAATTGAATACGCATGCCGGGAGGAATCTTATCAGGACTCCCGGCATTTTTCTATAACTTCCCTACAAAATTTTCTGCAGGATCTTCTCCCATCTCTTGCAAAAAGGTGCCGATTGTGCTATACTGTATCCATAAATATTTATTCCTTTGGGAGAGTTTGTCCTATGAGCATCAAAATCGGCATTTACGGGTACGGAAATCTGGGTCGGGGCGTAGAGTGCGCCATCCGCCAGAATCCGGATATGGAATTGGTAGCGGTATTCACCCGCCGGGATCCTTCCGGTGTAAAAACCGCTTTCGGCGACGCGCGCGTTCTGCACGTGGAGGAAGCCAAAAATATGACCGACAAGATCGACGTGATGATCCTGTGCGGCGGCAGTGCCACCGATCTGCCCACCCAGACCCCGGAGTTGGCATCCCTGTTCCACGTGGTGGACAGCTTTGACACCCACGCGCGGATTCCCGCCCATTTTGATGCCGTGGACGCGGCGGCCAAGGCATCGGGCAAGGTGGCCGTCATCTCCGCCGGATGGGATCCGGGTATGTTCTCTCTGAACCGTCTGTACGCCGGGGCCATTCTGCCTGCGGGCAAGGATTACACCTTCTGGGGCAAGGGCGTCAGCCAGGGCCACTCCGATGCGATCCGCCGGGTGCCGGGGGTGAAAAACGGCAAGCAGTACACCATTCCCGTGGGGGCGGCGCTGGATGCGGTGCGCAGTGGGGCCAATCCCGATCTTACTACCCGGGAGAAGCACACAAGAGAATGCTTTGTAGTGGCCGAAGAGGGTGCTGACAAGGCAGAGATCGAGCGGCAGATCAAGGAAATGCCCAACTATTTCGCGGATTACGATACCACCGTTCACTTCATCACAGAAGAAGAACTGGCAAGAGATCACAGCGGCATCCCTCACGGCGGATTTGTGATCCGCGCGGGCAAGACCGGCGTAAGCGGGGAGCACACCCACATCATCGAATACAGCTTGAAGCTGGATTCCAACCCGGAATTTACGGGATCCGTTCTCACGGCCTGCGCCCGTGCGGCCTACCGCATGGCCGAAAAGGGCGAGCGGGGATGCAAGACCGTATTCGACATCCCGCCGGCCTATCTGAGCCCGCTCAGCGAGGAAGATTTGCGGCGCACACTTCTGTAAAAAATACTCACCGCCTGTCGCGCTGTCGGCAGGCGGTTTTCTGTTGACATTCCGTCCGTTTTCCTGTATGATTAGTACAGAACACCCCGAAAGGAGATCACCATGAAACGGTTTATTCTTATGTTTGCCCTTTTGCTGATCCTCGCCTCCTGCGGGCAGGAGCCGGCCGAGATCACTCTTCCCGTGGATGCAGATGGTATTTACACGGGATTTGCGGACATTCCCTCCGATCTCACCGCGGCGGATGCGGTAAAGCGGGGATGGTACGTGATCGAGGAAGGCACGCTGATCGCGGGGAAGGATGCGTGGCAGGAGTTTCTTGCCACATCCGAAAAGGGGGAAGACGCATTTTTGCGAGTGGCCCACTTTATCGAGGAGGAAGTTTTCTACATCGATCTGTACCACATCGACGGGATGTATTATTACTGCAAGAACGACAACGGCACCGTATCCGACGTGGGCAAGTATACCTATCTGCGGGCGTTGACGGATCTGTGGGGCAATCCCCTGAGGGAACACACTCTGTACGTTCTGACGGACAGCCTGGAATTGACCCATCACGATGTGACGTGGTCGTGGCTGTCCAGTTCCACTTACAACGTGACGGACATCCCCTTTTACTGGCTGGGATTCACCACATATCTGGACTAATAAACGCCGTAAAATAAGGATATTTTCCCCGCACGCCTTGACAAAAGGCAGATCCCGTGGTACAATTACGATAATTGTAATACTCCCAAAGGCAAGGATGGGAAGGAGTACCCTTCACGACAGTCCAAAGAGAGCGGCAGGTGCTGGAAATGCCGTGGCAGGTCGAAGGCGAAGTAGTCCCGGAGCCGCAGTCCGAGTGTCAGATTTTTGTCTGCATGAGGCGCTGACGTATTCCCACGTTACGGGATAACGGATTTTTGGTCCGTGAGTGAAACATCGGGTGGTACCGCGCCTTACGCGCCCTGATCCATTATAAGGATCAGGCGCTTTTTATTTGGGATTATACATCATCACTACTTTATATACAGGAGATTATCATGAGACAAGAATTGCCGAAGACCTATGACCCGGCGTCCTTTGAGGAACGGATCTACTCCTCCTGGTGTGAGGAAAAACGCTTCACGCCCACAATCGACAAATCCAAACCCCATTATTCCATCGTTATGCCCCCGCCGAACATCACGGGACAGCTTCACATGGGCCACGCCCTGGACAACACCCTGCAGGACATTCTCACCCGCTACAAGCGGATGAGCGGCTTCTGCACCCTGTGGCTGCCCGGCACCGATCACGCATCCATCGCCACGGAGGCGAAGATCGTGGAAGCTATGCGCAAAGAGGGCATCACCAAGGAAGATATCGGCCGTGAGGGCTTCCTTGAGCGCGCCTGGGACTGGCGCGCCAAATACGGCGGACGCATCATTGAGCAGCTGAAGAAGCTGGGCTCCTCCTGCGACTGGACCCGCGAGCGCTTTACTTTGGATGAGGGATGCTCCGAGGCGGTACAGGATGTCTTTTTGCGCCTGTACAAGAAGGGCCTGATCTACCGGGGCAATCGCATGGTCAACTGGTGCACCACCTGCATGACCTCCATCTCCGACGCGGAGGTGGAATACGAGGATCAAAGCGGTAACTTCTACCACATCTTCTACCCCGTTAAGGAAACGGGTGAGATGCTGGAGCTGGCTACCACCCGTCCCGAGACCATGCTGGGCGATACCGCCGTTGCTATCAACGCAGAGGATCCCCGCTACGCCCATCTCCACGGATGCCACGTTCTCCTTCCGCTGATCAACAAAGAGATTCCCATCGTGTGCGACGAGCATGCCGATATGACCAAGGGTACCGGTGTGGTTAAGATCACCCCCGCTCACGACCCCAACGACTATGAGGTAGGTCAGCGTCACGATCTGCCCCTGGTACGCGTATTCACCTACGACGGCAAGATGACCGGCGCCGCCGACAAGGCCGCCTGGGAGGAATCCGTTGCACGCGGCACCGCCGCTGTGAATGAGCCGGAGGTTCTGGACTGCGGCAAGTACGCCGGCATGACTACCACCGAGGCCCGCAAGGTGATCCTGGCGGATCTGAAGGAGGCAGGCCTCCTCAAGGAGATCGAGCCCCTGTCCCACAACGTGGGTACCTGCTACCGCTGCCATCACGTGATCGAGCCCATGGTTTCCAAGCAGTGGTTCGTGAAGATGGAAGCGCTGGCCAAGCCCGCCATCGAGGCGGTTCGCGACGGCCGGATCAAGTTCGTACCGGAGCGTTTCTCCAAGAACTACTTCCACTGGATGGAAAACATCCGCGACTGGTGCATCTCCCGTCAGCTGTGGTGGGGTCATCGGATTCCCGCCTACTACTGCGACGAGTGCGGCGAGATGGTCGTCTCCCGCGAATCTGTGGACGTCTGCCCGAAGTGCGGCGGCACGATGACGCAGGATCCCGATACGCTGGACACCTGGTTCTCCTCCGCGCTCTGGCCGTTCTCCACCATGGGCTGGCCGCAGGAGACGGAAGATCTCAAATACTTCTACCCCACCAATACTCTCGTCACCGGCTACGATATCATCAC
>JAFUIQ010000052.1 GCA_017468385.1 Clostridia bacterium
CGCAGAACGATCTCACGGGGACTGTCCGCGCCGCCGCTCTTGATGTATAGCTTCTTATAGCCTTCGTTTGCGTCGGAATAGGGACCGCTTGTGACAGTGATGGTAAACGGCGTGTCTGGCGTGTAATTGTTTGCGGGAACCGCGCCCTTGAAATAGGAGAACGGTACATGGTAACCGTCGCTGAAGCGATCGTTCAAAAACGAGATATCGTGATTGGACAGCGGACGGGGACCGCGCAGAAAATTGAGCATTTCCGTGCCGATCGACTTATCTGCGGCATACACGCACAGCGCGCAGACCGTCAGAGCGGCAGTGGCAAACGGACTGGTAAGCGATGCTTCGCGCAAAGCCTTCATCTCGGCAAGACTTTCGGGAAGTGCTGCGAAGGTGAATGTTTCCTCGCTCGAAAGCGCGGATGCCGCGGCGGATTTCACCGCAGTCTGTACATTTTTCTTCAGCTTATCAAAAATTGACATGATAGATCCTCCTCAAAATTTATTGATTTTCTAATTTTGTCGCCGCTCCGAACAGCATAATAAGTGCTTTTTCAGCCTCGAGGGACAGGAAACCACTCTGATTGTCGTGGACGTGAATCCGTTCGCCGCTGGCGTAGACGATATCCAAGCTTTCGCCATACATATCAGGCAGACCGCTGACCGTATGGTAATAACCGTTGTGTTTGGCGAAGTCGTATGTTGTAACGATCTCCTGCAGATGCACCATGAAATCCGCATCTGCCGTATACTCAGCCTTGTCACTTTCGCCGCCGCGCTCGCGCCAATCATACTTTACAAGCACCTCGCCGTCTTTCAGTTCTGCATTGAGTGTGTATACACGGTGCCCGAGGTCATCCACATCGCATGCCGCGATCAGGGAGATTTCACAGTGGAAACTTACAATTTCATTGGATTCGATCACCTTCGGCGCATCCGTCCAGTAGCGTTTGACAACGCCGCCGTCTATATCATCGTTGCTTTTTTCGGGATGTTTGCGGCAGAGTGCCGCAATGCCGCCGCCGACGATCACGGCGGCAAATACGGCTCCAAGCCCGATGAACAGCCATTTCATGACCTCACCTCGCTGCTTTTTCATTTTTTCTTCTTGGCAATCACCACAACCACAACGATAATGCAGGCAAGAGCTATCGCTCCGGAAGCAATCACCGCGATCAGCATTGCGGTATTATTTCCATTGTCGGAGCCGGGTGTGCTTACATCGCCGGTATCGGGCGTGGCCGTAGTGTTTTCGCCGGGATCATCGGTTACATCCGGCGTGCCTGGAACGGTGGTGTCTTGCTCATTCGGTTTATCCGTTGTCTGAGGCACGTCCGTTGTAGCGCCAGAATCGGTTTTATCTCCGGATTTGTATCCGCAAACGGTACATTTACCTGCTTTGTTGAATTCGTGGGCTTCCTTTTCCACGGTCACAGTACCGCATCCCTTGACGGTACACTCTTTCCAGTGAACGTCAGCGTCGGATTTCCATTTTGAATCTTTGTGACCGACAGCGGGGATGATCAGGCTGTCTTCATCCGTGATTTCCTTGGTTCCCTTACTGTCACTGAAAATTTTGCCGCAGCCATCGCAGACGTAATGCTGTTCCTTACCGGTGTCCGTACAAGAGGCCTCCACCTTGGCAATCTTAGTCAGGGAATGTTTGTGCTGCTTGGCGGGGGCGATGACGTAGGCACAATCCGTACAGGTCTGCGGGCTCTGTTCCGTTGCCGCCGCACCGGGTGTATGCTTCACAATACTGTCGTGATCGCCGCATACGGTACACTTGTGTGCGTGTCCCTTGGTGTCAGTGTAGTCCCACTGGGTGCTCCAGGTATGGTCGCCGGTCTTGCCATATTCGGTGCCGCATACGGAACATTTTGCCTTGTTCTGACAATCCGCAGTACCGCCCGAATGTGCCTGAACGGTATCATGCTCACCGCAGACCGTACACTTATACGCATGACCGTTTTTGTCGGTGTACTCCGGCGTTTTGCTCCACTGATGCTGCATCACTTCGCCGTATTCAGTCTTACATTCGGCGCATTTTGCCAATTCTCCGCACTTTGCTGTACCGCCGCTGTGAGGAATAAGGGTATCGGTGATGCCGCAAACCTTACACTTGTGCGCATGACCTTTTTCATCCTTGTAATCCCACGCACTTCCAAAGCTGTGCTCGGCAAGCTCGCCGTAATACTCGCCGCAGTTTTTGCAAATTGCGCGGTTGTCACAGGTAGCCTTGCCGCCGGTGTGCTCCAGTTTTTCGGTCACGCCCCAGGAGAGAATATCGGCGATTTCCTTCGTGCACTTGGAATCCTCAAAATTCTTTCCGCATTCGGGACAGAAGTAATACGATTTTTTGCCCGCTTCCTTACAACTTGCCTTGACTTCGTCCACCTTCAGCGGAGAGTGCTTGTGTTCCGCTATCTTGGGGAATGTGTAGTAAAGTGTAACTTCCTCGTTGCTGCGGGAGCTTACCTCAGCACTGGCGCCATTGACGGTAGCCGCCACGTTTACCGCACCGGACTGATACCGAAACTCATAGCCATTATTTGCCCAGAGCATAATCTGAACGGTATAGGTCTTGCCGGCCTCAAATTTGTCCGATGTGGACATGGTTTTCTTATCGGTCTCGTTATACCAGGAAATACCGTTTTTGGTGGTTGCGTTGTTATAGTCCGCCGCACTGCAATTGATGTTGGTGTACGTTGCCGCGTAGTCGGGAGTCTTCCCCTCCGCGGGAGCATCTACCCCGGCAACATCCACCGTACGGATTACAGCGTTTCCGGTCTTCGGAAATGTGTATGTAACAATGGCCTCGGTCTTACTGCTCTTCACCTCTGCACTGTTTCCGTTGACCGTAGCAGTCATGCGGGTGTTTCCGTTGCCGTCGGCATCAAACTCAAAGCCCTCCTTAGGTACAAGACGGATGACGATCTGATAGATTTCGCCTGCATCAAAGGTACCTTTCGACGTTTCCAGATAGTTGCCGCCGGCCACACGCCAGGCGACACCCTTGTGATACACGGAATCGTTCACGGAATCAAGGCGTTCAAAACCGCTGTTATCACAGGTGAAATTATAGTTTAAAGGGTCTCCGGCAACCGGCGCTTTGACATCGGAAAGCTTGACCGAATTGATCACAAGCTTCCCCTCGCATTTATATACCTTGGTGGCCACCAGACAGCGCATAAACGGATTTCTCGTGTAATCGGGCAGAACCGACAACGGTTCTCCGTCGAGGGTAACCGTTACGGCAGGCATGGGTCTGTCGCTTGTTGCAAAAGGATGGGTATAATCCTTCGCAAAATCATTGTCGTTACCGACAAAGAGATAGATCATCGCGGTGTAAGACTTTCCGTATTCAAATACACCGCTGAACGCCGAACCGTCCTGATTTGTCCACACTACCTCCGTAGTTACGCGGTAATCACTGCTCGTCACAGATGTGTCCGCACCGAGATGATGAACGGGAAGATCCAGACCGGTGAGAGCCACCGACGAGATGTCGTTCGAAGTCCGTTTTCCCGTTGCGGGGAACGTGCATCTGACGGTCAGATACTTTTTGTTATCCTGACCGGATACATTCCAAACGGTTGCGGACCACTCGCCGGCTCCTGCTCCGCTTCCCACGTCTGCGGTTACGGTCGTATTGCCGTTTGCGTCGGTCGTGAAGGTATACGCATCCTTTGCCCAGACCTCACACTCTACCGTGTATACGGTGTTTTCTTCAAAATACATAGTGGAGCCCATGATCGTTTGAACGGACGGAGTGGTACCCTTATACCAATTGATACTCATTATCGTATATTGTCCGGGAGAGTACGGCGTCACGTTAAAGTCGGGTTTTTGTCCGGCCACGGGGGCTTCACAGTTGCGGATACCAATGCGGCTGCACGTTGTGAAATTTTCCTTGGCCGCGTTTGCCGACAGCGGTAAAATGCTGAGCATCATGATCATGCAAAGCATCGCAGCAAATATTTGCCTAAGATATGTACGCGTCTTCATGGTTTGATTCTCCTTGATGTAAAATTTATTCATTCGCGCTATAGCCAACTTTTCTGCCGCAGTGCGGGCAGTACTGCGTATCCCCGGTGAGGGGAATGTCGCACGACGGACAGCAGAAATGCATCGTTTTATATTCGTCAAAAAGTGTTTTGCGCGTCAGCAGCTTTTTGCATGCGGGACATACAATCGATGTGCTTTTCGCAATCTGACCGCACCGTGGGCAAACCTTGATCTTTTTCATGGCAAACGGTCCCATACCATAGGATTCAAGTTGAATGAATTTTTCGGTTTTGTGATCACGTATCATCGAAGGTTCCCCCATAAATCAGATGCTCTCCGCAGCCGGGACAGACAGAATCGGTTGCTGATACCTTCATGCCGCAGAACTTGCAGAATTCCGGTGTATCCTCCCAGGGTGCACATCCGACACACTCCAGGGCATCTGCATTGTACATTGCATCTATCACCCACTTGCCGCATTTATGGCAGAGTTGGAAGTTTTTCTTTCCTTCCTTCTCCCACGCAAGCTCCAGTTCCTTTTCCGGATCCGCTTCGTTATATGCTTCTGTCGTACAAAACAAAGCTCCGGTCATATCACAGAAAAAATTATACCGGTTCCCACCGGAATCTGATATGATCTTGTAGTGCGCGGTTTTCTTCTTTTGCATAAAGTCAGCTCTCCTTTCAGGAATAGAATCCATTTTTTACGTTTTCCTAACTTCCGTGCCCAAACCTTGACTGTATCAATGAAATATGCTATAATAAAAATACAGTTGGGGCGGTCTCCCGATTCGTTGGCGCGCTTCCGGAGACATGACAACCCTTATTGTCACGGGGTACCCCATACTCTTTTTCAAGACCATGACAGGCTTTATACCCTCCTTGAACTGCACCTGCAAGAATAATTATATGGATTTTTGATTTTTTGTCCCCCACCCAAATGGGCAAAAGGTGGGGAAAACGCAAATTTTTTCTGCGTTTTAAGAGAAAAAATCCAAAATTCAGGCGAAAATTGCCGGGAGGCCTCATAACATGAAAAAATATATCTCGTTACTCTTGCTCACAGCAATCTTTCTTCTGACATTCTCCGGATGTCAGTTCCCGGGCAGCAAGAAGACGCTGCTTGATCCCACAAACCCTGTCACGCTGACCATCTGGCACGTGTACGGCGAACAGGCGGATGCCCCCATGAATCTTCTGATCGATGAATTCAACGATACCGTCGGAAAAGATAAGGGAATCCAGGTCCGTGTCACCAACGTAACCGGAACCTCCAAAATTCTCGCACAGCTGCTCGATGCGCAGGCGGGAAATCCGGGTGCCGCAGAGCTGCCCGATCTGTTTTCCTGCCACACACAGAACGCCCCTGCCTTGGGTGCCGAAAACCTTCTGGATTTTGGCGAGTGGTTTTCAGAGGATGAGCTTTCCGGATATGTACCGGAATTTCTGGCCAGCGGTATGCTCGACGGAAAGCTCGCGGTCTTTCCGGTATCCAAATCCACATACGCGCTGTTTATAAACGGTTCGCAGTTTGACCGTTTTGCGACAGATACGGGCGTTACATACGAAAGCCTGTCCGACTGGAACTCCTTCTTTGCCGCCGCCGAAAAATATTATGAGTGGTCTGACGGCAAGCCTTTCTGCGCGTTTGACTATCTGATCCGTCACATGGAGCTTGATGTACTTTCAAAAACCGGAAAACTGGAATACACCGAAAATGGATGGTACGACACAGAGGATACCGCCATCAAAGACTCCTTCGGTATGTTCGCCGAGGCTCTTGCTAAAGGTCACGTTGCCGTATCGGATCTGTATGCCAATACGCAGGTGATGACCGGCGATGTGCTCTGCGGCATCGGTTCTTCGGCGGCAGTCGGATATTATAATGACACCGTTACCTACCCCGACAACACCTCCGAGCCAATGAAGCTGCAGGTACTTCCTCTTCCCAGATCCGGTGGAGAAAATGAATATATGCCTCAGACGGGCGTTGGTATCAGTGCCTTCAAAACAACCGATCAGAAAGCCGAAGCAGCCTACGAATTTGTGAAATGGTTCACCGAGAGCGAACGCAATTTGGATTTCGTGGTTCAAACCGGCTATATGCCCGTAACCGACGGCGCATTTGAAGCTATCAGTAACTATACCTTTGCGGATGATGGATACGCTAACCTGTATGCGGCGATTAAAACGATGTATGAAGAATATATTCCCGTTGTCCGTCCCGATTTTGACGGGTTTTATGATAAAACCGATGCGCTGTACGATGGGCTTCGCAAAATGCAACCTTCTCTGACCGAACGCTATGAAAAAGGTGAAGCCATCGGAGAACTTACCGAAGCGATCTGGGATTTTTTCTGCGGTATTGACTGAGGTGGGGTGAAGATATGCGAAAACTCACCGCTTTGCGTTACTCCGAATGGTCACTGAAGCGGAAACTGTTTGTATATATGCTTCTCCTTGCTGCACTGCTTCTTTTGATCCTTTTTATCGGTCTTGCCGCCATCGGTCGCACAAGCAGTACTTCGGATACGGTATACGATTCGCTGGAATTACAGATGGAGGTCTTTGAAAAGGACATCCTAACCCATTTCGATCACCTTGCCGCATCTGCCGTTGCACTTTCGGCTGACATGACCGAAATACTCACTGACAGCCTTCAGGAAAAAAACATAGTATTCCCCGCTTTGAACGACAACAGCGAGGCAATTGCCGATCTGCAGGGCACCATGCTCGAGCCGCTGATGCAAAAGCTTCTGCAGACGGACTGCTCCGGTGCGTTCGTCATGCTGGATGCCACGGTCAACAGTACACTATCGGAGGCTGCCGTTTCCAAGTCCGGCCTGTATCTGCAGATAAACGGCTATGAGCGGACCGCTTCCGATGTGATCCTGTACCGCGGCATCGCCGATATTGCAAAATCCTATGAAATCATGCCGCATCGAAAATGGCGGCTGGAATTCCGCATCGATCTCTTCCCGGATTATGCGGAAATTGTATCTTCTACAACTACACCCCCCCGAAAGTTTTATCATATCTCGGAGCCGTTCAAATTGCCCGGAACCTCTGAATATGTGCTGCTTGTCACTGTTCCGATGGTCGGAGACGACGGAACCTACTTTGGAGTCTGCGGTTATGAGGTCAGTGCCAGCTACTTTATGATGCATCACGAACAGCCGTCCAAGCTGCAGCATCTTAACTGCCTCCTAGCAACAACTCACGAAAACACTCTGATCACCGCCGGAGCGCTCAGCTGCGGAAGCCGTGACGCGTATTTCCACACACTGACCGAGGATTACGCCATCCTGAAAAAAGACGAAAACCTCTCTGTTTTTGAGGATGAAAACTTTTCCTACCTTGGCATCTCCCGTTCGATTGCACTTGCATCGACCGAGGAGCATTTGCTGGTCGTTATGATTCCGAAAACCGATTATGACCGGATGCTGTCCAAAAGCGTCATACAGACTGTAATGTTCCTGCTGCTTCTTCTGTTTTTCACAGTCAGCTTCTGCCGATATTTCAGCAAACGGTTTCTGACACCGCTGCTCACCGCCCTTGAGCAGATCAAATCGGACAAGCGCAGTGAAACCGTATCCGGCATACCGGAAATCCTTGATCTTGTGGAATATCTGGATCAACAGGAAAAGGCACGCGGCGAAATACTGACCTCGCTTGAACAAAAGAATCTTGCGTCAGAAAACGAAAAGCTCCGCCTTAAAGCGGAGTATGACCGTGCGCTGTGTGATTTTCGCAGAGTGGAATTGGAATACACCTCTGCCAAGGACGAACTTCTTCGACTGCAGAGCGAGATGGAACGGCTCGCCTATTCCCGTAAAACCGAAATCGACCCTGCGGATTATCAGTACTTCTTAGCAGGTCTGCAGACGCTTACCGAATCGGAGCGTAATTTGTTGGAATATTATCTTGCCGGTAAAAGTGTGAAAGAAATCCTTGCGTTGACCGGCATCAAGGAAAGTACGCTGAAATACCATAATCACAACCTGCTCGGCAAGCTCGGCGTATCGTCACGCAAGCAGATGCTGCGCTATGCCGAAGTTATGCGCCATCAAAAGGAGGAGGCAGAATGACGATCGGAGACCGACTGAACCGTATTATCAAGGAACAGGGCATCACAAAAACAGAATTCGCCCGCCGCATCGGTGTGACAGAGAATTATATTTATATTCTTACCGGCAAAAGTCGCAGTGCAAACAAAACCAAAGTCATCTCGCCCATGCTTGCCAAAGTGATTGGACTTGAATTTGGGTATGATCCGGATTGGGTGCTGAATGGAGACGGGGAGAAATGAAGATAAGAAAATTATATTTTTGCCCGATATGTGTATTGTTGGTTCTGTCCATCTGCTCCTGCCGTTTCGAGCCAATGATATCGCCGATTGCGCCGGGTACAACTGCTGTCAGCGAAGAAAGTACGGCAGACACCACTGATGTATCCTTGCCGCGTTTTACGGTGCAGTTTGATGAAAATGAGACATTCGCTACGGAAGCCGAGCAAAAAGCCGCCGCACGGATCGATCCGGCCATACGAAAAGCTGTTGCTCTCCTGAACACAGCAGATATGGAACTTCCGCAAGTTCTTGACTGTGACTACGCGACACGCCCCACACAGCGGGATTCTCTGAAATATGCGTTGTCGGTGGAAATATACGACACAATCCGAGAGAAAGTAGCCGCGTTTGAACCCTATCGTTTCAGCGAAAAGGATTACCCCGGTGTGGATTTTTTCAACGTATTCGTTTCGGCAGTGGATGTACTTCGTGTCGATCACACGGAGCTGTTTCTCTATAGTGACGGAAAAATCGATGGAACAGAATACCGGTCCGGTTATTTTATGCCGGGAGATTGGCTGAATGCACCTTGCAATGACATAAATGCCATCCGAAATGAAGTGGCTGTATGTGATGCCGTGGCAGCGCGTATTCTCGAAAAAATGCCGGAGGGACTCACAAATGCAGAAAAATGCTGTTATTTTGCCTTTGTACTTTCCGCGGGCGTACAGTATGACTACTCAGAGGATTACCCCAAGTATGATTATCAAGTGTACGGTGCGCTGGTTAAAGGAAAAACCGTATGCGCCGGATACGAGCAGGCGTTTTACCGATTGTGCCGGGATGCTGGCATTTCCTGCTGGTACTGCCGTGGGACGGTACCAGATGGTCGCCATGCCTGGAATATGCTTGACACCGAAGCCGGCGCTGTATACATTGACGTAACGTGGTATGATACCGATAAGTTGGATGTCCATTATCTCGACGGCAAAGAGCAATATCTGTTTATGACACAGGAAGATTTTGAGTATTACGGTTATGTGCAGGAAAGCTGCCAATAGACTTATCCTCTCAAATAAAAACAAAAGGCCAATTTACGGAAGATTCAAGGTTTGAATGCCGTATGTATGGCCTTTTTCGTTTCGTTTATTGATGAATGCCGCAACTTTGGTTCACTCTTGGGGAAACCAGGTCGTCATCGTCCGCCACGGCAGCGTATGCTCTTCATCTTCGCGCCGACGACGGTTCAGCAGTTCCGCCGCAAGCTTGGCATACCGATGGCTCAGCATGGTGTCCCCCCTCGGCAACCTCAATAACTTCATAGTCGAGCGTATCTTTCTTTGAAGCATCTACCTTGATCAATCCGCCTTGTTTCTCGCACCGCGGAAAGTATTTGTAATAGAAAATGTTCTTCTTTTCCTCACAGTCCTTCGGCGGCGCAGTCCGCACAACGCCCACCGAATCGGTATAGCGAATCTCACTTAACTCTGCGACAATTTTGTAATGAAGCGCACCTTCCGCCTTGTTTACACCGGATTCGTCGGCATAGCCGTACTTCAGAGAAAGATCGATTCTTGACACCGGTGGGAAGGTTTCAAACGTTCTCGTATCCACCCCGTTGGTATCCTTGAACAGCTCCCGTTCTGTCGCCGTCAGGGGCACAAACGCCACCGTAAAGGCGTTTCGCATCTCCTCCCGCATCAGAGGAGCATCGATCGGTTCCGCGCCCGTGTCGGGCAACGTATCGGCGTACGCGCATCTCGGCTCATAGCCGTGATTCTGCTCGGGACTGGGTTTGTATGAGATCGTCAGAGCATCCCGCCAGCCCGGAAGCATTCGCAGAGCGTATCGGATATCACGCTTTTTGAGTTTCGGCAATTCGGTCAGCAGCTGTTCTTCGAGCAGTTCAAGCGGAAGATTCTCCGCGCGGTATTTCTTTGCAATAGCGGATATCGCCAGCCAATTCGCATAGACCTTTTCATTCACAGTAAGCGCACCGATCTGTTTTGCTACCATCTTATGCCACGCACGGCTGACTTTTGGCTTGATGATCTGCAGAAGCGGAATCGGATTCGCGGGATCGTAGCTCAGAAACTCCTCCCACAGAAGGCTGACAAAAGTAAGCTTCAGATCATCCATCACGGAGCGTATTGACGAAATGGATATGCGAGAGCAGTGCATTCGGGAGTTTATGGACAAAGCGAAGGAATATCTTGAAATGCCGAAACTGACCCCCGAGCTGCTACGAGTGTTTGTGAGAAAGATACTCGTGTATGAAAGAGAGGTCAAGTATTCACGGACAGCGGGTAACCCGATTGTGATATACTTCACCTTTCAGCCGAACTCGGACTGATACGGGATAGGGTAGAAAGGGCAAGAAAAGTATATACCCGGAAGCCATTATGACTTCCGGGTATATACAAAAGTTAATTCTTCGTTAAGGATAGCACGCTAATCGGCAACAGCCCTTTTTCTGATTATCATCCTTTTTTCTCGATTTCAGCCAGCATTTCCACGCGGCGCGTGTGGTAACTGCCCACAAAAGAGTTGGCAAGGAAGGCATCCACGATTTCCAGAGCGACACCCTCACCCACCACGCGGGCACCCATGCACAGCACATTGGCGTTGTTGTGACAGCGGGTCATAGCCGCAGAATAGGTATCACCACAGCAAGCGGCACGGATTCCGTGGATCTTGTTAGCGGCGATGCTCATACCGATGCCGGTGCCGCAGATCAGAATGCCAATATCTGCCTGACCAGCCACAACGGCGCGGCAGCAGGGCTCGGCATACACGGGATAGTCACAGCTCTCGCTGCTGTTCGTGCCAAAATCGATTACTTCATATCCCTTTTTCTTCAGGTGCGCAATCACAGCATCCTTGATCAGGAATCCGCCGTGATCACATGCAAATGCAATAGTTTTTACGTTCTGTTCCATCTTTACTCTCCATTCTGAGCAGAAGCGATCCGCTCCTCACGCTCGCGCTCTGCCTGTGTTTTACGTAAATATACCGGAGTTAATTCATCCGGAGTGAAAACGGTATCAGGGGAGGAATTCTCCCATATATGGGCCGCGCAATCCGCCACGGCGAATGCACCGGGCCACCGGTACAACTCGGGGGTAAGCATCAACTTAGGATGGGTAATAAATCCACGGGCGCTTTCGTATCCGTCGCCGGTCAAATAAATCGGCGCGTCATACGGCGCCAGCGTGCTGTCCAGATCTGCACCCAGGACGATAGCATCCTCCGTCAGGCGAGTGACATTGCCATCCGCAACGCGGAACAGAGCGGAAT
Organism: Clostridia bacterium; assembly: GCA_017468385.1. Classification (GTDB taxonomy): domain Bacteria; phylum Bacillota; class Clostridia; order Oscillospirales; family CAG-272; genus SIG701. The sequence continues at coordinate 11,587 of JAFUIQ010000052.1, forward strand.
AATACTGCGTACGGCGTGCATTGATCACGGGACAAACAATTCCATTGGCATACTTCATCCCGTAGGCCATAGCCTCAAGAGAGGATATCCCAAGGCACGGCTTGCCTGCTCCGAATGCCAATCCCTTGACGGTGGCAATGCCGATACGGACGCCGGTAAAGGATCCCGGTCCCACCGAGCAAGCCATCCGATCGATGTTATTTATGGAAACACCGGATGTTTCCAGCATATGCCGGATCATGGGAAGGAGCGTGGTGCTATGGGTATGTCCGGAGTTGAGGATATACTGTGCCACCAGCGATCCGTCACGCCAAATCGCGGCTGACGCAGTAAGGGCTGTGGTATCCAATGCCAAGATCTGCATGATTATCTCTCACTTCCCTTCGTGGAAGTTTCAATTGTGATACGACGTGCGGTCTCATCCACTTTTTCAATCGTCACCGTAATGGAATCTGCGGGGCGAACGGAGTCGATCTTCTCGCACCATTCGCAAATACAAATGCCGGATGTCAGGTACTCATCGAAGCCGACGGAATCCAGCCCGTCCTCGTCTTCCAAACGGTAGAAATCGAAGTGGAATACGGGAATCGCACCGCGGCGGTATTCGTTTACGATGGTATAGGAGGGACTTTTCACCCGGCTTCCGGGAGAAAGCACCGATGCAAAACCGCGGACAAACGCGGTCTTACCCGCGCCGAGATCGCCGTTCAGAGCAATAAAGCAAGGCTTGGCCTGCTCATGGACGGATCGTGCCAGCATAGCGCCGATCTGTTCCGTTTCCTCAACGCTCTGTGAATCGTATATTCTTGTGTCCACGTTTTCCCTCCTTTCAAAATATCGCTTCAAATATTATAGCACACATTTTCCATAAATACAATAATTTATTGTCACAATCGTCTGCGTAATCCCGCGAATTTTGCGATAGAAATATTCGGAAACCGCTTGCAATTCCCCAAGTAATGTTGTATAATATATAGGCTGGCATCCGCCCATAGCTCAGCTGGATAGAGTACCGGATTCCGATTCCGTTGGTCGAGGGTTCGAATCCCCCTGGGCGGGCCAAAACGCTTATCGTGCAGATAAGCGTTTTATTATTATACAAGAAAGGGATACAGATGGCTCTGTATCCCTGTTTCTTATTTCGCGTAATTCATCGAAACGATGGATTCAATGGACGTGGGGCAGACAGAGATGAACGTCTTGCCGGGATTCATCATAAGCAGTTCCCCATCCTCACCGTAAAAACGGATCGGAGATTCATCGGAATCTTTCACCCACTTGATCTTCGTGTATGTACCGTTGACTGCGTAATATCCGCTTCCCTCGCCCACGGTGGTCACATCGATGCGATTCTTTACATCCCCGGTGATAGCGCCTGTTTTGCAGAACAGAATCATCACATTTTTAAAGGTGAGCTGTTCACCGGTAGTGCCCTCAACATGCTTCTGTCCGTTAAACTGATAGCGCAGATATTCTCCCGTTTCCGCATCGTAGGTAAAATCCGTAACCTGGGAGATGGAGAACGGAATGTGGATGTTCTCTGCCTTGTTCGCAAATGTTACCGTTTCATCGGGCTTTACAAAGTCCAGAGGATAATCAAAATTCTCCGCCAGATCGGTTCTGTACTTCTTATACTTGACGGCCGCCGCAATCTTCTCACCGGTGGAAACCAAACAGTGCTCCAAACTCATGGTCTTCATGCGTTCAGGACTGCGATAGAAGGTTTTCGCCGGAATGTTCCACATATTGACTCCGTCCAGATTCTGTATCTTGCGTGCCTTAATGGAATCGTATGCAAAGGGGCTTCCGCCTGCGTGAATGTACAGCGCATCAAAATCCGCGGCAAAGTTCAAGTAGTAATCTCGGGAAGAGCGAATACTGCCTATTTCGGGCAGATTGTCATAATCCAGTGTAATCATCATAAGTCGGGTCAGACCGCCCTCAACCAGACATTCATAGATGATGTCGGCGTAGATAATGCCATCCTGCGGGCAGCTGACACGGATATTGTTGATCATGATCGCCGCGGGGCGTTTTGCCGACAGATCCGTATCGGTCTTAAGACCGGTCAGGGGATGGATGATGGCGGGCTCCTCCGGAACTTCCGGCTCAGGGGATGTTTCGGTTTCGGGTGCGGAGGTTTCCGGCTCGGATGTCACGGGATCGGTAACCGGCGGTTCTGTGGTACCCGGAACCGTAGTATCATCACCTACAGGTGGGGTGGTGTCTGTGGTATCGGATGGCACAGGATCCTCGACAGGGGTGGCTGTTGTGGTGTCTGAATCCTTGGGCTGCTCCGCTGGAACCGTCTGGCATCCGAATGCCAGCATGCAAACGGAACATAAAAGAAGCAGCGAGGCAACTATTTTAAGGGAATGCTGCATACCTTATTCCTCCGCAATCAGGCGAGATACCGTTCCAACCAGATAAGTCCGATATCAAAGGCGTCGTACAATCCGGTCTTCATATCCTGCTTCACAATGCGCTCCTGTGCAGAGAGGTTCTTGTCCGTCTTGACAATCTGAATCAGAATCTTATCGGGAACTTCCTTATTGTTCTGTTGTTTTGTGGTCATGATGGTCATCTGCAGAATGTACGGATCTTCCATAAAACCGTAGCAGATGGTATTGTCCTCACGGACCAACGGACGGCCTTTATACTCAAGATATTTACCGGACACGGTCACTTCTTGCATAATATCTTTATTTTCCATGTTTTTTGTTCCTTTCAATACACATATTCATTTTATTTTACTACATTTTGCACAAAAAGTCAAGGCATAATCCATTCTTCCATGAAAAGGATGGCGGCCGAAGCCACCATCCGTATATCAGACATCCTTTTCGATAATTTTCAAATTCGTGGGAAGAATTCCGGTCTGCTCGTACACAATTTCACTGATCTGCGCCACTTCGCTGGGAAGCAGGCCATCACTCTTCACGATGATGCTGGCTGTATCGCCGTTCACCACTGCCACACATTGGGTAAATCCCTTGGATAGGATCAGTGTTTCGATATTGGATTCGCATTCGATGTCTTTAGCAATCTGTGCAATGCTGTCCAATGCTTCGTTTTTCATATCCTCCACCGCTGTATTGCTTTCTGCCACAGAAAGAAGCACTTCCATCGCTTCATCCCGTGCCTGCTGGCGGCTCAACTGCATTGCCTCGAAATAGTTGTATACGGATTCTGCCGGCTGATCGGCTTCCACGCCGGAATCGCCGACGGAGAGCGCGTCCATGTCGATGGCCAGGTTGGATTTCTTCCCCGCCTCTTCCCCATTGAACAGGATCAGATTCAGCAAAACTGCAAATCCCACCAGGATGACTGCACAGATCACCACAGTTCCTCTCCGACCGATCCGATTGACTACCGTGACCGTTTTATCACGAATCTCTGCAAACGTGAGTTTCATATTTTACCTCCTAAGTAAATTGTGTTATATGTGTATGCGTCTGTATCGGCGCGTATGCTCAAATATCACGTGCCGGCCACAAAAATTCTGGAAGATGAAATTCCAAAGGCGGCACTCAGCAGTTCCGTGATGGTTAAGCGCACGTTAGTATCATCTCCCCGCGAGCATACCACGGCAATGCCGCGAATCTGCGGGTAGATTTCCTGGACCAGAATCGGCGCCTCGGTGCCATCCTTTGCGGTAAGCAGAAAACTTTGGGAAGTGCCGGAATAATTCTCTGCATACACATACTCACTGCCCCCCTCAAGGGTCACGAGCACGTGCACTTCACCGATGCCATGCACCTGACGGCACAGAGCTTCGATTCTGTCCTCCAGATCCTGTGTATAAAACCGAACGGAAAAATAGGATTCCGTGTCATCGGCAGTCGGATTATTTGTATGATTGCGCATATTCCCGCCGAAGATCAATAAAAGAAATCCCAGGATCCCAATCAAAATGGGGAGGATTTGTTTTCTTTCGCGCAGCATCACAATCCATTTTGGCATAGTTTCCTCCTGTTATGGCAAACCGTGGAAGACTTTACACGGACATGCAAGTATGTCGCTGATATACTTTTCCACTTCCGCATCCCGGCACGACGCCTGATTCAGTAAATATATACATATCCGATCCACAGAAACAGTACCATTCTCCAAAGCCCCGGTCTCAACATCCACATACACATCGGAATGTTCCCACCCGAAGCGGGATGCAACCAACGTTTGAACTCCACGTTCGATGTTGCGGACACCGTACCGGATGACCCATTTATCCGATTGCACCTCTGTCTCATCCAGATCCTCGGCACTGGGCAGAAGCAAATGCATAAACCGTTCCGGGAGAACCCGAAGGCCTTCGGCGGCGCGGGCGATCGGTGTACAGAGCACGATCAGAACGGAGAGACCGGCAATCAAGGAAATGGTTGATTGAATCCCCTGTTTTTTGGACGGAATTACGGCAATAATGCACGAAGTAAGTAAAACGATCGCAACAATGTCCTTCAAGGTAACCTCCTAAAAACGCACACGGATAATCAGTGCCATAATGAACACAAACAACACCGCGGCAAGGGCTGTTACAGCCAGTATGTACCCGAACACACCCTGTATTTCCGTGAGAAGTCTTCCCTCCTTTTCACACCCCAACAGTTCCGCCGTGACTTGTGCTGCGCCTACAGCCGCACGCTGGAGAATCAATTGGAGAATGGACGGCAGCAGGAGCAGAATCATCACCAGTATCCCCATAGTGCCGCAGGTGTTTTTGATTACATTCATGCTTCCGGCCACCGTTCCGACGGCATCCGCCAGTGCGTTTCCCACCAGGGGAATAAAGCTCCCCAGAGCGAATTTTGCTGTTTTCATGGAAAAGGAATCGACGCTCAGAGCCATGGCGTTCTGTATACCGATCAACACGGACAAAAGCAAAGTCACAAGGGAGAGCGACCATACGAAGAATTTTCGTATACATCTGCCCAAACTATCCAGCCGCACACCGCTGCCAACATGACCGATCATCCCTAAGGCATACAGCACCCGGATCATCGGCAGAAACACCCCATCCAGAATATTTTGAAACAATGTATAAACCAGCATCAACGATGCATTCACCGTGGCGGCAGTTGTGAGATTCCCGGATGAAACAAACAGCGCACACATGATGGGCGTAATTCCATTGGTAAGTGACACAAGCATGGAAAAGAACTGTTCGCTCAAAACGGAGACGGATTGCAGAACTGGCGTCAGGCACAGAACCAGACACACGGTACTGCACAAATCCATGGCGTCAGACAAGCTTTCGCTGAAAAATGAGTTTTGCAAGCGGCGGAATACAGCGGTGACGATCAAAATCCCCAACACTTGCGTATATGTGCTCAGCGCAGATGGCCATACGGCCTGGATTTCTTTCCATACAGCGTCGATATAATAGGAGACGGAATAGGTTTCCCGCATGGTATCAAGTCCGTCAGGAGCAGTCAGGATTTCATGAAAATCGGTCCGCATTTCCTCCGGTATAGTGGCGGCAAAGCCGTCCAGCTCCTCACGGAATTCGTGGACGATCTCCCCCTCGGCCGCACATACGGGACTGGCGCACAGTCCTATCAACAGGCACACAAAGCCAAGAATCCGTCCTATTTTCATGTGAGAAACTGATCCGCAATATCCAGAAGACGCATCACAAGCGGGAGAGACAGCAGCGTGATCTCCACTTTGCCCATGATTTCTATTTGCGAAGCCAGTGTTCCTTCTCCCGCTTCGGTACAAATATCCGATGCAACTCGCACCAAGGCGGCAATCCCCAACGCCTTGAAGAGTACGGATACAACATCGCTGTATGCGCTGTTTTGTACCATATCGGTTAGGACTGCGGCGGCCTCGCGGATACGCCCGCCGGTGACTGTAAACATCAAAATCACAGCCGCAACGCCTACCAGCGAAGCCATCTCTTTTTGCTGTGACCGCAAGCACAGAACAAAGCACACCGCTGTCACGGCGATACATAGGACCTTCCACATTTTCACAAACCAAAAACAGATCGCAAAGCGGAGATCATCCCCCGCATTTGATCCAGAATAAGCAAAAACACGATAATGATGCCGGCAATGGACACAAGCATCGCCTGATCATCCCGACCGGTGCGGCTGAGGATCTGGCATGTGGCCGCGACCAGTATGCCGATACCGGCGACTTTTAGAATAATCCCAACTTCCATGTGTGCGTTCTATCCTTTACAAAAACAGTACAACAAGTGAAAACGCGAGCATGATCGGCAGTAACGTGTACAATTTCCGGTGAGCGGCATATTCGTTTTCCGCCCGCAGTACACTTTCGGTCAATTGCGCTGCGGTATATGCGCACAGCTTCAGCGCATCTGCGCGGTATTCTGCGCCCAACTGACAGACAAAATGCATAAACAGTTTTTTATCCTGCCCTCGCAAAGAATTCGATATGCATGACACACCGGTGCAGAAATCTGTATTCTTTTGAACAAACCGCTCCACATGAAAATCCGAGTCGTCGAAGTCCGACAGTATATCCGCAGTTTGAACATCGAATAATTCGATTTTTTGCTGTGCGTGCCGCACGACAAGCAACGCACACTGAAGAGCACGCAGGTGATGCCGCTCATTGGCCCGCAGATACTGGCCGGACAGAACCGCCGCCGCCAAAAGCAGAGCCGCGCCCGCTATTTGTACGATCAAGGTTTCTCTCCTTTTTGGATCACATGGATCATTTGTCCGTCCACGCGCCGAAGCCCTACGTATGCATGAAATATGTTGTTCTCCATCAGTTCCTTTATAGGGCCCTTTCGCCGTAAATCCGCCAATGAATTTCCGTGCGCCGATGCGATCACCGCCACGCCGGACGATGCACACAGCATGACAGCCCGGGCGTCCGCCTCTGTGGCTATCTCGTCGCACAGAACGAACTGTGGGTTCATGGTGCGCACCGCCATCTCCATCCCCAAAGTCCGCGGGTAACCGCTGAAAATATCCAAATATTCTCCTTCCAATCCGGCGCACAGCTCAAAACGCGTGTCGATGACGGATGTGCGGTAGGGAGCGCGTGCATCGGTAAGCATAACGGCCAATTCACGCAAAGCGGTGGTTTTTCCTGCACCGGGCACAGACCAGATCAGTATACTGCGCGGCACGGCATCCTCGGTGGCAAAAGGATAGATATCATCGGCGCATCCGGGGAACCGGCGCGGAACCCGTATGCACAGCGATGTGATATCCGTTACGCAATCGATACGGCCGTCGTGACACACAGCGCGTCCGGACACACCCACGCGAAATCCGTCCTGTGTAAAAATGTACCCCTGTCGGATCGTTTCCGCATGTGCATACAAAGAATTTCCGCATAATTTCATCACGGTTTCCCGAAGCATATCCGCTCCGCAAACGGTCGCAGTTGTGACGTGCCTGCCGCCCCAAACCAGTACAACACGTCCATTCCTATACAATCGAATCTCATCCGGTGAGTTTCCCTGCAGCGCCGCCGCATTTCTGACAGCGTCTGCTATGGAATCTGGAAAACAGGTAAGAATACGATGCAGCATGCACTTCCCCCTCAGGCTCGGATATCCAATCATATGCGGACGAGCCGGATTTATGACAGCACAAAAAAAGAGCCGCTGCCAATGCAGCGACTCTTTAACGCATTATGTGAATTAGTCGGCGTAAACGCTTACACGTCTTCTGCCGTTTGCGATGTGCTCGAACTTAACCTTACCGTCAACGAGAGCGAACAGGGTGTCATCCTTACCGCGGCCTACATTTACGCCGGGATGAATGTGAGTGCCTCTCTGGCGGATGATGATGTTGCCGGCGATTACATGCTGACCGTCAGCAGTCTTAACGCCAAGTCGCTTGGACTCGCTGTCACGACCGTTCTTAGTAGAACCAACACCTTTTTTATGAGCAAAAAATTGCAAACTGATGCGAATCATGGTAATATCCTCCGTTAAAATTTGGATTTCCGGTAATCAGTCGTCTTGAATCTCGACATCCAGATAATCGTAATACTCTTCTGTCAAATCACAAAGCTGATAGTAATAACCCATAAACAAGCCGGCCACAGCATAGCGCTTGTTCTCTTCCGCACCGGAGTCCGGAAGCGCACAAGGAGCTTTCACAGTAATATCAGCAGTTCCTTCGCTGATGGTGTATTCAACATCGGATGCGTAGGCAACTTCAATGGTGTTCAGAAGAAGCATCGTCATGGCAGAAAGCGCCGCGCAAAGAATATCATTGCCGCTGTCCGCATATCCGGTATGTCCATGTTCTTCGAAACCGTAGAAAACGCCGTCGCGCCGATAGAAAATTACTTTCGTCATGCTATGACACCGTCCTTATCGCAAAGGACTTACGCCTCGATCTTTTCGATCTGAAGCTTGGTGTACGGCTGTCTGTGACCCATCTTAGTCTTCTCGTTCTTCTTGGGCTTGTAGGTCATAACGTAGATCTTCTTGCCTTTGCCGTTCTTAACAACATTGGCTGTAACCTTTGCACCTGCAACTACGGGGTTACCAACTTTGAAGCCATCATTGCCGGAGATCGCCAGAACACGATCAAACTCAACCTTGGAACCTGCTTCAACATCAAGTTTCTCAACGAAGATGATATCTCCTTCGTTAACCTTGTACTGCTTTCCGCCAGTCTCGATTACTGCAAACACGAAAAGCACCTCTCTTTCATATATGACTCGCTAAGGTGGGCAGCGCGAAGCTTTTCATACCCCCATTATGCGGCAGAATATAGTATATCATTTTCCGGCATATCTGTCAAGATATAATCGAAAAAATTATTTTTTTCTTGCAGCAAAGGATTTTGCTGCGGTCAGAGTGTTTTTCAGAAGCATGGTAATGGTCATGGGACCCACTCCGCCGGGTACCGGCGTGATCATAGATGCGACGGATTCTACAGCAGCGAAATCCACGTCCCCGCACAATTTTCCCTCTGCATTGCGGTTCATGCCCACATCAATTACCACGGCCCCCGGCTTGACCATATCGGCGGTGATAAAGTTGGCACGTCCCACGGCAACTACCAGAATATCCGCGCGGCGGGTAACCTCGGCCAGATTCCTGGTGCGGGAGTGACAGATCGTGACTGTGCCGTTCGCATGAAGCAAAAGCATGGCCATGGGCTTGCCGACGATGTTGCTGCGGCCAACCACCACGCACTCCTTCCCTGCCGGATCCACGCCCTCATATTTCAGGAGCTCCATTACACCGGCGGGTGTGCACGGCAGAAACTCGAAGTTGCCGATCATGATCTTGCCCACGTTTTCTGCGTGGAATGCATCCACATCCTTGTGGGGCGGGATGGCGCGCAGAACGGCCTCCTCGGAAATATGCTTGGGCAGCGGCAGCTGCACAAGGATTCCGTGAACCATATCGTCCTTCACAAGACCGTCGATCACCGAAAGCAGTTCTTCCTCGGTGGTCTGCTCGTGCATCTCGATCACGCGGGAAGCAAAGCCCACTTCCTCGCAAGCACGCTTTTTATTGCGCACATACACCTGCGATGCGGGATCTTCACCCACAATAATTACGGTGAGTCCGGGAGCAAAGCCATGCTCGTCCACAAATTGTTTGGTTTCTTTGGCGATCTCCCCGCGCACTGCGGCGGAAATCTTTTTTCCGTCAATGATTTGAGCCATCTTTTTTTACCTCTCTATCTTCCTCATCGGGCGTGTTCGCATCATCTGCTAAGCTTGCCCGCATTTTTGCCTTTCTGAAATTCCAGATGAGCAGAATCATACCCACAACGAAAGTAACCAATCCCACCATTTGGGACACTCGGATACTTCCGATATACAAGCTATCTGTGCGCAATCCTTCGATCAGCATCCGTCCGAAGCCGTACCAAGTCATGTAGGTCAAAAACATCTGACCGTGGAATTTCTTCTTTTTGTACAGATAGGTGATCAGAATCAGTCCCACCAGATTCCACAGAGATTCGTAGAGGAAGGTGGGGTGGACAAATTTTTCCGAGACAAAAGATGCGGCGTCATCGAAGGAGTACAGAATGCCCATACGCCACGGCAATGTGGTTTCCGCACCGTAGGCCTCCACGTTCACGAAATTGCCCCAGCGGCCGATGATCTGTCCTACCATCACGGCAGGTCCCGCTATATCGGCAATCACAGAAAAGCGGATGCGCTTCTTCCGCGCCACCACAATAGCCGTCAGGAAGCCGGCAATGATGCCTCCGTAAATGGCCAACCCGCCGTTCCAGACCGCTATGATATTGTACAGCGTACCGGTGAGGTTCTTCCAGAACGTGCCGTTTGTGACGAGGTACTGGTCAAACTCCATGATTACATAGTACAGACGTGCGCCGATGACCCCGGCAATGATCAGAAACAGCGCCAGATCGATGATATCGTCCGTTTTGACACGCTCAAATTTGGCATGCCACAGCGCGTACAGCACGGCCAGGATCATACCGCATGTAATGATCAGTCCATACCAGTTCACATTCACGCCGAACAGAGAAAACGCCACACGATCCATATGGAACGGCTCAATTCCCAATCCGGGAAAAGATACGTACGTCATTTGTCAGCCTCCTTATTATTTTGTATTGGCATGATTACGGCCATAGCCGTTCTTTCTTCACAGAACAAACTGCGCAGGACACGGTTGGCATCCTCCAATGTGATGGACGCAATGATCTGCGGCTCGTCCAGCGGATCTTCCCCGTCCAGGATGGTGTCCATCATATTGTGACAGATTTCCGACGCGTCATCAAATGAGGACACGCAGTTGGCATACAGCACCCGCTTGCACCGCTCAAATGCCGCGGGATCTACGCCATCCTTCTGCACCTGCGCCAGATAGGAAATGTATTTTTCATATACAGTCTCGGGATCCTTGGATTCGCCGGAGATCACATTGTGAGAAAACTCCAGACAATGCGTAAACCCATAGGACATCGACGAGGATATCCAGCCGTTCTCGTACAAATCGTTCCGGAACGGGGATGAGCGGGAAAACAGCACGTCATTCAGTATATCCATAATGCACTGCTTTTTCATCCGCTCCCGGGGGTTCTCGGAAATATCGATATCTTTCACGCCGATGCAGAACAGCGGCTTGGACACCTGCATCTGCTGCACGAACCGTTTTTCCGCAAGCGCCGCCGGCTCCGCTTCCCGCAGGACTTCAAAGGACGCCTCCGGTGCGGCGGTGAGCACCTGATCCGCCACCTCGATTACAGCCTCCGGTGTCACGTTGCCGCATACAAACAAGGCCATATTGTGCAGATTATAGAACACACTGTGGGCACGCCGGAGCGTGTCGGCAGTGATATCGGCAATACTTTCCACCGTTCCCGCCACGCGGATGCGCTGGTTGTTCTTCCGATAGAGCGACTGCATCAGGCCATAGTACAAAGCGTCCGACGGCTGATCCTCCGACATCTTAATCTCCTGGGCGATGATCTCCTTTTCCCGCTGCACGGATTCTTCCGTGAAGTGGGGATGGGCCACCATATCAAGAAGAATGGCCAGAGACTCCTCGAATTCCTCCGTACAGGAGAACAGATAGCACGTGGTCAGCGAGGATGTGAACGCATTGGCGTCCGCGCCGGTTTCCGCAAAATAATCGAATGCGTCCGACCCGTCCTCCATCTCGAACATTTTGTGCTCCAGAAAATGGGCGGTGCCATCGGGGATAGCGGTGTATTCCTTCTCACCGGCCAGACGGAAATGCCGATCGGCCGCGCCGTAGTTGACGGCGATAGAGGCAAAAGTCGTGGACACATCCTTGGGGTACACGTAAATATCCAATCCGCTTTTGTGCGGGATTTTGTAATACATTTCTCCCAGCAGACTGCTGATTTGCAGAGCGGTTTCACGCACGATCCGTCACCTCCCCACCTGTGCCTTCCATGAAATATACCGTATCCAACAGTATTTTCTGCGCCGCTGAAGCGATGTCGTCTTTCGTCACACTTTCGATATGATCGATTTCCTCCTCAGGAGACACCGACCGCCCGGACAGCATACGCCCCAGCCACCACATCTCAAGCGAGGTGGGCTCATCGTAGATCTGGCGGATGGCCGATCGCAAAGATTTCCGGGCCGCGTCCAACTCCGCATCCGCAATCGCCCCGGCACGAATCTCATCCAGCTGACGGAGAATCTCCGCCTGCGCCTCCGCTTTCTTTTTGGCATCGATGCCGCAGTTCACCATCATGGTTCCCTTGATCAGATCCATGGAGGAGGAACAGTAGTAGCACAAACCCAGTTTTTCACGGACATGCATGAAAAGCCGGGACACAGGACCACTGCCGAAGATTTCGTTCAGCATAAGCATAACGGCACGGCCGCCATCCGCTTCTGTGGTTCCGGTACGGAATCCAAGGGACAGCTTGCTCTGCTGCGCCGGGTGTTCTTCCCTTACTTCCCGCACCGACTGCACTTCCCGCACCACTTCGGTGGAGAGGGGCAAAATATCCCCACGCGAAATCCCGCTGAACGCCCGGGAGAACGTCTCCATTACGCGGCCTTCCCCGCCGCGACCCACGTAAAAGATCTCACAGCGCGATCTGGCCAGCATACGCTGATAGGCCGCGTACACGCTCTCCGGGGATGCGGCCTCAACGTCCGCCATAGAGCCGACTGCGGAGATACCGTACCGCTCACGGCGGCACATTTCCTGATTGCATCGGAACGGCGCGTAATTATTCTTGTTGTTGATCAGCGCACGGATTCCGTCCATGGTATCATTCTTGGCATGATCGGTAAAGGGGGCCGAAAAGCCGTTACCCTCGGTAATGGGATCAAACCACAGATCACACAGAACGTCCAAAGCACCGCCCAGCACATCCGTCCCATCAGGAACCATGGAGTTGTCCAGCATCCACGCGCTCTGGCAGATCACCTGGGTCTCGCCCCGTTTGAACACGCGATTGCGGCTGAGTGACAGGTTATATAGTGATTGACAGTGCTCCGCCAAAGCCATGGCGCCGGGACAGCGCACGCATCCCTGGGAAAGAATCCGCGGAACAAGGGCATTTTCCGCCGCTGTGGATGCATCCAGGGGAGTAAAGAAATTCATAGTCAGATAATTCGTTTTGAAACGGGATTGGGATATATAGTTCAGATAAACGCCCTCAGCAATTTGTACACGTATGTTTCATCACCTCACAGCCATAGGCGGACGCCAAATAGGCGCACTATGCAGAAAGGCGGCTGTCAACCTTCCACAACCGCCTATATTGTCAAAGCAGGCAAACGCCTTTTTTCACGCACTCGCGGATCATATCCGCAGGCCAATGGGAAGACTGCACCTCACCGATATGAGCCTTTCGCAAAAAGAACATACACATACGGGACTGGCCTATGCCGCCGCCCATAGTGAACGGAAGGTCTCCTTGCAGCAACTGACGATGGAACGGGAGATCTGCACGCTCCGGGCATCCGGCTGCCGCAAGCTGCCGTTTAAGCGCATCCTCATCCACGCGGATTCCCATGGAAGACAACTCAAACGCGATATCCAGAACGGGATAATACACAAGAATATCGCCGTTCAAGGTCCAGTCGTCGTAGTCGGGAGCGCGTCCGTCATGAGGAATACCGGACTTCAGTTTATCACCGATCTGCATCAGGAACACAGCACCCTTATCCTTGGTAATCCGATATTCGCGCTCCTTGGGCGTCAAATCCGGATACATATCCTCCAACTCCTGGGAGGTGATGAAGTAAATATCCTCGGGCAAAAGCCGCCCGATAAAATCGTATTCGTCGGTAATATAAATTTCCGTGTGGCGCAGAACGCTGTAAATGCACCGCACCGTCTTTTCCAGAGTGGCATAGGTGCGCTCTTCCCGGGTCAGCACCTTCTCCCAGTCCCACTGATCCACAAAAATGGAATGGATGTTATCCGTTGTTTCGTCCCGACGGATGGCATTCATATCCGTATACAGTCCCTCACCGGGCTGGAATCCGTACTCGCGGAGAGCCATGCGCTTCCACTTTGCCAGAGAATGGACAATCTCCAGCTCATTGCCGCCGGGAAGGTCAAAACGGACAGGACGTTCCACACCGCTCAAATTGTCGTTCAGACCGCTTGCGGAATCCACAAACAGCGGTGCGGACATACGGGTCAGATTCAACTCGATGGCCAGATCGTGCTCAAAGAAATCCTTGATTTTCTTGATGGCCACCTCGGTCTGACGCAGTGTCAGATGGGATTTATAATCGGAAGGAATTTTCAAATCGTACATAAACAGTGCCTGCGGCTTCCCCGCACTCCTCATCCATGGTAAAGTTTTTTGGTTTGATATTTCGGCTCGCAAGTGAGATTCAGGCCCAACTTGGAGAAAACAGTACTGTCCACATTGGACAGAATTACTGTGGAATGTGCCTCGCAATGGCGCAGCTGAGAAACCGCATCGATGGCACGGGCCGCATTTTCGTTGACTGTCGCGCTGATGGACAAAGCGATCAGAATCTCATCCATATGCAATCGGGGATTGTGATTGCCCAGGTGAGTCACCTTCATCTGGGAAATCGGCTCGATAACAGAGGGAGAGATCAGGTGGATGCTGTCGTCAATACCGGCCAGTTCCTTGAGCGCATTGAGCAGAACTGCGGAGGAAGCTCCCAGCAAAGAAGATGTTTTACCCGTGACGATCTTGCCGTTCGGCAGTTCAATTGCCGCCGCAGGCTGCTCCGTTCTTTCGGCAACCGCCAATGCAGCTTTTACCACCGGACGGTTTTCCGGGGAAATATGCATGGAATTCATGAGCAATTCCTGCTGATAAATCTCCGACGGATCCGCATTACCCTGCCGGACATTGCACGCCGTAGCATAATACCGGCGAATGATTTCCTGGCGGGCCGCATCACAAACCGCATCGTCATCAAAAATACAGCATCCCGTCATATTGACGCCCATATCGGTGGGACTCTTGTAGGGAGATTTGTTGTAAATCTTCTCAAACATAGCAGTCAGCACCGGGAAAATCTCAATATCCCGGTTATAGTTCACCGCAGTTTCGCCGTAAGCTTCCAAATGATAGGGGTCGATCATATTCACGTCATTCAGATCGGCGGTAGCGGCCTCGTACGCCACGTTTACCGGGTGCTTCAGAGGAAGATTCCACACGGGGAACGTCTCGAATTTGGCATAACCGCACTGGACGCCACGCTTATTTTCGTGGTACAGCTGAGACAGACAGGTTGCCATTTTGCCGCTTCCGGGGCCGGGAGCAGTAATAACCACCAGCGACCGGGTGGTCTCGATGTAGTCATTCTTACCGAAGCCGTTCTCGCTGACGATCAGCGGGATATTGGACGGATATTCGGGAATGGTATAATGACGGAAAGTCTTTACGCCAAGAGCATTCAGCCGCTTCTCGAAGGCATCCGCTGTGTGCTGTGCGCGGTAATGAGTGATAACCACACTGCCCACATACAAACCGATATTGCGGAACGCATCGATCAGACGGAGCACATCCAGATCGTAGGTAATGCCGATATCGCCGCGGCGTTTGTTCTTTTCTATATCCTCTGCGCTGATGACGATAACAATTTCCGCCTGATCCTTCAACTCCAGAAGCATGCGGACTTTGCTGTCCGGTGCAAAGCCGGGCAGAACGCGTGATGCGTGATAATCGTCGAAAAGCTTTCCGCCGAATTCCAGGTACAATTTTCCACCGAAAGAGGCAATTCTGTCGCGGATGCACTCAGATTGCATTTTCAGATATTTATCATTGTCAAATCCAATTTTCAACATCTTTTCCCTCACATACACGTTTCAATCGATTCCGTCCATGGCAGCAATTGCAATACTGCTCCAAAATAAATACATTTCAGTATAGCATGAATCGGCATGAAATGCAAGACAAACCGCAATTTTCCTATGAAAAATCAACAGAAAATCTCCCCGCGCACGAAGGCGCGGGGAGGTATACGTTCTATTCGCGTGTCAGTCCGTTATTACAGGCAGGAGCCGCATTTTTTGCAGTTATCGCCCGGTTCGTACCCGCATCCGCGGTACTCCGATGCGGATGGCGGACAAAACTCCGCTACCGGGAATTTCATGCGGCGGAAGACACTGCACGGATCCTCATCCTGTGCACACACGCACTCTTTTTCCGGTACGCAATACTCCACACCATTGACGAGATACTGGGCCGGACGCTCCAGGCGAACAACGGAAAACAGCCCAATGGATACAAGCAGCTTGTTGCCCTCTTCATAATCTACCAGCTGGGATCCGACGGCACAGCAAACCGGTTCAGGTATTTCATCCACACAACAGCAACAGCAGCAAGAGCGTCGAGGCTCCACAATTTTTGAATCCAGCACCAGCGGATCCACCGTTTCCAGCACGGCAATTGGCAGATTGGTGGTAGCGGAACACTTCACGCTTCCGGGAACCGTGCAGAAACCGGAGCTGAGGTTGTTGCTCTTAAACACACTGACGTTCCCTTCACTGCCGAAAAGAACGACTTTCTTCTCAATTACGCTGATTCCGCAGAACTCCTGGATATTCCCGGGAGCCACGCACGCCTCACAGCAGATCTTGCAGTAAATACGGATGCAGATCTGGTAAAAGCCGCGGTTGAACGGCATGGCGTTGATCTCCATATTCGTCCACAGCACGTGGGCACTTTTGATACGGATGGCGCAGGTATGATCGATAATTTTCTGGCCGTGCTCTGTCAGATACACGCGTACATCCTCGTAACAATCTTTATCACGGCAGGAATCAAGGACACGGTATGTATCGATGCATACCATGTCTTTTCCCGTCGAGGAGCAGGATCTGTTTTCTCCCATATAACTTATACCTCTGTCATATTTGATACGAAGCGACATTTCTGTCCTCCTGTACCATCATATGCACCCAAAAGAAAAATGACAGGGCATGTGCCCTGTCATTTCATTTCAAATTATATCAGAGATACTTTTTAACGGTCTCGGATGCTTCATCCGTGGGGATGGAAGATGTCATTACGCAATTCACGCTCAGGTTCTCGATCAAAGCTTCTACCTTATCCAAGAAGCCGTCGAAAGCTGCCGTGTCGTTATCACCGATCTTCAGTGCAGAGTCGATAAAAAGATCCGTCACATCATGGTTGCTAGCAAGGATGCCGGCTACAAAACCATACAGAGACTCAAAGTCATTTACAGCATACGCATCGGTATCGATCAGGCGGGCCTGATACTTGACATCGTAGGTAAGCTTGTTTCCCTTCTCGATGCAGATAACGGAGCCTTCGCTCTTATGAGCCGCTTCGTTAACCATTTCGATCAGGGTTTTGGTTTTGCCGGTTCCTTTAACACCAATGATAAGTTTCAACATATTGTTTCCTCCTGGCGGATATTTATTACTATAGGGGTTGCTGTGGTTACAGTATACAATATATCAAAAAGAAATTCAAGAGAAAATTGATAAATTGTACAGAAAAGTTATAATATTTTTCCACTCCGAAGTGTATGAAGTGAATTTTATTTCATTCTTTCTTCCAGTGCGGCGCGCATATCCTCATAACCGGGCTTACCCAGCAGCGCGAACATATTCTTCTTATATGCCTCAACACCGGGCTGGTTGAAGGGGTTCACGCCCAGCATATAACCGGAAACAGCGCAGGCCAATTCAAAGAAGTATACCAGGTACCCGAATGAGTAGGCACTTCTGTCCTCTACCTCCAGAACCACATTGGGAACGCCGCCGTCGTTGTGGGCAAGCAGAGTTCCGAGCATAGCGGTGCGGTTCACGTCATGGAGCTCGGTACCGGCCAAGAAGTTCAGTCCGTCGATATTGGCCGGATCGTGCGGGATCTTCACGGAAACGGGAGAGGTCTTGATATCGATCACCGTTTCGAACTGATTGCGCAGACCTTCCTGGATATACTGACCCAGGGAATGCAGGTCCGTGGAGAACACGACAGACGCCGGGAACAGACCGCGGTTGTCCTTGCCCTCACTCTCGCCGTACAGCTGTTTCCACCACTCACTGAGCATCTGTGCAGCAGGCTCGTATGCTACGAGGATTTCCGTTACCTTGCCCTTACGGTACATGATATTGCGGATAGCGGCATAGCGCAGACAGTCGTTCTTCAGCGGATCCTTTTCGCTGTACTTCTCGCGTGCATCGGCGGCGCCCTGCATCATAGCATCGATATCGATACCGGCGCAGGCGATAGGCAGAAGACCAACGGCGGTAAGAACGGAATAACGGCCGCCCACATCGTCCGGAACGACGAAGGTTTCGTAACCCATATCATCGGAGAAGCTCTTCAGTGTGCCGCGGGCTTTATCGGTTGTGGCGAAGATGCGCTCGCGGGCGCCATCCTTGCCATACTTCTTTTCCAGAAGCTCGCGGAAAATACGGAAAGTAACAGCAGGTTCGGTGGTGGTGCCGGACTTGGAGATCACGTTTACGCAGATATCCTTACCTTCGCAAATACTCAGCAGTTCCTGCAGAGCGGATGCGCTGATACTGTTGCCGGCGAAGTACACAGCAGGCGTGTCCTTAGCCAGTGTATTATAAAGAGGAGAGGTTACAAACTCAATGGCGGCGCGGGCACCCAGGTAGGATCCGCCGATACCGATCACCACGAGGATGTCGCACATCTTCTTGATGCGCTCTGCCGCATTCTTGATGCGGGCAAACTCCTCTTTGTCGTAGTTGACCGGCAAGTCCACCCATCCAAGGAAATCGGATCCTGCACCGCTGCGGTTGCATACGGTAGCAAATGCGTCACTGGTCTGAGTCGCCAGAGATTCCACCTCGTGAGAGCCAACAAAACCATTCAGAAATTTTTCATTTAAAGTAAGTGCCATGGTGATGATTTCCTCCAAATATTAAGGTTATCTATATTATACATGACAATTCCATTTTTTTCAAGATGTTCGTGTGAAAAAACTCAAGCATTCACAACATTGTATTTCCCGCGGTTTTATTCACGGATTGGCAAATCATGCATCGGCTCTGTCAGGGCGGCTAACTCCCGAAAGACAGCGTTTCCGTCTCCGGCGGAGGGATCCTCTTTTGTCATAATGGTAAGAATATACGGCGACGGATCGGCATATACGATGGCGGCATCGTGATACCCTTTGTCTCCGCCCTGATACCCGTACTTATGCGCCACCGGATACGATGTGCCTGCATCAATTTGCGCGTTGAAGGTGGTATTCTTCAACAGTTCCACGATGGTAGTGTCCCCGGATATTTCACTGTAGTTATAAATTTCCGCCATTCCCAGGGCCAGATCGCGGCATGTGATTCGGTTGAACTCATAGGATGTGGACAAGGACAGCCCGGGCAGTCCCAAGGAGGTGACATAGTCATTATACCCCTCACAGCCGAACGTTTCAAACAGCAATCGATATGCCATATTATCCGAATAGCGGATCGTATACGAAATCAAATCCGCAACGGTAAACACACTCCCAATATGCTCCTGCCGCAGCTTCCCCGATGTGCTGGTCCGATTCGACTGGGACAAGGGTATTTCCTGGGACATATCCACTCCTGCCGAGAGAAGATACTGACAGTAGATCGCCTTGATGGTGCTTGCCGACTCATACACCCGATCGGCATCCACGGCGTAATACCACCCGTTCTGCGTATCCAGATAATACACGGATACTGTATTGTACATGCGTGCTGTGTCCGCTATTTTCTGCAGATACGCGTATGCCTCCGCCGTTTCCATATTTGTCTCCATGTTCACCGGCAGATCGGGCGATATGATCGACACCGGATCATCGGATTCAGCCGGCGGGTCAGTTGTATCCTCGATTACCGTATCGGGATTCATCACCGGGAGCGTATCGGTCACCTGCTCCAAAGAATCCGTCGTCTCGACTGTATCATCGACCTCCGGTACGGGTAATGGCCGCACCGGAATCTTTTCTGCACGTCCGCAGGAAAGCAAACCTATGGAAACCAAAATACATATCAGAATACGAATGGAATTTTTCATGCCGTGTCACCCCCATCGTGCGGCAAATTATCCTAAAAAAACATCTCAGGATGCTTGCTGAAAGCATTATATCACACTTTGTCCGGCGCAACAAGCGAAGTGTTGAGGATTTCCTGTAATTATTGGTAATCATGTTGACAAAACAGACAGCACATGCTATAATCAAAGTATGTTTTTACAACAATTCAGGTGAGTTATGGACGAAAGATTTAAAACATTTACCGTGTTGATGGCAAACATCAATCGAAGCATCCGAAAAATCAAGACAGAGGAAATGGCCGAGTTCCGTCTGAAAAGCCCCCATGTTTCCTGCCTGTACTATCTGTACAAGGAAAATGCGCTTACGGCCAAGGAACTGTGCGACATCTGCGAAGAGGACAAAGCAAACATTTCCCGCACCATCGATTATCTGGAAACCAACGGATATCTGGTCCGCCAGCAGCAGGACAACAAAAAGTATAAAAATCATCTGGCGCTGACGGAAAAGGGCCGGGACGTGGGCGAGAGAATCGCTGAAAAAATTGACCGGATCCTGAACGAAGCCGGAGCCGGTATCCGTGAGGAAGACCGGATGATCATGTACCGGAGTCTGTTCCAAATCAGCAACAATCTGCAGAAGCGCTGCAATCAGTACGACAAATAATCCCCAATCCCTGCAACACTACATTTACGGAAGGAACTGTGCATTATGGAGAACATGGATCCCAAATACAATGCGTTATTCACCCCGTGGAAAATCGGCAATGTGGAAATCAAAAACCGCATCGTAATGTGCCCCATGGGCGGCACCTCCCTTTTCGGCTGGTTTGAATTGACCGGATGCCATTTCGATCGGGAGGCTGCAAAGCTCTTTCTGGAAAGAGCGAACAACAATGTAGGTCTGATCATCCCCGGCATTGCCCCCCTGAGAGACACCTTCTGGGGAAAATGGCTCTGGCAGAATCCGAAAATGTTCGAGGATCTGAAAGAGTTCATGGATGAGATCCACAAAACGGGCGCAAAGCTGTTCGTTCAGCTGACCGCCGGTATGGGCCGCTCCTGGGCGATCACCGAACTGGTAGCCCCGCTGCATAAAAACAAATTCACCCGTGCCCTGATCAAGCCGATTCTGGATACCTCCCACGAGCTGGCCAGCCCCAGCCCCCAGAAATCCCGTTGGGCGCACGATATTGAGTGCCCCGAGATGACGGTGGAGCAGATCCACGAGATCATCGAGGCATTTGCCAAGACAGCCAAGCTCTGCCGGGATGCCGGCGTGGACGGTGTGGAGGTTCACGCTGTACACGAGGGATACCTGCTGGATCAGTTCGCCATCGAATTCTTCAACAAACGCACCGACGATTACGGCGGAAGTTTCGAAAACCGTTACCGCTTCGCCGCCGAGGTGGTCCGTGCTATCAAGGAAGCGTGCGGTGAGGACTTCCCTGTTTCCCTCCGCTATTCCGTGGAATCCAAGATGAAGGGCTTCTGTGAGGGCGCCATGCCCGGCGAGGAATACACCGAGGTGGGACGCAATATGGAAGAATCCGAGCGCGCCGCAAAATATCTGCAGGACGCCGGCTACGATATGCTGAATGCGGATAACGGTACATACGACTCCTGGTACTGGGCACATCCCCCGATGTATATGCCCGAGAACTGCAATCTGGATGACGTGGCACATATCAAGAAATTCGTGGATATCCCCGTGGTCTGCGCCGGCCGCATGGATGCGGAGATCGGCGCACAGGCAGTGGCTGAAGGCAGAATCGATGCCGTCGGCGTGGCACGCCAATTCCTCACCGATCCCGAATGGGTGACCAAGCTGATCGAGGATCGGCTGGAGGATATAAAGCCCTGCATCTGCTGTCATGCCGGATGCTTCAACTTCTCCTCCTCCAAGGGACACGCCAACACCCAGGATCTGACGGATACCATGGGCCTTGCCCGATGCGCTTTGAATCCGGAAACCATGCAGTCGAAGAAATACCACATCACCCCCGCCAAGAAAGCGAAAAAGATCGCTGTCATCGGCGGCGGTATCGGCGGTATGGAAGCGGCCATCGTATGTGCCAAGCGCGGTCATTTCGTAACACTGTATGAAAAGAGCGATAAGCTGGGCGGTGTATTCATCGCGGCAGCCTCTCCTTCCTTTAAGGAAAAGGACCGTGCGCTGATCGCATGGTACAACCGGGAGATCACCAAATATCCCGCCATTGAAGTTAAGTTGAACACGGAAATCACGGACGTTTCCGCTCTGGAAGCAGATGAAATCATCGTTGCTACCGGCGCGAAGGCCAAGAAAATCCCCGTCCCCGGTGTGGAGAACACGGTGGAAGCGGTGGAATATCTGCTGGGCGAAAAAACGGTGGGTGAAAACGTAGTTGTCATCGGCGGCGGCCTGACCGGATGCGAGATTGCGTACGACCTGTATCTGCAGGGCAAGCATCCCACCATTGTGGAAATGCAGGATGATCTGATCACCACGCCGGGCATCTGTCTGGCCAACACCAGCTATCTGCGCGATTTCTTTAAGACGTATGAGGTTCCCGTATTTCTGGAAACCGGCGTTTCCGAGATTACGGACAAGGGCGTCCTGCTGAAAACCAAGTCCGGCGAGACTATGTTCGTTGAGGCAGATTCTGTGATTCTGTCCGTTGGTTACAATCCCGCTCCCATTGCTAAGGCAAAAGGCCACGTCCACGTGATCGGCGACGCGTCCCAGGTGGGCAATCTGCGCACCGTTATTTGGGGTGCGTGGGATGTATGTATGAAACTGTAAGGAGAGTGCCCTATGTTTTTGAATGAAGAACAGCAAGCCATACTGAATGGCGAAAAAGGCGAAACTCTGGCGAAAGTCATGAAAACCCTGGTGATGTACGGTGAGGCATTCAACGCGGAAAAGCTGGTTCCGATCACCTCGAAATACAATCATCTGGTGACCTCGTTCGGTCTGAAGGTCATGTCCCCCGTTTACGATCTGATGCAGCAGCTGCTGGACGCAGGGGTTGCATCCGGTCAGAAGTTCTCGGTGGACCCCCGCCCTATTGACAAAAACGTTCCGGCTAACTTCCTGCAGAATCTTGTGTTCAACAAATTCATGTACACCAAGCAGGATTTCTATGAGGAGCAGCTTGAAAAACTCGGCCTGATGGACGAGGATGCGTTTTCCTGCACCTGCTACATGGATGAGGTAGGTAACAAGCCGCAGAAGGGCGACGTGCTCTCTTGGGCGGAGTCCTCTGCCGTTGTCTATGCCAACTCCGTTCTGGGCGCCAGATGCAACCGGAATTCCGGAATTATTGATATCATGGGCTCGATTGTAGGATATGTTCCCTATTTCGGTCTGCTGACCGATGAGGGCAGAAAAGCCACCTGGGTGATCAAGGTACAGACCACAAAGAAGCCCGAGGCACAGCTTCTCGGCTCCGCCATCGGCATGAAAGTCATGGAGGATGTTCCCTATGTTTTGGGACTGGACAAATGGATCGGATCGGAGTTGAACGATGCGGCATGCGCCTATCTGAAGGATTTCGGTGCGGCTACCGCTTCCAACGGCGCGGTTGGCCTGTACCACATCGCCAATCTGACTCCCGAAGCCGTTGAGTTGGGTGAATCCCTGATCGCCGAGGGCGCGAAGGAATACATCATCGACGATGCTGAGTTGGAAAGAGTCAAGAACAATTATCCCGTTATCTGGAAAAATCCCGACGCTGCGCCCAAGCTTTGCTTTGTGGGATGTCCTCATCTCTCCCTGGAGCAGCTTAAGGATTGGACTGTAAAAATTGAGGAAAAACTGGCTGCCAACAGCAAAAAGAAGGTATGTATTCCCACCGTATTCACAGCCGCACCCGCGGTACTGAAAGCATTTAACGAGACGGAATACGCCGCGCGGCTGAAGGAAAGCGGCATCATCACATCGTACATCTGTCCGTTGATGTATATGAACAATCCGCTCTGCAAAAAAATGCCCGTTATCACTTCGTCCAACAAGCTTCGCACGTATACAAGCGCCAAATATCACACCGACGCGGAGATCCTCGAAATCATCACAGGAGGTAGTGACAAATGAAGCAGTTTCAAGGAAGAGTAATTACTCCCGGTGAGGTAACGGCTCAGGCAGTCGTCACCACCGAGGGTTTCAATACGCTTGCCTCGTTCCAGATGGCCCTGCAGTTCGGGGATAAAGACGTAAAATGCGGCGATCAAAGCAACCGGCAACTTTACGGAAAGCCGCTGATCGGCAAGGCTCTTTGCCTTCCCCAGACCATCGGCTCCACCACGGGCGGTCTGGTGCTCTACTGCGCCTGCGCTATGAAGAAGAACCCGGCATGCATGCTGTTTGCCAATCCGATAGACTCCCTGGCAGCGGCCGGTGCTGTTCTGGCCGATGTATGGGTGGATGGCGTAACGATGCCTGTTATTGATTCCCTGGGGGATGAATTTTTGAATTATGTAAAAGACGGTATGACCATCACTGTCAAAGACGGCGGCGTGGTCGAAGTTGATTAATAGAAGGGATTATCTTACGATTCATGAAAAAAGAAGCTTTACACGAAAAACAGTATTATGAAAGCATCCGGGACCTGGTGGAAAAATCCGGTGAAATGTACGGAGAAAAAGTGTATCTCTCCTACCGCAATGCTTCCACCAAGGAAATCGAGAAGATCACGTTCCGGCAGTTCCGCGACGATGTGCGTGCGCTGGCCTGTGAGATGCTGTCCATGGGATGCGCCGGGAAGCATTGTGCTCTGATCGGAAAGCCCTCCCATGAGTGGGCTCTGGTGTATTTCGCCGCCCAGTCCATCGGTGCGGTCCTTGTTCCTCTGGACCGAGATTGGCTGCCCGAAGAGCTTGCCGAAACCGCCAAGGCAGCAAACGTGGAATACGTATTCTGCGAGGAAGAACTGGCAGAAAAAGCAGCCGCCATCGCTGAAAAGGTAACTTTAGCCGCTAATGTGGTCTATTGTCTGGCCAAGAGCGAAGAAAACACAATCGCTTCCCTCATCGCAGCCGGACGAGAGAAGTTCAATGAGGCTCCCGAAGCCTATTTTGATGCCCCTATTGACACCGATGCCATGTCCCTGTTGGTATTCACCTCCGGCACCACCGGTAAAGGCAAAGGCGTTATGCTTTCCCAGAACAACATCCTTTCCGTTATGACGGATATTATTCCCTACATCGACTTCTCCGAGAAGACCGTCGGCGTCCTCCCTCTGCACCACACCTACGGCTCCTCCGTCATGCTGGTCGGTCACGCCATCATCGGAAGCGAGATCTACATCTCCGCCGGTCTGCGCTACGTGCAGAAGGAACTGAAGGAGCAGAAGCCGGGTCATCTGGTCATCGTTCCTTTGTACCTGGAAACGTTCTACCGCAAAATCCTGGCCAATGTAAAAGAAAAAGGTAAAGAAAAACAGTTACGCATGCTGATTAAGATGAGCAACGCCATGCGCAAAACCGGTGTGGATCTCCGACACAAACTGTTCAGCGGTGTACTGGCCGCTTTCGGCGGTGAGGTACGCACGGTGATTTCCGGCGGCGCGCCCATCAATCCGGAGATTCAGGAATTCTTTGAATCCATCGGCATCACCGTTCTGAACGGATACGGCATCACCGAATGTGCTCCGATCATCGCCGTAAACCGCAGCCGCCGTATTGTTCCCGGCAGTGTGGGTCCTGTTCTGGATATCGACACCGTTATGATCGACGAACCCAATGAGGACGGCGAGGGCGAGATCATCGTAAGCGGTCCCAATGTCATGCTTGGCTATTATAACGACGATGCCGCTACCGCCGAAGCCATCACCGAGGACGGATATTTCCGCACCGGCGACTACGGCAAATTGGATGAAAACAACGTTCTGTACATAACCGGACGCAAGAAGAATCTGATCATTCTCTCCAACGGAAAGAACGTATATCCCGAGGAGATCGAGAACGAGCTGTCTGCTACCCCCGGCGTTCTGGAAATCGTTGTGTATGAAGGACAAAGCCGCCGCGGTATCTCTCACAACGCCATCGTTGCGGAGATCTATCCCGATGCGGAATATCTGGAAAAGAACGGCATCACCGATGTGCAGGCTCACATCAAGCCCTATGTGGACGCGTACAATCGCTCCACCGTTCCCTACAAGAAGATCAGCATCATCAAGATCCGCAAGAAGGAATTCCCCAAGAACACCCTGCGCAAAATCATGCGGTTCAAGATGGATATGACAATTGACTAATACGGCAAACGCCAAAACAGGTGCGGAAATCCGCACCTGTTTTTTATTTATGCATCTTTTATTTACTCTATTTTATTCCATACAATATCCGGATAGCGCATTTCAGCCATGGTTTTGCACCACTCCACCGACGGAAAACTGTGATCGGTGATGACTGCGTACGCGGCATCACACAACATCAGATAGTATGCGGGATCTCCCGGTTTTTGTGCAATAGCAATGTAGGAAATGGCACGGTCTTCCTTCCCTTCCTCCTCCAACACGCCAAAGTCCGCTTTCTCCGTAAACCAGAGCACTTTGGCTCCGTCCAGTTCTTCCGGAAACATATTCATTCCTCCATCTCAAACGAAAATTCAAACAGGATCGCGTCGGTGTTCTCCTCGGAATACTCTATTTCCTCGGAAAGGATCCGTGCCAGGCGGATGAAATCGGTCATGCCCTGCACAGCATCGGTTCTTGCCATGGATGCAAGCAGCCGTTCACAGAACAGACTGAATCCCAGCGCCACGCGGAACTCCTGCTCATCCCGAGCGGCCGATCCGTGGCGGTACAAAAAATAGGCCAGTGCCCGCTCCAGCGGTTTTTCCCACGCATCCGGCGTGGACAGCTCCGACGAATAACAGGCAAGGCGCTGCCTATGCGTCTCATCCAGATACTCCAGCGATGACAGGATACCTCTCCACTCGTCATCGGACAGAACATCCGGCGAAACACGGTACTCGGAAGATATACGTGCCAGTCGTTCCGGGTATGGAACAGATCCATCGGCCAGAATGGAATAGATTCTTGCCCGGTGGGTGGGTGCATCAAAGTTTATCGACGGAACATCGTCTGCGATTTCGCCGACTTCCACTATCGCGGCATAAGAATCCGACGACAAAATCACGCGGCAGGCCTCCTCACAGGCCATGCCCAGACCGACCTCTTTCCCGCGGCATGTATCGTTGTAAAACCGGGGATGCTCCCGGCAGATATCGCACAGATATCCATCCCCCAGTGAGGAGATAATGCGGCACAGACCCCGCTCATCCAAGTGGGGACACCGCTCCCCGGCGGCCAGACGGAAATGAGGCGTATCCGTCTCATCGATGGTCTTGATGATCCGACCGCCATACCCGTCCGTCAGTG
Organism: Clostridia bacterium; assembly: GCA_017468385.1. Lineage (GTDB taxonomy): Bacteria > Bacillota > Clostridia > Oscillospirales > CAG-272 > SIG701. The sequence continues at coordinate 38,837 of JAFUIQ010000052.1, forward strand.
ATCTGTATTTCCGCATCGTGTCGGGATCGATATCGATTTCCCAGCCGATGCAGCAGTTGTGGCTACACTTATCGGCGATGCAGGCAAATTGTCTGTAATATTCCGGTGCATACAGTTTCATTGCGCTCCCCTTGCGGTCTTACAGCGATTTTCCTTCATGGACTATAGTCGCGCTTACACGTCCGACAGCGTCAAAATACGCGCGTGCCTTTTTGTTCAGGATGATGAGAATGAATACAACGATCTGCAAAAGCGATGCCAGCACAAACGCCGCCGCATACACGCGAATGATCGTATAATACTCATCAGACATCAGTACCTCAAAACTGCCGGATGTAAAGCACTGATACAGCATAAGGAGTCCGCCGGCGATCGGAAGGATCGCAAACATTTTCACGCCGGAATAGGCGGCATAGGCAAAGAACACACTCACAAGAAAACCGATCAAGTTCGCAGGTGAAAACGCCCAAAAGTCCTGGGAAATGCAGATAAAATCAACAACATGGAACAGCACGCGGGATGCCAGCCACACGATCAGAGCATAGCCTATCCAGCGTTTCCCGGCGAGGATATCCGAGTTCTTCTCAATCTCCCGCGTCATCAGCTCGGTTTTACGTTGTTTCATTTCGTTAGCCATCATCATACCACCTTTCTTTTTCACATTATATCACACTCACACCGGGGTGTCAATTTGGTTTAATGGGTGCCGCGGCTTGACAGAATGTATTTTTTTATGTAAAATGAGTACATTCATAATGTTGTACATCGGAGTAAGGAGACGAGATATGTTTGATGCACAGAAAGTAAAAGACGCTTGCGTGGAATGGATAAAGGAGTTTTTTGAAAATAACGGCCCCGGATGCAACGCAGTCATCGGTATTTCCGGCGGTAAGGACAGTTCCGTAGCGGCGGCTCTTTGTGTGGAAGCGCTTGGTTCTGATCGCGTGATCGGTGTTCTTATGCCCAAAGGGGAGCAGCACGACATTGACTGCGCCTACAAGCTGGTGAACCATCTGGGTATCCGGCACTATGTAGTCAACATCAAGGATGCGGTGGACGGACTTCTGGAAAATCTGCCCAAGGATCTGACGCTCACGGAACAAACGATGAATAATATCCCGCCCCGTGTACGGATGACCACCCTGTACGCAGTGTCCCAAAGCTGCAACGGGCGCGTGGTGAATACCTGCAATCTGTCCGAGGATTGGGTGGGCTATTCCACCCGTTACGGCGACTCCGTAGGCGACTTCAGCCCGCTCTCTCGCCTGACTGTACAGGAGGTCAAAGAGATCGGTTATTTGCTGGGGCTGCCCCGTGATCTTGTAGACAAGACGCCCATCGACGGTCTGTGCGGCAAAACAGACGAAGACAATCTGGGCTTCACCTATGCGGAGTTGGATCGGTACATCCGCACCGGCGAGATTGAGGACCCGGAAAAGAAGGCAATCATAGACCGCAAGCACAAGATGAATCTGTTCAAGCTGGAGCTGATGCCCTGCTTTGAGCCGGAACTGGAGTAAAGATGAGAAAAGGAGATCGCAGTGCGATCTCCTTTTTTGTTGCGGTATTATGTCAGCGCGCTTCCGCACGGGAGGAGTGATATTGTTTGTCCTCCAGACGATTCAATACATAAAGGCTGATCACATCTGCACAAAAGATGAATTGACAAACAAGCACAAGAACAGAAACAGCAGCATCGCTGTTCATTTTCTTAATGAGTGCGAACACACTGATCATACTGCTGATAAACAAGGTTATGCAATCGAGGATAACCAGAATGATAATGAACGGAAATGTCATAAATAACATAAGTCCCATCAAAAATCCGAGCGCAAAAATCAAAACATAGGACGGAATGTGTACGATTTTCAATAGCAATGCCGTTTTTCGCAAGGAACAGGCAGATTGATTTCTCGAAAAAATCATAAAAAGAATATTACAGAAAACAGCCAAGACTGCACAAACCAGGAGGAATTCATTAGGACGGTCATGACCTGATCTCTAAAATGTCCGCTCACAAAGCCATACCCCAAGCACAGACAAACAGAATATGGGAAAATAGCGGCGGGAATTAATAATAATCTTTGCATATGCTGCTCTCCTTTTCACATTGGGACAGGCAATTAGAATAATAACAGCCTCCAATAGTTAAGAATGGCCGCGCATTCGCGCAGACAGCAAGGCACAACCAAATACCAAACGGTATTGCTGTGTGCATAGGCAATGTTCTCAAGCCCGGCGTTCCGTGCCACCATTCCCGCACGGAAAATGTGAAAATCATTGGTGACGTAGGCAACTGAGTATTCCTCGCCCAGTCGTTCATCCAACAAAACTTTGGAAAAGGCGAAATTCTCTGCCGTGCTGGTGGACCGTTCCTCTTTTATGATGATATCTTGGGAAATCCCCCGCTCCACCAAATAGCGTTCCATGGCAAGGGCCTCCGTAATATCCTCCTGGGGGCCCTGCCCGCCGCTGACGACGATAAGGGCGTCCGGATTCTTCTCATGGTACGCAATAGCTGCCTCCAGACGATTGCGCAAGGTTAAACTGACGCGTTCGCCATGGATGCCTGCCCCAAGCACCAGGATCGCATCCTCATCGTAAGATGTATTATCACAGCGACCGATCAGCAAAAGAGCGCTTGCGCACACAACCACCGCCAGGATTCCGCAAAGGCAGGTGATCCACACCCATTTTGGCACGCATCGCACAATCCGGGAAAGGAAAATTCCGCCGAAAAGGAACACCGCGCCAAGCAAAAAGGTCATAACGATGCCCACATTGAAATTGGACGCCACGGCTACGGCAATCGCGTTGAGAAGGAGAAGCGAGCCGAGAATCAGAAGAACGATCTCAATAATCCGGGAAACTGTGTTATGCTTCATGAATCTTCTCCTTTTGGGTTTCATCCGGGTGAATGCTTGCGCTTTCCAATAACACGGCATTCTACCAGTGAGTTTCAAGGGTTTACGGGTTTTATTTGCACATTTCTTCGATTTCGGCTTTTGTGTATTTCCGATATCTATTGGGTGCATACATGGATTCCGTTGTGTTTGGTATTCTTTTCATTAACTTCTCAAAACTCATATTCTCCGGCAATTTCAGCAATTCGCCCTTGTTGTTCTCGGTCTTATATGCACAGAAAATAAGCTGACGATTCTCCCAATCCATATAAAAGGAATCGGTGACCGATAACGGGTCAACATCTAAAAATGCTTCCTGGCCGTCGATAATACTTTCATATATGAATTCAAACAAAGCATCGGCACCGATTTTGATAACGCGAACTTCATCGTCATTTACCGGTTGTTTTTTCTTTTTCATACCACACCGCCTTTTTGCTTCATTATATCGCAAATCCGCGAACATTTCAAGCGTTCGTAATCAAATAACGCGTGAAAACGTATCCCGTTTGCGTGAAGTGCAACATCATTGGGCGCACTGCGGACACAAAGGAAAAAATCCAAGTCTATCGACTTGGATTTTTGGCAGGGGCGCAAGGACTCGCCCGCCTGCGGGCGGAGCGGTGGCGCGATCTGACAGTCCCCCGGACTGTCATTCAATACGCGCCCTTCGAGTCCCTGCTTACTTACACACAGACAAAAAACAAAAGGAATGGCATCAGCCATCCCTCTTGTTTTTGGCAGGGGCGCAAGGACTCGAACCCTGGACATGCAGTTTTGGAGACTGCCGTTCTACCAACTGAACTACACCCCTATGCACGAGTAGTATTATAACACAACCGTTTGTCAATTGCAAGAGTTTTTTTCATTTTTTTGCGAATTACTTTTTTCCCGGCGCGCAAACTACATAGAAGGCCCGTTGGGCAAACAAAAAGCCCGTCGGAGCATGACGGGCATATCTGTTATCAGTTCATACCGTTGAGCAGCTTAGTGAAACGGCTCTTCTTGTGTGCAGCAGCATTCTTGTGGATGATACCGTGGCCAACAGCCTGGTCAACCTTCTTAACTGCCAGTTTGTAAGCAGCCTCAGCTTCGGTCTTATCACCTGCCTGAACCGCTGCAAGGAACTTCTTGATCGCGGTGCGGAGCTGACTCTTAAACATCTGATTCTGGAGCGTTTTGGTTGCGATAACCTTAACACGCTTTTTTGCACTCTTAATATTCGGCAAAACATTCACCCCTTTCCTTTATTCATCCGTGATCCTCGAATACGTCCATCTGAGAGGGGATGTGCGTATCCTTTCATACAGTTCTGTATTATACCACTCTTTCTTTTGTTTTGCAAGAGGTTTTTGCAAAATATTTCAAGTTTTTCACCAAAAATTTTGCGCTTGGTGTCTTGTTTGGAATTTATCATTTGATGTCCAAAAACCTTGCATTTTATTACAACCTATGATATACTATAATATTATTGGATACTTATCCTTATATTTAAATTCAATCCTGCAAATCCCGGAGGCACTTGACAAGTTATGAAGTATTTCGTTTTGATTCCGGATGGTATGGCAGACCGCCCCATCCCCCAGTTGAACGGCAAAACCCCTATGGAAGCCGCTGACAAGCCGCACATGGATGCACTGGCAAAAATCTCCCTGGCGGGCACAGCCATGAACGTCCCCGCGCACATGGTGCCCGAGAGCGATACGGCCAATCTGGCCATTCTCTCCTACGATCCTGCGGTATATTCCCGCGGTCGCTCTCCGCTGGAAGCCGTCAGCATGGGCATTGAACTGGCTCCGGACGATACCGCCATCCGCTGCAACGTTGTCACGGTTTCCGATGATGATCTGCCCTATGAGGAAAAGACTATGGTGGATCACAGCGCCGATGAGATCACCACAGAAGAGGCCGATCAGCTGGTGCGTGCTCTGAACGAAGCTTTGCCGATGGAAGGACGCCTTCTGCACACCGGCATCAGTTACCGTCATTGCCTTGTTTGGAAAAACGCAGATTCCAAATACAACTTTGAGCGGCCGCACGACATCATCGGCCGACAGATCAAGGACTATCTCCCCAAAGAAGAAAACGGCGGGGCCGCTTTTTTGGAATACATGAAAAAAGGCTACGAGGTTCTCAATCACCATCCCGTAAATGAGGAGCGCCGCCGCCGCGGTCTGCGCCCGGCCAACTCTCCCTGGCTGTGGAGCCCCGGCACCAAGCCTGCACTTCCCTCTTTCAAGGATAAGTGGGGTATCAACGGTGCGATTATTTCCGCCGTGGATCTGATCAAGGGCATCGGACTGTGTGCAAAAATGGAAGTTATCAACGTAGAGGGTGCTACCGGAAACTACTCCACCAACTACACCGGAAAAGCCGATGCAGCCATCGACGCATTCCGCCGCGGCAGCGATCTGGTGTATGTACATGTGGAGGCTCCCGACGAATGCGGTCACCGCGGTGAGTGGGATGTAAAGGTCAAGGCAATCGAGAAGATCGACTCGCTGATTCTTGCTCCCGTGTTCCGGTATCTAAAGGATTCCGGCGAAGATTTCAAGGTATTGGTACTGCCCGATCATCCCACGCCTGTGGAAATCCGCACCCACTCTCACGATGCCGTTCCCTTCTTCCTGTACGATTCCGGCAAATCGGCAAACGGCCCGGAGTGCTTTACCGAAGACAACTGCGAAAAGATGAACTATCATGTCGCAGACGGCAGCAAGCTGTTCGATATTATGATTGAGAAATAAGGAAGCGAAACAAATCATGGATTTGGAAAAAAACACACAGAACACGGCGGATGATCTGTCGGAGAGTTCCGCTGAAGTGCCCGCTGACACCGAGCCCGCCGCATCCGCAGCAGCACCGGATCCCAAGGAACGCCTGCGCAAAACAGCATCCGATATCTTTGAGATCGTTGAGATGTTCGCCGTTTGCGCGGCAGTGATTATGCTCCTGTTCACTTTTATCGTGCACCCGACCATGGTGCTGGGTCCATCCATGGAAGACACATTGATTCAAAACGACTATCTGCTGGTCTCCGATGTGGCCTACACACCGTCGCGCGGCGATATCGTAGTCGTACACAACGTGGGACTCCGTCATTACAGCGATCCCATCGTCAAGCGGGTTATTGCCACGGAGGGACAGATTATCGATATTGATTTCACAACGTGGACTGTCACCGTGGACGGCGAAGTAATCGATGAACCCTATATCAAACTGACGCCCGACGATTACCGCACCTCGGATTGGAGTTATCCTTTGCAGGTACCCGACGGATATATCTTCGTCATGGGCGATAACCGCAACCATTCCGCGGACAGCCGCTGCCGCGACATCGGCCTGATCGATGAGCGGTGCGTAGTCGGTAAGGCCATCGTCCGGGTGTTCCCCTTCGATCGGTTTACCGTATTTGAATAAGACTTTATATTTAAGTAAGGAGAATGTCGTATGCCCTCACAGACCATTCAGTGGTTTCCCGGTCATATGGCCAAAACCCGCCGGCTGATCACCGAAAATCTGAAGTTGGTGGATATCGTTCTTGAGTTGCGGGATGCCCGTATTCCCGTCAGCTCCAAGAATCCGGAGATTCTCTCCCTGACTGCCGGAAAACCCGTTCTTACGCTGTTTAATAAATCCACCTTAGCCGACCCGACAGTTACAAAGCAGTTTATGGAACTATGCCGGGCTGAGGGCGGAAATGCTCTTGCCATCGATTGCGTAAGCGGTGACGGATTGAAAAACATCGCTCCCGCCGTCCGTTGTATTCTTGCGGACACAGTACAAAAGTACGAATCCAAAGGCATGCACGGCCGATCCCTGAAGGCCATGATCGTGGGAATTCCCAATGTGGGTAAATCCTCCCTGGTCAACCGTCTGTGCGGATCCAAAAAGGCAAAGGTGGAAAACCGCCCCGGTGTTACCATGAACAAGCAGTTGGTAACCACATCCTACGGCATCGATCTGCTGGATATGCCCGGTGTGCTGTGGCCCAAATTTGACGATACCGTAATCGGCGAGAATCTGGCGGCCACCGGCGCCATCAAGGACGCGATTCTGGACACGGAATCTCTGGCGGGCATTTTGTGCACGCGGCTTATACACATCGCACCGGATTTGTTCTGCGCCCGCTATAAGCTGGGCGATGCCGCTCCCCTGCGTGATATGAAGCCTTATGAATTGTTGGAGCTGGTCGGCCGCAAACGGGGATTTCTGATCTCCGGCGGTGAGGTAGACACGGAACGTGCCGCCAACATTCTGCTGGAAGAATTCCGTGCCGGCAAGATCGGTCGGATCACGCTGGACGTTCTGCCTACGAGAGGAGACGTAGATCATGCCGACGCTTGCATTTGATCGCCAGTTTATCACCGACACCTGCCGCGTAATCGCCGGTACGGATGAGGCGGGACGCGGTCCGCTTGCCGGCCCGGTTGTGGCTGCCGCCTGTATTCTTCCGCCGGATTTTCTGCCGGAGGGTCTGGACGATTCCAAAAAACTGACGGAGAAAAAGCGGGAGACGCTGTTCGATATCATTACCGAATCAGCCGTCGCCTACTGTATCGCTTCCGCTTCCCCCGAGGAAATCGATCATTATAATATATTGGAAGCATCTCTTCTGGCCATGCGCCGTGCGTTGGCGGGCCTGTCCGTACAGCCGGATCTGGTGCTGGTGGACGGATGCATCAATCGCGGATTTACGATCCCCGCCCGTGCCATCGTCTCCGGCGATGCCCTGTCGCCATCCATCGCTGCGGCGTCCATTCTGGCAAAGGTCACCCGTGACCGTATGTGCCTGGACATGGATGCGCAGTATCCCCAGTACGGCTTCGCCAAGCATAAGGGATACCCCACGCCTGCCCACAAGCTGACTGTCTTTGAACACGGGCCCTGCCCGTATCACCGCCGGTCTTTCCTTAGCTTTCTGGAAAAAGACCGGGAAAAACTGACCGCCGCACTGGAAAAGAAGCGGGCGGCTGACACGTGAGCACCCGATCTCTTGGCAATATGGGGGAAGAATCCGCCGCTTTATATTTACAGAAAAACGGCTACACGATTCTCGGCCGGAATGTGTATGTGGGCCATTATGAAATCGACATAATAGCCTGCAACGACACGCACCTTGTTTTCGCAGAGGTCAAAACACGACGCGCCCGCCCCGGTGAAAATTCGCGGTACGGTCGACCTGCCGATGCGGTGAATACACAAAAGCAGATCTGTCTTGTCAACGCGGTACGCCAATACCGCAGGACAAGCCGCGATGAATACGCGTCCCTCATACCGAATATTGATGTAATCGAAGTATATGCGGATCCGACGGCGGAAAACTATCATGTGCTGGAGATCCGCCACTTCAAGAATGCCGTCAGCGGCATGAGAGGAGTCGGTTACCCATGAAACTGTTCGACTTGCATTGCGACACCCCTTATGAGATGATGCACAGAAATGCACCGCTCACTCATAATAATCTGCATATTTCTCTGGATAAGACAGCACCCTATTCAGCCTATATTCAATCCGCCGCTGTGTGGAGCGATTGCCGTCTTTCCGACAACGATGCCTGGGATGCCTATCTCCGCATCAGCGATCACTTTATCCGTACCGTAAACGAAACGCCGGACGCCTGTATAGCCAGGACAGCGGAGGATATCCGCCGTGCTGCGGTCACTGGCGAAAGGTGCTTTATCAGTGCGGTGGAAGATGCCCGGATTCTGGCCGGTGATCTATCCCGTCTGCAGATCCTCAAAGGCCGAGGCGTGCGCTTTCTCACCCTTACATGGGCGGGCGAGACCTGCATCGGCGGATCCCACGACACGGGTGCTCCCCTGACGGCATTCGGCCGGGATGTAGTGAACGAATGTTTTGCGCTCGGTATTATCCCGGACGTATCCCACGCGTCACGCGCGGTGACTGCGGAGGTTCTGCAATTGGCAAAGGAACACGGCAAGATCGTGATCGCCACCCATTCCAATGCCTTCTCGGTGCATCCACACTCACGGAACCTGACGGATGATGAATTCCGCGCAATCACCTCTGTGGGCGGAATTGTGGGCATCAGCCTTTGCCCCGAGCATATCACATCATCTCGCTGTGATATATCTGCCGTTGCTGATCACATACGGCATTACCTGCACCTGGGCGGGGAGAATTCCCTTTGCCTCGGCTGCGATTTTGACGGCATATCGTCCACGCCCGATGGGCTGTGGGACGTCTCCTGTCTTGTGCGATTGGCGGAACACCTGCATGGAGCGGGTATCCCCTTCCGCATAACTGATAAACTATTTTTTGATAATGCATACGGCTTTGCCGTAGGAAATTTCCAATAAAGGAGCCGCTTCGGCGGATACAACCATGAAGTACTTAAGCACTCGCGACACCCAAAAGACACCCTTTACCGTTTCTTCTGCCGATGCCATCAAGCGCGGCCTGGCCCCCGATCGCGGATTGTTCATGCCGGAATCCATTCCGACACTGACGTCCGAGGATTTTGCTTCCCTTCTTACTATGCGGTATGAAGAACGCGCCGCCGATATTCTTGCCCGTTTTCTGACGGATTACGATAAGAATCTCCTTCTGGCAGACTGCACCGCGGCCTATGCGGCGGATCGCTTCCCCGGCGGTGCCGCCCCCGTCGTGCACATCGGCGACAACATCCATTCCCTGGAGTTGTGGCACGGCCCCACCTGCGCTTTCAAGGACATGGCACTGCAGATCATGCCCCGCCTTTTGTCCCGCGCTCTGACCATGACCGGTGAAAAGCGTCTGGCGCACATCCTTGTGGCTACATCCGGTGACACCGGTAAAGCGGCGCTGGAAGGATATCGCGACGTAGACGGTGTCAAGATCACTGTATTCTATCCTGTTGATGGCGTCAGCCCCATGCAGAAGCGGCAGATGACCACCCAGCGGGGTGAAAATGTCAATGTCTGCGCCGTATACGGCAACTTTGACGATGCCCAGAGCGGTGTGAAGTCCATCTTTGCTGACAAACAGCTGGCAGAACGTGCCGAAGAAAACGGATTCTTCTTCTCCAGCGCCAATTCCATCAACTGGGGCCGTCTGGCACCGCAGATCGTCTACTACATCTCTGCCTATTGCGATCTGGTAAACAACAAGACGATCACCATGGGGGATACTGTAAACGTATGTGTTCCCACCGGCAACTTCGGCAACATTTTTGCGGCCTACATCGCCCGCGAAATGGGATTGCCGCTGGGCAAGCTGATTTGCGCTTCCAACGCCAACTGCGTGCTGACGGACTTTATCCGCACCGGCGTGTACGATCGCACCCGCCCCTTCTACAAGACCATGTCTCCCTCCATGGACATCCTGATCTCCAGCAACCTGGAGCGGCTTCTGTTCCTGCTGGGCGGCAGTGAGATGACCGCGGACTGCATGGCACAGCTGAGTGAAAGTGGTAAGTATACGGCTCCCGCATCCGTCATGGAGAAACTGCGTGATGTATTCGCCGGCTACTATTGCACCGAGGAGGAAACGGCCTCCGTGATCCGCGCTTCCTTTACCGGACGCAAGTATCTGTGCGACACCCATACCGCTGTCGGTCTGGGCGCCGCTGAAAAATATCGCCAGGAGACCGGCGATGATCGTCCCATCATTCTGGCTTCTACCGCAAGTCCTTACAAGTTCCCCGCAGATGTGCTCAAATCCCTTGGCGAAACCCCCGCATCTGAGGATCCCGCAGAACTTCTGAATGCACTGCACAACATCAGCGGCACCGCCATCCCCGAGCCTCTGGCACAGACGCTGACCCTGCCTGTCCGCTTCACACAAACGGTGGCTCCTGCTGACATGGCCAAGGTGATTTTTGAATAATGTTCAACAAATAGTGCCGCCTTGCGGCGGCACTTTCTTTACAGGGATTTGGGTTTGAAGGTCGCACACACTGTCTCCCCTGTGGAGTTGGCATAACTGGGCCCCACCGCAATGCGGTTTGCCGCGCAGTAACTGTCGCCGTCATGGAAAGCGCAGTTTTTTACGTCACACGCCACGCCCTTCAGATGCTTACCCTTTTTCTCGGAAGTATTTTTGTTTCCCATTTTTGGCTATCCCCTTCCTGTCGTTTCCGACAATTGTATTCTCCCCCACAGCCGCACAATCATTCTATGAAAGGATTTCCGCTCAGCGGACACAGGTACACTATGTCACTGTATTCCATTGCCGATCTGCACCTATCCCTGTCCACTGACAAGCCAATGGACAAATTCGGTCCGCGCTGGAAATCCCATGCAGAAAAAATTGAGAAAAACTGGCGCGCCATCGTTTCTCCCACCGATACGGTGGTGATCCCAGGCGATATTTCCTGGGGAATGTCCCTGGAGGAATCCCGGGCGGATCTGGCGTTCATTGATTCCCTGCCTGGTAAAAAACTGATCGGCAAGGGAAACCACGATTACTGGTGGTCCACCATGTCCAAGTTGAAGGCGTTCACGGCGGCGGAAGGATTTACCACCATCGATTTTCTGTACAACAACGCCTATGTATGCGAAGATTACATCGTGTGCGGCACACGCGGGTGGTATGTGGAAGAACGGCTGCAGAACGAGCGGGACAATGCGGATTACACGAAAATCGTGGCACGGGAAGCCGCCCGTTTGAAAATGAGTCTGAATGAGGCGGTCACCTTGCAAACGGAGGATGTAAAGCCTATACTGGTTTATCTCCATTTCCCTCCGGTATTCCGAAACTTTGTGTGCCGGGAACTGGTGGACGTAATGCACGAGTACTCCATCCGCCACTGCTATTTCGGTCACATCCACGGCGTGTATACCGTCCCGCGCACCACAGAATTCGAGGATATTTCCATGACTATGATCTCCGCAGACTTCCTGGATTTCGTGCCAATGATCACAATGCCCTGCGATTATTGAGGTTTTTCGTCGATTTTCCTATTTTTTCTGCGATGAAATTGGCATATTTTTCAGTTTTGACATTGACAGAACGCGCAAAAAATTATACAATATAAAGAGATATGATTTTGGAGGAATAAAAAAACATGAGCTTGAAAAAATCCGAGCTTATCGAAAAAAATCAGTATGAGCTCACATTTGATGTAGATCGTGCCACCTTTGATGCGGCCGTGGATAAGGCATACCGCCGGAGTGTTAAGAATATCAACATCCCCGGTTTCCGCCGCGGCAAGGCTCCCCGTTCCATCATCGAGAAGATGTACGGCACCGGCGTGTTCTACGAAGATGCTATCAACGATATCATTCCCGCTGCTTACACCGAAGCTGCCAAGGAATCCGGTCTGGAGATCGTAAGCCATCCCGAATTTGACGTGGAGACCATCGACGAGAACGGTGTTATCCTGAAGGCAAAGGTATTCGTAAAGCCTGAGGTTCAGATCGAGAATTATCTCGGCATCGAGGCCACCCGCACCCTCACTCCCGTAACCGATGCGGATGTAGATGCTGAAATCGAAAAGGTTCGCGCACGTAATTCCCGTATGATCGATGTAACCGATCGCGCCGCTGAGAACGACGACATCGCCAACATCGACTACGAGGGCTCCGTTGACGGTGTTCCCTTCGACGGCGGCAAGGCAGAAGGCCATGATTTGAAGCTGGGCTCCGGTCAGTTTATCCCCGGTTTTGAGGATCAGATCGTAGGCCACGTCATCGGCGATGAGTTCGATGTAAACGTAACCTTCCCCACCGAGTATCACGCTGAGGAACTGGCAGGCAAGGCAGCAGTATTCAAGGTAAAGCTGAATGCGCTGAAGTTCAACGAACTGCCCGCTCTGGATGATGAATTCGTTCGCGATGTATCCGAATTCGATACTCTGGATGAATACAAGGCAGACATCAAGGCAAAACTGGAAGAAAAGAATGCCAAGATGGCGGACAACGCCGTTGAGGAACAGCTTCTGGAGGCTCTGATCGGCAAGCTGGAGGCAGACATTCCCGAGGCTATGTACGAGACGGAGACCGAGAACTTCGTTCGCGACTACGACAACCGTCTCCGCATGCAGGGTCTGGATCTGGCCACCTACTTCAAGTATACCGGCATGAATCTGGATATGATGCGTCAGCAGATGCGTCCCCAGGCAGAGAAGCAGGTTAAAACCCGTCTGGCTCTGGAGAAGATCGCAGTTCTGGAGAACCTCACCGTTTCCGATGAGGAAGTCGAGGCTGAGTACGCCCGCATTGCAGAAGCATACGGTATGGAAATCGCTAAGGTTAAGGAAACCGTGGACGCTGACTCCATCGCTGCAGATATGAAGGTTAAGAAGGCAGTGGATCTTGTAAAAGAAAAGGCTGTTGTAACCGATGCTGCTCCCGCAGCGGATGCTGAATAATTTTTACAAAACGATTACCGCTGTTTCATTCGAGGCAGCGGTAATATATATAATCAGCCAAATCTACACAAATTGACAAAAGTTGAGTTTCGGCTCAGAAAGGCGGCAAACTATGGCACTGGTTCCGATGGTTGTAGAACAGACCTCCCGCGGGGAGCGCTCCTACGATATTTTCTCCCGACTTTTAAATGATCGGATCATTTTCCTGGCAGACGAGGTAAACGACACCACAGCATCCCTTGTGGTTGCACAGCTTCTGTTCCTGGAAGCGCAGGATCCGGATAAGGATATCCATCTGTATATCAATTCCCCCGGCGGATCCGTGACCGCAGGCATGGCAATCTACGACACTATGAACTTCATCAAGTGTGATGTTTCCACCATCTGCATCGGCATGGCAGCCAGCATGGGCGCATTCCTTCTCTCCTCCGGTGCGAAAGGCAAGCGTCTTGCCCTTCCCAACAGCGAGATCATGATCCATCAGCCTCTCGGCGGCATGCAGGGTCAGGCAACGGACATCAAAATCCACGCAGACCACATTCTCCGCACCCGCGATACGTTGAACCGCATACTGGCGGCCAACACCGGCCGTCCTATTGAGGAAATCGCACGGGACACTGAGCGGGATAACTTCATGAGCGCACAGGCCGCTATGGAATACGGACTGATTGACCGCGTCATCGACAAACGTCCGTAATGCACTGAAAGGAATTTCTCATGTCTCAAAACAACAATAACGGCACCGGCCACGAAGTAAAACTGCGCTGCTGTTCCTTCTGCGGAAGAAACGAGCGGCAGGTACAGTTCCTGATTCCTTCTGCCAGCGGCGCGTATATCTGCGACAACTGCGTGGATGCGTGCAGCGAGTTAATTTACGAGCAGCTGCACCAGGATCGGGAAGAATTTCTGTTGTCTGACTCTTCCCTGCCCACGCCTAAGGAAATCAAAGCAACGCTGGACGAATATATCATCGGCCAGGACGATGCCAAGATCGCTCTGTCGGTGGCCGTATACAACCACTATAAGCGAATTCTCTACAACGAAAGCAAGGCGTCCAAAAAGAGAATCAAGGCCGAAGACACCGAAGCGGAGGAAGTGGATCTCCAAAAGAGCAACGTTTTGCTGATCGGTCCCACCGGTGTGGGCAAAACCTATCTGGCACAGACGCTGGCAAAAACACTGCACGTTCCCTTCGCGATCGCTGATGCCACCACGCTGACCGAGGCTGGCTATGTGGGCGAGGATGTGGAAAATATTCTCCTTCGTCTGATCCAGGCCGCGGATTTTGATGTGGAACTGGCCGAGCGCGGCATCATTTACATCGACGAGATCGATAAGATTTCCCGCAAGAGCGAGAATCCGTCCATCACGCGCGATGTATCCGGTGAGGGTGTACAGCAGGCGCTTTTGAAGATTCTGGAAGGAACCATTTCCAATGTACCGCCCCAGGGGGGCCGTAAGCATCCCAACCAAGAATTCATACAGATCGACACCTCCAATATCCTGTTCATCTGCGGCGGCGCATTCGACGGATTGGAAAAGATCATCGGCAAGCGCACCGATACGGCTTCCATCGGTTTCAGCGGCAAAGTGAAAAACAAGGAAGAAAATCGCACCAGTCATCTGCTCAAGGATGTAACCGCCCATGATATCGTCAAGTTCGGTTTGATTCCTGAGTTGGTTGGTCGTCTTCCTGTGATCGTTCCGCTCCAGAATCTGGATGCCGACGCGCTTGTCCGTATTCTGAGCGAACCAAAAAACTCGCTGACCAAACAGTATGCCAAGTTGTTTGATATGGATCACGTTTCCCTCACCTTTGAGGAAGATGCCCTGCGTGCCGTTGCAGAGCTGGCCATTGAGCGCAACACCGGTGCCCGTGGTCTGCGCGGAATTCTTGAGGGCATTATGACAACGGTTATGTTTGAAATCCCCTCAAGAGATGATGTGGAATCCGTAGTAATCACCGCGGACTGCATCAAAAACCGTACGTCTCCGAAACTGATTTTGAAGCACCCCGCCCCTACACTCCTCACGGATGAAACCAAAGCCGCATTGACGGACGGCACCGACGCCTCTGCGTCATAACGAAGAAAGCACGCCATGCCGATCAACGTGCGTGACGTGCTTTTTTCAAATATAAAAGCCGCCCGTCGGCGGCTGATATGTGCTTACTCTACAGTTACAGAATCGATTTCTTCCACAGCGGATTCTGCACGGGCAAGTTCATCGTTGTAGGCTTGAATGACAGCCGTTTCCAGACGATACCGGAAATCCGCATTGATCGGATGAGCGATGTCACGATAGGTGCCATCCGGATTTTTGCGGCTGGGCATCACGATAAAATACTTGTCCCGAGCGTAGATAACCTTGATATCATGAAGGGCAATCTGATCATCCAGTGTTACAGAAACAACTGCCTTCATCGGTCCTTCTTCAAATAACTTGCGGATTTTGATGTTGGTGATTTCCATGATTTTGTCCTCCTGATGTGCTGTGTACACACGGCTATATTTCACATTTTTTCTGCATCGCACTTATTATACAGTAGGATTATGAAAATAATACATCTATATTGAAATATTTTTTTGAATTTATTATTTACATTTTATAAACCATATGTATTAACTTTATGAACATTCCTAAAGGGAGATTCATAAATCTTCACAATTCACCAGGAGGTGACAATTTATGGCTTTGCCCAACACACACTATGGTGCCGAGGGAATTGCAAAGATTCTTTCCGATTCACCGAAAAGAATCTTCTTTTGCGGTATCGGCGGCGTCAGTATGTGTTCCCTGGCTCACATCAGCCATCTGCGTGGTCATGCTGTTTCCGGCTATGACCGCACCCCATCCGTTCTGACAAAACAACTGGAATCCCTCGGGATTTCGATCCGCTATACGGCGGATGCATCCAATCTGGGAGATACCGATCTGTTTGTTTACACGGTCGCCATTCCCGCCACTCAACCGGAATATGTGGAAGCACAGCGTCGGGGCATCCCCGTGATTTCCCGTGCCGATTATCTCGGCTACATCATGAGTGGGTATACAAACCGCATCGGTGTATCCGGAATGCACGGAAAAAGTACCACCACCGCCATGCTGGAACAGATTTTCCGCGTGGGCGAAACGAATCCCACCGTCAGCTGCGGTGCACCTATGAAGGATGTGGGCGGTCGGTGCGATCGGATCGGCGGCGAGGACTTCTTTATCTTTGAAGCTTGCGAATACATGGATTCCTTTCTGGACTTCTACCCCACCGATGTTGTCGTTCTTAACATTGAGCCGGATCATCTGGATTACTTCCGGGATATTTATCACATAGAAGATTCCTTTGCCCGTTTTCTGGACCGGGCAGGTACAAACGGTACTGCCTTTCTGAATCTTGGTGATGCCAATGTTATGCGTGCCGCGCAGAAATTTGATGGCCGTGTCGTTACCTTCGGCGTAGAATGTGCAGATGCGGATTACAGCGCGGAGGATATCGTCATGGAGCATGGCCGCCCCACGTTCACCATCACGCATCACGGCGATCCCATGTGTCGGGTTGCCATGCATGTACCGGGCGCACACACCATCTGCGATGCCCTGGCTGCCGCCGCTGTGGCGCTGGAACACGGCATTTCTGCGGACTCGATTGTAACAGCGCTATCCGAATTCGACGGCGCTGCCCGGCGCATGGATTACCGCGGCAAAACCGATAGCGGAGCGGTTGTTTTTGATGATTACGCTCACCATCCCACAGAGATCACATCCACGCTGACTTCCGCCGTCAGCATGGAATTCAAACGGATTTTCTGCGTATTTCAGCCCCATACGTACTCCCGCACCAAGGAACTGTTCGACGATTTTGCCAGCGCTCTTTCCTCCAAATACGTGCACAAGGTACTGCTGGCGGATATCTACTCAGCCAGAGAAACCGATACGCGCGGTGTTTCCTCCGAATTGCTGGCAAAGGCTGTACGCGCCAACGGCGGTAACTGCAGTTGTTTTTCTACCTTTGACGCCATTGTTGAATCATTGAAAGAAGAATGCACGGACGGGGATATGATCCTGGTCATGGGCGCCGGTGATATCAATACAATCTGCAAGGATCTGCTGTAATTTAATACCCAATCACGCACCACTCCGAGCCATTATGGTTTTACAACCATAATGGCTCTTTTCTGTGAATTCTCATGTGAATTTTTTCAGAAAATCCCGTGAATTTTATCATGGAATCGTTGACATTCGCATGTGAAATATGTTAAAATATATTCGATTAGGATAATGAACCCCCATTTTCGCGCCGGAAAGGAAAAACGACATGTACAACGAAAGACGAGAACAAATTCGAATGCTTCTCGCGGAAAAACCGTTTGTTTCTATCAAAGAACTGGAAACCATGTTCCCCCACGTCTCCGGTATGACGATTCGACGTGATATTGAGTACTTTGAGCAGTCCGGTGATGCTATTAAAGTACGCGGCGGTGCCCGCTCCACCAAATTCATCACTACATCAAAAGATGATGCCATCACCACTCGTATGCAGGAAAATGTAGCGTCCAAGGACCTTATTGCTCGCCGCGCCGCAGAACTTCTTGAGACCGGCCGCTCCATCTTTATTGACTCCGGCTCTACCCTGCAGCGCATCGTCCCCTACGTCCCCAACGAGCGCTTTACCTTTACCACCACCAATCCGATGGCCGCTTTGGAATTGTGTAAAATCGGTCTTCCTGTGGTAAACATAGTCGGCGGAAAACTGGATCGGGATTATCAAACCGTTACCGGTATGCACGCCATGCGCTTTTTGTCCGATATCAACATCGATATCGCTTTCCTGTCCCCCTCCGGCTTGTCCCTGAAAAGCGGCTTCACCGGCGGTAATTACAGCGAATGTGAGTTGAAGCGAGTCGTTGTCGAAAAAGCAAGACTGGTTGTTCTTCTTCTGGATGCATCCAAGATTGACAAGAGCCTGCCTTATACATTCTGTCACCTGGATCAGGTTCATATCATTATTACAGACACCCCCCTGCCTGAGGACATCGCCGAGCAGATTCACCGCCACGGCGGACAAATCATCGATGTTACGAAGGAAAATCAATAATTTATTTTGATGGCTGCCGGTTCACCCCCGGTTCCGATATATTCACCACGAAAGGAAAGATTCATATGGCACAGTTCGTGATCATGCCCCGTCAGGGACAAAGCGTAGAAAGCTGCATTATCACCACATGGCACAAGAAAGTCGGAGACACCGTCGCTGAAGGCGATATCCTGTTCTCCTATGAGACTGACAAGTCCGCTTTCGATGAGGCCGCTCAGGTTAGCGGTACCATGCTCGCAATCCTCTTCGAGGAGGGAGATGTTGTTCCCTGCCTCGATAACGTCTGCATCATCGGTGAGGCAGGAGAGGATATCTCCGCGATGGTAGCAGCTGCTCCCGCAGTGGAAGCCGTTGCCGAAGCACCTGCAGCAACCGAGGAAGTTAAGACAGAGGTGGCTCCCGTTGTTACTGCCGCTCCTGTTCAGGCAGGTGAACTTATCCGCATTTCTCCCCGCGCAAAGAACCTTGCACTGCAAACCGGCGTTGACATGACGAAGGTCGCTCCCACCGGACCTCACGGCCGCATCATTGAGCGCGACATCAATGCTGCACTGGATGCCGGTTATGTAGCCAACGTAGCTGCTGTGGAAGCATTCCTGGCAGGCAATCCCATTGTTACCGAGGAAACCGCTGAGGAAGTTGCAGCCGAAAAGAAGGCCGAAGTTGTTGTTTCCGATGACGTTCGTGCATACGAGGAAGAGGCTCTCTCCGGCGTTCGCCGCGTAATCGCTCGCCAGATGCACGCATCCCTGTCCGAGATGGCACAGCTGACTCTGAACGCATCCTTCGATGCTACCGCACTGATGAACTTCCGCGCTTCCCTGAAGGCAAGCGGCGAGGCTCTCGGTCTGGGTAAGATCTCCCTCAACGATATGGTTCTCTTCGCCGTATCCCGTACCCTTCTGAACTACCCCGAAATCAATGCCAATCTGGTGGACGATAAGTTCCGCAAGTTCAAGCACGCCAACATCGGTCTGGCTGTGGATACCGAGCGCGGACTGCTTGTTCCCACTCTCTTCGCATCCGAGAAACTTTCTCTCACCGATCTGTCTGCCTATGCGAAATCCGCAGCAGCCAAGGCTCGTGAGGGCAAGCTGACTCCTGACGAGATGTCCGGCGGCAGCTTCACGGTAACTAATCTCGGTTCTCTGGGCATCGAGAGCTTCACTCCCGTTGTGAATCCTCCCCAGACTGCCATTCTCGGCGTTTGTGCTATCACCTACCGCCTGAAGGCAGACGGAACCACATATCCCGCTATGGGTCTGTCCCTCACCTTCGACCACCGCGCAATAGACGGTGCTCCCGCAGCACGTTTCCTGTCCGATCTGTGCCGTGCTCTTGAGAACTTCGGCCTGCTTCTGGCGAAATAAGGAGGATACACATGACTTACGATCTGATCGTTATGGGCGGCGGCCCCGCTGGTTACAACGCCGCTGAACGTGCTGCGCACAGCGGCATGAAGACGCTTCTGTTTGAGGAGCGCGCACTGGGCGGTGTTTGCCTGAACGAAGGCTGCATCCCCACCAAGACCCTGCTCTACTCCGCAAAGATCCTGGACTACGCTCACCACGGTGAGGCGTACGGTGTTACCGTTACCGGCGCCACCTTGGATCACTCCAAGGTAATCGACCGCAAGAACAAGGTAGTTCACACCCTGGTTTCCGGCGTTGGTGCCAAGATGAAAGGCGCCGGCGTTACCGTAGTAAACGGCACTGCATCCATCACCGGCAAGAATGCGGAAGGCTTCACCGTTGCCTGCAACGGCGAGACCTACACCGCCACCAAGCTGCTGATCTGCACCGGTTCCTCCGCGGCTGTTCCTCCGATTCCCGGTCTGAAGGAATCCGTTGAGGCCGGATTCGCTGTAACCAATCGTGAGATTCTGGATCTCCGCACTCCTCCCAAGCACATCGTTGTTGTGGGCGGCGGCGTAATCGGTCTGGAGATGGCTTCCTACTTCAACTCCATCGGTGCGGAAGTTACCGTTGTGGAAATGATGGACAAGATCGCCGGTCCTACCGACCGTGAGATCTCCGGCATCCTGCAGAAGAACTACGCCAAGCGCGGCGTGAAATTCCTGCTTGGCGCAAAGGTTGCTGCCATCAACGGCAAGGCCGGCAACGGCACCGTTGAGTACGAATTGAACGGCAAGAAGGAATCCCTGGCTTGCGATCTGGTTCTGGTCAGCGTAGGCAGACGTGCCCGCACCGCAGGCATCGGTCTGGAAACCGTTGGCGTTCTGATGGAACGCGGCGCTATTGTTACCGATGAGTGCTCCCGCACCTCCGTTCCCGGCATCTGGGCTGCAGGCGACGTGAACGGCAAGAGCATGCTGGCACACACCGCTTACCGTGAAGGCGAAGTGGCTATCAACAACATGCTGGGCAAGAAGGATCGCGTGGATTACCGCGCCATCCCCGCCGTTATTTACACCAATCCCGAAGTCGGTACCGTTGGTGAGACCAAAGAGTCTGCCGAGAAGGCAGGCATGAAGGTAACTGAGCACACCATCAGCCTCCGCTACAGCGGCCGTTACATCGCTGAAAACGAGAGCGGCGACGGTATCGTCAAGATCATCGTTGGCGAGCATCGCGAGATCGTTGGTGTACACATGATCGGTTCCTACGCATCCGAGATCATCTACGGCGCGGCCGCTATGGTTGCCAAGAAAGAGCGCGTGGACGACGTACGCAAGCTGGTATTCCCCCATCCCACCGTATGCGAAGTTATCCGCGAAGAAATGTTCTCAATCTGATTATTCTATATTTTATATAAGGAGTAAACGTTATGCCTAAGAGTCAATACGTGGATCCCGGCAAAGTTTTCCAGCCCGGCTTTATCTCTTTCAATGATATTCCGGTCTGCCAGTACAAGAAAACACTTGCTCAGGAAAAGAAAATCTATACAAAGGATGATTTCCTCCGCATTTATCGCGACATGAGAATCATCCGTGAGTTTGAGTCCATGCTCAACGACATCAAGGTCAAGAGCGAATACAACGGCATCAAGTACAACAACCCCGGCCCGGCTCACCTGTCCATCGGTCAGGAAGCATCCGCAGTCGGTGAGGCGTACTGCCTGGACATCAACGACTACACCTTCGGCTCTCACCGCAGCCACGGTGAAATCCTGGCTAAGGGTCTGTCCTCCATCCACAAGCTGACCGACGAAGAACTGTACGACATCATGAAGGAATTCTTTGATGGCGCTATTCTGAAGGTTGTGGAAGGCAGACAGGAAAAGCAGGGCGATGTTCGCGATCTGGCGATCGACTTCCTGCTCTACGGTGCACTGGCCGAGATATTTGCCCGCACCACCGGCTTCAACCGCGGTCTGGGCGGATCCATGCACGCCTTCTTCATTCCCTTCGGTATTTTCCCGAACAACGCAATCGTTGGCGGCGCGGCTCCCGTTGCTCTGGGTGCTGCTCTCTACAAGCGCGCTAACCACAAGAAAGGCATCGTAGTTGCCAACTCCGGCGACGGTGCACTCGGCCGCGGTCCTGTTCTCGAGGCTCTCAACATGGCCAGCATGAGACAGATCACTGAGCTGTGGGGCATGGATGGCAAGTACTCCGATGAGGGTATGCCGATTTTGTTCAACGTATTCAACAACTTCTACGGCATGGGCGGTCAGACCCAGGGCGAGACCATGGGCTTCGATATGCCTGCTCGTCTGGGTGCCGGTTTCTCCGCAACCCAGCTGCATGCTGAGCGCGTAAACGGCTACGATCCTCTGGCTGTAATCGATGCAACCACCCGCAAAAAGGAACTGCTTCTGGCCGGCAAGGGCCCTGCTCTTCTGGAAGTTGCAACCTACCGTATCAGCGGTCACTCCCCCTCCGACTCCTCCACCTACCGTACTCAGGAAGAGATCGAAGCCTGGAAGGAAGCTTGCCCCATCGCTGCATACCGCAAGAAGATGGTAGAAGGCGGCATCGCAACCGACGAAGAATTCGCAGCAATCGAGGAAGAGATCGTTCGCCGCATGATGAAGATCTGCACGCTGGCTATCGATGATACTCTGTCTCCTCGTATGGATATGGACAAGGATCCTGCTATCCTGTCCTCCCTCATGCTGTCCAACACTCATACTCCTTCCATGGAGCCCGGCCGTGAGCCCGACGTTCTCATGCCCAAGGAAGAGAATCCTCGCGTAAAGCAGTTGGCTACCAAGGCTCGCTACGCGTACGACGAGAAGGGCGCTCCCATTCCGAAGATCAAGCTCCTCGGCGTTCGTGACGCCATCTTCGAGTCCATCCTGGATAAGTTCTACGAAGATCCCACCACCATCGCTTATGGTGAGGACAACCGTGACTGGGGCGGCGCATTTGCTGTATACCGCGGTCTGACCGAGGCTCTTCCCTATCATCGTTTCTTCAACGCACCGATTTCCGAGTCCGCTATTGTTGGCTCCGCCGTTGGTTATGCCATGGCTGGCGGCCGTGCCATCGTTGAGTTGATGTACGCTGACTTTATCGGCTGTGCAGGCGACGAAATCTTCAACCAGCTGTCCAAGTGGCAGTCCATGTCCGCCGGCATCCTGAAGATGCCTGTGGTCATCCGCGTATCCGTTGGTTCCAAGTACGGTGCACAGCACTCCCAGGATTGGACCGCACTGACCGCTCATATCCCTGGTCTGAAGGTTTGCTTCCCCTCCACTCCCTACGATGCCAAGGGTCTGATGAATGCCGCTCTGTCCGGCACCGATCCCGTTATCTTCTTCGAGTCCCAGCGTATTTACGACAAGGGCGAAGAGTTCCACAAGGAAGGCGTTCCCACCGAGTACTACGAAGTTCCCTTCGGCGAACCCGATGTGAAGCGCGTTGGTTCCGATGTGACCATCCTGACCATCGGTGCAGTTCTGTACCGTGCTATGGAAGCAGCTCAGAAGCTGCAGGATGAGTACGGCATCTCCGCCGAGGTTATCGACACCCGCTCCATCGTTCCCTTCAACTATGAGAAGGTTCTGGAGAGCGTGAAGAAGACCGGCCGCATCATCATCGTTGGTGACGCAGTTGACCGTAACTCCGTAATGCGCGATATGGCTTCCAACATCGCTGAGATGGCATTCGACTACCTGGATGCTCCGCCGGTTGTATTCGGTTCCCGCAACTGGATCACCCCTGCATTTGAGCTGGAAAAGTTCTTCTTCCCGCAGGCTGACGGCATCATCGATGTAATCAGCCAGAAGATCCTGCCCATCCCCGGCCGCGTTTGCACTATCAACGAGTCCGAGATCGAGCACATCGAGCGTTCCAAGAACGGTATCTAATCCCAACAAACAAGAGCATGGCAGAACTGCCATGCTCTTTCTTTTACAAAAAAGAGATATGCCGTATGCATATCTCTTTTTAATTTTACGCTGTGACAACGCTGTCTGCTTTTTGAAGTCCCAGTTTCTTGACGGCATCTTCGCGCATCTTATATTTTAGAATCTTACCGGCCACGTTCATCGGGAAGCTGTCGACGAAATCGATATATTTCGGCACCTTATGGCGCGCCATGTGGGCACCGATATAGGCTTTCATTTCATCGGCTGTCATGGATTCACCGTCCTTCATGATGATACATGCCATGATCTCCTCACCGTACTGTTCATCCGGCACACCGATTACCTGCACATCCTTCACCTTCTCGTGGGTGTAGATGAACTCCTCGATCTCCTTCGGATAGATATTTTCACCGCCACGGATGATCATATCCTTCAATCGACCGGTGATACGGAAGTTACCATCCTTAGTACGGCACGCGAGATCGCCGGTGTGCAGCCAGCCATCCTTGTCGATAGCGGCAGCGGTTGCCTCAGGCATCTTATAGTATCCCTTCATCAAGTTGTAGCCGCGGGCCACAAATTCGCCGGTAACTTCATCGGCGCAATCCTCGCCAGTTTCCGGATTGATGATTTTGCACTCAATCTCGGGAAGCGGCCGTCCTACCGTACCTACGCGCACCTCGATAGGATCGTCGGTGGAACTCATAGTGCATCCGGGCGATGCCTCGGTCTGTCCATACACGATGGTGATCTCCTTCATGTTCATCTTATCGACAACGTCCTGCATAACGGAGATGGGACAGGGGCTGCCCGCCATAATACCGGTTCTCATATAGGAGAAGTCGGTTTTTGGGAAATCCGGGTGTTCCAGCAGCGCGATAAACATGGTGGGTACGCCGTGGAATGCGGTAATGTGCTCGTTATGAATGCAAGCCAATGCAGGTTTCGGGGAGAAATACGGCAGGGGAAGCAAGGTGCCGCCGTGGGTCATAGTAGCCGTCATAGCCAGCACCATACCGAAGCAGTGGAACATGGGTACCTGAATCATCATGCGATCCGCGGTGGACAGATCCATACGGTCACCGATACACTTACCGTTGTTTACGATGTTATAATGGGTCAGCATAACGCCCTTGGGGAATCCGGTGGTACCGGAGGTGTATTGCATGTTGCACACATCGTCTTTATCAACCGCCGCGGCCATGCGATACACTTCCTCCACGGGAACCTGTGTCGCGCGGTCAATGGCATTGTTCCAGGTGAGACATCCCTTCTGCTGGAAACCAACGGTAATCACGTTGCGCAAAAACGGCAATCTTCTGCTGTGGAGCGGGTTGCCGGGCTTGAGATTCTCCAACTCCGGACAGAGTTCGGCAATAATCTGAGAATAATTGGAATCCTTGGATCCCTCGGTCATGATCAACGTATGGGTATCCGACTGCTTCAGCAGATACTCCGCCTCGTGAATCTTGTAAGCAGTATTCATGGACACAAGCACCGCACCGATCTTGGTTACCGCCCAGAATGCAATATACCACTGAGGCACATTGGATGCCCAGACGGCCACATGATGTCCGGCACGCACGCCGAGAGCAATCAGAGAGCGGGCAAAGGTATCCACATCGTCCCGGAATTCGCTGTAGGTGCGGGTGTAATCCAAAGTGGTATACTTGAACGCATACTGATCCGGGAATTCCTCCACCATGCGATCCAGCACATCGGAGAAGGTGGCATCGATGAGCAGCTCCTTCTTCCACACATACTTGCCGGTGTGACGGTTGTTGTAATACAGAGTGGATTCCTTTTTGGATGTGTCGCTGAACTGCTTGATGAAGCTAACATACTGGGAGAAGATGATATCCATATCATCCAATTCCTCGCACCATTCGGGGTTCCATACAAGGGAGATGAATCCGTCATAGTTTACGGAACGCAGCGCCAGCATGATGGGCTCGATGGGAAGATCTCCCTCACCGGCCAGGCAGTATTCCATGCCCTCATCCGTCATTTTAGCGTCGTGGAACTGCACATGACGAACGTAGGCGCCCAGATTGCGGATCACCTTATCCGGCGTCTCACCGCCGTAAAAATGCGCTGCAGCCAACTGCCACAAGGCCGCCAGATGATCGCAGGCGAAGCGATCCAGAAAATCACGCAGAACAGCCGTGTTGGCGAACAAGCCGGAAGTTTCAATCAAAAGGGTCACGCCCTTCTCTTCCGCCACGGGGAGAATCTGGGCCACCACAGCATACACGTGTTCTATTGCCTCTGCAGGATCGTCCGCGTTGTTCGCCCGCAGACGTACGTTGGGAATGTGCAAATTGGAGGCAATCTCCAGGCAGCGGGAAATTTCATCTGTTGCCTTGTCAGCCTGTGCCGGATCCGCCACGTCGCAGATGGTATCCAGACAGGGGATCTGCAGCTTTTTCTCATACAGACGGCGCAAAGTCGCAGCCGCTGCATAATCATGGAACGCGCCATCCTTATCGGTGAAGAGGCGATTATATATATTATGCAGCTCGATTCCCTCAAAATGGAGATCCAATGCTATATCACAAAAGTCATCAAAGGTGCTGTTGTGCCAACCTTTTGTGGAGAATGAAAGTTTCATGCCTGTGCCTCCTCATACACGATCTTGTTCACAGCGCTGATATACGCACGGATGCTGGCGCCGATAATATCCGTAGAAATACCACGGCCGGAATACAGTTTTCCGTCGGAACGCAACTTGACCACAGCGGAACCGACCGCGCTCTTTCCCTCGGTCACGGACTGAATCTGGAAATCGTCCAGTTCGTAATGATGCCCGATAATCTGCTCGATAGCGAGAAAGGCCGCATCCACAGGGCCGTTGCCAATACTGATGCCGGGGATCTTCTTATCATCCTTGATTAGCGTAATCTGTGCGCTGGCAGAGATGATGTTGCCGTTATTGATCACATAATTATCCAGTTTGTAAGTGGACGGCACCTGCAGAGCCGCACTGGCCACGATAGCATCCAGTTCTTTGGCACCGACGATTTTGCCGTCAGCCACACGAAGGAATTCCTCATACACCTTGGCCTGATCTTCCTCGGACAGATCGTATCCCAGTTTGATAGCCGCATTCGTCACCGCAGTCTGGTCGTCGTTGGCATCCAGGTGGATCATATCCTGCGCAATATCCGCCGAAGCAGACATGACCGCATTGTTCTTCGCATTGTCCGTGATCCGCTTGATCTGGTTCACAATGCGGTGCAGTTCGGTCTGACGCACACCACAGCAAAGGTCGTAGGTGTTGCCACAGGTATGGATCACACCGGCCAGGGTTTCCAGGGGAGTGACTGCGCCATCCATACCGGTTTTCACAAAATCCACGCCGTGACGCACCGCCATAACGGCTGCGGCACAGGCAAGGCCGTTTTTATTATCACAGCGTACACCCACAGGTACAGAGACACTCTTGACGATCTCCTCAGCAAAGGCGGCGAAATCGTCGGGCAGCATTTCCGCCGCGCTGTCGCACACGGAAATCTGGGAAGCACCGGCTTCAACGGCTGTGCGCACTGCATCGGTGAGAAAATCTTTTTCAGCGCGGGATGCATCCACTGCGCAGAACTCAACCATAGCGCATTTTTCCTTCGCCGCACGGATAGTATGGCTGATCCACTCCAGCATTTTCGGTGCTTTCATGTGGCAGGTATACTCCATGCCAACGGGAGAAACAGGCACTTCCACACGGATGCAGGGGTGTTCTGTTCCTGCCAAAGCGGCCAAAGCGTTTTCAAGACTACCCGGCTGCATACCGACAGCCACCGAAACAATTCCCTGTTTCACAAAGGAAGACACCGTACGAATCAGCAGAATGTCCGTTCTTGCATTTATGATCTCGGGGATTTCGATCATGTCCACATTCAATTTTTCCAGTTGTCTGGCGATTTCAATCTTCTCTTTAAAACTGAAACTGCTGTTTTCACGGCAAAGCGTTGTGTCTGCAATTCTGATCTGCTTCATAATCTTCTCCTAATTCTTGCTCGGTGTTGGCCGATACAGATGAAATAAAAAGCCCTGAGATCGATCACTCGATCTCAGGGACGAAAAATTCGCGGTACCACCCTGGTTACTGTATAATACAGTCACCTCATAAGAACTCCAACAAGTTCTCTGCCATGATAACGGGGCACTCCGTAACTGCTTACTGAAATTTCAGCAGTTCTGCTCCGGAACGAGATTTCCGTCATCCGCCCACACTGTCTCGCACCAAACGACAGCTCTCTGCAGTGGAATAAATGAGGAATAATTCCTTCATCGCATTTGAAATATCAACGGGACTATTATACCACCTTTGACCTCACTTGTCAATAGTGAATTCCGATTATTTTTTCAAGGGCATAGTCCAGCCGTAGGTGTCCTCAACTCTTCCCCACTGGATACCGGTAAGAGTATCGTACAGATGCTGGGTAATCTCGCCGATCTGGCCGTTATTCACAGGATAGTGTACGCCCTGATAGAACAACTCGCCGATGGGAGAAACAACGGCTGCGGTGCCGCATCCCCATGCTTCCTCAAGGGTTCCGTTCTCCATAGCTTCCTTCAGCTCATCGATACTGAGAAGACGCTCGTGAACCGTATAGCCCTCATTCTTGAGAACCTCAATGCAGGATTTGCGGGTAATGCCGGGCAGAATAGATCCGGATAGCATAGGAGTTACGATCTCGCCGGCAATCTTGAACATGACGTTCATAGCGCCGACTTCTTCGATATACTTACGCTCCACGCCATCGAGCCACAGTACCTGGGAATATCCCTGCTCCTCGGCACGCTTGCCGGCACGGTTGCTGGCCGCATAGTTGCCGCCGCACTTGGCATAACCGGTACCGCCGCGAACCGCACGGACATCCTGATCTTCGATCATGATCTTAACGGGATTGATGCCTTCCTTATAGTAGCTGCCCACGGGAGAGGCAATGATCACAAAGGTAGCATTGTGTACGGCGTGCACGCCCAGAGTCTCATCGTTTCCGTACAGGAAAGGACGGAGATACAGGGATGTACCGTTAGCGGAGGGGGTCCAATCCTGCTCAAATTCCACGAACGTGGTCAGAGCCTCCAAGGCATCTTCCTCGGGAATTTGCGGCAGGCAGAGACGCTCGGCGGAATTGTTCATGCGGCGGATATTCTCCATGGGACGGAACAGCTGCACGGTGCCGTCAGCACGGCGATAAGCCTTAAGTCCCTCAAAAATTTCCGAGCCGTAGTGCAGAACAGTGGATGCAGGATGAATGGAAATATTGGCGAAAGGGATAATTCTGGCGTTATACCAACCCTTATCCACATTGTAGTCCATCATAAACATATGATCGGTAAAAATCTTACCGAAGCCGAGAGTACTGCTGTCCGGCTTTTCCTTCGGGCAGGTAGTTCTGGTAATGGAAATATTCATTGACTTAACCTCCAACATATTCTGCGCCCAGTTTCAGCGCCTTACGGTTTGCATCCAGCATATCGGCACGTTTGGCGGATACAACCTTCGCCAGAGCAGCCTCAATGCTTGCATCACCGAAATCATTCAACTCAGAGAGCATCTTGCCCACAATAATCATATTGGCAAGAGTAGGGATACCGTTCTCACCGGCCAGGCGGGTAGCGGGAATGTAAACAACCTTCACGTCATCCCGGGCAACCTTACGCTCGATCAGTGTAGAATCGGCAAGGATCAAACCGCCGGAAACCACGGAGGATTCGTACTTATCCAGAGAAGGCAGGTTCATAGCTACCAGTACATCCGGTGCAGACACGATGGGAGAACCAACAGCATCATCGCTGAGAATCACACTGCAGCTGGCCGTACCGCCGCGCATTTCGGGACCATAGGAGGGCAGCCAGCTTACCTGCTTTTCATCCAGCAGGCCCTTATATGCCAGGAATTTACCGGCAAACAGAATACCCTGTCCGCCGAATCCGGAAAACAAAAACTGTTTTGTGCTCATTTGTCCTGTGCCTCCTGTGCCGATCTGTCTTTATACACGCCGAGAGGATAATACGGGATCATACGCTCGTCGATCCATTCCAAAGCCGCCTTCGGCGTCATGCCCCAGTTGGTCGGGCAGGAAGAAAGTACCTCGATAAGAGAGAAGCCTTTTCCGTCGATCTGATTCTGGAAGGCCTTTTTGATGGCCTTTTTCGCCTGGCGGATATTCTTTACGTTGTTCACGGTAACGCGCTCCAGGTATTCGGGACCGTCCAACTCGGACAGCATCTCGCAAACGCGGATCGGGAAACCGCACTGCTTCACATCACGTCCATAAGGAGAGGTCTGGGTAACCTGGCCGGGCAAGGAGGTGGGGGCCATCTGGCCGCCGGTCATACCGTAGATTGCATTATTGATGAAGATGATGGTGATATTTTCGTTTCTGGCAGCGGCGTGAACCGTCTCCGCCATACCGATGGAAGCAAGGTCACCGTCACCCTGGTATGTAAAAACAATGTGGTTCTCAGGATCGGCACGCTTAACACCGGTGGCTACAGCCGGCGCACGGCCGTGAGCCGCCTCGATCATATCGCAGGCAAAATAGTTGTACGCCATAACGGAACAACCAACCGGCGCAACGCCGATGGTCTTTCCCTCGATGCCCAGCTCATCGATTACCTCGGCAACCAGACGGTGAACGATACCGTGGGTACAGCCGGGACAATAGTGCATAGGCGCATCCGTCAGCGCATGGGGTTTATCAAATACTACCATTAGTTTGCACCTCCGATTTCTGCAGCTTCCTTGATCGACGCCAGTACCTGCTCCGGTGCGGGGATCATACCGCCGGCACGGTTGCAAAGGAACACGGGTTTCTTGCAGGAGGTTGCCAGTTTAACATCTTCAATCATCTGGCCCATGGAAAGTTCCACAGAGATGAATGCTTTTACTTTATCGGCCGCCTTGGCAAAGGCTGCCTTGGGGAACGGCCATACGGTGATGGGGCGGATCAGACCGACCTTGATGCCCATCTTGCGAGCCTCATCAACAGCATTCTTGGATACACGAGCGGCAATGCCGAATGCGGCTACGCAGATCTCAGCATCATCCATCATGTACTCCTCGCACATGGCTTCGGTTTCCTCGATCCGTTTATACCGCTCATAGCGCTCAAAGTTGTACTTCTCAAGCTCATCCGGCTGGAGGAACAAGGAGTTAACGATATTGTGGGGACGACTCATCTTGGTACCGGTGGTGGCCCAGGGCTTCTCAACCGTCTGTGATGCTTCAAAATCCAGAGAAACGGGCTCCATCATCTGTCCCATGGTACCGTCCGCCAGGATCATGGAAGTCATGCGGTATTTATCCGCCAACTCAAATCCCTTTACGGTGAGGGATGCCATCTCCTGCACGGATGCTGGGGCAAGAACAATCATGTGATAGTCGCCGTGTCCGCCGCCGCGGGTAGCCTGAAAGTAGTCGGACTGGCTGGGCTGGATACCGCCAAGACCGGGGCCGCCGCGCTGTACGTTAACCACCAATGCGGGCAGATCCGCACCGGCCAGATAGGACAGGCCTTCGCTCTTCAGGGAGATTCCGGGGCTGGAGGAAGAGGTCATAACGCGCATACCGGTGGATGCTACGCCGTAAACCATATTGATAGCGGCCACTTCACTCTCCGCCTGCAAAAATGTTCCGCCGATTTTCGGCATCTTCTTTGCCATGTATGCCGCGATCTCCGTCTGAGGAGTGATCGGGTAACCAAAATAGTGACGGCAGCCGGCCAGGATCGCCGCTTCCGCGATGGCCTCGTTGCCTTTCATCAAAACTTTTTCTGCCATTTTGTCCACTTACCTTTCTACCTTAATTACGCAATCGGGACACATCATTGCACAGGATGCACAGCCTACGCACGCAGCCTCATCTGTGATCTCCGCGGGATGGTGACCTTTTTTATTGATTTTTTCCTGGGCAAGGCGGAGAAGCTTTTTGGGACAAGCATCCACGCACAAACCACATCCTTTACAGATATCCGTCTTGAATGTCAGTTTTGCCATTTTCATCACCTCATTAAATCATAGCAAATTTATGGGCAAGTCCATAGGACTTTGCTTTAGTAATATTTTTTCTGGAGCTGCAGAGGAAACAGACCCGGGATCTTCCCCGCCAGTTTCGCGTACAGATCCGCTTTCACTGTGGTCATTACCACAGGAATTCCCATGGCGGATGCCACATTCTCCGCATAACGGACAGACGCCAGCACATCCTCAGGGGTGGTTTCCTCACCCAAATTGGAGTTATTTACAATGCCGGTAAACGGAATCTTGCTGGCCGCTTCGATCTCGCGGAGCACCTCTATGGTGGATTCCACATCCGGGGTCAGGGGACGGTATTTATTGATTACGGTAAGCATCTCGTAATCGTTTTCCGCAAGAATTGCAGGGGCAAGACGTCCCAGCACGATAGCACCGCTGTCATCCCCGCCGATATCGAGGATCATTTTTGTTTCCCGATCCTCGGTAATGCGGTACAGATTCTCCGGTAATGCAGGAATATCCAGATTGGTGTTGGCGTAGCGGGAACAGATCAGCTCGATACCGGATGCGGCAAAATCCGCTTCGCTGTCCTTGGTGCGGAAGTAGGGATTCACAATATCCAGATCCGCCACAGCCACGCTCGTGTACTGTTTTTTCAGATCCAATGCCAGATTGACTGCCACGTTGGTTTTGCCCGTTCCGTAGTGGCCGCACAGCATTGTCAGACGCTTATATTCCATGTGACAACCTCAAAGTTTGTTCCGCTGGATCTTGCCGCTGACCGTCTTGGGCAGGGAGTCACGGAACTCAACGATTCTCGGGTACTTATAGGGAGCGGTGCGATCCTTAACGTACTGCTGGATTTCCTTCTTCAATGCGTCTGTTCCTTCGGTGCCGTTCACCAGAACGATGCTGGCTTTGACGATCTGGCCGCGCACTTCATCGGGAACAGCGGAAACACCGCACTCCAGAACGTAGGGCAATTCCATGATAACGCTTTCGATCTCGAAGGGCCCGATGCGGTAGCCGGAGGACTTGATAACATCATCCACACGGCCCACATACCAGTAGAATCCATCCTCATCCCGCCATGCCACGTCACCGGTATGATAATAGCCGTCGTGAAGGACTTCGGCAGTCTTTTCGGGATCGTTGTAGTAGCCGGAGAACAAGCCGCAGGGCATGCCCTTTTGTACATTGATAACGATCTCGCCGGATTCGCCTACTGCAACAGGCTGTCCGTCCGCATCCATCAGGGAAACGTCATAGATAGGAGCCGGCTTACCCATAGAACCGATCTTATGAGACGCTCCGGTCATGTTGCCGATGATCATCGTGCTCTCGGACTGGCCAAATCCTTCCAGGATCTGCAGGCCCGTCGCCTTCTCAAACTGACGGTATACCTCCGGATTCAATGCCTCGCCGGCAGTTGTCATATGCTTGACCGAGGAGAAATCGTAATTGGAGAGATCCTGCTTGATCATCATGCGCAGCATGGTAGGCGGAGCACAGAAGGTGGTAATCTGATACTTTGCGAACATGGGCATGATATCCGATGCGTCAAAGCGATCGAAATCGTAGACGAAGGTGGCCGCCTCGCACAGCCACTGGCCGTACAGCTTACCCCACATGGCTTTTGCCCAACCGGTATCGGAAATGGTGAAATGCAAACCGTCGGGATCCACATTGTGCCAATACTTTGCGGTGTGGAAGTGTCCGAGTGCATACTTATAGGTATGGGTGGCAATCTTGGGATAGCCGGAGGTGCCGGAGGTGAAATACATGAGCATGGTATCATCGCCGCCGGGAGCATCCTCTGCACGAAGATAATGGGTACTGTACAGCGTATATTCCTCATCGAAGGTACGCCAGCCCTCACGTTCACCGTTTACGATCAGCTTATGCTTCAGATCGGGGCACTTCTCGGCCGCCAGATCCACCTGATGCGCGGTATCGCCATCCGCAGTACAGAGGATGGCACTGACGCCGGCCGTCTTGAAGCGGTATTCAAAATCGTGCTCCTGCAGCTGATTGGTAGCGGGAATCGCAATAGCGCCCAGCTTGTTCAAGCCAAGCATAGCAAACCAGAACTGGTAATGCCGCTTGAGGACCAGCATAACGCGGTCTCCCTTTTTGATTCCGAGAGACTTGAAATAGTTGGCACACTGTGCTGAGGCGCGCTTCATATCCTTGAACGTCAGACGACGCTCTGTTTTATCCCGGGAGATGTGCATCATAGCCATCTTATCCGGCTCTCTTTCAGCCAGCGCGTCCACCAGATCAAAGGCAAAGTTGAAATGCTCGGTGTTTTTGAAGGTGATGGAAGTAGGTGTGCCGTTTTTGTTTTCCACCACATCGATATACTTATGATAAATGCGCTCTTTGGTGTCCTTCTGCACAGGTGTTTTCTGCGGCAGAGACGGCGTACGGGACAATTCGGGAATGGGCTCGCCGGTGGGATTCAGCACGATGGCATAGAATACGCAGTCCTTCCCTTTCGTGGCAATCATACCGTGGGGGGTAGAGCTATCAAAATAGATGCTGTCGCCGGGGCCGAGGATCTCCCGATGCTCACCGATCTGCACCATAAGATATCCCTCGATAACCAAGTCACATTCCTGGCCGGCGTGGGTAGTCAGCTCAATATCCCGGCTCTGCGCACTTTCATCATAGCGGCTGCGCACGTACAGAGGCTCGGCGATACGGTTCTGGAATGCATACGCCAGATTATAGTACGTCATGCCGTGGGCTTCCGCGATCTCCTGTCCGTCACCGAAACGGGTAACAGTGTAGGAACGAAGCGTGGGGCTGAAACCCTCGATAATATCGGTTACGTTGACGCTGAGAGCCAAAGCACAGCGATAGATAAAAGCAAAGTTCAAGTCCGATTTGCCGTTTTCGCAATCCAGATATTCCTCAACGGTGACATCGGTTTTTTGAGCCATCTGCTCCGGTGTCAGGCCTTCGATCTCACGCAGCTCGCGGATTCGACCGGCCATCTCCTGGATCTTGAAATCCAGAGCGGTCATACGATTCATACGATTACACTCCTTCTCGGGAACGAAAAAACACTCGTCCCAAAGTAATTGCTTTGAGACGAGTGTGAAAAACTACACCCGCGGTACCACTCAAATTGCAGTTAAACTGCCCCTCAGGATCTATCAATCCTTATGCATTCACGCAGCAATTACGGAGAGGTTCTACTCCCTTTCGGTTTCTTCCTCCCGGCTCTGAAGCTACAAACACAAGACTGCATCCGATGAACTCGCACCCACCGTCATCTCTCTTAAGGACAAGTTCCTGTGTACTCTTCGTCAACGCCTTTAAAACAGTATATATTATATCACACACGGGGATATCTGTCAAGATTTTTTTACAATTGTCCGCATCAAAGCAAATAATTTTACAGTTTGTTTCTCTGGATTTTTCCACTGATGGTCTTCGGCAATTCCGTTTTGAACTCAACGATTCTCGGATACTTATAGGGAGCGGTATGATTTTTGACGTAGGTCTGAATCTCCTTCTTCAATTCCTCACTGGGCACAGTTCCCTTAGTGAGGACGATGCTGGCTTTTACCACCTGTCCGCGCACTTCATCCGGTGCAGCCGATACGCCGCATTCCAGCACATACGGGAGTTCCATGATAACGCTTTCTACCTCGAAGGGTCCGATACGGTAGCCGGAGGATTTGATCACATCATCCACGCGGCCAACGTACCAATAGAAGCCATCCTCATCCCGCCATGCGGTATCGCCGGTGTGATAATATCCGTCGTGCCAAACCTCCTGGGTACGCTTCTCGTCATTGTAATAACCGGCAAAAAGTCCACAGGGGATCTTTTCACTGGTGCGGACCACGATCTCACCCGGTTCACCGTCAGGTACGGAGTTGCCGTCCGCATCCACGATATCCACATCGTAGATCGGCACCGGCTTACCCATAGAGCCCAGCTTATGGGTGCCGCCCATCAGATTGGCGATGGTTAGTGTAAGTTCGGTCTGGCCGAAGCCTTCCATGATCTGGAGGCCGGTTGCCTTTTCAAACTGGCGGTAAACCTCCGGGTTCAATGCCTCACCGGCCGTGGTCATATGCTGCACCGAGGACAAATCGTACTTGGAAATATCCTCTTTTATCATCATACGGAGCATGGTCGGAGGAGCACAGAACGTGGTGATCTGATATTTCGCAAACATGGGAAGAATGTCGGAAGCATCAAAACGGTCAAAGTCGTATGTGAATACAGCGCATTCGCACATCCACTGTCCGTAAAGTTTGCCCCACAGCGCCTTACCCCAACCGGTATCAGAGATGGTAAAGTGCAGGCCGTTGTTGCTGGCACCGTGCCAGTATTTGGCGGTAGGATAGTGACCCAGCGGATATTTATAGCTGTGCGCGGCGATCTTCGGATAGCCGGTTGTACCGGATGTGAAGAACATCAGCATCAGATCGTCGCCGCAGGGTGTCTCATCGGTGCGGTAGTAATGCGCGCTGTACAGCGGATATTCTGCATCGAAATCACGCCAGCCGTTGCGCTGTCCGCCCACGAGGATCTTCGTCTGCAGAGTAGGACAGGTCGCCTGTGCCAGATCGATCTGGTTGGCTACATCCCCGTCAGCGGTACAGAGCACCGAGCTGACGCCGGCGGACTGGAAACGATACTCAAAGTCGTGCGCCTGCAGCTGATTGGTGGCGGGGATGGCGATAGCCCCCAACTTATGCAGACCAAGGATGGCAAACCAGAACTGATAATGCCGCTTCAGCACCAGCATGACACGGTCACCCTTCTGGATGCCAATGGATTTGAAGTAGTTGGCGCACTGTGCCGATGCACGCTTGATCTGATCAAAAGTAAAGCGGCGCTCCACCTTATTCCGATCGATGTGGATCATGGCCAGCTTATCCGGAGATTTTTTGGCGATAGCATCCACGATATCGAAGGCAAAATTGAAGGAATCCTCGTTCTGGAATTCCATGGACTGCAGATATCCGTTTTCATCCTCCACAGCGGAAATAAATTTTTCGCTGACCAGATGCTCCTGCTCCGCATGAGACGCAATCAGTGTTTCGCGCACTGTGGTTTCCTCTTCATCCTCGCCCGGAAGCACCACGGCAACAAACAAACATTCCTGGCCGTCCACCGCGATCATACCGTGAGGAGTGGAGCTGTTATAATAGATACTGTCGCCTTCGCTGAGGTACTCCACATTGTCGCCCACCTGAATCTTCAGGCGGCCCTTCATGATAAAGTCGAACTCCTGGCCGGAGTGTTTTGTCAGATGGATAGGCTTGTTCTGCAATTCTTCACTGTACTCGTAGGTAACCCAATAGGGTTCAGCGATCTTCTTGCGGAACAGAGGTGCCAGGTTTTGAATGGTGATACCGTTCTCCTTGGCGGTTTCCTGGCCCTGTCCTTTACGAGTAACCGTGTAGGAAGAAAGACGGGCGCTTTTACCTTCCAGAAGGTCCGTAATTCCAATTCCAAAGGCCAGAGAACATTTATGAATAAATGTAAACGGGAAATCCTGTTTTCCGGACTCATACAGCCGATACTCCTCCAAGCTGACTTCCGTCAGTTTGGCCATTTCTTCTTCCGTCAAAGAGGCAATCTCGCGCATTTCACGAATTCGCAGTGCGACCTCGTGCAATTTACTTACTTCTACCGTTGCCATACTTTGCTCCTCCTTTTGGATCATAAAAATAAATAAACCCGTCTCAAAGATTTCTTTGAGACGGGTGTAATAACTACATCCGCGGTACCACTCAAATTGCAGTAGAACTGCCACTTAGGATCCATCAATCCTTATGCATTGACGCAGCAATCACGGAAGGCGTCTACTTACCGCACGGTGTTCGGGCCTTCGGCTCAGAAGGGATGGGCTGTTACTGATACCTGCCATCGGCTCGCACCAACCGCCGATTCTCTGGGGACAAACATCAGAAGCCGTCTTCATCACAGCCTTTAATTGTGTTAGATTATAGCACAGCGTTTCTTCGTTGTCAAGAACTTTTTTCAAATTTCCCTGCAACTTTTTGACAGGCAATTACCGCTGCATTTCCTCGATATGATACACGTAATCCAGCGTCTGCAAAGCTGCGATAATCTCTTTGTGAGTCTTGTATTTTTTCAACTCCGCACTGCTGATGGTGATCGCCACCGAATATACGCTAAGCCCGGAATTCACATAAGCGGGATTGGACTCAATATCATCGATGGTCAAACCGAGCCGACGGATCGTGGTCACAAAATTCTGCAGGTATGTACTGCTGATCAACTCCAGATGCACCTCAAAATGATTGGATCGATTTTTCAGATACACCTCAAATGCCGGGAAGAAAGAAAGACTGCACAAAAGGGCAAAGAAGGAAATCACCGTAACCGTGTAGTATCCCGCGCCGGCGGTCAATCCAATGATGCCGCAGGCCCATAGACCGACAGATGTGGTCAGGCCTTTGATCTGATTGCGGGAACTGAACAAGACAGAGTTAACGCTGATAATGGCGCTGGCAATAATGGTAGCAGCAGAGATCAGCGGAAACTCAACAGTTTCGCTGATACCGATAAACACATCCAGCATCATAGCGATCGTTGACGCCAATGATACCAGAATGAACGTGCGCAGTCCCGCCGAGTGACGCTTGCTGGATCGCTCACAGCCGATGATGGCGGCCAATCCCACCGACAAAAGGATGCGAAAAAGAATGGACCAGATATTTATATTGATGGACCACTGTCCCAAAAAGGCCGCGATCGGATCGATAACGGGTGTATTCATGACAATCTCCTTATCTTCTGTTTCTCTGGTGATGACGAGGGATCGGCACCGCATTGTAGTGCTCTTCCGCCGCCTGCGTAAAGGCCAGTTCTTCCTCGTTCACGGTATGCTGGGGAATTTCCTCCTGGATCTTCTGGATGCGCTCAATGAGCAGATCCAGCGAGGATTTTGTCTCTCCGCTTTCCGTGGTTTCGTCCACCGTGACGATCTCCTCAAGCTTGTTGGAATAGGATCCGGACAAATAGAGCGAGAGTTTTGCGCAGGCTGGGCCGATCAGCTCGTAAAGAATACATGCAGAAAGTATAATGGTTTGCAAAGCACTTCCCACTTCCCCGCCCAACGTACGGGCGCCGAGGGCTGCCAGACCGATGGCAACGCCGGCCTGGGGTACAAGAGCCATACCGAGGTAGTTGCGTACCTCCTTCTTCTTTTTCACAAACAGACATCCAAGGAAGGAGCCAAAATACTTACCGATAATACGACCGAAGAAATACAGAATCGTTATCAAAAGAAGCGGCACCGCACCGGTTGCGGCGGACACGCCGAACAGAGCATCCAGATCGAAGTTCAAGCCGGAGCGCACAAAATACAGCAGCAGAATGGGCGGGCTGAAATAGTTGAGTTGCTTGAACAGTTTGTCATCCGCTGCGATATTCACATACACCGTACCCATGGACATACATCCCAACAGAGGGGATATCTCCAATAGGGCGCAGATGCCGCAAAAGGCGAACAGAAACGCTACTGCGATAATCAAACGGTTATCGGTGGAACGGTCCTCAATCATCAATTTCATAAAGAAGCCAAACACGCCGCCAAGAAGAAGTACGCCGACGTTTGTGAGAAGAGGCATGAACACGCTGGTTAAGCTGAAAGGCTCACCGGAAATGGTTGCTGCAGCAACGGAGATCGCGGTGCTGTACATAAGAAGCGCAACAATATTATCAACAGCAATCAGCTGCAGCAGCGTATCGACGAAATCGCCCTTGGCACGGGTCTGCCGAATCGTCATAACCGTCGAAGCGGAGGAAGTGGCGGCTGCCAGCGCAGCCAGAACCAGAGAGAACACCAGATCCAGATGAAGGACAACAAACAAGAGGACAAACACGATGCCGGATGCCAAAAATGCTTCACATATGGTGATGATTATGACTTTAACGCCATTCTTTTTCAAAGCAGAAAAACGGAAATACTGTCCGGTACTGAATGCAATGAAAGCAAGGGCAATATCGGCTAAAAAGTCCATGCCCCCTATCACCTGTCCCGGAATCAGATCCAGGCAGTACGGTCCCATGAGAACACCGGTAACAATGTACGCGGTGACATTGGGCAAGCGAAGCTTTTTGGTAATGCGAGTCATCAAAAAACCAAAAAACAGCATAAAGGCAACGGAAATAATGATCGTTGCCACGGGTGACGATTGCTGTAAATCGTGATAAATCTCTCTGAGCATTTTGCCTTCTTTCTATGTAGATACGGTGTGCAACACTTGATGTAAGTACATGGATGGTATAATTAATTATTATATCACATAGCAAAGGATATTTCAATAGCAGATTGGAACAATCCACAGGAATTCTCCTGCAAAAAGTGAATGAATTAAGAAAGTCAGCTCATTTGCAGTGATAGGGGCACCACCGCCTCTTTATATACTTGGTCTCGGAATCGTAACACGGCATCCAGCCCTTATCAAGAAGCTCCTATTTTGCATAAAACTCACATAGTTTCGCATTAACTCTATTGATTCATTTTTTGAAATATGATATAATGTAAAGAGTTCTATATGTAAGCAAGTTATTATCCCAAAGGAGAGCATGATGCTGTTTGGAAAACATATAAACCGATATTATTTGAAATACCTGCCTATGCTTCTTCTCGGCGTAGTCGCTTTGATCGTTGTAGACTATATGCAGCTGCTGGTACCGGAGCTGTATAAAATGGTCATCAACGGCATCAACGACGGTGCCGTAGAGATCGACGGCGTTCTGCACACCTTTGACATGGATTTTTTGTTGGACAGAATCTGTCTGCCTATGATTTTCATCATCCTGTCCATGGTGATCGGACGTTTTCTGTGGCGTATCTGCTTTTTCGGATCCGGTATCCGGGTGGAGACGGATCTGCGCGGCAGAATGTTTGACCACTGCAAGGATCTCTCCCAGCAGTATTACCAGAACAACAAGGTCGGTGATCTGATGTCCCTGTTCACTAACGATCTGGAGACGGTGCAGGATTGCTTCGGCTCCGGCATTCTGATGTTCTGTGATGCTTTGTTTCTCGGCGTCCTTGCCTTCAACAAAATGATGCACATGGACATCCTGCTCACACTGCTCTCCATGATTCCCATGGCACTTCTGCTGGCGGGCGGATTGATCCTCAGTAAGTATCTGACACTCAAATGGGAGAATCGCCAGGCGGCATTCTCCAAGCTGTCCGATTTTTCCCAGGAAAGCTTCGCGGGCATCGCCGTAATCAAGGCCTTTGTGAAGGAAGCCAAAGAGTTGATGGCATTCCGGAAACTGAACCGGGACAACGAGGATGCCAACATCGCCTACACCAAGTTGTCCGTCAGCCTGAATATTTCCGTCACGTTACTGGTGGAGTCCGTGATTTGTGTGATCCTGGGCTACGGCGGCTATCTGGTGCATGAGGATGTACTGAATGCAGGAGAACTCGTCGAGTTCATCGGCTATTTCACAGCCATCGTTTGGCCGGTTATGGCTATCTCGCAGTTGATTGAAATGCGCTCCCGCGGCAAGGCTTCCCTGAACCGTATCGGTGAGCTGCTGGAGGCTAAACAGGACGTAATCGATCGGAATAACGTGACCGCGCCGGATGCGCTCAAGGGAAATATCGAATTCCGCAATCTGACATTCCGTTATCCGGACGGCGATTACGACGTTTTGAAGAACGTATCCTTCCGCATCCATGCGGGTGAAAACGTGGGTATCATCGGCAAGACCGGATCAGGCAAGACATCCCTTGTGGATCTGATCCTCCGCACCTACAACGTCCCCGACGGAACCATATTCCTGGACGGGCACGACATCAATTCCCTGTCGATCCACTCCGTCAGACAGAATGCCGCCTATGTGCCCCAGGACAACTTCCTGTTCAGCGACACTATTGAAAACAACATTTCCTTTGCCACCGATAACGGCACGCAGGATGATGTAATCCAGGCGGCCAAGATGTCCGATGTGCACGACAACATTGTGGATTTCCCCGAGGGATACAAAACCGTATTGGGCGAGCGCGGCGTGACCGTATCCGGCGGCCAGAAACAGCGTATCTCCATCGCACGGGCGCTGATGAAGAACGCGCCCATTCTGATCCTCGACGACTCGGTTTCCGCCGTTGACGTGAAAACCGAGAAATCCATTCTGGAAAATCTGCGCCAGCAGAGAGCGGGCATGACCACCATACTCATTGCCCATCGTATCTCTACCATTGAGCAGATGGACAAACTGCTTTTTATCGATGACGGTGAAATCATCGCCATCGGCACGCACAGCGAATTGTACGAAACCTGTCCCCCGTATAGAAGTATGGTGGATCTGCAGAAACTGGACGATCTTGAGAAAGAACACGGAAAGGAGGCGGCAGCTCATGCGTGAATACTTCCCTTTGCTCTTTACCGGTGCCGCCATCGGCTTGTTCTCCTTGATCTTTTTGATCGCCTATCTTTCCATCAAAGATAAAAAAGAAGCCATCGGCTTCGATCGGAACATGAAGGATTCCGAGATTGCCCGCCGGCTTCTGGCCTACGCCAAGCCCCACTGGAGAAGTTTCCTTCTGGTGCTGTTTCTTATGCTGTTCTCCATTGCCTACGATATTCTCTCCCCGCTGATCGTCGGCAACGTGGAAGAAATGATCAAGGACGATTTCCCCGTATCGGATTTGTTTCTGTATGTAGCGTTCTATGCCGGAATTCTGATCGTTTCCCTGGTCTGCTCCTACATCCAGGCTGTGGTTTTGCAGAAAACCGGCCAGAAGATTCTCTCCAACATCCGCGAGGATCTGTTTATCCATATCGAAAGTTTGTCACACGCCCAGCTGAACAGCATGCCTGTGGGCAAGCTGGTCACCCGTGTAACTAATGACACCAACGCCATCTCCATGATGTTCACCAACATTCTGGTGAATCTGATCAAGAACGCGTTTATCATCGTGGGCGTGTTGACCGCCATGCTGTGTCTCAACTACGGGCTGACGCTGATGGTACTTTGCTTTGTACCCTTTATCGTTCTGTTTACCGTCATCTTCCGCAAATTCTCCCGCAAGGCCTACCGTAAGGTGAAAGACGGCACAACGGACATCAACACCTTCCTGTCCGAGCATCTGTCCGGCATGAAGATCATCCAGATTTTCAACCGGGAACAACGGAAAAAGCAGGAGTTCGACAACAAA
Source organism: Clostridia bacterium (assembly GCA_017468385.1). Taxonomy (GTDB): domain Bacteria; phylum Bacillota; class Clostridia; order Oscillospirales; family CAG-272; genus SIG701. Next base: position 81,589 of record JAFUIQ010000052.1, read on the forward strand.
AACGCCGCCCTTGGCAAAGCCAAAAAGCAGCAGATTTTTGTATTCGGTATCTTCCGTCCCATCGTATATATGCTGTACATCTCCTCCGTCCTTTGCCTGCTGTATCTGGGCGGCCGTGGATACATTAACGAAACGGTATTCCTTGGACAGACGATCACGGGCAGTCTGATCGTCACCTTCTATATGTACATCTCCAAGTTCTTCAATCCGATCCAGAGCCTGGCGGAGCAGTTCAACTGGCTGCAGTCTGCCTTCGCATCGGCGGAGAAGATCTTTACTGTATTCGATATTCAGCCGGATGTGGTGGATGCGGAAGACGCTATCGAATTGGATCATGTGGAAGGAAACATTGAGTTCCGCAACGTATGGTTCGCTTACAAGGGTGAGGACTGGGTATTGAAAGATGTATCCTTTACCGTAAAGGCAGGCGATACAGTGGCCTTTGTCGGCTCCACCGGCTCGGGAAAAACCACCATTCTCTCCCTCATCTGCCGCAACTACGACATCCAGCGGGGCGAAATTCTCATCGACGGAATCAACATAAAAAAGATCAAGATCGCTTCCCTGCGCCGCCACTTCGGACAAATGCTGCAGGATGTGTTCCTGTTTTCCGGCACGATCCGTTCCAACATTCTCCTTCGCATGGAAGGCGTATCCGATGAGGAAGTCATGCAGGCATGCCGGTATGTCAACGCGGACAAGATCATCAACCGTTTGACAAATGGCCTGGACGAAGAAGTCCGTGAGCGAGGCAACAATTTCTCCGCCGGCCAGAGACAGCTTCTGTCCTTTGCGCGCACGATCCTGCACAAGCCGGAAATTCTGATTCTGGACGAAGCCACCGCCAACATCGACACAGAAACCGAGATCCTGATCCAGGATTCCCTGGAAAAGATGATGAATATCGGTACGCTTCTGATCGTGGCCCATCGTCTGTCTACCGTACAGCACGCGGACAACATCATCTATCTGTCCCACGGCCGTATCATCGAACAGGGCACCCATGCGGAACTGCTTGCCCGTGAGGGCCGGTATCACGCGCTGTACATGCTCCAGTATGACAAGGAACGTGTAAAACAGGCGTCCGCCGTCCAATAATGTACCACGGAGAAACGTTATGCATTTTGAAATTGCCCTATCCAATGTACTCTTAACGCTGTTTTATATCGTCCCCGGATACATCATCTGCAAAATGAAAAAAGCCTCGGTAGATCACTTGTCCACCATTTCGTCCATTCTGATCTACGGATGCTCCCCCTGCCTTGTTATATCCTCTTTTCTTAAGCTGGATTTCTCGGTATCGGATTTATACAAGATGGGCTGGTTCTTCCTGCTCACTCTCATTTTGCAGGCCGCCTTCATGGGAGTGCTGTTTCTTCTGTTCCGCCGCCGGTTTTCCGACAGCAAGTACAGAATGCTTACCATTGCCTCTGTTCTGGGCAATGTGGGTTTCTTCGGCCTGCCCATCGTGAAAGCCCTGGTACCGGGTCATCCGGAGGTCATGTGCTATTCCATTGTGACCGTCATTTCCATGAATTTGCTGGTGTTCTCTGTGGGCGTTTTCTGCCTGACTCAGCGAAAAGAATTCATGACCATTCGGGCCGCCATATTCAATCCGACGATGTTCGGTCTGGTGATTGCATTCCCGCTGTATCTTATCGGTGCGAAGAACTTTCTGCCCACAGTGCTGCTGAACGGTCTGGATCTTCTCGGAACTATGACAACGCCGTTGTGTATGCTGATTTTGGGCGTTCGTCTGGCAACAGTACCTTTCAAAAAATTATTCGCAAGACCGCTTATTTATTTGATTTGCCTGTGCAAACTGGTTCTGTTCCCATTGTTCAGCTACGCGGCGGTTTACTTTCTTCCATTTGATCCGGCGTTTAAAGCAAGCATTCTGATTCTTTGCGCCACGCCTTGTGCATCCATTATTCTGAATCTGGCGGAGATGCACAAAAGCGAAACAGAACTGGCAGCAAACTGCGTGCTGGTAACTACCCTTCTCTGCTTCTTAACAATCCCGGTACTGACCCTTCTATTATGACAAAAGCCGATGATGCGCTGCATCATCGGCTTTTATTGTTATTACTGCTTGGGAATCAGTTTTTCCTTGCCGCCCATGTAGGGACGAAGTGCTTCGGGGATATTGACAGTACCGTCTGCATTCAGATTGTTCTCCAGGAAAGCAATCAGCATACGGGGCGGAGCCACCACGGTGTTGTTCAGCGTATGAGCCAGGTACTTGCCGTTCTCACCGTTGACACGGATCTTCAGGCGGCGTGCCTGTGCGTCACCCAGGTTGGAGCAGCTGCCCACCTCGAAGTACTTCTTCTGACGGGGAGACCATGCCTCAACGTCGCAGGATTTCACCTTCAGATCCGCCAGATCACCGGAGCAGCATTCCAGCGTGCGAACCGGAATATCCAAAGAGCGGAACTGATCTACTGTGTTCTGCCACAGCTTGTCGTACCACATCATGCTGTCCTCGGGTTTGCAGACAACAATCATTTCCTGCTTCTCAAACTGGTGGATACGGTATACACCGCGCTCCTCGATGCCGTGGGCACCCTTCTCTTTACGGAAGCAAGGAGAATAGCTGGTAAGCGTATACGGCAGTTTCGCCTCGGGGATGATCTGATCGATGAACTTACCGATCATGGAATGTTCACTGGTGCCGATCAGGTACAGATCCTCGCCCTCGATTTTGTACATCATGGCTTCCATTTCCGCAAAGCTCATAACGCCGGTTACCACATCGGAGCGGATCATGAAGGGCGGGATGCAGTAAGTAAAGCCGCGCTCGATCATGAAATCTCTCGCATAGGAGATCACGGCAGAATGGAGGCGGGCGATATCACCCATCAGGTAATAGAAACCGTTTCCGGCTACGCGGCGCGCTGCATCCAGATCGATACCGTCAAAGCGCTCCATGATTTCGGTGTGGTACGGAATTTCGAAATCGGGCACCACCGGCTCACCGTACTTCTGGATTTCCACGTTCTCGGAGTCATCCTTACCGATCGGTACAGAGGGGTCGATGATGTTGGGGATGATCATCATGATCTTCTGGATCTTCTCATCAATTTCGGTTACCTTAGCTTCATCCTCTGCCAGTTTGGCCGCATTTTCCGTAACCTTTTTCTTCATTTCCTCTGCTTCATCGCGCTTGCCCTGTCCCATCAGCGCACCGATCATCTTGGAGTACTTATTGCGGCTTGAGCGAAGCTCCTCCACTTCATGAAGAACGCGGCGTTTCTCCACGTCCAACTCGATCACTTCATCCACCAGGGGAAGTTTGGCGTCCTGGAACTTGTTCTTGATGTTCTGCTTTACGATTTCCGGATTTTCTCTGAGAAATTTAATGTCGAGCATATAATGCCTCCTAAATTAGAATCAAAAATAAAAAATCCCCGTCACCACATGGGACGAAGAAACTCCGTGTTGCCACCCAAATTGCCGCAGTGCGGCCACTCGAAAGTATGATAAAGGATACCACCCTCCGGCTTTCGCCGGGAACTCCGAAAGTGGATACGCCCGGCACTGTACTGCATCCCACCACACTGCAGTTCTCTGAAACAGCCGCACAAGCGATAGCTTTCCTCAACGTTCACATATATCTATTATACCTATATTTACAAAAAATGCAAGAGGATATACGAACTTTCGTGAAAAAATGCTGTTTCCGTTTCCGAAAACAGCATTTACTATTAAAGTTTAAACGCCTTATCTACAGGCAAGGCACAAAGAATGCCGCCTGCTTCCGAGCGAAGGCCAAATTCCCGGTTCACATCCTCCATTACCTGGTCGCGGATACTGTCCGGTGCCAGGATGGCAAGAATCTCTCGCTCAGGCTGAAGATCCATCCCCTGGAAAATGCTGTCGGTATCATTGCCCGCAAGACGGGCACGGACGACGGTTCCGCCCGTCGCGCCGGCTTTTTTGGCGGTCTGCATAATCTGGTCCGTATATCCCTGATTGACAGTTATCAGAATCAAACTGTGCTGATGCTCATTTTTCATCGGTTTTACCTCCCTGCTTTCCACATTGGATGGGTTATGCATAGACAGAACTGTAGCAGTCAAATTCCCGACTGCGGTCGGAGACAGTACCATCATGATGCCGCCGCGGGCCGTGCTGCGAAAAGAATCGCTGTACTCATGCACCACATCTTCCACCGCACTTTCTTTTCCCATAGCGATGACAATGTCCTTCTCACTGCTGCCCAAACCCAAAATATCCATCATTTCCGAGGATGCGGTTCCCTGACCATAGCAGCGCATAAGACAGCCCACACCCATCGTTTCCATACGGCGGGTAAGATTTTTGCCATTGCCGCGCTCGGTTATGGCAACAAGCATGCGCACTTTTTCTACGCGAATATCCATGTCATCCTCCGTTTCTGTCGTAATACAGAATGCTGTCTTCGATCCGGCTGAGCCGATCCGCCGTGCGGCGTCTCTGCGCCCGATGCTTGATCTGCGCATACAGGCCAATGATCTGAATGGTGATCAGCGGCGTCATGGCAACCATGGCCACAATGCCGAAGGCATCGGTCAGCAGATTTCCGCCGATAGCGGCACAGGCTCCCGACGCAAACGGAAGCAAAAATGTGGTCGTCATCGGGCCGCTGGCAACACCGCCGGAGTCGAATGCCACACCGGTATACAGCGGCGGAACAAAGAAACTGATGATCAGGGAAATCGCGTATCCGGGAATCAGGAACCACATCAGCGGAATCCCGGTCAAAATGCGCAGCATAGCGATGCCCACAGACGCGGCAACACCGATGGAAAGTCCCAATCCGATGGCCGTTTGTGTAATCCGTCCGGAGGAGATTTCCTCCACCTGTTTCTTCAAAACATGGACGGCCGGCTCAGCGGCTACGATGAAGTAACCCACCAGCATACCAACAGGAATCAAAAGCACCTTATAGGTACTGCCAGCAATCTCCTCACCGATCAATTTACCGGCAGGCATGAAACCCACGTTGGCACCGGTCAAAAACAGAACCAGGCCTACGTATGTATACAGAAAACCGCTTCCGACACGGAGAAGCTGGTGTATCTGATACCGGCGGGTCAGAATCTGGAACAGCACAAACACGCCAATGACAGGCAGAATGGCAACCAGAACCTCTTCCTCGTACTTCGGGAAAGCGTATACAAACTCACGGATGGCGTCACGCGTGTCCACAATATCCCGGATTACCGTTTCCGTGGTCGTAGCGCTGGGCTCGTAACAGATGCTCAGAATCAAAACGGAAAGGATCGGTCCGATACTGCAGAGCGCAACCAGACCAAAACTGTCATCCGAGGATTTTTTGTCATTTCGCATGGACACCATACCGATACCGAGTGCCATGATGAACGGCACGGTGATCGGACCGGTGGTAACACCGCCGGAATCAAAGGCGGCGGGAATGAAATCGTTCGGCGCAAACGCGGCCAGAACAAAAACAATCAAATAAAACACCAAAAGAAGCCGTGACAGAGGAATTCCGAACACGGTGCGCAGAAACGCAACCACAAGGAACACACCTACACCTACCGCAACGGCCAGAATCAGCACCATATTGGGAATGGAGGGTATCTGCTCCGCCAGAACCGTCAGATCCGGCTCCGCAATCGTGATAATGATTCCCAACGCCAATGTAATCAAAAGGGGCAGAAGCAGTTTTTTCGATTTACTGATTTGGACACCGATACCCTCACCCATAGGCTGCATGGACATACCCGCGCCCATTGTGAAAAGACTCATGCCGAAAATCAAAAGCAATGCACCAAACAAAAACAAAACCAAAACACCACTGCTGACCGGCGCAATAGTAATACTGAGAAGCAAAACGATAGCGGTTATCGGCAAAACCGATGCAACGGATTCTGCCAACTTATCTTTCAACGGATGCATTCGTTCACCTCCCATAGTATTCTACATATTTTATAGCATATCGCACACATCTGTGCAACACATCGTCGGAATTTATTCCGATTTCCGCAGCCGCCGACTCCAAAGATACAGTGCAAACCCTACTGAAATCCCAAGCAAATTCAGCAAAAAATCATCCACATCGCAAATGCCGCGCAAGGTGAAAAGCTGCAGACACTCTACAGCCAAAATGATCACGGATGCCGTGCAAAAAAACACACAAAAACGTCGCTGGAACTCCCAAATACACGGCAAAAAGATACCAAGGGGAACAAACACGGCAATATTGCCGAACAAATTGATGCAGGCATGTCTGAATTGCCCGCAATCGGACGGATCAAACAAATCACGGAAAAAATCGATTGTGGTTTTCAGGGGGATAATGTTGATGTTTTCCCAAACAGAGTGCCAATAATCCGCGCCTGAATTGTGAGTGCTTCTGCCAAACAGCATGCACAGCATGATGCCGCTGTACAGTAAAAACAGCGTCACCATCACGGTACGCCCGGATTTGCTTTGTGCCATCACATCTGCCCCTTTCCTCGTATATATATTTAAGTATAGCAAGCAATTATGAATTTTTCAAGGCGCAATTTCTCTTGACATCGTCTGTGCGCCGTGTTATAATATCGTGTGCGGGCCATTAGCTCAGTTGGTTAGAGCTCCCGGCTCATAACCGGTCGGTCCTGGGTTCGAGTCCCCGATGGCCCACCAAAAACACAAAGAGCCCTTTTGGGCTCTTTGTGTTTTTGATTAGTCATTTCACACGATGAACCCCCACCGCCGCAGGCGGGGTTTCGGTTTGCACTGCGCTTTCTGTATTTGCAACTATCCCATGTGCAAACCAGGGTTCAGAGTCCCCGCAGCATTAACTGCCCAAAAGGGCTCTTTGTGTTTTTGATTAGTCATTTCAGACGATGAACCCCACCGCCGCAGGCGGGGTTATAGTTATTCCAATTCCGCCAGAATTTCTGCCGCGTTGGTGTCCGGATTAACCTTGGGCATGATTCTAACGATCATGCCATTCTCATCAACCAGAAATGTGGTTCGCACCACGCCCATGCTGACTTTGCCGTACTGTTTCTTCTCCTGCCACACCCCATAGGCTTCAATAGCCGTCCTCTCGGGATCCGCCAGCAAGACAAAGGGCAATTCGTATTTCTCAGCAAATTTTTCATGGGAAGCCACACTGTCCTTGCTGATACCGATGACTTCCACTCCTTTATTTCGGAACGCGTTGTAAAGCCCAGCAAAGGCACATGCCTGTCGGGTACACCCGGGCGTATTGTCTTTCGGATAAAAGTACAAAACCACCTTTTTTCCAAGAAAATCAGACAAGGAAACGGTCTTTCCCGTTCTATCCTGCAAAGTAAACGCAGGTGCCATCATTCCGGTTGTAAGCATACTGATTCCACCCTTTCGAATGTTCGATTATCATACTATTATCATAGCACATCGCCCCATCCTTGTCAATGTAAATGGCATCCAGCTGCCAAGAAAGGCTTAGATTATGAATTTCAGAAAGCTATTTTCCCTGTTCTGCGTTTTCTTCCGCATTGGTGCTTTCACCTTCGGCGGCGGATACGCCATGATACCGCTGATCCAAAAAGAAACTGTAGAAAAGAAAAAATGGATCACCGACGATGACATTCTGGAAATTGTCGCCATCGCTGAATCCACGCCGGGGCCGATCGCCATCAACGCAGCCACGTTTGTCGGGTACCGCGTAGCGGGATTCTGGGGGGCTTTGGTTGGTACTCTGGGAATGGTGCTTCCCTCCTTTACCATTATACTGCTTATCTCGTATGTATTGCGTGAATTTCTGCAGATCGAAGCCGTACAATTCGCCTTCAACGGCATCCGTGCCGGTGTGCTGGCCTTGATCCTCAAGGCACTTTGGAATATGTGCAAGAAGGCACCCAAGGGAATCCTTTCCTATTGCATTATGGCCGGGGCATTTCTTCTGACTGTTGTTTTCAATTGGAACATTCTGTATGTCATCATCGCCTGTGCACTGGCCGGCTTGATTTCATCCTTGATTATAGCAAGGAGGGCTGGCAAATGATTTTTCTTGAATTGTTCTGGACATTCTTTAAGATAGGTGCCTTCACCTTTGGCGGCGGATACGCCATGCTTCCCCTGATACAGGAAGCTGTTCTCACCAAAGGCTGGGCTGAGCCCGAGGCGCTCATCAATTTTATAGCCGTCAGCGAAAGCACTCCCGGTCCCTTTGCCATCAATATGGCAACGTACATCGGTGCCGAGGTGGGCGGCGTATTCGGTTCTGTTTGTGCTACTCTGGGCGTGGTAATGCCGTCCTTCATCGTTATTTTGCTGGTCGCCAGATTCTTTGAGAAATTCAAGGAAAGCAGGATCGTAAAGGGATGCATGTCCGGCTTGAAGCCGGCCGTCGTTGGTCTGATTGGCGCGGCGCTGTTGTCGGTGGCCGTCACGGTATTTATCCCCGAGGGATTCACCTTGTCTATCTTCACCGATCCCCAAACCTATCTTTCCCTTGCCATCTTTGGCGTCTCAGCATTTCTTGCCTTCCGCAAAATCCATCCCATAGCCATCATCTGCCTGTCCGCTGCCCTCGGCATCCTCGGTGGATATGTACTGTAAAGAAAAGCACAGGAGTCTCGCTCCTGTGCTTGTTTTTCATTTCTCCAAAATATCGGCGATTCTCCGGCAGGCAAACCCGTCCCCGTAAGGATTGGATGCCTTTGCCATGGCGTCGTATGCATCCGGATCCTCCAAAAGGATCTTGAAATTCTCATAGATGACACTCTCGTCGGTGCCCACCAGCTTCAGCGTTCCGGCGGCAATTCCCTCCGGCCGCTCCGTGGTATCGCGCATGACCAGCACCGGCTTACCGAGGGACGGTGCCTCTTCCTGGATTCCGCCGGAGTCGGTGAGAACCATATAGCTTCGTGCCAGAAAATTGTGGAAATCCAATACTTCCAGCGGCTCAATGATGCGGATGCGGTCGCAGCCGCCCAACTCTTCCTCCGCCGCCTGGCGGACAACGGGATTCATATGGATCGGATAGATCGCCTTCACGTCGGGATGCTCCTCCATGACGCGTCGGATGGCCCGGAACATATTGTGCATCGGCTCACCCAGATTCTCACGGCGATGGGCCGTGATAAGAATCAGGCGGCTGTCTTTGGCCCATTCCAGTTCCGGATGAGAATAATCCGGACGGACCGTGGTTTTCAGCGCATCGATCGCCGTGTTGCCGGTGATAAAGATGGAATCCTCGGCCTTGCCTTCGCGGATCAAATTCTTTTTCGACAATTCCGTAGGCGCAAAATTGTACTTGGAGATAATGGAAACCGCCTGCCGGTTGAACTCCTCCGGATAGGGAGAATAAATGTTGTAGGTGCGCAATCCCGCTTCCACATGACCGACGGGGATTTGCAAATAGAAGCACGCCAGTGCGGTCACAAACGTGGTAGAGGTGTCTCCATGCACCAGAACCACATCCGGCTTGACCTCTTCCAGTACGTCCTTGATGCGGCTCAGAATATTGGTGGTGATGTCAAACAGCGTCTGCTTCTCTTTCATGATGGAAAGATCGTAATCCGGCTCCACATGGAATGCGGCCAATACCTGGTCCAGCATCTGCCGGTGCTGACCCGTGACGCACACGACGGTACGGATCCCCTCGCGCTTTTTCAATTCATTGACCAGCGGGCACATCTTGATCGCTTCCGGTCGAGTGCCGAACACCAGCATAACTGTTTTCATAGTTCTCTCCTGCTCATCCAAAACTGCATCAGTTGGACGGGTTGTTTTTGTTCATTACCTCGGCAATCACCTTTTTATGCTCCTCATAGGTGGTAGAGTAATGGGTGACATAGGTGGATTCCGAGAAGAAATAATAGTAGTCCGTTACGGACGGATACAGTGCGGCACGAATGGCACTGGCACTGGGATTGGCAATCGGTCCGGGGGGCAAGCCCTTATTGGTATAGGTGTTGTACGGGCTTTCGTAGGTCATATCCTCGCCGGTTGGGTTGATGCGCTCGCCGGTTTCATGATGGATGGCATACACAACCGTTGCATCGCTTTCCAGATACGGGTACTTGGACGGCGCATTCAACCGGTTATTGAACACGGACGAAATATCAAAGAAATCGCTCTGCGTGCCCGCCTCTTTTTCAATCAGCGAGGCAATGATCAGGATTTCATCCACGGAGTACCCCAGCTCCCTGGCCTTCTGTGCATAGGAATCCAGGAACACCTGATTGAATCGCTTGAGCAGTTTTCCGATAACCACTTCCTCGCTGGAAGCGTTATAGAATTCATAGGTATCCGGGAACAGATATCCATCCAGGCGGTAGAACCGATCCTCGGACACGCCGTTTGTCTCCAGCTCATCAATGAACCAATAGTCGAAATCATAATGATTGATTACATCAATATAGCCTTCTCTTGTGCCGATGTTGTGGGACACAAACAGATCGATAATTTCATCCGTGGTATATCCTTCCGGGATCGTAATGCGGGAAATACCGGAGGGCTTCTTTTTCTTAAAGGCGCCGATCAGCTCATCGTAGTTCATCATAGGATGAACGGTGTACGTCCCTGCCACAAATACGGTAGGATCCTTTGCATCCTCGGGAACCACTTCTACTTTTTTCAAATAGGCATACAGCCGGAATATGCTGGGATATTCAATCACCGCATTTTCATGCAGAATCTCGGCAATATCATGGACCGTGGCGTATTCGGGGATGGTTACTTCCACCATAGTATCGTCCTTAACGAAGGCGAACACATCGTTGCCCACAAGAATGATGAACATGGACAGAAATACAGATACAACAATCACGGCAACGATATAGGTGATGGCCTTGATGATGCTGATGATGGTGTTTCCGCCTTCGCTCTCATCCCGCTCCTCCGGCTTCGGTGTGGGCTGGAGAGGCGGTACACTCTTGCTGATGGCTGTCAGGCGCGTGCTGTTGTTTTCTTCCCGAACCAACGGGCGAACATCCCGTATATCCGTCACGCGGGTAGCACCGTCATCGGCGGATGCTTTCGGCTTGGTACTCACCTGCTTATAAGGAATCATCGCCGGCTTGGCGGCCGGTGAGGGCCGCATGGCAGTCGGTCGCTGGGATTCAGGTTTCGCGGGATGTTGAGAAATCGTCCCGGTTGACGTGGGCGTGACTTTTTTCGGGGGTACAGACGGAGCACTCGGACGGGTGTTAGCCGCACCGGTTACTTTGGACTGGGACGGTGCCTTCGGGGCAGTCGGACGGGGGACAGAGGAAACCGGACGCACTGTACCCGATGCCGCATGAGCGGGTCTGGCAGCAGGCTGAGCTGCCGCCGTTTGGGGACGCGCAGGCACCGCTCCCGATGCAGGACGCTGGGGCCCGCCCGAGGGCGCCTTTGTATTCCCTGCCTGCATCTGGGCACGCAGAGTATTCGCACTTACGGCGGGAGTGGATTTCGCGGCGGCGGCCGCATCCCGGCGTCGTTTTTCCGCCAAAATATCCGCATTATCAAAGCCAAGCGTAGTTTCTTTATCCGCGCCGCCTTGATTCAGATTATGATCCATAACAAGATCCCCTTTCATAATGGGATTTTTCCGTCATTTTTTCACCAGGGAAATGACGATGAACAGGATAACAAACGCAACAAAGGGCGGTGTCACCAACGCGTCGATCGCCCCCAGCGGCTCGTTTTTCTTCCGGACACGCACATGAGGGGACGGAACACCGGTGATCCCGTATCCCGTATAGATACGCTGTGCTTCCATGAACAGCAAGATCAGGGAAACAAACAGCACACAAAGCAAAATAAAACTCAGAAGTACACCGCGTCCTTCCGTATTCTCGGCCACATTATACACGAAGCGATCCAGAAGCAGCGTAGCGATATTGTTCAGCAAATGAACAAGCATCGGTGCAAACAGGGAGCGCGTTGTATACAGAACGATAGCCAGCATAATGCCGCAGTAGAAATAAACCGGCAGTTGGGAGAAATTGAGATGCATCATGGCAAACAGCAGCGAGGACAACACCACTGCAAACGGCACACTGACCGATTCGTATTCCGCCAGAATAACACCGCGGAACAAAAACTCTTCAGTCAACGCCGGCAGGATCGCGAAGGCAATCACCGCAAACAGCAACTCCGTACCGCCGAGAGACAAGGAGACGGACATACCGGCATTTCTCTCGGGAAATGCCGTATACAGCATGAGGTTGATAAGAGCACTGCCCGAAATCATGGCGATCAGGGACAGAAGCATAAAAAACAAATGATTGGTGCGGAATAGCCGCAATCGCAATCGGGAGGCATACTTGTCCCCGCGCATACGGCAGAAAAAGATAGTCGGCAGCGCATAGACAATCAATTGAATGATGACCGACACAAGATACGGATTCTCATCCATCCCCACCTTTGCCGGATCCACGGTGCCGGACACAGCCAGAAGCGTGAGCACCACAATCAAAAGAAACGGAGCGGCAAAAGAACTCTTAATTCTCACCGGTCATTTTCACGCCCTTCTCGGTAAGCAGAATATTCACAGAGACATCAAACCGTCCGCGAGGAACCACGGGCAGAATGTAGTCGCTGTAGACAACACCCAGGGTACAGCCGGAAAAATGGGAGAGATAGCGATCGTAAAAGCCTTTGCCGTATCCAAGGCGGTAGCCCGCCTTATCGTACACCAGGCCGGGAACAAAGCAGATCGCGCTGCCCAGATCCTTTTCCGGGTCGTAGATAGGATTCTCCGCCGGCGGCTCCAGAATTCCGTAATTATCCGGCGCCAATTCGTCCAGTGACGATACAATATGATACTGCATGGTATGCGTTTCCTTATCACACCGGGGGAACGCAATCTTTTTGCCGCGATTCAGCGCTTCAATGGCAATGTCTCGAACCTGGATTTCGTTTTCGGTGGAAGCATACAGAAGCACATACTCCGCGTAGCGGAAGCTGACCAGAGAGATGGCCGCACGGCAGATAGCGTCATCCCGGCGCTTTTTCTCCGCCGGATCCATGGCAGCACGTCGGGCACTGTAATCCGCGCGGATTTCGTCTTTCACTTTACGAATCGAATTCATTATGCAAACACAGCGGCGCGAAGCTCTTCAGCCGCACCTTCTCCTTTCAATGCTTTTACCAAAGCCAGAGCAAATTCCGTGGCAGCACCCATGGCCTGTCCGGTAATATGCCGGCCATCGGTAACCGTATGGGTACTCACGTACTCGGCACCATGCAAATTTTCCTCAAATCCGGGAAAACAGGTGGCCTTTTTGCCGTTCAGCAAGCCGCGCTTACCCAGAATCATGGGGGCAGCGCAAATGGCGGCAATATAGGCATTTGCCTTTTCCGCCGCATCAATAAATGTATCCACTACTTCGGATGCATCCAGCGTGGCTGCCCCGGGCATACCGCCGGGCAAAACGATCATCTCAATGGCCTCGCCGTTATGCAGCGCAGCCATCGCTTCCTCAGCGCTCACATCCGCCGCAACCGTAATCCCATGCGAACCGGTGACGGTCTTTCCCGTCACGCCGACGGTGGTCACCGCCACACCGGCACGGCGAAGCAGATCCACCGGAGTCAGTGCCTCTATTTCTTCAAAGCCGTCTGCTAAAAACAAATAAACCATTCCATTTTCCTTTCCGTATGTTCTGTGTATGGGACGGATATCTCAGGCAAAATGTTCCCGTCCGAGTCTTAATTTCCGTTTTATACGCCCAAAACCCCGCAGATTTTCTTTTGCATCACGGGGATGGAATGGGGCACTTCCCCCTCCGCACATTCCAGCAGATGCCATCCCTTCGCCTCCGCTACATAATGCAGGGCCGTATAGCACCGCTCCAGATATTCTTTATCCGCCTCGTGAATGTCTTTTTTCACGCCGGTTTCCGCACACCGCTTCTCAATCAAAGCGCGGGATACCTCGGGCCGCATGGACAAGGCCACCACTGCATCGGGCTTGGGCAAGCCCAGACGGGCAAATTCAAAATCCCACAGCCAGGTGAGAAACCCATCCCACTGATCCCGTGGTAATTTGGCCAGCTGGTGATAGGCATTTGCCGTTGTGTACCGGTTGGCAATCACGACGGTATCGGGCTCCAGGTAATCCTTCTCCCAATCCGTCCGGTAGCTGACGTACCGATCCGCCGCGTAGAACATGGATGCGGCATACGCATTGGTGGCATCGGGGCTGCCGCCCAGCTCGCCGTTCAGATACATCCGCACAAGAGCGGATCCGTCCGATGCATAATCCGGGAAGCTGATCTCCCGTACGCGGCATCCCTTCCCCCGCAGGTACTCCGCAAGCAGAGCCGCCTGCGTTCCCTTTCCGGAGCCATCCAATCCTTCAATTACAATTAGTTTTCCCATTCTTTCCACCGACACTCATTCTTGTGAATTTTTTATGGAATTCTCAGTTTTTCACGAATCCGTATCCCGCAGGACCATTTCCATGAACTGTTCTTTGGTAATCAGCACCTCACGGGGTTTCTGCCCCTCCGGTGCGCTGACATAGCCAAGCTGCTCCATGCGGTCGATCAGTTTTGCCGCCCGTCCGTATCCCAGCGACAGTCTGCGCTGGATCAGGGATGTGGAGATCTTGCCGCTTTCCACCGCCAGTTCGATGGCGGGACGCAGCATGGGATCATCCTCCCCGGCTCCGTCACCGTCGTCCACAGGCGCGCCGCCCTTCTTGGAGGCACCGATGGATGCGGCATTGCGCTCCACCTGCTCGATAGCGGATGTATTGTATTCCACGCCGCTGTTGTGAGTCTTGATATAGGTGATAACCTTTTCCACATCCTGATCGGATACAAACGCACCCTGCACACGGATCGGCTTGTCCGCACCAACGGGATTGTACAGCATATCGCCGCGACCAATCAGATTCTCCGCACCGGCGCGGTCAATAATGGTACGGGAGTCGATCTGCGAAGATACGCGGCACGCGATACGGGACGGGAAGTTCGCCTTAATCAGACCGGTAATAACATCCACCGACGGACGCTGTGTACCGATAATCAGATGCATGCCAGCGGCACGGGCTTTCTGGGCGATACGGCAGATGGAATCCTCCACGTCCGTTTTCGCCATCATCATCAAATCCGCCAGCTCATCGATCACAATGACGAACTGGGGCAGGAATTCGTACTCGGGATCGTTTTTCGTGATCTCGTTGTAGGATTTCACGTCACGCACGCCCACTTCCTCGATAAGGCTATAGCGGCGTTCCATCTCGGAAACCGCCCAGGACAGAGCGCCGGCGGCCTTTTTCGCATCGCTGACTACAGGCATATACAGATGGGGGATGCCGTTGTACATATTGAACTCAACCTTTTTGGGGTCTACCAGAATCAGCTTCAACTCGTCCGGCTTTGCCTTATACAGAAGGCTGATCAGCAAGCTGTTGATACAGACGGATTTACCCATACCGGTGGCACCCGCGATCAGCAGATGGGGCATGCGGGCAATATCCAGATATACATTGGCACCGGCCACGTCCTGGCCAAGGGCACAGGAAATGCGGCTCTTGGCGTTGGTGAAGGCAGGATTCTCCAGCAAAGTGCGCAGATGCACCGTAGTGGATTTTTTATTGGGCACCTCGATACCCACCGCGGATTTACCGGGGATGGGCGCCTCAATGCGCACGCCGGATGTGGCCAGATTCAAAGCGATATCATCCACCAGATTGGCAATGGAACGCACACGGGTACCCGGCTCGGGAAGCAGTTCATAGCGGGTGATGGTAGGACCGCGGCTGACATCCACGATCTTGGTCTTCACATGGAAGTACTCCAACGTCTGCACCAGACGCGCCGCGTTTTCCCGCAGCTCATCCGCCACATTTTCCTTGATGGCCGATTCATCCTGCGTCAGCAGGGTAATCGGCGGGAACTGATATTCCCTGGGCTTTTCTTCCTCCACCTTGGAGGGCTCTACCGCTTTGGCGGCGGGAACAACGGTTTCCGTCAATTGGCGGCGTTCCACCGACAATTCAATATCCATATCGGCGTTGTCGCCGTCCAATCCCGTATCTGTGGGATTATCATAGGTTTTGTGAAGGCGCGCCAGCAGTTCCGCGTCGGTGCTTTCGGTAAATATTTTCGACAAATCCAGGGAATCGTCGGCCATATCATGAATAGCCGCGCCATCCAGCACGTCGCCGGGCTTGCGCACAGGCGGGATGGATTCATCCCAGGGGAGATCGTCGGCGGACGCCGTATCGCCCTGTGCACCGTCCGTTACATCGGCAGGCTGAGCGCCGTTTTGCGCCAGTCGCTCCTGGGTACGGCGCATAACTTCATCAAATATTTTTTCATCGATGACACCGTCACCGGGGGTATTGTATGCGGGAGCACTCGGCTCCTCCGCGGGCTGTGCCTCCACGGAATCGGCCGGACGGGGCTCCTCATCCAATGCCACGTCCACATCGAATTTCTGCTTCTTACGTTTGCCGAACAAAGCCGGCTTTTCCATATCTCCCGTATTGTCGGTAAAGGCAATGGGCTGCTGCTCGCCGGAGTACAAAGGCACCTCCGGTTTTTGCCATGTATGACGCACGGATTCCTCCGCCGGTTCACTCTTCTCCAGACGATATGCCTCTGCCCGTTCCCGGGACATCTTGATTTTATAGGCGATCAGCACCCACAATCCGCGTGGGGTGATTCCGAACATGAGGAGAGCAAACACAAACAGGCAGGGGAACAAAAGGACCAGGGACAATATCCGTCCGAAGCCGCGCATCATCAACTCGCCGAGGATGCCGCCCACCACACCGCCGCCGGTGCAAGTCAAGCCTGCGGTGTACTGCTCAACCGGAGAGAAAGACGGAACTCCGTCGGTGAAGAAATGCATCAGCATAGTAGTCAGCAAAAACGTAATGCTGAAGCAAACCGCTTTCCAGGCGACCATTCCGTTTTCGCTGTCCGTCCGCCACATAAATGCGGCGATGATCAGATAGACGGGGAGCGTGTATGCAGCGCCGGAAAACAATCCGAACAAGACATGGCGCAGTCCGTTTCCGATGACGCCCACGCCTTCTGCCAAGAGACACACACCGATAAACACAGCCGCTACGCCGATGATAAAAGGCATAAGCTGTGTCATAAGACCGCTGGGTTTGCGGATGGGTTCTTTCTTTTCCCGCGGCGCGCGCTCTTTAGCGGGGGCCTTTTTCTTGGTCGTACTTTTTTTGTATGTATAGGATTCCGTTTTTTCGGCGGAACGTTTTTTCGATGCTGTATTTTTCTTCTTTTCTGCCATTCTTTCTATTCCGATTCCGTTTCCGGCGGAAGGATCCTCTCTTTCGTCATGATGATAGCGTATGCCGGCACAAGGTCTGGTTATACTAACAGCGGAAAGCATGCCGTTATAATCGCACTTATAGTATATTGTACCAGAAATTCAGAATAAATACAATAGCCAGACGGAACATAGTTTTGACGAATTCGTGTTTTCGCCACGAAATCGACATTTATCAACACCAATGCAAAGGAATCGTAGGAATGTATATTAAACCGACACATGAATCCAAGAAAAAACTGATGATGCTGGTTCTCCTTGGTGCGGCGGCAGGTTTTATCAACGGCCTGCTGGGGGCCGGCGGCGGGATCCTTCTTGTGTGGGTGTTCTCCCTACGGAATCCCGATGATTCCCCCGAGGGTGTCCGTAACACATTCGCCTCAACACTGGCGGCAATATTGCCCATCACTGCCCTGTCGGCCTTTCTATACAGTTTGGGAGAATCCGGTACGCCCTCGATATCGGAACTTTCCCCGCTGATTCTGCCGGCCATTGCCGGCGGTGCCATCGGCGCATTTCTTCTGCATCGGATCAACACGACGTTTTTGAAAAAAATCTTCGCTTTGCTCATACTGTACTCCGGTATCAGCATGGTACTCCGGTGAGGTGGATTCTGTGGATTGGATTACTGTTATTGCGTCGTTTGTGGTCGCCGTTCTCAGCGGGATGGGGATTGGCAGTGCCGGCCTGCTTGTAGTTTTTCTGACTATGATTGCAGGCGTGCCGCAGCTGACAGCACAAGGGATCAATTTGCTGTTTTTTCTGTTTGCTGCCGCATCCGCTCTTTGTGTTCATATCACTCACCGGAACATCCCTTTTCTTCATGTATCCATTGCCGCCCTTGCCGGCATGATCGGCACTTTGCCCGGCACCTTCGCCGCAGGAATTCTGCCCCAGGATTGGGTTCGGATTCTGTTTGGAATCATGCTGATTCTGGCGGGTGTACGCGGGATGTTCGGGAAAGCGAAGAACAAAAAGCAAAAAAACAAAAAATCCGCGTAAAATATTCAGAAATATTTCGTCTATGCTATTTACAAAGCGGTTTTCTTGTGATATAATATACTACGGTTGTGCCGCAAACTCGGCTTTCGGACAAAAGGTTCTTATTACAGAACACTTTCACCCACCGATTTCTTGGTTTCGCGGCGTAATACATTATTTTTTGAGGTGAATATCATGGAAAAGGAAATCAAGCAGCAGATCATTGAGAAGTACAAGACCCACGAAGGTGACACCGGTTCTCCCGAGGTGCAGATCGCCGTTCTGACCTACCGCATCAACAGCCTGAACGAGCATCTGAAGCTGAACAAGAAGGACCACCACAGCCGTCGCGGCCTTCTGAAGATGGTTGGTCATCGTCGCAGCCTCCTGAACTACCTGGCTAAGAACGATATCGAGCGTTACCGCGCCATCATCGAGAAGCTGGAAATCAGAAAGTAATTCTCCCTCGGCTACTGTCTGCCGGTTTTCTGCCGCACAGCGGCAATCGACACAGGCGATACGAGCTGCGGCAGGCTGTTCCAATCAGCAGCTTGACGCAGCTTGTTTTTCGTTTTGTCCCCCTCCCCCCAAACTTATCCGTATTTCGGATCCGAGGCTTAGCTGTTAAATCTGTGCCTGCCTGTCAGGCGCGCATTTAAGCGCTAAACCTCCCCCGTCCGACACGGATACCGCACGGCGCGGCATCTCCGTAAGTGCGAGATTACGGTACAATGAGTTCTTCTCGTAAATTTAAATTTTAAGGATAGGTAAAGCGTAATGTTTGAAAACTTCAAAACATTCTCCTACGAATTTGCCGGTCGTCCTCTCACTGTTGAGACCGGTAAAATGGCAGGCCTGGCAAACGGCTCCTGCTTGATCCGCTACGGCGGCACTGCAGTTCTCTGCTGCGCAACCGCCTCCGAGCGTCCCCGTGACGGCATCGACTTCCTCCCCCTGTCTGTAGACTTTGAGGAGCGTCTGTACTCCGTTGGCCGCATTCCCGGCAGCTACAACCGCCGCGAAGGCCGCCCCACCGAGAAGGCTATTCTGACTTCCCGTGTCATCGACCGTCCCATCCGTCCTCTGTTCCCCAAGGACCTGCGCAACGACGTAAACCTGGCGCTGACCGTTCTCTCCGTGGATCACGATTGCTCCCCTGAGATCGCAGCCATGGTAGGTGCATCCATTGCCCTGTCCATCTCCGATATTCCGTGGAACGGACCTATCGGCGGCGTATTTGTTGGTCTGACCGAAGAAGACGGCATCATCATGAACCCCACCGCTGTACAGCGTGAAAAGAGCATTCTGGAGCTGACTGTTGCTGCATCCGAGAAGAAGGTCGTTATGATCGAGGCCGGCGCGAAGGAAGTTACCGATGATACTATGTTCGATGCCATCATGAAGGCTCACGAAGAAATCAAGAAGCTGCTCGTGTTCATCAATGAGATCATCGCTGCTGTAGGCAAGCCGAAGTTTGATTATCCCTCCTGCGAAGTGGATCACGATCTGTATGAGAAGATCGAAGAATACTGCATCGATGCAGTGCGCATCGCTCTGGATACCGATGACAAGAATGTACGCGACGAGCGCATGGCTGTCATCACCGAGAACGTATATAACGAGTTCGATGGCGGCGATCCCGATATGCACATCGTCATCAACGAGATCCTGTACAAGATTCAGAAGTTCGTAGTTCGCCGCTGGCTCCTTGACGAGGGCAAGCGTGTGGACGGCCGCCGTCTGGATCAGATCCGTCCTCTGGCCGCTGAAGTCGCTCTCCTGGAGCGCACCCACGGATCCGGTATGTTCACCCGTGGACAGACCCAGGTACTGACCATCGCTACTCTGGGCTCCCTCACCGACGCACAGCTGCTGGACGGCATCTCCGAGGAGACCGAGAAGCGCTACATGCACCACTACAACATGCCCGGCTACTCCACCGGTGAGGCAAAATCCTCCCGCAGCCCCGGACGCCGCGAGATCGGTCACGGTGCGCTGGCTGAGAGATCCCTCATCCCCGTTCTTCCCTCCAAGGAAGAGTTCCCCTACACCATCCGCCTCGTATCCGAGGTTATCAGCTCCAACGGCTCCACCTCCCAGGCTTCCGTTTGCGGATCTACTCTGGCTCTGATGGATGCCGGTGTTCCGATCACCGCTCCCGTTGCCGGTATCTCCTGCGGTCTGATCACCGAAGGCGACCGCTGGATGACCATGATCGATATCCAGGGTCTGGAAGACTTCTACGGCGATATGGACTTTAAGGTAGCCGGTACCCACAAGGGTATCACCTCCATTCAGATGGATTTGAAGATCGACGGTCTGACCCCCGAGATCATCAAGCAGGCTCTGGAAGTTACCCACAAGGGCCGCGATTACATCATCGACGAAGTAATCCTGAAGGCCATCGATGCTCCTCGTCCGCAGGTTTCCGAGTACGCTCCCAAGATGATCACCATGAAAATCGCTGTGGAGAAGATCGGCGACGTTATCGGACCGAAGGGTAAGGTAATCCAGAAGATCGTTGCAGACACCGGTGCCAAGATCGACATCGAGGACGACGGCAGCATCTTCATTTCCGGTATCGATATGAACGGCCTTGAGGCTGCACGCACCATCATCGCCGGCATCGTATTCGAGCCCGAAGTTGGCGCCATCTACACCGGCCGTGTAACCCGCATCATCCCCATCGGTGCATTCGTTGAGTTTGCTCCCGGCAAGGAAGGCATGGTTCACATCTCCAAGCTGGACAACAAGCGTACCGAGAAGGTAGAGGATGTTTGCAACGTGGGCGACGAGATCCGCGTGAAGTATCTGGGTACGGACGAAAAGGGCCGTATGAATCTGTCCAGAAAAGACGCTCTGTAATTTATACGCATAACTTCAGGGAAGAGCCGCGGCTCTTCCCTTTCTTTATGAAATCTTAAGATGTGAAATTGGATACACCCCTTTACTTTCGCCCCTGCTTGCGGTACAATATATACTACCACATTCCATGAAAAGTGAGCAGTTATGAATTACAATTCTCCCGGACACCGTCCGAATCCATACAACACCCAAGCCACCTACCGACAGAAGCGCACCTCCTCCATCACGGGTGCTTTGCTTTGCGCTATCCTCTTTCTGGTTGTGATCCTCGTGGCGTTGATCGTTATCGCCGCACGGAATAAGAACCCCATCGATGACGTGCCGGATATCCCCTCCGTCACGGATTCCACTCCCGCTTCCGGCGAGGATTTGCCGGCACTCCCGCCGCCGGCAGACCCGATCATGACGGAAACATACGATCCCGCCTTTATCGGCCCGCCTGCGCCCATCACGGAGCCGGATTCGGTGATTGTAACCGTGAGCAACAGCGATATCCACACAGGCAATCTGATTCTGATCAATAAAGATCATCCCTACGTATTTCCGGATGAGCAGCCGCAAACAACGCTGTACGGAAACAAATCCCCCGTCTATCAGCTCAGCACGATCTCCATCTCCCTGAACAAATCCCTGTTCCCGATCTTTGACGGCATGCTGGTGGATTTCAGCAAGGCAACCGGATGCAATAAGGTGCTTGTCACCAGCGGCTACCGTTCTTACGATTTTCAAAAGGATCTGTATGAATCCCGTGTGAAGTCCCAGGGGGAGGAAAAAGCATCCCTGTATGTGGCTTTGCCGGGCAACAGCGAGCACCACGCCGGTCTGGCCATCGATATGGTCATCTTCGCGGACGGAAGACAGTACTATTTCCCGGAATATGAGGACGCCGCCTGGATTATCGAAAACGCGCCGGAATACGGATTCTTTCTCCGCTACACCGAAAAGGCACAGGAGATCACGGGATGTGCGCCTGAGCCCTGGCATTATCGATACGTAGGTGCTCCCCATGCCCGCCTGATCACGGATATGGATCGCTGTTTCGAAGAATACCACGAATATCTCCGCACATTCACCTGGGCGGAGGACCGCCTGCTTGTGCTGAGTGACGGCACCACCGAAACCACCGACGGATTTCATCTTCCCGATGCGGGGTATATGATCTATTATGTTCCTTCCGCCGAGGGAGACACCACCGATATACCCGTGCCGCCGGAAAGCCAGTACGAAATTTCCGGCGACAATGACGCAGGATTTATCGTAACGGTCAAGCTGGGTTGATTGTTTATTATAACTTTCAAACAGTTTTTCACGCGTGTTCAAATAACCATCACATTTGCCCGATATAATACACTCATACGCAAGAAATGTTTCTTGACGAAAGGAGTCTATTATGTTGGGCAATTTTCATGATGAAAACGAGAACAAATTGAGTACCGAAGCAAACGATACTGAAATCAAAAATACAGATAAAACGGATGAGAATCCGGAAACGCCGACCGAAGGAGATAATCCGCAAACCGCAGCAGGGCCAGAAACCCCAACGCCTCCGCGGCAGTTGTACACCCAAACCTCGCAGATGCCGCCGCAATATCCGAAAGGTGGCCAGAATTCGTACGGCCAGCAAAACGGATACAGCTACACCTCCTACAATCCGGCACCCGCACCCGCAAAAAAGAAAGACAAAAAGGGATTGTCCCGCGGTGGGGCTGTAGTGCTCTGCCTGTGCACGGTGCTTCTTTCCTGCGCGGCAGGATTTTACGGTGCATTCCTCGCCACAGCAAATTCGGGAAACACACAGAATCCCCAAGCATCTGCTAAGAATCCCAGCGTGATTTACCAGTCGTCCTCCTCTCCGGCCAACGGTATGTCCGCGGACGGCGGCACCTCCAGTTACTACAACGTAGCCAATCTGGTTAAAAACACAGTTGTGGAAATCACCACGGAATATGTGATCAGTGAGCGATTCCAGTATATTTCCTCCGGTGCAGGATCCGGCGTGATTATCACCCAGGATGGTTACATTCTTACCAACAACCACGTCATCGTGGACGACAATGGCAAAATTGCCGACACCATCACCGTTCGGCTGACGGATGGGCAGGAGTACGTGGCATCCGTCATCGGCACAGACAGCGACTCCGATATCGCCATAATCAAAATCGATGCGGGCGACAGCAAACTGCCCTGCGCCGTTATGGGTGACAGCGACAAGCTGGCGGTAGGCGAAGAAGTGATTGCCGTCGGCAATCCCCTCGGTGAATTGGGCGGCACTGTCACCAACGGTATCATCAGCGCGCTGGATCGGGAAGTCAATGTGGACGGTACACTAATGAATCTGATGCAGACCAACGCGGCCATCAATCCGGGAAACTCCGGCGGCGGGTTGTTCAACATGGCCGGTGAGCTGATCGGCGTTGTCAACGCCAAATCCTCCGGCACCGGCATTGAAGGCCTGGGCTTTGCCATTCCCGTCAACGATGCGGTTGGAATTTCGGAGCAATTGATTACCCAGGGATATGTCAGCGGGAAGCCCGATCTGGGCGTAACATGGTATGACGCCCACAGTTTCCAGCAGGCACTGTACTACAATCTGCCCAGCCTCGGCGTGTATGTAGCCGGTCTGGAAAAAGGCATGAACGACACGGTGTTCCAGATCCGCGACCGCATCATCGCCATGGACGGCAGGGAAATCACCAGCAGTTCCGACATTACCAACTACCTGAAATCCTACAACGTTGGCGACACGATCAAGTTCAGCGTGTATCGCAACGGCCGTTTGATTGAAGTGACCGCCACATGTTACGAATACAATCCGAACATCCAGTTCGATAAATGATGAAAAGCCACCGGTTTATCCGGTGGCTTTTTCTGTGAATATGTCCCCTGGCCCGCCCTCGCCGCACGCCGACATGTGGTAATAATACTACGCAATTATCTATGCAAGTGTAAAAATGATGAGCGTTGCTTTGCTTATGCGTCACGCTCCGTTCCGCCATGCACATGCGACTTACCCTGTCGCCGGGTTCATGTCCGCCCGTACGGTTACCAATCTGGTTATCGGATCAAATCTACCGTCCAGTTCATACCTTGAATGGTAACATCCAGCTCACGCAGTTGTTTGGAGAGACTGTCCAGTGTCTTTTGTGTTTCGCGCACATCTACTGTACTGCATACGCGGATCTCTTTGCTGGAATACCGATCCACCTTGGCACTGGCTGTATCCATAAAGGAACGAAGCATGGAAACGCGCAGAGCCATAGCGTCCTTTCGGGCAATCATGTCCGTCAAAGATACACCGTCTGCATTCACCGTCGCGCAATTCGTGCGGTTGATAGCGGCGATCAATTCCGCCAATTCATTGGTGCAGGATTCCAATTCACGAAGCAATACTGCCGGATCTTCCGCCGGAGTATCCCCTTCCTGGACTTTAGCATTATTATTCAATCGAACCCCCAGCTGCTGGATTCTCTTCTGCAGGTCCGCACGCAAGTGCAGTGCCTCCGCCAATTTCATACTATATTCCATCCTTTACTCAATTTCAGTTATATACATTATAGTCGTCACTCCCCGCAAAGTCAAGATGCATATCGCATCTTGCAAATCCGCACCAAAAAGAGTATAATATAGACACGATTTTATTACAGGCGGTGCTGACTCATGATATTGATCATTGCTGAAAAACCATCCCTGGCGCGCAATATAGCAGACGGCATCCGCCACAGCGGCGGCGGTGCACCCCGGCGGCAGGACGGATTTATTGAGATCGGTGATTATCTGATCACCTGGGCGTTCGGTCATTTGTTTTCTCTGTCCGATATCGAAGCATACGCCCCCAATCCGGAAGGCGGAAACCGCTGGACCATGCGCAATCTTCCCTGCTTCCCCAAGGAATTCACCTTTGAGTTGCGCAAGAACACGGACGGGTCCCTGGATCCCGGTGTGAAAAAACAGTTCGAGACCATCCGCGCCCTTTGCCTGCGATCCGATGTAGACCGTATCGTCAATGCGGGTGACGCAGACCGGGAGGGCGAGATCATTGTACGGCTGTGCGTGTCCCACGCTATGGAAAATCAGCCGCCCAAGCAGGAATACCGTCTCTGGCTTCCCGATCAGACGCCGGAAACCATCTCCCAGGCGCTATCTGATATGAAATCCGCTGGGGAATACAATAATCTTGCCAATGAAGGATTCGCACGCACTTATATCGACTGGCTGTACGGTGTGAATCTGACCCGCTATGCCACTCTGAAAACAGGCACGCTGCTGCGTGTGGGACGGGTAATCATTCCTATCGTACGCGCTATTTACGATCGGGACATGGCCATCCGTCACTTCACGCCGGATATCTACTATGCTCTGGTCAGCCGTGCGGAAACGGATGGCATGCCGCTGGAACTGACCAGCAAAGAGAAATTCCCGCGGGAGCAATTGGCGCAGGCACAAGCCATGTGCGCCCGCTACAACGGAGAAACGGCCGTTGTTACATCCGTAAAAAAGAAGAAGGACACCATCGCCCCGGGCAAGCTGTATTCGTTGTCCAAGCTGCAGAATTTCCTGGGAAAGAAATACAAAATGTCCATGTCGGAAAGCCTGGAGATCGTGCAGGGGCTGTACGAGAAAGGCTATCTGACCTATCCCCGCACCAACTCGGAATATCTGGCCACAGCGGAAAAGGACAAAATCCGCAAAATCATCGAAAACGCGAAAAAACTGGGCTATCCGCTGGTATTCAAGGAAAGTAAGACGATCTTTGACGATTCCAAAATCGAGTCTCACTCGGCTTTGACACCAACCTACAAAATCCCGAACAAGACCCAATTATCCGAGCGGGAGATGCTGGTGTACTCCGCCGTATTCCGCCGATTCGCCGCAGTTTTCTGCGCGGAGGAATGCATCGCCCACCGCACGGAGATCAAAATTGCCGTGGGGAATCTGGAAGAATTCACGCTGAAAGGCACGGTCATTGTGGAGAAAGGCTGGATGAAGTATGACGATTCCACCATGAAAGACCGCATCCTGCCTCCCTTGAAGAAAGGCGACACGGTGCAGATCGATTTTCAACCGGTGGAAAAGGAGACTTCCCCGCCCAAGCACTACACTATTGAAACGCTGAACAACTATCTGAAAAATCCCTTTCGGGAAGATAAGGCCAAATCCGCTGAGGAGAGCACGGACGACACGGAAGATTACCGCGCCATCTTTGAAGGATTGGAGCTGGGAACGGAGGCCACCCGGACAGGCATCATCGATAACGCTCGCAAATCCGGCTATATTGAGTTGAAAAAAGACGTATACCGGATTCTGCCGGAGGGAGAATTTCTCATCGAATCCCTGTCCCAGATGGGGATCAGCATGGACAAATACAAGACCGCCGAGGTGGGCCGATCGCTGAAGCGGGTGTTCCGCGGAGAATCCACCGTAGCGGATAGTCTGTTGATCGCGGAAAACGAGATCGCGCAGGTATTCGGCGCGAGATCCGTCCCCGTGGGCGATGACACGGATATTGGATTTTTCGGCGATATCGTGGGCAAATGCCCGCTGTGCGGGCAGGATGTGACCCGCACCAAGCGAGGCTACGGTTGCCGCGGCTATCGGGACGGATGCAAATTTGGCGTATTCTCCCCGTTGTGCGGTCGTGCTGTTCCCAAATCCGCCATGGAGATTCTTTTGCGGGATGGACGGACACCTCCCCTGCGCGGATTTATTTCCAAAAAGAGCGGCAAGTCCTTTGACGCCGCCCTGAAGTTGGAAAACGGCGAGGTTAAGTTTGATTTCTCGGGACAATAGCCAAAGCGGAGTGAAATGACTCCGCTTTTTATTCCCCCGCCATGTGTGGATGCAATTCTGTAAGTCAGGTAATTATTGAATTTGATCACGCAGAAAAGTCAAACCACTCAGTATAACTCTCCTCCTTTTGCAGATACTAACATAGCAAATCTGTAAATCAAAGGAGATTTTCATATATGAAAGCAACCGGTATTGTACGCCGTATCGACGACCTGGGGCGCGTGGTCATTCCCAAGGAAATCCGCCGCACCATGCGGATCCGCGAAGGAGACCCGCTGGAGATTTTCACTAACCACGAAGGCGAGGTCATTTTTAAGAAGTATTCCCCTATTGGAGAACTGGCAGCATTTGCGGCCCAGTATACAGAAACCCTGCACAAGACCTGCGGCATGGCCGTTGTGATCTGCGATCGGGATGCGGTTATCGCCTGCGCCGGCATTCCCAAGAAGGAATATGTGGATCGAAAGTTATCCGCCGAGCTGGAAGCGGTGATTGAAAACCGCACGCTTTACACGGCGGACGGCAAGGATGAGATCGCCGTCATTGACGGCGGCAAATGCTACGTCAGCTGTGCCATGCCTATTATCACAGAAGGCGACGTGACCGGATGTGTGGCATCCGTTTTCAGCCGCGAAGGGGATGTTCAGCAGATGATGAACGCGGAGCTGGAAACCAAGCTGATTCAGACCGCCGCCGGATTCCTCGGCAGACAGTTGGAGAGCTGATCAATACAGGGCCGTTCGCATGGGATTTCCTGTGCGGACGGTTTTCTGTATCCTTTTGTGACAAAAGAAAAACAGGAGACGAATCTCCTGTTTTTCCGTACAGTGTCAACTTATTTGGTGCCCTTGATATCGTTCTCGTACTTCTCTACCATCTTCTTGACCATCTGGCCGCCGATAGAACCTGCCTGACGGGAAGTGAGGTCGCCGTTGTAGCCCTGGTTCAGGGTTACGCCAACTTCACTTGCCGCCTCCATCTTAAACTGCTCCAGTGCCTTCTTTGCTTCGGGTACGAGTGCCTTATTGCTTGCCATAATTGATTCTCCTACATTATCAAGAATTATCTATATTATCGAGTACGCAACCGCGTGCTCTGCTATTATTATCTTCGATCAGGATTCAATTATGACTGGTAGTTTTTCGCTTTGTTAATATATTATTCATAGAAAAAACACATGTGGCTCAACAAAGCTCACATGTGTTTTGGATTATTTCATTCGATCAAACAATTTGGTGGATTCCAGTGTTTTGTACAAAATCAATCCCATAATCCCCGCTGAAAGAATCTCACCAATTCCTACGGTAATCATAAGCAGCCAATACATCTGCTCTTCGCCGTAGACATACTGCAGCACCGCAGGCACGATCAGCATGTTTGCCAGGATCGGCGGCACGGGCGCAAGATATTTGTTTTTCTTTCGCAATAGGTACGTGCCAAGTGCTCCCAGCAAGGTGGCTAACGCTCCAAAAACCACATCCCACAACAGCGCTCCGCTCAAAAAATTCGCCAGAATGCATCCGATGAACAATCCCGGAATGGCGGCGGGAGTGAAGGCAGGAAGGATGGTCAGCGCTTCCGACAGACGGATCTGGATCGGACCGCTGGCCAGATGAAGCGCGGCTGAGACAAGCGTCAGCACTACGTACAGTGCGGCGATCACGGCAGCGTAGGTAAGGGATCGAATACTCGATTTCATGGTACATGCTCTCCTGTAGTTTTGTTTTAAGTGAGGAAGGTTTCGAACTCACTGGGGTACAGTATATCACAAAAACTGCATTTTGGCAAGTGGAATTTGTGTGAAGCGGCCATTACAAAGCCGCCGCGAGCACCTCGGCGAAATGCTCAAGGCCAATCTGATCTTCCGATGTGAATCGACCGAGAACCGGGCTGTCGATATCCAACACGCCCAGAATCCGCCCATTCTTCCGCAAAGGAATCACAATCTCCGCGCGAGAATCGCAGTCACAGGCAATGTGCCCCGGGAACGCGTGCACGTCATCCACGCGGATAGTTTTACCTGCGGCCACCGCCGTGCCGCAGACGCCCTTCCCCACGGGGATCTCAATGCATGCAGGCTTTCCCTGAAAGGGGCCGAGTACGAGCGTATCGTTCTCCAGCAGATAGAAGCCTGCCCAATTGATGCGATCCAGGACCTGCCACAGAAGCGCGGCGGCGTTGGCCATATTCGCTATGGGATGAGGAATATCCTGCGTCAATTCCCGCAGTTGATTATGCATGACGGTATAATTCATGTTTCTTCTCTCCAATAAAGCAATCTGATAAAAAAGGAGCCCGGAGGCTCCTTTTCAGATGCAGATTATTTTGCAGGGGTTACGGAAGTGATGTGAGGATTCACACCGTTGTACCAGTACAGGAAGCCTTCCATATCGATCTTGTCACCGATCTTCAGGTTCTTTACTGCCTTGTACACATCGGAATCCACGCCGCAGAGATCGCTCTCAACGGTGAAGGAATAAGATGCGCCGTTTACGGAAACGGTGAAGTACAGGTCGCTGCCTTCCTCACCGGAACCGTCGTAGTTGTACAGGAAAGCTACATCGTTGCCGTCAGCGTCCTTGGTAGCCTCAACGGTCATACCCTTGAAAGCAACCAGCTTGTTCTGATGCTCGATCACCTTCTCGTCTGCCAGCATAGCGGTCACGTCCAGAGGCTCTGCCACGAAGGTGCTTCCCTCAATGATCTCGAAGGTGGCATCCACGATTTCCACTTCGCCGGACCATGCAGCCTTGTGGCCGGTCACCTTGATCTTGGTGCCGGGAACCAGCTTTGCATAATCCTCAGCGGAGCATGCGATTCTGTACATGAAGTATGCACCGTCTGCGTCCTGGGCATAAATGCTGGTGGTAGCGGCAGGCTCATACCATGCCTGCTTTGCCTGTACGAATGCCTCGATAACTACAGGGGTTTCCAGTTCCGCAGCAGCGTATTCCGCGTAGGTCATAACGCCCTCAGACTTGGGATCTTTACCGTCTCCGGTCTTCTCGGTATTGCAGGCTGCCAAAGAGAGAGCCAGCACGAATACCATGACCAGTGCCAAAATTCTTTTCATTGTTTGTCTCCTTACAGTTTGTATTTCGTATGTACAAAAGTACACTACATATTATACTCAAAATTGGAAATAAGTAAAGACTTTTGGATTATTTTTTTGCTTTTTTTATGAAACCGATACCGACATAGAGGATAATCAGCACCCATGCCGCCGCTAACGCTCCAAGCAAAGTCACCGATGCGGCGGGCAACGCCCCCAATTCGGTTTTATTGCCGGCCGTATTCCCGCCCTCCGTGGATCTCTGATCCAGCCGGTACAGCGATGTCATATCGGCAAACAGTTTTTCCATGTACGCCTCGTCCACCGTTTCCTTACGGCGGATGGATTTGGTGACATTTTCAATCATCTGTCCGGACGCATCCCGCAGAGACACCGATCCGTTGAACACGGGGGTAACGAATGTATTCTCCGTATTGGCAAGCAGAAGCTTGGCGGCCTGAATCTTCACATCGTAATAGGTTTTGTGATCCTCGCCGCAGCGGGACAGATAATCCTGATATTCGTCGGAGTTCTGCGCTTTGGATGTAACAGGCACATAGCCCTCCGTTTGAGAATAGGCAATCTGCACCTCATTAGTGAGCAAAAACTGGGCAAACAGCCACGATGCCAGCACCTCCTTGGGATCTTCCTTGTTAAATACGCAGACAGAGGGCCCCTGGGAGATCATGGTGGGATGCTCCGGATCAAACTGGGGAATCGGACGAACCACCGTCTCAAACTCCACCAGGCTGTCTTCGCTGATATCCGAGAGCGGTGCGTGGGTGCCGATCCATGTGGCACCAGCGGTGGAGTCAATGGCGAAAACGCACTGACCTGCGTTCAGGAAGTTGCCGGGATAACCATCAATTTTGAAGGTGGTAAAGGCACTGTTTTTCACATGACCGGCAATAGTAAACAGAAGCTCCTTGGTGGTGTCGTTGAAAATCTGAATTTCCCCGTCCGGGGTGGAGTACCCTGCCCCTCTCTGGCGAAGCATCTGGATCATCATATTGTCCGTAGATTTGTAGATGAACGGACGCATGACCTTCTGCCCGTTAACGAGATAGACTCCGTCCGCGTCTTTTTGCGCCGCGGCCTCGGACACTTCCCAGATGAAATCCCACGTCAGCACATCGGGAACGGTATATCCCAGTTTTTCCACATAGGTTTTATTGATGTAGCATGCCTCGGTGGAGCGCATGAACGGGAATGCATAGTATTCCCCATCCAGAACACATTCCGCAAGGAACTGGGGGATGATCTCCGCCGGTGTAGGCGAATCGAATTTCACTTCACTGCCGCCCAGACCGTATTTTTCGTTCACAAACAGTTCGTCCAGAGGAACAACAATATTTTTACCCGTACGATAGGTAGCGATATGATCGGGATAGGTGATGCACACATTGGGCGTGGTACGGGTAGCGATATTGGTAATGACATCGTTGTAGATTTTACCGTAATCCGTATACAAACGAAGATTCACATGAATGTTGGGGTACAGAGCCTGAAAATCCGCGATGGCCTTTTCGTAAATTCTGGTCTGCAGGATGTTGGTATCGTTTTTGGCCCAGAAAGTGATTTCATATTCCCGGGACAAATCCAACTCCTCGGGCATGACAAAGGGTTCCAGAATACGGGATCCGTGGCATCCGACCAAGGCAGGCAGCACGATACACACCGCTATCAGAAACGCGGCTATTTTCTTTACAGTATTTTTCATCCCTTGGTACCTCCGCTTGCCACGCCTTCCATAATCTTGTTGCGGAAAATGAGGAACAGCACAATCAACGGCACGGAAATCACCACAACCGCCGCCATCATGGCGGGAATATTCTCCCGGCCGAATCCGTTTTCCCGGATTTCCTGGATTCCGTTGGACAGAAGGTAGTAAGCCTCGTCGTCGGTGATCAGCCGCGGCCACACATAGGAGTTCCAGCACTCGATCACCTTCAGAATCACGACCGTGACCACGGTAGGCTTACAGATCGGCAGCATCACTTTGAATAGATACTTCAGATCCGATGTACCGTCCACCTTGGCCGCATAATACAATTCATCGGGCACCTGCGCGAAATTTTCCTTCAGCAGATACAGATAGAACACCGACATAACCGACGGCAGAATCAATCCGGCAAAGGTGTTGCGCATATCCAGATTGGTAATGGTTGTGTAATTGGTGATGATCATCATTTCGCTGGGGATCATCATCAGCGACAAAAAGAGAACGAACACGAGATTCTTCCCACGGAAATTCAAGCGGGAGAAAGCATATGCCGCCGGCACAATGACAATCAGCATGGTAATCGTGGTGATTACCGTAAAGAGAAACGTGTTCAGAAAATATCTTCCCAAAGAGACGGTGGTAAAAGCATCGATATAGTTCTGGATAGTGGGAGAGAGCGTATAAAACTTCGGAATATATTCCGCGTTGTACGCACCGTATGCTTTCACGGAGGTCAGAAGCATCCAATAGAACGGAAACAGGACCAGCAGCGCCCACAGGGAAAGCAGTGTATAGGTGATACCCTTCTTGATCCGTTCGCGCCTTTGCGCATTTCTCTCAATTTTTTGATAATCTATCGGTTTTCCCATACGATCACCTTCTTCAATAATGGACGTGTTTCTTGCTGACAAGAAGATTGATGCACGTGATGGTCAGGACAATAGCAAACAGCACCACGGCAGCGGCCGATGCATACGACGGGAATCCGCCGCTGTCCCCATACAGCATGTCGTAAATATATCCCACCAGCGTGTTCATCTCGGCGGCATTCAGATCCGTGCCGAACAGGGCTACCGCATCGCTGTAGGCCTTGAAGGCACCGATAAAACCAGTAATAATGAGATAGAACAGCATGGGAGAAATCATGGGCAATGTGATGCGGGTAAACCTGCGGAAGCGGGATGCGCCGTCCAGTTTTGCCGCATTGTAGTAATCCTGCTTCACGGAGGACAAGGCGCTGGTCAGAATGAGAATTTTGAACGGCATAACCACCCAGACGGTATAGAAGCAGAGGACAAACATTTTCGCCCAGTACGGGCCGCCGATGAAATCCACCGAGGGACCGCCGAAGAGATGGATCAGCAGATTGACCAGGCCCTCCGAATAGGCGGTGGGTTTGAACAGGATCATAAATACCAAGCCAACGGCCAAGGTATTGGTCACGTACGGCAGGAAATAGATCGTTTGGAACAAATTCCGAAGCGGCTGGATGGATGCCAGCCCCATGGAGATCAGAAGAGACAAACCCGTTGACAGCGGCACAGTGATGATAACCAGAATAAAGGTGTTCTTCAGTGCCTGCAGAAAATAGGGATCCCGCAAAATGTAGGAGTAATTATACGTACCCACACCGAAAAAGGTTTGCGAGGCGGAATTGTATCCTTCCTCAAAGGAGTACACAAACACGTCCACCAAAGGATAGACCATAAACACGCCGATAAACAAAAGCGCAGGCAAAAGATACAGCCACGCCTTGGCACTTCGGTTTTCCATCATTGCACGTCACCATGCCCTTCTACTATGTGATAATCCGTATCCGTCACCGTTTGCGGCTTCCGGATAAATTCATAGAATTCGCTGTCGAAATCATAAAAATCAACAGTATACCATATTATACCACACATCCCCGCCAATGGCAAGAATTCTGTCACAACAATTCACGAATGTAAAACGACAAAAAATCCCCAAAGGTATTCCATTTTGCATTTAAAACGTGTATAATATAGGGTAATGGAATTTTTACCACCCGATAAGGAGACCCTACCCATGGAAAAGAAAATCGAAACGATATGCGTACAAGGCGGATACACCCCGAAAAACGGTGAGCCCCGCCAGATCCCGATCTATCAGAGCACTACATTCAAATACGATACCAGTGAAGACATGGGCAAACTGTTCGATCTGGAGGCGGAGGGATATTTCTACTCCCGTCTGGCCAATCCCACCTGCGATTACGTTGCCAAGAAAATCTGCGAGATGGAAGGCGGTGCCGCCGCCATGCTGACCTCCTCCGGTCAGGCAGCCAATTTCTTCAGTGTATTCAATATTGCCACCGCAGGTGATCACGTGGTTTCTTCCTCCACCATCTACGGCGGTACATACAATCTGTTTGCGGTCACCATGAAAAAGATGGGCATTGATTTCACCTTTGTCAGCCCGGACTGCACGGCTGAGGAGCTAAATGCCGCGTTCCGTCCCAACACCAAGGCCGTATTCGGTGAGACCATCGCCAATCCTGCCCTGACCGTGCTGGATATTGAGAAATTCGCCGATGCTGCCCATGCACACGGCGTTCCGCTGATCATCGACAACACTTTTGCTACGCCCATCAACTGCAAGCCCTTCCGGTTCGGCGCGGACATCGTGACCCATTCCACCACCAAGTACATGGATGGACACGGCTCCCAGGTGGGCGGATGCATCGTGGATTCCGGCAATTTCGACTGGCTTGCCCATGCGGACAAGTTCCCCGGCTTGTGCCAGCCCGATGACAGCTATCACGGCGTGGTATACGCAGAGCGTTTCGGCAAGATGGCATTCATCATGAAGGCCACCGCCCAACTCATGCGTGACTTCGGTGCCACACCGGCTCCGCAGAATGCCTTCCTTTTGAATCTGGGACTGGAAAGTTTGCACGTACGAATGAAG
>JAFUIQ010000053.1 GCA_017468385.1 Clostridia bacterium
ATGGCGAGGACAATTGGCAACACAACGAGGAATGGGACACCAACTGGTACACAGACGGTATAGGAAACGGCTATCCGTATGTATCCCTACGAAGTGAACTGATGGAGGACTTCGAGTTCTTCTGGCTGACCTACTATGAAGGCGAGGATGGCAGCGTTTTTGAGCCGTATAAGCCTGCGATCACCACCTATGTATATCACCACGGGGATTGGGACGAAAATATCTATTCCTTCGATGTGGAAAATCACAGTCTTTACATCCGCTGCCGCTACTATATGGAGTGGGAGCCTTTGGTAAAGAACGAGTACGGCGAAGGCCCCGGTGAAAAGCAGTCCAAATTCTCCGATTGGTCGGAAAGTGCTGTCTTCGGCAAGAACAGTACGCAGATCACACCCGACGAGCCGACTACATATGCAGCTCCCATCATCTCTGATATGAAGATCGTGCTATCCGAGAACGAGCAGAACAGCCATCTGGAATACGTGCAGACCACGCCCGAATCGGTTTGGATGAACGGCGTGTACTACGAAATGACGGGCGAAGGTGAGTTCGAAGGACTTGAAACCCAGGTCAGCATTGACGGCGTCGAATGGATCGAGTTCAGCACCGCAGATTCCGGGGATGATTGGTGCCTCTGGAACGGCAGCCGAGGCGCGTACAATGATGACGTACCCATTGAGGAAAATACCAACGTCAAGCTCCGCATCCGCTTCACCGGCACCCACGGCCCCTCCGAATGGTCGAACGTGCTTGAGTTGAACGGCGGCGGTACACAGGAGAATCCCGGCGAAACGAACAAGGCACCGGAAGAAAAGCCCCCTGTGGATGAAAAAGACAAATGCTCCCTCTGCGGCTTTTGCCCCGTACCGCTTGGGCTGTGTATCTTCATTTGGATCGCTATTGTGGTAGTGGTTATTCTTGTGATCGTGATCATTATCGTGACCCTGACCAAAAAGAAGAAATGCCCCAACTGCAAGACCAAATGCGAAAAGAAAGACAAATGCTGCCCCAACTGCGGTCAGCGACTAAAATAATACGAAAGTGAGGAATGCATAATGAAAAAATTATTGGCGATATTGCTTGCGGCAATGATGCTGCTTTCCCTCACAGCCTGCAATCTGTCCGACATCCTCACACAGCTTGAGGTGTTGGAGGATGAGGGTTATGAGGACGAATACAGCGAGGATACAAACGATTACGTACCCGAGGATACCGGTCCGAAGATTGAGGAATCCAAGACCTACACGATCTACAAGGAGATCTGGTCGGGCGCATACACCATGAAATATGAAATCTATGAAAAAGACTTTCAGAATCCCGACAATCAGACCGTGGGCTCGTCCAAGCTTGTCGTAGTGGACGGGGAAAACCGATATACCGAGACAACAAGCTATGTGGGCGATGCGGAAGCCACGGACAGGATTATCGTTATGGACGGCTACAAGTATGCCTTTTTCGATGAATACAAGCTCATCATGCGCGAAAAAGCAAAGAAGAGTTCCGGCGGTATCACTGTTGTGACCGAGGAGGAAGCCTTCTATCAGGACGTGAACGGTGATCCCGAAACCGTGATTGTATTCGGCAAGGAATACTACGGCGAACATTTTGCCGGCTATGGCGAGAGCATCACTTACTGCTATGACGGCGATACGTTGAAATACATTCTCTCAAAGAGCGGCGGTATCACCTATACTATCGGCGTGATCTCGCTGGAAAAGGGGGCAGATGCATCGTACTTCACCCTGCCCGACGATTATGATAAGAATTGGGAATAACGGAAGGACAACACCATGAAGAAACTGCTTGCACTGCTTCTTGCATCCGTGATGCTGCTCTCCATGACGGCGTGCGATCTGAGCACCATTCTGGAGTTGGCGATGGATGCAGCGGAAAATGCGGATACGGGCGATTCAGGAGGCGATGAAACGCAGCCGGGCGAGGAACAGGGAGATACAACGTCCTGGGATTCGCTGGATCTGCCCAACGGATTCCCGCGCCTTGCCGAGTCGGTGGATACTTTCCGATTCGACGAAGAGACCCAAATGTACAATTTCACATGGAACAGCACCGATTATGCCACAGCCGAGACCATGATCAACACGATGAACGACTGGTCGAACGGCAGGATCACCGGTGCTGTCAAGGGGAAGATCACAAACTGGAAGATTCAAAATGACCGCATCAACCTGACCGCCTCTTTCGATGAAAGCAGCGGTATGCTCATGATCATGACACAGGTGTTCGGCGGTACAGACCTTACCGCATATCTGGCGGCACACACACTGACCGAGGAAGACTTCAAGCCCGCAAACTTCACCGAATTCAGCAACTTCATCACCTCCGGCGAGAAGTTCGGCGGACTCACCCAGGTCTGCGCATTCGAGATCAGCATCAAGGATGGCACGTACAAAAAAGAAGATGCTGCCGCATGGTGCGATACGATTCTGAAGCGCCTTGGCGAGATTTCCACAGCAAACGGAGCAAAGGGCGTGACCAATATGGCGAGCGAGACGGTTGTCAGCTACGCCGATTATGTGGCAAAGGAAGGCAAAGAACCCGAGCATCCGAATATCGGCGGTTATTTTCTTGCCAAGCTGGACGGCAACAACTATTCGGTGCAGTACATGGCGGGATATAACGCCGAAACCGGCACATACCGCGTCCAGTTCCAGACCATGAAACGGATATACTGATCGCAAAAACACGAATCAGACCAGAAAGGAGACGGCACCCATGAAACGACGCATACTCTCCCTCTTCCTTGCCGTGATGCTGCTTCTGCCAAGCCTGCTTCTGTCCGCGTCGGCGGCACCGACAGGACGCATCGACGGCGTGGACTACGGCCGCATCGATGAAAATGTCAACCTTCGCATGAAGGTGGAATTCGACATCGGCGAGCGGCGGTTCGAGGGCTGGCTGCAGAACGGCAAGACGCTGACCGAGGATGAGGTTGACAAGATCATCAAATCGGTCATGAATGAAATGGAGATCACTTCCGGTGTTCTCCGCTATTCCGAGGACATCATCCGCCGGGCGGCGCTGAATCGCGGCTTCAACCCCGATGTCGTGCTGGAGCTGGGTGCAAAGCTGGCACTGAGCGCCACGGGGCTTGATAAGGCCAAGGATATCTACGACATCGCCACCGGTCAGAAGACAATTCCCGGTGCCATTTCCGACTACATCATCGGCGAATCGGTAAGCACCATCTGCGAGCAGTACATGAAGGGCATCCCCGGCATGGTCTTTGAAGCCCTCTGGAACAGCGGCGATATCATTGCCCGCGAGACGGCACGGCTGCTGGAGGAGAGCAAGATCGCCCAGCAGGCGCTTGAGCGCACCTTCCTTCTGAATCTGTTCTACCAGAAATGCAACGAGCGCATCGAAGCGGAGGAAAAGGCGAAGGGACTGGATACCTGGTCCATCGTCTGCAATCAGACGGTGTGGTGTCAGCAGACGCTGTTTGAGATCCCCGTGCTGCAGTATTGGAAGCTCTCCTGTGATCTGACGCGGACAGATTTCATCTACGGCGACGATGACGATCCCACCAACTACGGCGGCGTCTACCGCGGCACGATGGTCATCGACATCTGGCACGATCTGTCGAATTTCGATGAGCAGTTTATGTCAAAGATATTGTCTACGCTGCCGTGGCTGCCACCGTTTCAGGCTTACACCACGATGCGTGACGATTACAAGGCATCCAGCCTGACAAAACAGCTCATCTGCACCAACGTGGAGATTCATCTCGACCAGCGCAACATGACCTCTGGCGGCATGACAGAATACTTCATGCTGCGCGATTTCTCGGATACCTCCTCCTTCAACGTGAATCACGGCATTATCGGACCGCTTCATTTTGGTCCCTTTGAAAACGGAAAGTGGGTCGCATCCTATCCGACACCGCACGGTCCGGTAAATGTCGATCTCAACGAGGAATTCAACCATTATTTTTCCGGTACACTGACAAACGGAAATCGGTATCCGCAGATTCTTTTTGCAAAACAGGACTATATGTTTACCGGCACAATTATTGCTCCCTATTTAGGGAACATACATGAACCTTGGACACATCAGTCAACCCCGAATTTCCCCATCCTCACCGACTACAAAATCTTTGAAGACCTGCGCGGCGGGCGCGGGATGCTGACTGTTGTGGGCAAGTAAGGAGGCAAAAGTATGAAACGAATTTTTACAATTCTTGCGCTGATGCTTGTTCTCACGTTCACGCTGACCTCCTGTGGGATGCTGGAAAATCTGCTCGGCGGTATCCTCGGCGGCGGGGACACCCCTTCCGAGCCCGATCCCTCTGCCACCGACAACCGCGCCGTCACAAAAATGACCGATACCGCTCTGGAAGCACTGCTGGCACAGGGCTTCGAGCGGGTCTCCGATGGGGAGGAAGCCGCCGAAACCGAGCGAACCGTCGAGGAGCTTCTGCAGATGCTTTCGGACGGTGTGCCCATGGCGGATTCCTCCGGTGCGG
>JAFUIQ010000054.1 GCA_017468385.1 Clostridia bacterium
ACACAATTTTACTCAATCCGAACTGTCCACAAAACTCGGAATCTCTGATAAAACGTATTCCCGCTGGGAGACGGGTGACGGAGAACCGGATATGGCTTCGCTGTCCATGTTATCGGATATCTATGGAATTTCTCCGGCAGTATTTTTTGGAAGACCTACAGAGAATACTGTTATTGCCACACAGCTCGATGGGCTGGCTCCGGCTGAATTGATACAGAAAGCATTTGAACTTCAATTTCAGGTTATCCGAGGACTTGCAAAACGGGCGTTTGATCAGAAATGGTGGAAATCCCCTCAACCGGATATTCAGCCTCCGCCAAATCGCGTGAATACAACGGATCATTCTATAACTGCCTATGCGAATAATCAAGTATATTCCATGATGTACAATGGAAGTGATGCCAATATTGCCCTCTCTCTTTTGCCCAATGCGGATAAATACGCATGGCTGACCAGTCGTCGAGAGGCGCTGTCTTCGTATTTGACATTGCTTGGGGATTCCGATATGGTTCAATGCCTGCCCTGGCTGATGTCGGATGAATGCGGTGACTATTTCACGGTAGACTATCTTGCAAAAAACACGGGTATCTCCACAGAGAAAGCCGCCGAACTGATGGAACGGGCCGTCCAGCACCATATTGTCAGAAGTACGATCACGCATATAGGCAAAAAAGAAACGGTTCTATATTTTTTCGAAGCAGACCATATGCTTACCGCTATCATGACGCTTGCATATCTCAGTCTGCCTGATCAGGAACGAAACGGACATATTTATTTCGGCGGATATCCTGCATGCCTGAACATTGATCGGGAGGAAACAAAATGAAACTGTCAGAATCAATCCGTCATTTCCGCACGATGCGAAATTTGACACAAGAACAGCTTGCCAATGCAATCTCCATCAGTCCGCAGGCCATCTCAAAGTGGGAACGTGGAGAAAGTATGCCCGACGCGTCACTTATCCCTGTGCTGGCAGATGCGCTGGATGTTTCACTGGATCGGCTGTACGGTCGTGAAAAGTATACACTTGAGGATTTAATGACCGCAATTCCCGCCTATCTGCAAACACTGCCGAAAGAGGAAAGAATGAACGGAATACGAACTGTCTCTTTGATTGCGGATATACTGGGAAAGAATTCCTTTCATAAAGACAGCAGCAGAAGCATGTGGGAAAATTGGATACTCGATGGATCCAAAGATTTCGCTTCTATACTGAACACCGCAGAAACCGGATTTACCATCGCTTCTCTCCGGTCAGAATTGCCTTTCTGGGCGGTATTCTGTGAACCGGAAGAAGGATGGGGAACTGTACTCAAGCCGGAAGAACGGTATCGTGAAGTGTTTTCCGTATTGGCAGATCAGCATGTATTGAATACATTGTTTTCTCTGTTTCATCTGCCACATGACTTTTCTTTCGATGAATCTTATGCTGCCGAACAGTTTGGCCTTGACAACCCGGAAGAAACATTGAAAAAACTACAGAAACTCCGCACTGTATCTTCTCAGGATATTTCCATTGACGGTAAGGTTACACGAATATGGTTCTACCGTCAGCAAATCGGTCTGATTGCTCTTTTTGCCATGCTCAATGAACAGGTTTATCATCAGAATTCATTTGCATGGAACGAAAATGCTCG
The DNA here is from genome assembly GCA_017468385.1 of Clostridia bacterium. Classification (GTDB taxonomy): domain Bacteria; phylum Bacillota; class Clostridia; order Oscillospirales; family CAG-272; genus SIG701. The sequence goes on from JAFUIQ010000054.1 coordinate 1,638, forward strand.
TTCATCCCCTTTGTTGCGTGATGTTCCTAAAACGAACGGATGATTGCTGTTCCAACCAAAATGAAAAAGACAAGATTGTCAGATTTTTTAGCGATATCTTTTCCGGTCTGACTTGCCAGAAACGAAAAGACACCCAGTCGGGTGTCTTTTTTCGTTTCCGATGGGGGATATGAACCGAACGACCTCCGGAGGAGGGAGTGGGCTTGGGTGGACGGCGAAGCGAGTGCGACAAGGGAAAAAACAAGGAGTATCGTGCACGAGCCCTGCCGAGTGCCCGAGACGACTATGTTTTTGACAGGGACAACAAATCCCACCACAACCAAACGAAAACTCAGAATCATAGGATTCTGAGCTCTTTTTCGTATTTTTGGTGTACTACGCTCTTCCCTTTTATACCGCTCTATGCCCGGACAATGCGCAGGACCATGTATCCCGTACTCACGAAATCTCCGAGAAATTGGCGAGCAATGCGGAGACACACACCGTTATCCAAATGGAGGATCAGGGTGCTTTCCTCCCCGATCTCCTCCCCCGTTTCGTCGTTGATTGCCGTATGGGTGAGGAAATGCACATCGGTGATTCGAGCACCAATATCCATCAGCACAGCGGGATATCTTGTATCATAGGGATACTCCCGATGGGTGCCGTGCTCGCACGAAGGAGTATCGGATGCGATTATGTGCAGGCGGTGATAATCCTGCCCGGCAGCCGTCTGACGTTTCTCAAAGGATAGATTCAGATACTCCCGGCTTCCGCCGTTATCCACCCCCAGACTGAGCCAGGGGAACACGTATTCCCCCGGTCGGTGAAGGGGATCCAGCACCACCTGGGGCGCGGTGATCGTAAGCAGAACAGAGCCGATTCTGTCCCGCAGCCGTTTTTTCGTTTCGCGTGGCAAAAGTTCTGTATATTTCATAGTATTTTTCCTCCGTTTCGTGGCGGTTATCCCGGATATTTCCTGTTTTACTGATGCTGTTTTACAAAATCTTTCATCTCTTGTGCTGTTTTGTCCGGCATGACAGGTGAAAGCAGGCGTTCATACTGTTCGCTCTGCTTCTGAATTCTGATTTTCCATGCAGCCGAGTCTTCCTCAAAATACACCAGTACGTCCGTCCCGTTTTGACTGTAGACTACCGATCCATCCCGAATGGACTTTTGATACGCGCCGGATCGCAAATATTCGTCGAAATTGTCCGCCGTGAAATACAGAACGATATCCCCGCGAAAGCGCTCCAGCAGTTTGTCTTTTTCTTTATCGGACATAGGATCTGTTCCCGGAAGATCGTACCACGCCCCATCCTCATATCCGTTCGCTTCTACCCAGGCACGGCTCTCGGCCGCTTCCAAAAGGATGGTTCTGTTTTCACACATGGGGGTCAATCGGTAGAAGTATCCACCGCACGCATAGTGCAGCCGATCGTGGATTGTGGTTGGCACAAAGCCAAAGGAAAGCAGTATGTTTCCCATTCGGTCAAGCAGTTGCTGCATTTGCTCCGTTATCGCCATCTCGCCACACAGCAGATACTTATCCCATCCTGCCGCAACGATTTCCTCCATGGTTGCTTCTGCCAGACAGGCCTGTGCCTCTTGTAAGGTTGAGGGAAACAATTTCCGGGGCGTTTTATTTCGAAGCACATCCTCAGGATGATCCCAGACATCCCCCCACAGGACATTGTCCACGCACACCAGGCGGTTCTCGGGAATATATTTCACGATCCGTATCCATTCCTGCGTATGCAGATTGAATTTTACGCGGTGGCTGTAGCTGTAGTCATCAAAGCGATCCGTTTGCATTGTATCCTCCTGTGCGCGACAGTTACCGTATGGCGGTATTCATTTTAACTTGCTTTATGGGAATTGTCCGATATCTAAATCACCAGGGGATCGATCTCGGGCACATTGGAAAAACATATCCTCTTCTCATTGTGAGTGGTTTTCTCTTCATGTGTTGTTGCAATAAACCACGTAAAGGTTTCATCAAAAATATACACATCCTCCCGGAGGAAGAACTCGCCAATGTCTCCAAGCCAGTGGGCTTCTATATGATGATCGTGCAGCAGAGCCTGACAAAGTTCTTTCGGCTCCACGGCAATCACCTCATCCGACTTCATGCGGATTTCACATTCGGGTATATACACTGGACATTTGGGCCAATCTTCGGGATAGATCACCTCACGCGGGCGGATATCCCACATGACAAATACGTGCTTGTTTTCCAGCCGATGCAGATACCGCATAGCCGAATAAAAATCCACCAAGCGATCACAGTCCTTACGCAGACAGCACCACAGAAACGAAACTACAAATCCCTCTCCCTGCACCACATCGTCGGCTTTCAGATCCCGGATGTACCGGATATACGACGGACAAGACGTATCCACAAAGGTATCGATAAATTTCTCCCGCAGCGCATACGCTTTGTCAACAGGCAATTTTGTATAGTCAAAATTCATGATTTCCTCCGAAAAAATGATTCGACGACGGCGATCACATCGCTCCACACGGGCACAAAAGGAATGTCTTTTCTATCCGCCGCCGGATCGTTTTGGGTAAACTCCCGCTCCAGATAATCACGCAAATTCCGTCCGTACACGATGGTGTCCCGGCCGACGGTGGAGATGACAGGCGGATCCGGATGGTCGATGGCCGGCATATACCGATGGGCGTATACGGGAATCAGTTTGGGGGCATCCCCGAACAGTCGGTCCATATCTTTCCCTTCCCAGGTGGGAGGACAGAAGCCCCGTTCCATATCCCGGCGAAGCCACTGGTAGGGTGCTGCCATGCGCTCTCTTATAGCGGCAACATTCCCGGGGGAAAAATCATTCCAGCGGGGGAATATATTCCGCGCACAAAACACCGGCAAAGCCGTTTGATAGAATTCTCGCAGGGAGGCAGGAAGACACACGCCGTATGTGGTTTCGATTTGCCCTATCTCTTCCTCGCTGAGCCCGGGGGCAAATTCCACACCACCGCGCCGCATATAGCAGATAAGTGTTTTATAATCCATATGTAGCCTCACAAATTGTACAGATAGCACCGCTCATTATCCGCCAGAAGCAGGGTGTTCCCCGCCGCGTCGGCGTACTGTACGTCAATCTCCTTGTTTCCATCGGTAAAGCATATCCGTTCCGGTGCGGCATCGGGCTGTGCCAGATGGAACAGGATTCCCTCTCCCTCGCGCCGGGGCCGATCAAAGGAAATGCACTTTCCTGTCCGGGCACAGAATGCCGCACAGTCCGCCGGGTGCCGTGCTATCCGCATCGGAATCTTCTCGCCGTTTTCCCGGATCAGCACCGCGTTTCCGTCATCGGTTCCCACGAGAATGCCGTCGTCGCTCGCGGCAACAAAATCGCATGCGGAGAATTCCTTGGCATGCGGGTAATCCACCATCTGCCCGGCGGTGGTCCAACAGCCAATTCCGTGGGGAACATGGATATCACCGATCTGGTCCTCCACCCGGTAGGCCGCCAGCAGATGTCCCTCCTTCGTTTGCGCACAGGCGTGCAGATGGGAAAGTCCGATCCGCAACGCACGACATATCCGACCGTCATTATCGGTCACATAGAAGCGATATTTGTGATCGCCCCGCTTTTGGCCATGCACCAGATAGCCGTCCCGGAGGAATTTCATCTCCCGCACATCGGTAAAATCGGCGGAAAAATCCAACTTGGTTACACTGTTTACCACCGCATTTACTACGGGATACATAAGCTGTTTATCCGCCCATCCGCCAAAACGAATGGTAAACCGACCGTCCGCGGCCAGGAAGCACCCGCTGATCCCGGCCGGATAACCGCCCCGCGCCCGAAGATCGGCAAAGCTCAGCACAAAGGGGTGCGCATACAATACAGTTTTCATTTTGTCACCTCACGAATGGTTCTATTGGGAATCCGGCAATGGCACTACCATCTTTTCCACACAGGGGCAGAGTTTGGATCAAAACTCTCCCGGAAAGAGTTTTGGAATATGTCATTTACCCTCTCACCGTACAAATGAAGAAAGCACCATGAATCAGCATCCACATAGGCGTGTGTAAGAACGGAGTGCGGGATGGCTTTAACAATACGGGAAAGCGTATCGGAGAAAGATTGGTTTGCAAAATCATACTGATCTTCTATAACGATTTTCCGAAGCACATCCGCGCAGTTTTCCGTCTGTGCCGGGATAAACAAAACCAGGTTTGCATCGCCTTCGGTGTATTCAGTGTTCATTTTGATTCCCGCGTATATTCTTCCCAACGGTACTTCGTAATCAAAAGTTATATCCGCGAAATCACTCATTTGTTTGCGAATTTTATATTCATGTATTTTTGAATATTCTTTTTCCGCCAGAAATCCATGATAGATCGCGTACGAATGCCATCCATGCTCTTTTGCTTGTGTGGCCACTGTTTGCTCGAAACATGCGGGAATTCCGCGAATGTAAGATATATCAATTTCTTCATATGTGTCAAGAACCCGCACACAAGAAACTGACAAATAATCTTGCGATTGTTGTTGATAGAACTGTAAGTAACTCATTGTATCTGCTTACCTGCGATTTCTAATTATGATTGATTTCAAACCAGCGCCCATGCATCTTTTGCAGGAACTCTTTGGTGATAGGGTATCCGCTGCTCTCGCTGAGGATCGCATCCACGCCGCAATAGGGGCACAGCCCGGTGGTGCCTTTATCAATCCACGCATGGATCTCTTTCGGATCATAGATGGACAGGCAATGAAAGCATCCGCAAACACGGTCGCTCATCAGTTGTTCTTTGTTGCCCGTGCAAAATCTGTGGGCGGCCAGCAAATCGCTGTCCGAATCCGACGCCGCCATTTTCCCGTCTCCTCCATCCTTTTGCGGTTTTTGTGGCCTTTCCGCTATATCCACATCACTCAGTTTGGGGCAGTTTGCAAGAGCTTGCTCCAATGCGCTCCGCTCTTCCGGGGAAACCGACGCACGCAATCCCGGAATTATTCAGGATACGATATGAACACGTCAACTTTTGCTTGTGAGAAAAAATTATCTCCAAAACCAAATATGTGTTTCCAACGGTAATTTGTCCTTCTTCCGTGCCTATATCACTTTTTCTTATACATTTGACTGTCATATATCACCTGATTGAGATTATGAAAATCGAACTCTCACGTTCGTTTCCGTTTGATAAAAATGCTTCAGTCCGATGATTTCATCATTCTCTCCGAAAATCGGCGCAGGATGAACAAACCAGGTATCCGACACACGGAGATACGTATCCGGGCTGACATTTTCGGCATGGAAAAAAACGGTCATCACTTCTTGCCCATCGGGCTCCGCGCGAAAAATGATTCTCTGACCCGATACAAGCGTTATCATAATATGGGAATCGTAAACAACCCGATCCTTTTCCCCTTCGATTCTGCTTTCAAAAACCTGGATACTCTTTATCTGTCCCCCGGCACAGGCGATTGCGTCCGTTTTATGTATGAAGTCCGCGTCAATGGATTCCGGCGAAGAACAACGGCCCGTGAACACCATACGATCGATTCCGTCAAAGCAGGTATCGGTATCCCGCGAAACGCTGAGTGTGAGCTTTTGCGCCGTCTCCTCACAAGAGCGCTTGACGAAAATATCCACTTCATGACATTTTATACTTTCTCCGGCCGTCATGTCGGAGTTTGTGCATATCCCAACCAGTTCCCCTCCAACAAGCGTTTGAAGCGCAGAACACATCTCGTCACTCATGTGATATACAAACGTATTTTTTCTATCTGCAGCCCGATATTCCTTTCCAAGCGGCGCCAATTTATCTCCGCAAACGGTAAACTTCATCTGAATACTGCACTCATCCCGGAACCATTGGGGAACGTATGGACAGTCATCACGAAAGGTCACATCCAATCCGTCGGAGATGCGGCAGGGGTTCTCCCCCGCCTGAACGATTTTCCCGTACACATTCCACCAGCCGCCGTACTGGATGTTTCCGCTTTCGTCCTTGCCGACGTCATATACTTCGTCCGGGTTTTCGATGTCAAGGCCAAGCGCATCCAATCTCTTCTTCACATCATCGTTAAGCGAGCCTACATATTTTCTGAATGTTCGGCAAGGAGGACATTCACACCGGAACCGTTTTTTCTGCCGGGAAAACGCCGTCTTTTCCACATCTACGTCAATTATGTAATCCCCGAATTCATATATCATAAAATTTGATTTGCTCCTTACTATTGACCAATACTGCGTCCATTGCCAAAAGCATTTTATCCCCTTGGATAAGAATTTTTACACCTAATAAACTATTCTTCGATTTCTAACTATGACTGACGTCAAACCAGCGCTCTTGCATCCTTTGCAGGAAGCCCTTTGTTATAGGGTATCCGCTGCTCTCGCTGAGGATCGCATCCACGCCGCAATGGGGGCACAGCCCGGTGGTACCGTTATCTATCCATGTATGAATCTCTTTCGGATCATAGATGGACAGGCAGTAAAAGCATCCGCAAATACGGCCGTTCATCAGTTGTTCTTTGTTGCCCGTGCAAAATTTGTGGGCGGCCAGCAAATCGCTGTCCGAATCCGACGCCGCCATTTTCCCGTCCCCTCCATTCTTTTGCGGTTTTTGTGGCCTTTCCGCTATATCCACATCACTCAGTTTGGGACAGTTTGCAAGAGCTTGCTCCAGCGCACACCGCTCTGCCGGGGAAATCGACGCACGCAATCTGACCAATTCCGGCAGATGAGCAAGCATCTGCGGATCCCACGGATGGGAAAGCCGAAGCGTCAATTCCTTGAGGGTGGTCAAAAACCGGATCGGCGATATATCTCGGAGATCGGGCAAGTCAATCAACTGAAGGCTTTGCAGACTCCGCAACCGGCTGATTCCCCGAATATCCCGAATGGATCCGCCCGAGCGAAAGGCAGGATCCTCTATACAGATCAACTGCCGCAAGGACGGCATCTCGCCCAGATCCGGCAGGGCGGGCAGATCGTTATCCTGCAAGGTGAGCGAGGTCAACCCGGTCAGAGAAGAAAGGCTTTCCAAACGGCTCATGGAGCAGTTATATATACCCAACAACTGCAGATTTGGCATGGCGCCCAAGGTGAGGGAGCCCTCTCTGTGCAAATCCCACAGCACAAGATGGGTGATGGACGGCATTTCCGAAAGAAATCCGATCTCACCGATACCGTCCCCGGCCAGCATCAAGGAGGTGAGCTGTGGGAGTTTTTCCGCCGCGGCCGTAATTTCCCGGGAGATATTCTCACCCGGGATATTGCCCCGTATCCACAAAGATGTCTGATCCTCCGACAGCATCACTGCCCACAGATCCCCCGGACAGTCCAGCCGCGAAAAATCCAAATCATCCCACAGGGGATCCACGTATCTTCCGTATCGGGGAAAAGACGGAATGATTTCCGTCTCCCCATCACCTGCCAATATTGTGTTAACCGCTTTCAGCGGAGATTTTGCTTTGCAAATTGTAAATGTCATACACGTCACCATAGTTCAGCAATACAGATTGCTTATTATTTGGTTTCCTCATACAAAGGGGCGAGGGATTCCACCTGATACAGTTTCAGAAGCGCATGGTAGGCTTTTTTGGTCTTTGTGCGCACTGCATCTTCTCTGACAAAGAATTTGCTGCCTATATCGCTCTGGAAATCCTTCTCAAACGGAGAATACTTTACAGCGGAATCCACCAGCGGCTCCAGAATCGCGTCTTCCTCCGGTGTTAGCTCCCCGCGGTTTTCTATGTGATACAGCCTCACCAAATACGAAGTATACGTGTCGGTATCGTATTCCCCCAAAAAATACTTTTCAATCAAAAATAGTAGTTGTTGTCTTACCGTCATGCCGTTTTCCCCTTTCACGCTTCGGATACATCCAACGACGTCATGCACAGAAAATCCGCTGTTTCACAAGCCTCTCCCCTATATAGACGCCGCTCAAATTCCGTGGTGATTCCCACGTACCATGCATATGTATCATCAAACACATACAGATTCCCATACGGGGGCGGGATTTTTCCGTAGTCCAGAGCCTCACAGAGTTTCGCGCCGCTTGTAACGGACACTACGGGGGCACGGCGGGGATAGGCGGCACTCGGTTTGAGGCTGTCCGCCAGCACCAGAATCCGCTCATGGGATGCAAGAAGTTCCAGCGCTTTTGCATAATGGATTACATATGCGGGCGTGAGGACTTCCCACATATATCCGTTACTGTATACTCCGTCCGGGTGGGGGTACAGTCGGCTTATGCTTTGATAATACGATTTCGTCTTGTCCGCAAAATGATCCAGAAACGCCGTGCGCACGGCAAAAAAATCCATTGAGTATGTATTCAAATGCTCTACCATTTCATTCTCCGCCTCCTTCTCATCCGGCGTTCGTGAACGGCAAGGTGTTTTCATACTCACACTCCTGCCGGTTCATTGTATTGCACTGTCTGACTTGTGCATGTTCCGTCTATCGGTTTGAAACAGGGATTTATTCATTCTTACTCCCTTGGTGCTTCTCAAAAATCAATTTTCTTACTCCGCCACCAGCTTGCGGATGTACATATTGGAATCCAGTCGGCATTCCTCCCGGAGAGCGTCGGGCATCTTTCCTTTTTCCAGCAGTTTTTTGACCAGGGAAACGCGGCTGTTCTTTGCATGAACGAAAGCACATTCGATCACTTCATCGGGAAGATTGTAGCCCATATCCAGGGCACGAATCGGTACAGCACTAATCCCTGAACTGCCCGTAGCTTTCAAATATTCCATAAACGCAGGCGCGTCCTCATCCTCAAAGTTGGCGCCGAACACCATTTTGGCAGCAAATTCCCGGTGGTAAGAATCTGCACTTTTGTCCGCCAGGATTTTTTGTCCCAAGGCCCTTACTTCCGGATGGCGCACCTTTCCAAGGAAACTATAGTACGCCGAAACGATACCGTATTCCTGCCGGTTTTCAGAAGAAACCGGGCGCAGAGACTTAGCGACGTCAATTAACGGAGTCGGATCCAAGGGAAACACCGGTGAGAAAACAAACATCTCGTCAAAGAAGCCCATCAGATAGATGCGCCGGTCTTCGTCCTCCTCGCGCAAAATCTCCTCCGCCACTGCACGGATCACATCCTCCGTTGCATGAGCAAAGGCAATGTGCATATCCGGATCGAAGGGCTTTCGGTAAGCGTCAAAGATCTGCTGTGCCGTGACGGCATACCTGGGCTCGTGGGAAACCCGTCCTTGCATATACTCCTCAAACATTCTTTGCCCATGTGGGTGTTCCCTTGCCACTTCTTCTGCGAGTTCATCTGTTTTGACACGTCCATAGCCGTTTTGCACCAAAAACCACGGGCTCTGATAGGTGGGGATCACCGGATTCTTGGAAAACAGATACAAGTCCGCTGTGTCCAGCATGGCCCGCTTCATCCTCTCACGGCTTACCTGCAAATATCCCAAACTTGCTACAGCGGCAATATAGCTGCCGGCACAGGCGGGATATTTTTCCTCCGAATCACCGCGCTGTGTGAATTCCAGCAATTCCGCATAGGCCTTGCTGTACAGCATCTCCACAATGGCTGAAACCGTATCTTTATAACCCAACTCCACCAGCATGGGAATCATATGGTACTTGATGCCTTTTTTCAGTTCATCAAACAGTGCCACAGCGATCTCCGCCGACAAGACATCCGCATCGGGGAAACAGCGAATCATCTCGGCATCGTAGGCGGTAATCATGCGGGAATAGCGGATGTTTTTCGTATAATAATCCAGCACCGTCTGTCGGTAAGGTGTCTTATCCGGCTCTTTGCGCAGAAGCGTTAATCCGCGGCCCAGGCCTTTTTGGATATAGTTTTCAAAATCCGCCACTTTCATCATATCGCGTTCCTTCCGGCGATAAATGTTCTGGTTCCGGATGCGCTCCGCACATCCTTCCGTACGATATTGGAGGGGCGTTTTGCCGAATCGTTTTTTGAACGCTCGGATGAAATAATTCACATCGGCAAAGCCGTACTTCTCGGCCAGATCCTGCACCGATACGTCCGTAAACAGCAGATCCGGCCGGCTTTGGTTCAGCCGTTCCTCCATGACGTACTGCATGGGCGTCATACCGGTCTGCTCTTTGATCAGCCGCGTCAGAGTGGTGCGGTTGGTATGGAAACGCTGGGACAGCGTGGTGAGGGTGATTTCCTCGCCGAGATGATCCCGGATGAAGCGGAGAATCTCGTTTCCGTCGTGCACCGCATCCCCCTGATACGCCCCTTCCGCGATGCGGAGGATGGATATCATATCCGAGCGGGCATGGCAGGACCACATTTTATCCGTAGGATGATTGTCAATATGCTGGCCTGCCCGCAGAAAGTGTCGGTTCGCCAATTCGTACTCCTCATCGTTGAGGGGCAGAATCCCCACAAAGGACGCATCGCGCTGACGGAACAGATGGAAATCCGGGTAGCCGAAGCGGGAGCGCATCTCCTCGTACATGGACAATCCGATGACGTTGTGATTCAGATTGACGTTGTAGAAATACGGCTGAAAATGAAGATTCAGCGTCTCGTACTGCCCGCCTTCCACACGCAGTGTGTCGTCCTGGGAAAGACACAGCATGTATTTTCCGTCCAGATAACAGCGGACGCCGTTCAATGTGACAGACAGCCGGGATGCCTGCAGGCAGATGATGGAATACATGGAGTCCGAGGATTCCAGAGTACTTGTCATGTGGATCAGTGCATAATCGTAGTGCATATATTTCTCCGCATTATCGTTTCTTGTGAATTCATTATACTATACCCTTCTGTAATCCGCAATGCAAATCTGCACAAATAATAGCACAATTTACAATTTTCTATTTCCTTCACGTTTCCCACATTATATGCCCTTTGATCGCACAGTCAAAAAAGCCGGGATAAATACGCCTTTTTTTGAAGGCAAGGGGTATATTTCACGCAGAAGTAAACAAACGGATAAAAAACAATTTCATTCAGACATACCTGTACAGTTTTAAATAAGTCTGACATCCGGGATTTCTCAGCTGTATATGCAATTGAGGGGAATTTTTATGCAAAATAGAATGCCCTGCGCGAGGCAGGGCGAGGATTACAACATAATTTCATTGAATTCTTTTGTGTAATGGAGCTTATACCACATCAGCGTTGCTGCCAATCGAACATAGCTTACGCCATGGGCTTTATGCATCAAAATTTTGATCTTGCCGATGGAATCGACAAACCAATCGTCCATACCGATAGACTTCAGCTGCATTTTTATATCATGGGGAATACCGTTCTTGGCATAGAGTCCCCGGCGCGTGTTCTCCATAACCGCATAGGCAAATCCTGTGTCCGCCAGGCCTTTGCTTATCATTTTCTCCTGCATATGGCGGAAGACATCGTCGCCATACGCAATCACTTTCCCCACAGGGCAGCCTTGCGCAACAAGTTCCCCGGCATTGTCGGTCCACACACCTGTGCCATGACACAAGCCAAATATCTGTATCAGATCATGAAAAGAATTTGCGCGAACCGTATGAAGCATATTTTTCATATATTTTGTATGAAATTCCAGAATACCGTCCGTGCTGCCGCTTTGAAATTCCCGCAGAATCTCATCGGAGGCAAACGGAATCCTGTCAAAAGAAGTTGCGGTGGCCTGTGCCAGTGTCTGAAAGCGCGCATATTCTTCTGCGGCAATAACGGCAACGGAGCCTTCTGCGCTTTCAGAGGATACCTTAATGGTGATAAACCGGTCTGCTTCCCATTCTTTTCGCGTCAGTGTATACTCCTCGAAATAGTCTTCAATACATTCTACAGCCGGGCGAAAAAAATCCGGCGATACGGATACGAAAACATGTGAGCCGTGATTTACCTCGTGACGACAGCTCTCAAACGGGATATCGTGTCCATCTGCGATCATGGCTCTGCCGCATATACATTCTTTCGGGGGAAGATCCCAGCCATCCGCGGCGCTGTCATCAAAGACGACCCTATGACAGGCGGTACAGCAATAATGCGGTTTCAGCGGATTGATTTCCGTTGCTCCCAAAAGGTAGGCTACCAGTGACGATCCTGTTCCGCCTTTTACCATAACATGATCATGACGCTTTTTAGCAGCAGACGAAAGAACGGACAGCATATCAAAATACACGATACTGTCCGTATTCTGCATTTCTGCCTGCTCTGTCAGAAAACGGTTTACGATTTCAATAGGTACAGGATTACCGTAGCGTTCACGCATAGCATCAAAGGCCTTATTCCATAGTTGTTTTTTTGTGGCAAATACTCCTTTTGTGTCCTTCTTTTCAAAGGAATGATATTTGCAGGACAGAAGTTCATCCACGCTGACTCCAAGCGCCTCGCTGAGTTTATATAAAACACTGCTTTGCGGCATGGAAGAACCGTTCTCCCATTTGGAAACCGCCTTGTCGGAAACGCCAATGAGCAAACCGAGCTGATACTGTGTAAGACCACTGCGCAATCGCAGCTCATGCAGAAAATTACCAAAACTATAATCTCGCATAACATTCTCCGTCTGTTTTTTGTCTGTTCTGTCTATATTATACCAAGCTTCCACTTCACAAACAAGATAAGAGTTATCTACCATAGGTAGATATTGTTAACGGTATAGTTCACTGTCTGAGTCAAAGTGAAAATCGGAAAAAGGATAAAAAGAAAGTCGAACAGGCAATCGGCCGTGTTCGACTCTCTGTTATTTCGGGCACGGATGCGCACAGGAATCCGTCCGTTTCCAAACGCTGTGCATGCGTTTCCCCATGATTGGATCAGAAAAGCCGCTTTGGTTTGGTGCGACACCGGCAATGGCTCGCTCAAATCTCGCATCCGAACAACTCTCGCACCGCCAGGCGAAGCCGCTGATCGGCGGTCATACTTCGGAGCGATTCCGGCAAAGACATACCGGATGCGGCGGGGAGTCCCCTGCACCGCCGGCATCGACGACAGAGATCCTGCACCAGATTATACCGAATCTCGACAGGATCCTCCGAGAAGCCGCACCTATGCACGCACGCCACGCAGGTTTGTGTGACGATCCTCTCCGCCAGGGCGGAATCGGCAAGAGCCAGGTACGCCACGCGATACAGATCAGCAATGCACCGCTCACAGGTGATTTCGTAGGTGTTCTGTCGTTCTGTGTCGCTCATGTGCTTGCCTGGCTCCTGTCCTTGATTGTTATTGGATGTGAGGGAATTGGATGAATACCCACTTGCCGTTTTTGTATTGGTAGTCAAACTGAAAACTCTGGTACGCCAGGACGGTGGTGAGATCCTTTGTGTCCAGCACTACTACCGTGACGTCCAGCGAATACCAATCGTCCTTAACTTTTCCGCCGCTGTAATACCGCTCACCCAGGCGGATATTCTGCGGGACCATGCCGGGCGTGGCGTACAGTTTCCCGTTGTGAGAGATGTAGGATGCCACGCTCTGATCATTCAGCAGCTGATCCACCAGGGATGCGGAAAACCACTCTTCCAGATACTGCCGCAAATCCGCGTAGGTATCGAATTTGGTTACCCGATAATACCGGCGGCCGTCGTATTCGATGGAATCCTTTCCGTCTGCCTCCCCTGCTTCCACCAGGCTGGCGGTGCGGAACCAGCTTGCCGCCTCCGCCGCCTTCTCATAGGCGCTCATCACGAAATTGTACTGCTCTGCCCTTTCGTCCAGTTCCTCCGTGGTAAACTTCTCCCGCTGGAAACCGAAATAGCGGCCCAGCATGGGACGGTAGTTTTCCATATCGCAGACTTGGGGAGTGATGTTGATCGTGGTTCTCCTCTCACCCGTCTCGTCCCATCCCATAGAATAGCCCATACTGAAGACGAATTTCATCTCGTCCGCGCTTGGGTCATTGTTATCCTGCAGAGTGGCATGGATAATGCGGTTGTAATCCACGCGGTACGTTCCCGCATAACGGGCGGCGTAGCTGCCATCGTAGAATCCGTGGTCAAAGCGGATCTGCTGGGTTTCGGGATCCAACGTCAGGCAGTAGAACTGATCGTCCGCCGCATCCCGGAAGGAGTGATACCATTCACCCGCAAGATCATCAAAGATGAAATCGGTGCGATCCGGCGGGAACGCATTGATTTTGGGGAAACTCAGAGGAAGCGGTGTGGCCTTCTCGTCATCGTAGAGGAAATGCACCATGTCATTGTATTCATACAGCTTACCGGTAACGGTTTTCGGGGGATTTACCAAGAGATTGCCGTTGCCGTCGTGGTACTTCTCCATGGTCGTGATGGTCATTTTTCCCGTCGCGGGATCGTAGGTATACGTTCCCTTCCCGGTGCCGCCAGCATCCGTCTGATACAGTCCCACCGAGGCGGAGATCGTATCGCCGGAGATGGTGATGCCGTAATACCGATTATTCACCACGCAGGTGTGCTGTCCTTCCAGGCTGCCCGTGTAGGGCTTTCCTTTTTTCAGAACGATATCCCGGGTGATGGTCTCCGCTTCTTCTACGGAGAGGATATATCCCCCCGCCGAGGTGACGCGGTAGGTGTAATAGCGGGATACGTAATCGGGCGATTTTCGATCGTTGCAAACACCAAAGGTAATGTAGCCCACGCCGTCGGCATAGCCTTCGAATCCCGTGCCGGGATGGATATTGGCCGTGCGGTCAAAGTTGGCACCCGGCTGGCTTTCGCCATACATGGCCATGGGCTTGATATAATCCAATTTGGCGGTATCGACATCGATAGCGGGTGTGTATTGCTTATAACCGGGAGCAGGTTCAATAGAATGCTCCACCCAGATCGCGTCGGGCTTTTGATCCTGCTGTTTTGCATAGGCATCAAAGTCAGACTTTGAAACGCTTTTGCCGTTTATATAACAATACTCCGTTGTGCTGTCATATTCTGTTCGACAGTAGGCAAACTGCACATTATCATAGGTGTCTTTGTTAAAACGGAGCCTGCAGATACCCCAATCGGATGCACCGGCTGAAATACAAAATGTTCCATCTTGTTTCAATTCAAGAAATCCTCTATAGGGGAGATGATGCGCATACGTCGTATTCTGCATCCTGTGAAGAATCAAATAATTACCGGTTGCCATAAGTAAAACAAGTTCGGATTCGGAGTCCCCGTCCAAGTCAATGACAGTATAAACGGTCACGGTCGTGTTTTGCTCTTTCAACCAATCGGTAAGGAACATTCTCTTTTGAGAAGTTGTATCTTGGAACGAAGCCTTGCTTTCCAAAATGGACTTATGAACATCGCTGAGCACAACAGTGCCGGCATGGATCGAATCCCACTCCCAGGTAAGCCCCTTATCCCGGGAGATCAGGTACATGACCTCGCCCTCTTTGGTTCCGTGGGAAGGATTCAACCACACAGGATAGCGAAGCAGATCCCCGTCATAGAACGGGATGCCGGAAATCAGTTTCTGTCCCCCCAGGGAATCCGGCACGGGGACATCCAGCAACTTCCACGTTTTGCCGCCGTCCGTGGTGCGGGAGATCACGGGACCATCCGCACCGTCGTGCTCGTTGTAGGGATCATAGCTGATAAACGCGATCTTGTCGGTGGCAAATCCCATACCGACCACGTGATTTCCGCCGTAGTCGTCCCGGGTACTGCCGATATTCCACGTTTTACCGCCGTCGGCGGAGGTAGCCACATTCTTGCGGCCGCTTCCCAGAACCGTATCCCGCAGATGGGCAGCCGCCCAACGGAAATCGCCGAACTCGGCATAGTAGAAGCAGACATACTCGCCCATCCAGCCGGGAGTCCACGTATCTTTGTCCCGATCGGTGGCTATCCAATCGTGGAAGATCTCGTAGGGGATCCGTCCCACATAGGTGCCGTTTTTCTCCGTATACAGATCGATCCACGGAGTGGTCTTATCCGCCACGTAGCCCACAAAGGGACCTTGGGTGGTGACTTTCTGCGGCTTTATGAAATAGATTCCCGTAAAGTAGGCCTGATAACTTTCGCCGAAGATACCGAGATCCATGGGGAGTTCCAGAATATATCCCTCGCCCAGATCCACGCGGAGGCGGATAATTCCCGCTTCGTCCACCGTGGCGGCATCGAGAATCGCCCGGATCTCCTCATCCACGGGATTGGCACGAACGGATTTTGCGGGATAGGGAGTGAATTTCGTCTCGGATGCGGGAAGAAGTTCATTTGGATCCTTACCGTTTCGATAGGCATCCAGTACATCGGCAATCATTCCCCCAACGGATTTCTCCACCGCAGCGTTTCCGCCGAAGAGTCGGTCATAGTTGAAATAGCCCAGAAGGACGCCCCGGTAATAATCCTGGGCCGTGCCGGGCTGATCGAAGGGGATCCATGCCTGCAGTTGTCCTGCATCCGTTTTGTGATCGACAACTATGAACATATTACCGTATGCATCCTGATTTACAGGCGTATAGTATCCGCCGTATTCACCTAACGGATAACTCTCCGGAGGTTCGGCGATGTCCTCCAGGAAAAGGCGGTCAATATACCAGCTTACGTCGAATTTTCCGGCAAATCGCTGGCAAATCAGCAAGCGGTAGCCTGCTGGCTGACCGTTCATTTCCGCCGTGTGGCAATCCGTATAGTCATGATAGGTCAGTCGGTAGGTGTATCGATGGGGATTACCGTAGGTGGGATAGGGCGAGAACAGCATGCGGGTAGCGAACTTCCCTTCCATATTGTACCCCTGATATACTACGTCAAACTTGCCGCCGCCGAAGACGGAGGGGATCACGCCCTGGATATTCTCTTCCTTCAGGGGAATGGGCGTACCGGTCTCATCGGTGTTAAAGGCATGCTCATTCATAAAGGCAACGATATCCGCCACTGAGGAGGCAAACTGCCCTTTGGCGTAGTAGGCCAGGAACTCATTGGTGGTGAGGAATCGCTTCCCCTTGGTATCGTAGTGATAGATATCGTAGGAGCGTCTGGCATCCCCCGAATTCAAGACACCGCAGGAATTGAGGATGTAGATCGTCACCACGTCGCCCGTGGTCACGGTTTCGTAGCGGATTTCCGCATAAAAATTGCGGTTTGTGCCAGAAGCACTGCCACTGAGATACGTGCTGTATTTCGCATCGTATGCGTTGACAATATCCGTGTTCCACTTCTCGGCACTGGGAGAATCGTCGTCGATCTGGGGCAGATGGATGTGGAAATCAAAGGTCTGGCCCTCATAGGTGGGATGAGGAAGTTCATACTGAACGGTGTAGCCCTCGTATACCAGACTGTTTACCAGTTTCTTGTTTTTGTAGTCGTGGAGAGTAGATGGTTCCACATTGGGTGTATCCGATGTTCCCTGCCCCCACACTTCACACAGTGCCTGTGCCATCAAGTCAAAAGAGGTGAAGCGGATTTCACCGTTCTCATTTGCGGTGTATGTGCACATTGCCTTGCCGGTAATCACGCGATCCCCCTCGTTCCACACAGCGTCAACGCGCACCGTATGCTTGCCGTTTTCAGCCTGTACGGAAGTCATCGTATAGTTATCGCCGATATCATATCCGAATTGAGCAGCGTATCCGCTAAAGCGGTACAGCTTGCCGTTATGCTCCCGGTAAAGGGGATACTGATTCATCACGGTGGTGGAAAGCAGTTTGTCGGTGAGAGCCGCGTCAAAATACTGCTCGCACAGCGCACGCAGTCCTTCCATAGTGGTGCATCCCTCGATGTCAACGGCCTGATAATCCGCTCCATCATCGGAGAATTTGCCTTCTGTATAGATATTCGCACGATACCCGGTGAACAACGCATACACCCGCTCCGCTTCGTGATAGAATTCAGCAAAGTTGTCGGGGAGGGGGATGTCCGTGAATGAACCATTCTGCATCTCGCTCACCTGTCGGTCATAGGGAGTATCGTAGGGAGTCAGTCCGCAGATGGCACAGTCCAGATAATAAGCCGTATAGCGGGCCAGAACTTTCTCAAAGGATGCATCCGTTGTATAACCGATGGCCGCCGGATCGTAGTCGAAGATGGTATCATACCGATTTTCCGGACTCACTGCGTGTCCTTTACTGTAATAGGAAGAGAGTTCCTCGGCTTTGATGCCGGCCACATACATCAGTTCCGCCAGACTGCAATGCGAGGTCTTCATCTGTATATGAAGCTCATCCCGGATATAGGCGTTGATATGCATTTTCAACTCCCGGAGGTTGGCCCATTTAATGCTCTCCAGTTCTTTTTCCGGGTCGCTGGTGCGATAATAGGCATCTACCGCCTCGGCGGTCCCGCCGTACAGAAGATCGATAGGATAATCATCGTCTATAGTCCGCTCATTGTACAGCTCCACAAAGCGGGATTTGGGGATGTTGAAATGATGGATAAATTCGTAGATATTGGACTGGGGGAACGGGCATCCGTTCTCCCGGGTATGCCACTGGGATTCCTCATGCCACGCGTTGAACGCATCTCTGTCCAATGCGTTTGTAAGAGCAGACGGATAGGAATGATACGCCATGCCATGGACATAGCAGTAGGATCCGTACGCATACTCGTCACCGGGCGCGGTCAGAGTTATATCCTTCAAGCGATAGATCAGTTTAACGATTTCACCGGGTGTCACAACGCCATGCATCGCATCCCGCGCTTGTATGGCGCGGATCAGGGCGATGATATCCTCTTTCGGGATGGAGCGTACAAATGCCTTCTGCTCCTCGGAATCCACGTCGGTGATCTTCAGGCTGAGATCGTAGGCGGTGTACACCTTCCCCTCATGGCAGAGGGCCAGAGGGCTGTGGAAGGTTTCATTGATCCGCCCGTCATCCTCCGAGAAAAGGACATCCACTATGGCATCCGTATAGGGGACATGATCCTTCTGCAAGGCGGAGACGATTTCCTCCCGGGACACATCCAACGCCCGGATCATATAGACCAGCCACGGCACGGTGGCTGCTTCCTCGTCATACGCCTGACGGGCATCCAGATATGCCTGCCCCTTCATCACGAAGAGATCCAGAACATGGCTTCCCACCTGATTCAGCAGTTTTCCATAGGGAACGTGATACTGGGGGGCATTGTTGTTCTTTTGGGCATTGCCCACATTGTACTGCCACATCTCCAGAATCTCGGATTCCGATAAGGATACATCCGCCAGACTGTACTTCCCGTCAAACAGGGTGACAACGAAGATTCCATTCTCTCCCCGTGCCTGCAGCCGGCTATCGCTCTGCCAACGGGCAGAATCGGCAATGTAGGCACCGTACTCGTTTTGATAAGCGATATAGGTATCCTTATTGGTGGACAGGCACTCATACAGACCGCCTGTCAGATCGAAGATCAAAAATCCGTGGGAGTCACATTCCACAAACACTTTTCCGCCGCAGTACTGCAGGGACGTGATCTTTATCCCGGCGGCGGCGGAGAAATAATCCGATTCTCCCGTCACCTGGTTGTAAAATTTCAGAGTTTTCCATTCGGTATAGCCGACGTTCTGGAAATGGCTGTATATCTTCCATTCGGCCAGATCAGCAACCGATTGGGCCACCGCGTCCGAGTGGGGGATGAACCATGCCTCACTCAGGTGCCACAGAATTTCGGAAACGTCGCCTGTGGTGCCCACATCCAAGAGCGTAAAGGCGGCATACAGCCAGTAATCCCCCACGTCATAACGCAATACCACGGGCGTTTGTGACGCGGTGCTGTACTCAAATTTCTCGCAGTTTTTAAAGGAAAACTCCCCGGGCAGGACCACGCCCTCCTCGGGCATAGCTTCCCAATCGCCGCCGGGTTTCTCCGCTGTGCCGCTGTAATAATCGTACAGATTGGCAAACTGGGTTTGCAAATATTCCTCATTGGATTCAGAGAACAACTCCAGCGCTGACAGAGTGCCGTTGCGGATATGCTCGCACAGGGTATCGATGTCGTATACGTTTTCCTCCTCTTCCCTGTCCTTCAAACCGATGAACGAACATCCCACCGCGGCGGCGGTGATGATCACGGCGAGAACCACGCAGAGGATGCGGTTTTTCTGGGTCTTTGTCAGCCGGAGGATACGCTCCTTCATGGGCGCACTTCCCAGCCCCACCGCATAACGGTGCTTCTGCGGAATCGTATCCAGCAGAACGCGGGCGTATTCCAATCGGTTTTCCCGATTCAGCTGGGCCGCGACGGCGTGATCGCAGGCCAACTCCGCATCCCGTTTGGACAGAATCACAGCCGCCCACACCAGGGGATTCCACCAATGGGCGATCAGAGCGAGGATACGAACTACCGCCCACACGTGATCACCGTGGCGCAGGTGCATGTACTCGTGAAGCACGATGAACGCCCGAAAGTCCTCATCCATGTCCACGGGAGGGATATAGATCGCCGGGATCACGCCGGCCAGGCAAGGCGCGCTCTCATCCTCGGTGAGATAGACCTTCGTTTTGCGCAGGGTCTTATACAGTGTCCGATGGGTGATGAGCCGATAATGATACACGATTCCCGTGATGGCAAACCACAGAGCCAGGACGGCAGATCCCGAAATCCATACCGTGACAGCTACCCGCACCCAATCGATGGGAGCAGATGGCACCGGCGGCACCTC
>JAFUIQ010000055.1 GCA_017468385.1 Clostridia bacterium
CAGAACTACTGCGCCGGCAGCGGCTGCTGCGAGTGCAACTGCAGGAACGATTACGAAATCGAAGGTTGCAGGAGCATCGGGAGCATCAGCGGGCTCAGTTGCAGCGGGCTCAGTTGCAGCGGGCTCGGTTGCAGCGGGCTCAGTTGCAGCGGGCTCGGTTGCAGCGGGCTCGGTTGCAGCGGGCTCGGTTGCAGCAGGCTCAGTTGCAGCGGGCTCGGTTGCAGCGGGCTCGGTAACAGCAGGCTCGGTTGCAGGAGTCTCGGGCTGGTTAGCAGCTTCTACGCCGTATACTTCCCACTCAGAGAAGTTGATCCAGTTACCAGTGGAGAGCAGGTCGGTGGTGGGGCAGGTTGCTGCGTACTTAACGTACTTAGCATCTACTGCTGCGAACTCTGCCTTGTAGATGTAGTAACCGGTGGGGTACTCATCGCAGGGCTCAACGTACTCGTACTGACCGAGATCATCTTCGGGATGCAGGTCCTCAGCCTCGTGAGCTACCTTCCAGGAGCCAGCCTCGCCGGTCTCGCTTACCAGGAGGTGGAAGCCGCGCTGTACCCACTGAATGGGATGAGAGTCACCGATACCGCAGGTGGTCAGGTCCATAACGATAACGGAAGTGCTGTCGATAGTGTAAACCTTATCGAGTTCGAAGGTAACAGTCCACATGTACAGACCGGCTTCGTCTTCTTCATCGTTCTCGTTGTAGTAAACCCACTGGTCGATAACGCGGGTGTTCAGAGTGTCCTGCTTGTTGGTGGGACCTACGCCGTAGATACCGTCAATCAGCTTGGTGGGATCGCTCTTAGTGCCGTCCTCGTTTTCGTTGAACTTGGTGTCATCCAGGTTAGCGTTGGCAACCCAGGTAGCGGTCTTCATTACGTTCACTTTCTCAGCAGCGAAAGCGGGCGCAAAAGAGGCTACAGCCAGCAGAGCAACGAGAGCAACTGCCAAAAGTTTCTTTGCGTTCATGAGAATTCTCCTTAAAAAATAAAATAATTGATCAAATATTGTAACGAGGCTAACAATGCGCAATATTAAAAACATTTACAATCCTTTTAACACAGCACATCCATCATCCTCGTAACTGTACCTATTATACAGTATTGGGAGAAGAAAATCAATAGATTGTTGAAAGTTTTTTTAAAAAAGGTTGAATTTTTATGATTTTTCAAAAAATTCTTTCGTTTTTTGTGATAGATATTCCCCAACAAAACAAACTTCATTTCGTCGGATTTGTGAGAATTCGCCAAATTATCAAAAAAGGAACCGAAAAGTCGGTTCCTTTTTGCGTTCGGTTATCAGATTTGTTCCATTTGGCCGTTCATGCCGTGCTTCACGCGGTCTTCCACCTCGGAGCGCTTGGCGTTGTTAAAGTTGTCCAGCGTGCCGACCAGATAGCCCGTGATGCGGCGGATGCGTTCAAACGCGCCCTGTCCGTCATCTTCGCTGCGTCCGCAGCCCGGGCAGGTGTTGCCGATCAGGCCGGTGTAGCCGCAAACGGGATCGTGATCCACAGGGTGGTTGATGGCACCGTAGCCGATGCCCGATTCCTTCATGCAGTGCACGATCTGCTCAAAGGCATCCAGATTCTCCAGCGGATCGCCGTCCAGCTCGATATAGGTGATGTGGCCGCCGTTGGTCAGTGCGTGGTAGGGGGCCTCGCGCTTCACCTTATCATAAGCGGAAATGTTGTAATGTACCGGCACATGGAAGGAGTTGGTGTAATATTCCCGATCGGTGACGCCGGGAATCACGCCGTATTTCTTCTTATCCATACGGACAAATCGGCCGGACAGGCCCTCGGCGGGGGTAGCAATCAGAGAGAAGTTCAAGCCGTACTTTACGGTAGCCTCGTCGGTCAGGCGGCGCATGAAGCCAACGATCTCCAGGCCCAGGGCCTGCGCGTCGTCGCTCTCGCCGTGATGCACGCCGATCAGGGATTTCAAAGCCTCGGCCAGGCCGATGAATCCAACGGTCAGCGTACCGTGCTTCAGCACCTCGCCGACGGTATCGTCCACGCCCAGCTTATCGGAATCCATCCAGATTCCGTTGCCCATCAGGAAGGGATAGTTGCGCACCTTCTTGGCGGCCTGGATCTTGAAACGCTCCAGCAGCTGGACGATCACCAGCTGTACCTTCCGCTCCAGCTCCTCAAAGAACCAATCCACGTTTCCGCGGGCATTGATGGCGATGCGGGGCAGGTTCACGGAGGTGAAGCTCAGATTGCCGCGTCCGGTAACGATCTCCCGGGATTTATCGAAATAGTTGGCAACGACGCGGGTACGGCATCCCATGTATGCTACCTCGGTGTTGATATCGCCTTCCTTGTAATACTGTGCGTTGTAGGGTGCATCCAGGAAGGAGAAATTGGGGAACAGACGCTTGGCGGACACGCGGCACGCCAGCTTGAACAGATCGTAGTTGGGATCCTGGGGATTGTAGTTGATGCCCTCTTTAACCTTGAAGATCTGGATGGGGAAGATGGGCGTTTCGCCCTTGCCCAGGCCGGCTTCGGTGGCCAGCAGGATGCTCTTCATAACCAGACGACCCTCAGGGGAGGTATCCGTACCGTAGTTCAGGGAGGAGAAGGGGATCTGCGCACCGGCGCGGGAGTGCATGGTGTTCAGATTGTGCACCAGGGCCTCCATGGCCTGATAGGTAGCGCGCTCCACTTCCTTCTGGGTGAAGGAAACGATGACGGAAGCCACGCGAGCCGCATCCTCTTTGCAATAATCCGCAAGAGATGCCTGCAGAGCACTCTCCACCTCGCGGGCAGAGCCCAAAGAGGGGGTGATGCCCTTCCCTGCCAGATCGGCCAGGATGGCGTCCTTGGCAGTTTCCGGTGCGTCCGCACCGATCAGCGCCAGGGCCTTGACAATGCCGTCTGCAAACAGTTTGGTGTAGGTTTTCTTCACGCCGGGAGCCATAGCGTAGTCGAAAGTGGGGATGGACTGACCGCCGTGCTGGTCGTTCTGATTCGCCTGGATGGCGATGCAGGCCAGCGCCGCATAGCTGCGGATATCCTTGGGCTCACGGAGATAGCCGTGGCCGGTGGTGAATCCGTTTTCAAACAGCTTCAGGAGGTCGATCTGACAGCAAGTAGTCGTCAGCGTCAGGAAGTCCAGATCGTGAATATGGATATCTCCCTCCACGTGCGCCTTGGACACCTTGGGATCCAGAATGTACAATTCGTTGAACTGCTTCGCGCCCTCGGAGCCGTACTTCAGCATGGTACCCATGGCGGTGTCGCCGTCGATGTTGGCGTTCTCGCGCTTGATGTCATTATCCTTGGCGGACTGGAAGGTCAGATCCTCATACACCTTCATCAGGCGGGTGCTCATCTCGCGGACCTTGGTCCGCTCCGCACGGTACAAAATGTACTCCTTCGCGGTGCGGGCGTGGCCCCGCTCGATCAGGATATGTTCTACCATATCTTGTATCTGCTCCACCGTGGGAGTCGCACCGGATTCGCGGCTCAACTTGTCCGCTTTCTCCGATACTTCGCACGCCAGTGCCATGGCCTGATCGTAATCGCTGCCGCCCACTGCCTGCGCTGCCTTAAAAATCGCGTTGGCGATTTTCTCTATATTGAATGGTACTTCGCGGCCGTCCCGCTTGATAATTTTGGTAAGCATAGCCGTTCTCCTGTAAATATATATTTCGAGAAACACACGATATTGCGGTTTTCGAATCCAAACCGCAACATATTGTGTTCGCTTGATTAGTGCCGAATCATATTATATCTTGAAAACAGCCGAATGTCAAGCCAATTCCGCATATAATACACAACAAAAAATGACATAATAATTTATATATATTGCCCATATGTAGAAAATACCCGTAAAATTCCCCGCTCTGTTTGGAGATGTTGCACATATTTCCCCATTTTGGGGGAACACCACAATATTTTGTGTTACATCTGTCGCCCGAATTTATAAATTTTTTCCTCCGGTTATCATTGACAACCCCAATAAAATGATCTATAATGATCCCGAAAAAACAAAAGCAACACGCCCAAAACGGCGTAAATTCCTTTTATTACAAGGAGAATATACTATGAAAATCGGAGCACAGCTTTTCACTGTCCGCGAATCCTGCACCACCCTGGACGATTTTGCCCAAACACTGGACCGCGTGGCCGATATGGGCTACACCACTGTACAGGTGTCCGGCACCTGCGCCTATGAGGCGGACTGGCTGGCAGAGCAGCTGAAGCGCACCGGTCTGACTTGTGACCTCACTCACTTCAATCTGGACCGCATCCGGAACGAGACCGACCTGGTGGTCAAAGAACATAACACCTTCGGATGCAAATACATCGGCGTGGGCTCCATGCCGAACGATTACCGCGGCAGCGCCGCCGGCGTGGAGAGGTTCGTGGCAGACACCGCCGCCGCCGCCAAGCGCATCAAGGAGTTGGGCTCCACCTTCATGTATCACAACCACTCCTTTGAATACGAAAAAGCGGAAGACGGCCGCACCTATATGGAGATGCTGTCCGATCTCTTCGCCCCCGGTGAGATGGGCTTCACTCTGGACACCTACTGGGTCAAGCACGGCGGATACGATCCCGTGGAGGAAATCAAGCGTCTGAGCGGCCGCATTCCCTGCGTGCATTTCAAGGATATGGAAATCCTTCCCGACGGCACCAAGCGATTCACCTGGGTGGGCGGCGGTATTCTGGATTTCGAGGCCATCATCGCCACGCTGGAGAATACCGGCACGGATTACGCCTTCATCGAGCAGGATAACTGCTGGGGCGAGGATCCCTTCGTTTGCCTGAAGAAGAGCTACGACTATCTGAGATCCCTCGGCTTGAACTGAACAAAAGCGGGCAGCGGTCACACGCTGCCCGTATTGCGTATATCGTTTGGAAAGGAACCATTGGCATGAGAATTCTCTTTATTGGAAACAGCTATACTTATTACAACCGCATGCCCGAAACGCTGGCGCACATAGCCGAGGCGAAGGGCATGGACTGGGTGGTGGAATCGGTGACGAAGGGCGGCTGGTCCTTTGCTCATTACATCAATCCGGAAAACGAAATGCACGCCCCGCTGAAGGAAAAACTGGCACAGGCATGGGACTGCATCCTTCTGCAGGAGCAGAGTCTGCGACCCGTGGATGGACGCGAGACGTTTCTGCGCACCGCCGAGGCGCTGTGCGGGATGATCTCTCCCCGCCCGGCGAAGCTGATCTACTACGTTACCTGGGGACGGGATGATGCCAGCCCGCAATTGGAAAAACTGGGGATATCCCGCATCACCATGACGGAGAAGCTCCGCGATGCCTATGCGGAAGCCGCCGCACGGACGGGCGGAATTCTGTCCGATGTGGGCGGAGCCTTTGCTTACACCCGTGCTCACTTTCCTCATCTGCCCCTGTATCACACCGACGGATCCCATCCCTCCCCCGCGGGATCCTATCTGGCGGCGCTGATCCATTTCCACGCCATCACGGGAGCACTACCCAGGGAAATCCGCTATGTCCCCGAAGGAATGGATACGGGCGCACTTAAGGAGATCCTCCGTTGTGCCGCGGAATTTCTCGCCGAAAATGAAAAATCGGCAAAAAAATAAAAAAACGGATTTTCTGAAAATTTCTCTTGACAAACCCACTCCATTGTGCTATTATATATAGGCGCTTAAGCGATGCGCCACTAGCTCAGTGGATAGAGTGCCCGGCTACGAACCGGTAGGTCGCAGGTTCGAATCCTGCGTGGCGCGCCATAAAGAAACGACAATTTTCGACAGAAGATTGTCGTTTCTTTTGTTCTCTTCACTTTTCTCTTTTCGTTCTTCTCTCTTCACTTAAATTGTCGTTTCCAGATAATAGATAAAAGTGAAAAGTGCAGAGAAAAGGTAGCTTTGCTTCGCAAAGCGTTGAATTATATAATAATTTGTGATACAATTTAACCAGAGGTGATGATGGATGAACAGCCCTTTGCTCGATAAATCTCTCGACTTTGCAACACAAATCGTATTGTTTTACGAGGAGTTTTCTAAAACAAGAAAAGATACCACGATCGCAAAACAGTTGCTTCGTTCCGCAACAAGTGTAGGTGCGAATATAAATGAAGCCGTTTATGGTAACAGCAAAGCCGATTTTATATCAAAACTTCACATTTCACTTAAGGAAACCGGTGAAAGTATATATTGGCTCACACTTCTGAAAAGAACAAATCCAATAGAATACAACTTTGATGAACTCCTTTCTCTTGCCGAAGAAATCAAGCGAACGCTGATTGCATCACTTAATACCGCAAAAGAAAACAAATGAAGATTCTTTTCACTGCCTTCAAAGGCATTCACAACACTTCTTTTCAGTTAGTAGATCAAACGGCAACGAATTATATTTTATTAACCAATAGCTTTCAAGGCTTGAAAAAAGACATTTCATTTGTCAGAGGCGATTATAGCACAGTGTATATGTTTGGTGTCGATAAGGAACTGATCGATAAAGTCAGAATCGAAACGTGTGCCAAGTACAATGACGAAACAGTGTGCACAGATTTTGATGTACATTATTTGGAAACTCTACTGGAAAGCGCAAGCGTCTCTTACACCATATCAGATAAACCGACCCGTTATCTGTGTAATGCGGCGTATTATCATATGCTCAAGAAAAATTCAAATACAGTTTTCATTCACATTCCATCATTAAAGGGCATGAGTGTTGAATTGATGAATAAATTGATTAAAATATTCAACGGTATATGTTCCAACGAAAACCATAAGAGTTCAAATTCATACGCAAACTTTTCGAAAATATCTTTTTCGTAGTCCATAGCCATAAACGGATACCGAAAGGTATCCGTTTATGTTTTAATTCATAAAACAACCCCCCGGCGCGATTTCGCGCCGGGGGTATTGGTTCCTCTATATTATTTTGCCGCATCCCCCGCGAACTCCGTGCAGACGGTATCCATGGCGCAGTAGGCGCATGCGGGATCTCGCCCGTCTCCGTGCCCGTCGGGCATATGATAGCCGATGTAGTACACCATACCGCATCCCGTGCAGGTCTGCGTCAGCCGATGACCGCGGCGGAAGAATCCGCGCCAGATCTGCACCGGCCCCAGCGTACACGCTTCCGTCATCGGATTCCCCTCTGCGTCACACTGCACCGCATCGCACACGATATACGGATACGGAACGGTATCCGTACAGCGGGATGTGTGCTGCATGGTGTAAGGATCATGCACCCACTTGTATGTATGAATGCCGATTCCCTCCCGGCCGCAGATCACGCAGGGCGCGCTTTCCGTCCCGGGCAGGTAGTTGTAGCAGAAATCCGTCCGGCACGGCTCCACCGCAAAGGATGTACAGCCCTTTCCCGCCGTACACATCCATTTGTGGCACGGCACCTCCGTCCCGCCGGGGATGCTCTGGTCCGCTGCCAGGCGTGTGTAGCGGTGGGCGACTTTTCCCTGCTTCACACAGGGAACGGGGGAATCGTAAACGATCTCACCCGCCCCCGCATCGTATGCGGCCGCGCCTGCCGTCAACGCCAGAACCGCAAGCAGGCATCCGAGAATCACAAACATCTTTTTCATAGGTATGTCCTCCCTTTCTATCGTTCTGTCTGTCCGGTTTCATTGTATCACATGGCAGAGGGGGAGTAAAGAAAACTTAAGAAACCTTAAAGAAAAAGGCTGTTGCTTTGGCAACAGCCTTGTTTTCTTATCCCACAAAATACACGACCGTACCCACGGTGGCGAACAGTGCCACCAGGATCGCCGCAAGGGATGGCAGAAGCGCGATCACGCCCCGCAGTTTTGCCGCCCGGGCTTCCCGGTACATAATCACCGCGATCGCCCAGAAGGCCAGGCTCATCACGGGAAGCACGATGGCCAGCGATGCCGCGCCCCACATACGGTAAGCAAGTCCCGCCAGCACCGCGATCCCGGCCGCCGCCAGCGTCATGATCCGATATCGATTCATTCTTTCTCCTTCTCCCGACGGCTGAGCAGCGCAAAGGCCGTCACCGTACCCATGCCCAGAAGCACGCACACGGCCCACTGGGCCCGCGTCATGCCATCCGAACCGCTTTCCTCCGCGGGATCGTACCGCGTGTCACGGTAGTGGTAAATCTCCGCCAGTTCCGCATCGGAATACGCGGCACTGAAGCACTCGATCTTCTGGATATCCAGGGATGCGGCGGAATCGCACTGCAGGGTGATGGCGGAGAAATTCACCGCGGAGGCGGCTGAGAACTCCGACAGATCGCACAGCACCTTCACCGGCACGCCGGTGGACACCAACGTACGATACTCCGCCCGGGTATCCCCGTTTCCGAACACAAAGGTAAGCTCCGCCGCGGACGCGCTCTCCAATTCCGTTACCACCTGCAAGGTGTATACCACATAGGGCGCATAGCGCATATCCTCCGTCACCGCATTGGCGCGCAGGATGTTGCCCTGGACGGCGGAGAAGACCTCCCCCTCCGTACCGCCGAACACCGCGTGCAGGGAACGTTCGCCCGAGACAAATCCGCCCGACTGAGTGATCAGCCGATCGCATCCGCTGCCCGCCATCCAGCCGAGGGTACTGTAGGAGTGGGAGAAATCGCCCCAGACGTATTTCCCCCGATAGCCCTCCGGAGCGTCCACGAGCATGGCAGAATGTCGGGTAAGCTGGCGGGTGGAATTGCCGCCGTTCATCGTATCTTTCAGTCCCGCGCACACGGCGGCGGGATCTTTCTGATAGGCCACGGACAAAAACAGCACCCGTGCGCCGGCCCGCTGGGCCGACTGGCAGCGGTCGTTATACTCCGCCAGAAGAATATCCGGCGCGTAATCGGTAACAGGCTCCCACATGAGCATAAAGGATCGGGGCGCCGCGCTGCCCGCTGTCTTGATCTGGGAGAGGATGTTCTGCATATGCCCGATAGTCTGGCTGGAGGAATCGGATATATACATCACCATCCACGGCATATCTCCATCCGCACCGATGGCACGGGACAGATAGGCGGCGAACAAAACAGGATCGCAGTACGTCCCCGCCGGACGGCCCTCGTCCCGGGCAGAATGGCCGATGGGAGCAATCACGGATACACCGGGAATCGCATGCACCGCACTGTTGTAAATCAGCCGCATGGTGACGGCGCACTGCGCCGCATAGGCCTCGATGTCCGTCATATCCGCGCCGTTGTATACAGAGGCATCCATTCTCTCACCGGCGATGAATCCGCGCACGGTGGAATACCGGGCAGCGATGTATTCGGTCACGGCGCACAAAGCCTGTGCCCCCGCCTCGCTTTCCACATCAAAGGCGAAGAATTCGGCATCCTCCGCTGTATATGTATAGGACAGTTCACTCAAGTCACCGGAGCTGAACAGGCGCAGATACACCTCCACGTCCGCCGCTGTATAGAAGCGGATGTCCGCATCCAGCTGCTTAATGTATGCTGTGTCAAAGTAATAATACTTTCCGCCGCGGACGTACAGTTGTCCGCCGCTCTCCATGCCCTCGCCGCCGAGCAGCCGCATCACATCCACATCCACAATGACGGCCGAGGCATTGGCCGCAAACACATCCGCCGTCCGGGCGCCGTACAGGCCCACCACAGACAGATCGCCGGCGTCGCCGGTCGCAGGATGATCGGGGAAGTGGGCTGTGCCGATGGGAATTGCCCCATTCTCCGTCAGGATCGCCGCCAGATAGCGGCTGGAGGATGCGTAGGATTTCCACCCGCGCATATCGACGGCAAAACGGAATTTGGTGGAAATACGAATGGTCTCGATGGGCTCGCCCTTGGCCAGCACCTCCGCCTCATCCATCCACACCGGGATCTCAAACAATCCGATGGTCGTATCAATATGGTTAGTCACGATCTCGCCGGGAAGCGTACCGCGGACCGACAGCATTTCCATCCCCGCCGTGAAGGCACATTCCGTGATTTTGCCCACACCGGCAGTCATCCCTTCCGAAAACTGCTCCAGGGACACCTCCCGCAGACTGACTCCCTCCTGGCCGTCCGCGTACAATCCGCGGAAGCTGAGTCGGTAGGCCCGGAGCGGGATATCCTCATCAAAGGGGAGCAGATAGGTGTTCTTGCCGTAGTAGATGGGGCAGGTGGACGCAATCGTAAAGGAGGACACCGAGGACGGGCCGTCCGCCACCGCCAGGGAGATATATCCCCCCACCAGTGCCCGATCGAGCACCACGCGCAAAGCGCAAATGCCCTCTCCCGCCTCATAGGACTCCCGGACCGCGTCGGCCACCAGCGTCATGTTGCCGTCATCTCCGGCATCCAGGATGTACATCCCATCCCGATAGGATGCCGTGCCGCCGTCCGCCGTGTAATCAAAGGTCATAAACTGCCGGGCCACGGACAGATCCGCCTCGCCGTGGGCGTACACGCCGCCCAGGGAGAATCCGTGGAATTCGCCCTCATTCAGCACGCTGATTTCCATCATATTGATGCAGGTACGGTATTTCCATTCCCCGATGGGAGCGGAAACCGTATGCCACGCGCCTGCGTGAATCTTCGCCTGCACCGACCATGTATTCATGCCGGAATACATCCGGATCAGCACCGTGTGCTCCGTTTCGGAATCCCCCGGCACCAGAATCTGGGCCGTCAGCTCCGATGACGCCATCAGATTGGGCTCATCCCCGGCGGGATAATGGCGCATGACGGTGTACTCGCTGCCGTCTGCTCCGAAAGGAATCGTCTGGAGAATGGCAACGCCATCCCGGGACGTCATCCGCACGGCGGACACCCCCGTGGCGGCAATCCATCCCGCGGCTCCCTCCTCGGCAAAGCCGTCCAGCACCCGGCCATCCGTGACCGTATATGCCTGAGAAATCTCCACAGTTTCCCCGTCCACTGTCATATTCTCAGCCGCCCGCACCGATACACCCGGCACAAGCAGAAGCAGGCATAACACAGCGCATCCCATTGCGCGGCGCCACTTTCCCATGGAAATCCCTCCTTATCCTCATTTCAGTGAAGGAATCCGCCCCGGCGGGCTTCCTCCTTATATACAGTCTCCAGCTGCTCCGTCATGGCACGGGCAGTAAATCTCTCGCCGAACCGGGTTTTCGCCCCCGCGGACAGCGTATCATACAACGCCGGATCCTCCATGATCCGCAGAATGGCCGCCGCCATGGCGTCGCTGTCCTTCTCCGGCACCAGAAATCCGTTGACCCCGTCCTCGATCACGCCGGGGTTGCCGCCAAAGGAGGTGACCACCGCCGGCAGGCCCAAGCTCATGGCCTCAATCAGAGCGAGAGACGTGGCCTCCGTGCCCCAGGAGCAGTTCAGGGACAGATTCATGATGCTGTAATAGGGCACCACATCGGTGACAAATCCGGTGAACACCATCTTGCCGTCCAATCCCGCCTCGCGGGCCAGCCGCACCGTCTCCTCATAGGTCGTTCCCGTTCCCATCACGAGGAATTTGGCATCCGGACGCACGGCACAGACCGCTCTCGCCGTTTCCACCAGGTAAGAGTGTCCCTTATACGGCTCCATCCGGGCGGAGATGCCGCAGACGAAATCCGTGTCGGCAAATCCCAGCTCCCTGCGCAAAGCGACACATTCCTCCGCCGTCGACGGCGTCAGCGGTTCCACGCCGTTGAGGATCACCGTAATTTTGTCCTCCCTTACGCCGGTGGCGGTCAGGATATCCGCCGCCGCCTGAGCCACGGCAATGATCCGTGTGGCCAGCGTATTGTTCACCGCACCGGCGATCTGCTTGCCGGGGAAGGTGGTGAGCCGCCGGGGCGGGTCAAACACGCTGTGGCGGGTATAGATGCGGCACTTGACGCCGCAGAGCCAGGCGGCGATTTTGGCATCCAGGGAGGAATGAGTATGCACGATGTGAGGCTTCACACGGCGCATAATACCGCACAATTCGGTGATGCCGCCCCGATCGTGGGAGGCATCCCGCCCGTGCTCCGTCTCGATCACGGGGATACCGCATTCCTCAATCCGCGGCACCAGGGCCGATCCCTTGGGCACCACAGCCGTTACATCAAACACATCTTTATCGAAATGGCGAAGCAGATGGAGCAGAAGCCGGCCCGCTCCGCCGATGTTGCTGTCAGAGATACAATGGAGAACACGAATTTTCATGAAGTTACCTCATTTTCCGGTGCGCTTTACGCGCGCAATCACAAAAGATGCTTCCTCCGAGCGGAGAAGCAGTACGCCAGCCGCGTACACAACGGCTCCGATCACAACGGACAAAACCGTCTGCACAAGATATCCGCCGGGCAGATGGGGCAGGCAAACGTACACCGCGCCGCCCATAATCAGCGCCGCCAGGACGGATTTCCCCAGATCCAACAGATCCGCCCGGGCGAATCGGGTGCGGAACACGCGGCAGTAGGCGATGGCATTGCCCAGGCACTGCACAGCCACGGCGATGCCGGAGGACAAAGCGATGCCGCCGATGCCGAAGCGGGACAGAACCACCACCAGCCCCACGTTGACCACCATGGCAATCAGGGAGGTAATCATGGGAATCTTGGGGCGGTTTTCCGCAAAGAAGGATTTGCTCAACACCTCATTGGCCGCCATGAACAGCATACCCACCGCAAAGCACCGCAGAGCGGTGGCGGTCAGAGCCGTATCCGCCGGGGTAAAGGCGCGCCGCTCGAACAGGATGGCAGTGATAGGCTCTGCCAGCACGGCCAGTCCCGCGGCGATGGGGGCGATGATAAAGGACAAGGTTTTCACCGAGGTGAACATCAGCCGGCGGGATGTATCCGTATCGCCCGCCGCGGCGGCACGGGAGAAGTGAGGAAAGAGCAGATTGGTGGCCACGAAAGCGAACACGCCCACCAGGATGGTATAGAGCCGATTGGCGTAGCCGAGGGCCGTGATAGCCCGTCCGCCGTCCATGGCCGACGCGAAATTGGTGTTGATCACGGTGCACAGCGGCTGTGTCCATGTGCCCACCAGGATGGGCAAGGCCAGCTTCAGACTGCGCACAATATGGGGCGAGAGAATCCCCGCCGAGGGGACAAGACGGAAGCCGAACTGCCGCAGCTTCGGCACCTGGATCAGCGCCTGGGCGCCCCATCCGCACAGCATGGCCACCGCCAGGCCGTGCACACCGAAATCATCCAGAAAAAACAGAAGATATCCCACCATGATCAGATTGGAAACCAGACTGATCAGCGCGGGGATGCGGAACTCGCCCATGGACTGGAGAATCCCCACAAAGGAGAAGGCCAAGCCGGTGCAGATCACCATGGGAAACAGAATCCGTGTCAGCTCCACCGCCAAGGCTTTGACTTCCGGCGCCAGCTCCGGTGCCAGCAAATCCACCAAAGGGGAAGCGAACGCCACGCCCGCCACGGTGAGGATGCTTGTCAGAAGAAAAATCAGATTCACATAGGACGCCGCAAAGCGCATGGCGGACTTCTTCCCTTCCCGCACCAGAAGATCGCTGAACACGGGGATGAACGCCGCCGACACCACGCCGCCGATGACGAAATCAAAGATCAGAACGGGCAGTCGGCTGGCGGTTTCGTAGGCCACCGCCGGTGCTGTTGTGCCGTAGGCAGTGCCCACCAGGATATCCCGCAAAAGGCCCAGCGCCTTGGCGGCCAGAATGATCACTGCCATGACCGCCGCGGTTCCCAAAAGGCCGCCTTTCTTTTCTTTCTGCACAATCTCACCTCCTGTCTGCTGATTGTATCTCCCCGCCAGGAATCTTTCCCTGACATAGGATATCCCACCTGCGCGAGAATATAGATACCGATGATATCATTATACAATGCCGGGGGTCGATTGTCAAGCAACGGGGCATCTCTGGGGATTTTCGGGAATAAAAAGAAGCATCCCGTCGGATGCCTCTTGAACCTATTGTCCCTCTTTCTTTTGGATGCGAAACGCATCGGTCAGATGATACTTTTCAAACAGTATTGCCAGAACCGCAAACACACAGATGCCTGCCGCTCCCTGCACCAGATTGCCCGGCACAGACACGATGGCACCCCATCCCTCTCCGCCCAAGACGGCAGAATAGGCAAAATAACCAGCCACCATTTCCACCTCGGCCACAAGTCCCGCGGCTATCCGACGCGAAGGACACTTGGCCAAACCGCGCGTCAGCCAGGCGCACAAGAGCGCACTCGCTCCCTTGATCATAAAGGTTCCCGGCACATAAAAGGCGTAACCGAGAAACAAATCCGCCAAAGCGGAGCCGAGACCTGCGCTGACAAAGCCGTACCACGGGCCCAGCAGCCATCCGGCCAGCAGAACAAACCCGTCGCCCAGGTTGAGGAACCCGCCCAAGGGCGAGGGGACAGTGATGATCATGGTGGCCACGCAAATCAGCGCAGCCAGCATGGCGGACAAAACGATTTTCAAAAGAGATTGATGCTTCATGGCGGTATCCGAAAACGTAGAATTTTTCTATATAGTAGCACGCGCACCACCGTTTGTCAATCGGTAAAATTACAAAAGATGTAGGTTTTGAGAGTGTCTTTTTGTCGAAATTCATCGCACCGCCCGACCGATCCGGAAAACGGCCGCGGATATTGATTTTTCGCGCTCAACGGTGTATAATATCAGGGTGAAATATGTAGAAAGTTGTCAGATTATGCGAAAGTATGTACTGCTCGGCCTGCTTTTGTGTATCCTGCTGGTTGGCTGCGGGACAAACAAGGATGGCGCCGGGATTGAATTTTATACCCTCCGGGAGGAGGAATGGGTGGAGTTGAACACCGGAGCGGAAACGTCCCCGCACGCCATAACCGACGCGTCCGAAACCGCCGCGCCGGCAGAGACCGACACCGTTGTGGAGGATACGGCGGAAATCACCTACATCCTGAACACCAGCTCAAAGAAATTCCACGCCCCCGCCTGCTCCAGCGTGGGCAAGATCAAGGACAGCAACCGGGGAGAGTTTACCGGAGAACGGCATGAGCTGCTGGCGCGGGGATACGACCCGTGCAAAATCTGCAATCCGTAAGAAAGGGAAAGTGTGTACAGTATGAAAAGATATATCACCCCGGCTTGCATTGTCTGCTTTGTTTTCATGAGTTTTTTGCTGAACAGTTATATGCTGGTAAAGGCGTTCCCCCTGATACTTTGGATACTGATTCCTCTCTTTATCCTGCTGAACGCATTGCCCGGCATAAAACCGGCGGGCACCAAGAGCCTTCGGCTGAAAATATGCAATCACGGCACCTTGCTGCTCACTGTCTTTGTCTGCTCTTTGATCCCCTCCCTCCTCTGGCACGCTGTGTTGGCGTTTCTCACCGTTCCCCATGCCTATATGGACCTGGTGTGGAGCATGGTGTACTGCATTGCAGCGTCCGCTGTTCTGTTCTGGAACGGAATCCTCTGTGTTTACTGCACGTCCACACAGATGGGGATCAAATGGCGCGTGATCGGTGCGCTGTGCGGTATGATCCCCATACTCAATCTTGTGGTACTGACCCGCATAATAAACGTCACCTCGGACGAGGTGGAGTTTGAGATCGAAAAAGAAAGCATTTCCACCTCCCCCGCCCTTTCCGAAATCTGCAAAACCAAGTATCCGCTTGTGTTGGTTCACGGCGTATTTTTCCGCGACAGCAGAATATTCAACTATTGGGGCAGAATCCCGCGAACACTCCAATTGCACGGCGCAACTATCTATTACGGTGAGCATCAGTCCGCATTGACCGTAAAAGAAAGCGCAAGAGAGCTGGCATCCAGGATCAAACTGATCGTAGACCGCTCCGGCTGTGAGAAGGTGAACATCATCGCCCATTCAAAGGGCGGGCTGGATTGCCGGTATGCCATCTCGGAATTCGGCATGGCTCCGTATGTGGCATCCATAACCACCGTGAATACCCCGCACAGAGGATGCCTTTTTGCGGAGCGCCTCATGGATGCCATCCCCGAATCGATGAAAAACAAGGTTGCCACTGTATATAACACGACCCTCACCGCACTGGGAGACGAAAACCCCGATTTTTTGGCGGCCATCAATGATCTGACGGCAGAGGCCTGCCAAAAGCGAAATGAACTGCTCACGTTTCCCGACGGTATTTTTGCCCAAAGCATCGGCTCCGTCATGGAGCATCCGCACAAGGGGCAGTTCCCTCTCAATCTTTCCTATCGCTACGTAAAGAATTTTGACGGGGAAAACGACGGCCTTGTGGGAGAGTCCTCCTTTGCCTGGGGAGAAAAATACACTCTCCTCCGCTCCCGGGGAACACGCGGCATTTCCCACGGCGATGTAATCGACCTCAACCGCGAGAACATCCGGGATTTTGATGTTCGTGCCTTTTATTCCGAGGTTGTCAGCGATCTTCGCCGCCGCGGTCTGTAATATGTGCGCACGCACAGCGATGATGTAATGGAATAAAGCCGATATGGAAATTCATCCATATCGGCTTTTTACTATTCTTCCCTCCCACAGCAAAAAACGCAGGAGATATTTGTTTAGTTAGGACTGTGTCCCATCTGTATAGATTTCCGCCAGAAACGCCCTCTCCCCGGCAAGCGTGGAATTCAGATCCACGGCGTAGTCTTTGTAATGCCCGGCGATCAAAACCAGTGAGTTTTCCGTGAGGTAATACGAATGGTACGCAGCATCCTCCGCATATCTCGATGCGGGATCAAAGTGATTCTCAAAATCCTGTTGTATTTCGTCTTTGGTATACAGTCGAAACAAGGTGGGGTAGCGGGATTCGTCCAACTCCGCAAAATATGTGCGGATAAACGAAGCAATCTCATCCGCAGAATACAGCTCCGTCAGGGAGATTTTCTCGCCGGTTTTTAAGTTGAAGGTGAACGCCGTATCCAGCACATACTGCGGTGCTCCGCCGCCAGCGAAGGTACCAAAGAAGTGTATGCTGATCACATCCTCGCGGCACCGCGCAATCTCATACTGCATAGAAGAATCCAACGAGTCCGCGGCTGCAGACACATCGCCCGCCGCATAGCGTTTGTAATGGAAGTCAATGAACTCCCGAATCTGTTCATTGATACGCTCGCTGACCGCCGCATCGGGAACATCTATGATCGGATAGGACGCTTTGATGGAAACGGTAGCAGGCTCTGCATAGGATACGATCAGCATAGTATCTATAACCAGTTGTGTGATCTCCCGCTTGGCCAGATCGTAGGTATAGCTGCCGATCTCCACGCCGCCGCCCACCACACTGCTCAGCATGATCCGGGCGGTAACGGTATCGGTGCCCCACTCGTCAAAGAGGATATGCACGCAGGAAAACTCCTCGTCGGTGTCCGCATCGTAATACGTCAGATCTTTTTCCAGCCTCGCTTCCAGTTCCCCTTCACCGGGCAGGCGCACACACTCGCCGCGTCCGATATCGAACACATACACGTCCCGGTAACTGTGGCGGTATCCCACGGACACCGCGGCGTATCGGCTGTCCGGGGACCAGTGAACGGAGGCGGACTCATCCTTGCAAACCTCCGCTTTAGCCGTGGCGGTTTCGCCGGTTTCCGTATCCAGGGCGCTCACGCTATAGGTGATTCCCCCAAAAGGGTCCACCGCCGTGACGAAGGTGACAACCTCCCACACCAGCGCATATTTTCCGTCCGGGGAGGGATAGGAAAGCACATACTGCTCCGGTCGAATCGTATACGCCGCATACATGGCCAGAATCCGCCGATAGTTTTCCGCGGAATAATCATAGGGCAATATATTTTCTCCCATTTCCGTCAAGTACGGCAAAGCAGCATCGCCGAGCGCGACAATCGCCGAAAATGCTTCCGGCTGTGCAGTGATATACTCCTTTTCCGAAGAATACACCACATTTTCCTGCACCAAAATCGCCAGATTCGCGTCCACGATGCCGGCGATCTCCTCCTCGCTCGGGGAAACTTTGTCCCCCGGCACATCCGGGCCGGGAATCAGAGGATCCTCCGGGGATTCCGTGCACGATGACAGCATCACCAATGCAGCAAAAAATACGGCCAAAACAGAAGCTTTTCTCCACATAACGTCTCTACCTTCCCGTCTTTCTCTTTGGGAATTCTGTCGGTATAGACGATACGGTTTCAGAGAAAGTTCCCTTTTGGCCGCATTTTCATTCATTTATTTTCCGCCCGGATCACGCGGGAGATCAGCGGCATGGCCGCGGGGGCATCCTCGCCGAAGGCAATGGCATCCAGATAGCGGGCGGCGCCGTCCTCAAAGGCATCCTCCCTTTCCGTATGAAGGATGGCAAGCGCATCGCCCTCGTGCACCAGATCGCCGGTCTTTTTCAGAATCCGCAAGCCGGCGGCAGGATCGATGTCGTCCTCTTTCCGGGCACGACCGGCGCCCAGCACCACGGCGGCTTCGCCGATCTTCTCTGTGTTCATGTGGGTGATGTATCCGCTCCGCGGTGCACGGACCTCCCGGATAATGGAGGACTGCTTCATGCGGGACGGGTCCTGGCAGACCAGCGGATCCCCGCCTTGGGCGGTGATCCAGCGGCAGAAGGTATTCCATGCGTGGCCATTATCCAACGCATCCTCCACACGCACCATGGCCTCATCCACGGTGATGCCGAGGGACAGCGACACCATATGAGCCGCCAGCACCAGCGATACCCGGCGCAGATCATCTGGGCCTTCGCCGCGAAGCACCTGCATGGCTTCCGCCACCTCCAGCGCATTGCCGATGCCGCATCCCAGCGGGATGTCCATATTGGTCAGAACGGCGGTGACGTTCCGTCCGCACTCCGTACCGATATCCACCATGGCGCGGGCCAGAGTTGCCGCGTCCTCCTCGGTTTTCATAAAGGCGCCGCTGCCGAATTTCACATCCAAAACGATGGAATGGGAGCCGGCGGCCAGTTTTTTGCTCATGATGCTGGACGCGATCAGGGGGATGGAATCCACCGTAGCGGTCACGTCCCGCAACGCGTACAGCTTTTTATCGGCGGGAGCCAGATTGCCGCTCTGGCCGATGACGGCCACGCCGATCTCGCTGACCTGGGAGAGGAATTCCTCCCCCGTCAGAGTCGTTTTGTATCCGGGAATGGATTCCAGCTTGTCCACCGTGCCGCCGGTATGGCCCAGGCCGCGGCCGGACATTTTTGCCACCTTGCATCCGAGGGAGGCGACCAGGGGCGCCACGATCAAGGTAGTCTTATCGCCCACGCCGCCGGTAGAGTGCTTATCCACCGACAAATCCCCGAAGCAGGACAGATCCACCGTATCCCCGGAGCGGGCCATGGCATCCGTCAGCGCCGCCGTTTCCGCCGGGGTCATGGACTGGAAATACACCGCCATGGCGAAGGCGGACATCTGGTAATCGGGGATGGTGCCATTCGTGTAGCCCTGCACCAGAAAATCCAGCTCGGCAGGGGTTAACTCCTCCCCGTTTTTCTTTTTCTGTATCAGATCGTATACGCGCATAAAATCCTCCGATCTCAATCCAGCTTGGACGGTCCAAAGCCCAGCGGAAGCAATTGCGAGAGCGTATAGGAGCGCACTTCCTTGCCGTTTGTCAGGAGAATGCGGAAGGTATCGGGATCACAGAACTCCATCATCACCTGCCGGCAGATGCCGCAGGGCGGTGCGAAATCGGTGATAACGCCGTCCTTGCCGCCCACCACAGCGATGGCAAGTGGCTTTTGTCCGCGCATAGCCGCGCCACTCTGTGCCCAATGCATAAAGGCGGTGCGCTCGGCGCAGATGGTAGCGCCGTAGGAGGCGTTTTCCACGTTGCATCCGCGCCAGATCTGACCGCTTTCGTCCAAAAGGGCCGCGCCTACTTTATAGCCGGAATACGGAGTATAGGCCACACTCATACCCAGCTTGGCAATATCCAGCAGTCTTCCCTCGGAAAGTTCCGGAAGGGCACGGTCAATTTTTCCCTCGCACGCATAGGCCACGCCCAGCATATCGCACACATGGGCGGCCACATCTGCAAAGGTGGGACGGGTTCCGCCGTTCTTTGCATACCGCAGTTTTTCGCCGTACATCATGCAGGGCACGTATTCGCGGGTATGGTCCGTGCTGGTGTCACCCGGATCGCATCCGTGATCGGCGGTGATGATGAGGGCGTCGTCCTCGCCCAGAAGAGGCAGGAACGTGGCCAGCCACGCATCAAATTCGGCAAATGCCTTTGCATAGCCGGAGATGTCGTTGCGGTGGCCGTACGCCATATCAAAATCCACCAGATTGACAAAGCACAGTCCGTGGAAATCTTCCTTCGCCAGCCCTGCAGTCACTTCCATCCCCTCCGTATTGGAGTGGGTATGGAGGGAGCGGGTGATTCCCTGCCCGGCGAAAATATCGCTGATCTTACCTACGCCGATCACGTCCATGCCGGCATCCTTGATGGCATCCAGCATAGTGGGGGCGGGCGGGGTCAGAGAAAAGTCCCGCCGGTTGGCGGTGCGGGTAAAATTGGGATATTCTCCCGTAAAGGGACGGGCAATGACACGGCCCACGCCGTGCTCACCCTGCAAAATTTCTCTCGCCATACGGCAGTATTCGTACAGCTGCTCCACAGGCACAATGTCCTCATGGGCAGCGATCTGGAACACGCTGTCCGCGGAGGTATAGACGATCAGATCGCCCGTTTCCAGATGCTGCTTACCGTAATCCCGGATCACTTCCGTGCCGGAATAGGGCTTATTGCAAAGCACGCCCCGGCCGGTAGCCGCGCGGAATTTCGAGAGCACCTCCTCCGGAAATCCGTCGGGATAGGTAGGCATGGGATGCTCGGACACGATGCCGGCCAGCTCCCAATGGCCCGTGGTAGTATCCTTGCCCCGGGATTTTTCCCGCAGGCGCATACCCACCGTTTTGAGAGCGGCACCCTTGCCCAGCCACTCCACACCCTCGATCTCGCCCATGCCCAGACGGCGCACCGTATCGGCACGGAAAGCGGGATCTGTGGAAATGCGGCGGAGGGTATTGCAGTCCGGCACATCCCCGAATACCTCCGCATCCGGTGCGGCACCGATGCCCAGGGAGTCCAGAACGATCAAAAATACCCGTTTGATATCAGCCATTCAGCTTCACCGCCGTTCTCAGCGCGATCTCCATCATTTGTGTAAAGGTGTTCTGCCGCTCCAGCGCGGGCAGTGCCTCCCCGGTGATCAGGCTGTCGGAGATGGTACAGATAGCCAGAGCATTCTTCTTCAGCCGTGCCGCGGTCATATACAGGCCGGCGGCTTCCATTTCCACGGCCAATACACCCATCTTCATCCAGCCGGCGTTGGCATTCTCGTCATCGGAATAGAAGGTGTCGGAGGACAGAAGATTGCCCACATGGTACCGCGCGCCCACGGCCTCCGCCGATTCAATGGCGGTACGCATCATGGTGTAGGAGGCGATGGGAGCGAAGGTGCCGGAGAGCTTGTACTGATCCCCAAAATGGGAATTGGTGCAGGCGCCCATACCGATGACGATATCCCGGACGTGCACGTCCTCGGACATAGCCCCGGCGGAGCCGATGCGCATGATATTTTCCACACCGTACTCGGTGTACAATTCGTAGGAATAGATGCCGATGGAGGGGATGCCCATACCGCTGGCCATAACGGACACGGGGACACCCTGGTAGGTGCCGGTATATCCGTTGATTCCGCGGACGTTATTCACGAGCCGGGCATTTTCCAGAAAATTCTCCGCGATAAA
Source organism: Clostridia bacterium (assembly GCA_017468385.1). Taxonomy (GTDB): domain Bacteria; phylum Bacillota; class Clostridia; order Oscillospirales; family CAG-272; genus SIG701. Next base: position 21,565 of record JAFUIQ010000055.1, read on the forward strand.
TTTGGCGCGGAGGGGATCACCGGGCATAAGGACGGTTTTGGCAAAATCGCCGAGAGCGGCGCTGTTATGAGGGGTTGCCATAGTGGTTCTCCTTTCAGTAACTTCCCAGTTGTTCGTTCTTTACGATCTTCACGATGGAGCTGGTTCCCAGACGGGTCGCACCCAGATTGATGAAATTCTCCGCATCGGCGATGGAACGGATGCCGCCGGCCGCCTTGATCTTCACGTGCGGAGCCACATGCTTCGCAAACAATGCGATATCCGCCGGGGTGGCACCGCCGGTGGAGAATCCGGTGGAGGTCTTGATGAAGTCCGCGCCGGACTCGGACACGATCTCGCACATACGGATCTTCTCTTCCTCGGTGAGCAGGCATGTCTCGATGATCACCTTCAGGAGTTTGCCGCCGCAGGCTTCCTTAACGGCACGGATCTCATTCAGAACATAGTCGTAATCCTTGTCCTTCAGGCGGCCGATATTGATGACCATATCGATCTCGGACGCGCCGTTTTTCACGGCATCTGCCGTCTCAGCGCATTTGACTGCCGTAGTAGCATAGCCGCAGGGGAAACCGATGACGGTGCACACGGGCAGACGTCCGGCCAGATACTCGGCGGCACGGGATACGTAATCCGCCGGGATGCAGACGGATGCTACTTTATACTTCATGCCGTCGTCGCAGATCTGACGGATTTCCTCCCACGTTGCCGCGGGGGCCAGAAGGGTGTGATCCACATAGGAGAGTATTTCTTCGATTTTCATGATAAATCCTCCGTTATTTTTTGTACTTCTGTTTACATTATACTGGTATATAGGGGAAAAATCAACGTATTTTCGTAAATACCCACGAGGAAAATTCCCGCCGCCGCCCTTGCACTCCCCGCCGTTTTGTGCTATCATTATACAAGCATATCCGACCGACCTCCGTCGGCACATTTTATAGAAATCAGGTAACATCATGAAGCACAATTATCATACCCACACCGTCCGCTGCCGTCACGCGCAGAACACGGAACGGGAATACATTGAGGCGGCCATCGCCGCCGGCATCGAAACGCTGGGATTTGCGGATCACGCACCGCAGATTTTCCCCGGCGATTACTACTCCCACTTCCGTATGCGGCCGGAGGAGCTTTCGGACTACTGCAGCACGCTTCGCGCGCTGAAGGAAGAATATAAGGACAAGATCGACATCAAGATCGGTCTGGAGGCGGAATACTATCCCGCTTTGTTCCCCGCCCTGCTGGCCCTCATCCGCCCCTATGAGCTGGATTATCTGATCCTCGGTCAGCATCTGGACGACAACGAGATCGGTCTGGAACACAACTTCCTGCCCACCGACAAGGAGGAGCATCTGATCCGCCACACCTCCCAGGTGCTGGCCGGTCTGCACACGGGCTGCTTCACCTATCTGGCCCATCCCGATCTGGTGAACTTTACGGGAGACGACGAAATCTACCGCCGTCATATGCTTCCCTTCTGCCGGGAGATCAAGGAGATGGACATCCCCCTGGAGGTGAACATTCTGGGACTGACCGCGAAGCGCAACTATCCCTCCGAGCGATTCTACCGCATCGCCGCCGAGGTAGGCAACCGCTTCGTGCTGGGTGTGGATGCCCACACCGCCGGTGCCCTCACCGATCCCACAGGCGAGGCCATGGCGCGGGAATTCTGCCGCAAGATCGGCATCACTCCCGAGGAAGACGTAAAGCTGATCCCGCCCACAAGATAACAAAAGAACACCCGCATGGATGTCCATGCGGGTGTTTTGGTTTGCGTCAGGAGGGAGATCAGCCTCTCTCGCCGCACTGCCACTTACGGCGAACTTCGTCGTAAACAGCGTCTTCGATAACCTCATCCTTGTTGGCCTGCATGATATTGCAGGGAACATACTGATCGCCGCCAACCTCAGGGAAGGTACAGAAGGTGTCGTTGCGGAATGCGTCGCGCTCTTCCTTGTTGCGCAGGTTCGGGATGTCGATACCTACGTTCTTGTTCATGATGGAGCGGAAGCCCAGGATACCGGGGATACACATATCCACTGCCTGGTATACATCGATGGTGTAGGGCTTAACGTCGTCGTTGCCCAGCAGTCTGTCGATGAAGTAGTTGGTGGTGAAGTAGTCACCGCCGCCGTGTCCGGCGCCTCTTGCGCGCTCATCCGTGAACTGAGGAGTGTAGGAGAACCAGTCACCGGTGCAGTTCTGCTCGCCTTCCTGACGAACGTGCAGCATTCTGGAGTTGAAGCGGTCGGTTTCCATAACACCGCGATCACCGTACAGAATGTAGTTGTTTCCGTGACGGCGCAGGTTCATGTCGATGCTCTTAACGATAGCACCGTTCTCCAGGGTCAGAAGCAGGGTACCGGCGGAACCGGAAGGATCACCCAGCTTACGCATGAAGTCCATGTTTCTGGTCTCGAAGCCGCTTACGCGAACCGGACGCAGGCCCGTCGCGAAGAGAACGGGACCGATGGAGTGCGTGCAGTAGAATACGGAGGACATGTTGTTGCGCCAGTGATTGCGCTCACCGTATGTAATGCTGGGCCAGATGGAAGAGCAGTCGTGCAGATATTCGCACTCAGCCTGCATCAGCTCACCGATATCGCCCTTCTTGTAGCGAATCATCATCTCAAAGGTGGTGTTGAAGTAGCAGTAGTTCTCGGCGTAGGTGTAAATCTTACCGGTCTCCTCTACAGCCTCGATCAATTCAACCGCTTCCTTCATGGTAGCGCAGGTCAGGCACTCGCTCATTACGTGACGGCCGCTCTTCATGATGCGAACCGCGTAGGGAGCGTGCTGGTTTGCGTAGTTTGCCAGAACAACCGCATCCATATCGTGCTGGATGAACTCGTCGAAGTCCTCATACAGAGCAACCTTCAGACCCTTGGCCTCTGCCATCTTGCCGGCAGCGTCCAGAGAGGGACGATACTTGTCGCAGATAGCAACCAGTTCTGCCTGTCCGTCAGCACGGGCCAGAACCTGACCGATCATGGTCTTACCACGGCCGGCGCCAAACACACCAATCTTAACTTTTCCCATTGTGAAAACCTCCTAAAAATAATTTTCGTTCCTACAATATACGCGCGCGCACGCGCGATATATTCCACTTGGGAAGTGTACACAGCGTTTTGCTTGTACAGTTCCATTATACACGGAGAAATCGCCAACGTATATGGAAAAAATCAACTATAACATGGAATCGTTCCATTTTTTCGTTGACGAGCCCCAAACTTTATGGTAGAATAACTACAGTAAAGCGAGTTTTTGCGGAGGAAGTCATGGACGGCAACATTTGCAAATTTGTCCCGGTGCGGGAAGGCACCGATGTGCGGGTTCTGAACTTTGTCTACGAAAAGAAGCCGGAAGTACTGGCCATGCACCGGGTCCAGTCCTATGCCGGGCTCTATCTGGTGGTCCGCGGTGAGGGCACACTGCACATCAACGGGAGTCATTACCCTATCCGGGGCGGCTCGATCTTTTTGACGTTCCCCCTACAGCAGTATTATATTGAACAGCGAAACGGGCTGGAATATATGTACATCACCTTCGTCGGTCAGCGGATGCTGTCCATTGCGGAGCGGGTGGGACTGAATGAAAAATCCATGCTGCGCACGGCATCGGAAGAACTGCTTCCCTTCTGGAAAACCGCTTTGAACAACAGCACCCCCGGCAATATTGATCTGGTGGCGGAGTCGGTTCTGCTCTATTCTCTGGCGCATCTGACCCCCGAAATGCATCCCTTCGCCCCCGGCGATGCATCCAAGCACAAAAACATCAGCGTGGCGGGACGGATCCGCGAGTACGCGGATGCCCACTACTGCGATACCTCCCTGACCCTCTCCTCCCTGGCGGAGCAGATGTCCTACAATCCCAAATATCTCTCCGACTGCTTCTCCCGTGAATTCGGGCTGGGCTTCCGGGAATACGTGCAGTCTCTGCGGATCCAGCGGGCCTGCGAGCTGATGCAGAGCGGCGTCACCTCCTCCAAGGAGATCGCTTACCTGATCGGCTTCAACGATCCGCTGTACTTCTCCAAGGTATTCACCCGGGTCATGGGCAAATCCCCCCAGCGGTTTATCGCCGATCTGAAAAAACAGAATCAACATAACGAAACTCCGATCGAATGATCGGAGTTTTTCATTTTCCCTCTTGACAATTCAATTCTAATCTGTTAGAATTATAGTAGATTCTAATCCATTAGAAAGGGCACATTGTCATGGAAACACCGAAGATTTTTGAAAAGGAATATCGATTCTGCCTCATTTTATGGGAACACGAGCCAATCAGCCGGGTGGATTTGGCAAAGCTCTGCGAGGAACAGCTTGGGTGGAAGACCACCACAACCTACACGGTTGTGAAACGGCTTTGTGACCGGGGAGTACTGAAAAACGATAACAGCATCATCACCTCCCTCATCACCAAGGAGCAAGCGCAGTCTGCCGAAATCGACGGCTTTGTGGAAGAGAAGTTTGAAGGATCTCTTCCCGCGTTCCTTGCGGCGTTTACAAGAAAACAGAAGTTTTCCGACAACGACTTGGATGAGCTACAGAAGATGATCGATCGGGCAAGAAAAGGAGGCACGAAATGACGGAACTGTTTTACACGATCCTGAATATGAGTATTTCCGCCGGTATTCTCATACTTGTGGTACTGCTTCTTCGTTTGCTTTTCCGTCGGGCACCGAAATGGGTATCCGTCCTGCTTTGGGCACTCGTTGCCGTTCGCCTGATTTTACCCTTCGTTCCCGAATCCGCCCTCAGTCTGATGCCCAAGGCCGAGTGGGTCACGCCGGACACCCCCTATAATGAAGAAAACATGTATTTTGACAGCGTTCCGGCAGATCGGATCAAGGTTGTTTCCGGGACCGGCGAGGACGTCGTCGGCTACTATTATGCGGTGGTGGAGCCGCATATCGAAATCCATCGCGGAGTCAGCCCCAGCTTTGTGCTGAACTGCGTCTGGCTGGCCGGCGTGGCAGTAATGCTTGTCTATATGCTCGTCAGTTATATCCGTGTGATGCGATGCGTACGCGGCGCAAAGCATTTTCGTGGCAACATTTACACAAGCGAATCGGTTTCCTCTCCCTTCGTTCTCGGAATCATCCGACCGCGCATCTATCTGCCCGAAAATATGGACGCGGTCAGCATGAGTTACGTGATCGCCCACGAGGAGGCCCATCTGCGGCGGCTCGACCACCTGTGGAAGCCCTTTGGTTTTCTTCTGCTCGCGGTTCACTGGTTCAATCCCCTCATCTGGATTGGCTATATCCTGCTCTGCCGGGACATTGAGATGGCATGCGACGAGCGCGTGGTACGCAGCATGAACGAGGAAGAGCGGGCGGATTATTCCGAGGCTTTGCTGGAATGCAGTGTAAACCGAAAGATAATCTCCGCCTGCCCCCTGGCCTTTGGGGAGATTGGCGCAAAGGCGCGCATCAAGACCGTACTGAACTACAAGAAGCCCGCATTCTGGATTGTGATACTGGCAGTGATCGCCTGTGCCATCGCGGCGGTGTGCTTTCTGACGAATCCGATGAATAAATCTGCCATTTCGATCTACGACCACGACTGGTATTTCGAGCGTGTTTTTATCACAAAGCTCGAAAAAAACACCACCATAGAAGGATACCAGCCCGGCCTTCAGCCGAAAACGGACAATGCCATGCCCGTAAATGCCGTCCTTTTGCCGGACGGTGAGCCGATGTGGTATCAGCTGATCACGGGAGATTTGAATACTACCCGTTTCGGAAATCATTTCATCCTGGAGAAAGCCGATAGCAAATCTGCGCATTATTCGGTTGAACTGTATCGGGATACGGGAGAATTGTACTCCGGGGTGACTTCAAAGGCGGTAATCGAGCCGATGAAGTACGGCGATGGATACGTACTGACAATCTATGAGTACTCGGTAGGCGCTGAAAAAGAGATCATCTTCACCACAAAGAAACAGCCGGGAGCGGCACAAGGGCAAAAGAAACTCACCATGGAAGACGTTTTGACGCTCTCCAAAAAACAGACGGCACTCACGTGGGAGGATTTTGCAGAGTACGCCTATACGGACGAAGGAGCCTGCGTATTCAGATGCATTTATGAGATTGATGATAACTTCGGGCTTGAAATCACGGGCGGAAGTATGCACGGCACACCGATGCATATATATCTTTGCGCGTACAGAGAAGATGGGGCTGACTATATCGACATCCGAGATCCATATGAAGACATAGAAGAGTTTCTCGAAAGGCATAGTTACTCTCCTTCTGTGGTGCTTGCATCCCATATTTCCAAAGCGCAGCTTGACCACGAGGTTTTGAAGCAGCAGCTGGAGGAAATTGAGGCCCATATTCATGCGGTGGTCAATGCAGAAATTATCCTAGAATACCAGAGAAAGTTTTCCTCCGTTGTCTGCCATCCCGAGACAAATTACGTTACGGTTTACGTGCGGGATTTTACCGAGGATGACATACGCCGATTTGAGAAGGTATTCGAGGACTATTCCTACGTTCTCGTTTCGGCGGATTCCCCGCTCAACGATAACAAAGAAGTTTTGTTTCCCTTCGGTGAACCGGAGCCTTCGAAACCCAAAACAGACCTGACGCTCCCGCAAAACATTATCGATGCATCATACGAAATGGCAAGCAGGAATGGATTTGTTGACGTGGAGAAAACAGGTTATGTCATTCGCCGGACGGATAAAGAGGATGCAAATACCGTGGAAATTGTGTTTGCAACACTGGATCCCGATGTACATATCGGGATTATCTGGACACGCGCCAATTCCGAAACCGAGTGGGAATTGTTTCCGGGGACGCCGATGATGATATATGACAGAGCCCGTTTTGACCGCACTCTTACCCTCGAGGACGTGATCAAACTCTCCCACAAGGGATACGATCTCACCTGGGAGGATTTCGCCGGATTCCCTTATACCGAAACCGGTTCTGGGTTGTATATCCGCGTGTATGAGGTTGACGATAACTTCAAAGTGTGGATCGGCGGAGGATCCCCCATCGATACGCCTATGTATATCTATCTGGCTTTGGCAGACGATCTTGACACCCGCATCGATATCCGCGACGGAGGGGTTGGGGAATTCATTGACAAATACGCCAAGCCCTCCGCATTCCACCAATCCACCGATACGGAATAACCCCCAGCGGTTTATCGCCGATCTGAAAAAACAGAATCAACATAACGAAACTCCGATCGAATGATCGGAGTTTTCCTTATATTATACGGCGGGGGTCGGACAATCGGCGCTGCTGGGATCCTTCTCGGCCCGGCGGGCGCGGATTTCCTCCCGCAGGGCATCCAGCGCGTCAGACAATCCGCCCACGGAATCGATAAGGCCGATCTCCACCGCCTTGTATCCGTCGATGATGGATCCCACATCGGTGGCGATCTCGTCGGTGCGGAGCAGAAGATGGCGGAATTCCTCCTCGCTGACGCCGGAATGGGAGGTGATAAACCGGATGATGCGATCCTGCATCCGCTCAAAATAATAGTAGGTCTGGGGCACGCCCACCACCGTGCCGCTCATGCGGACGGGATGGATGGTCATGGTGGCGGAGGGAACGATAAAGGATCGGCGGGCGGACACCGCCAGGGGCACGCCGATGGAATGACCGCCCCCCAGAACGATGGACACGGCGGGCTTTTTCATGCTGGCGATCATCTCCGCGATGGCCAGCCCCGCTTCCACATCGCCGCCCATGGTGTTCAAAACGATGAGCATCCCGTCGATCTCCTCGCTCTCCTCGATGGAAACCAGCAGGGGAATGATATGCTCGTATTTGGTGGCCTTCTGATCGCCGGGCAGCACATAATGCCCCTCGATCTGGCCGATGATGGTCAGGCAGTGGATCGTCTCCCCCTGTCCGCGGGAGATCACACCACCGCTTTTGATGATATACTCCAGATCCTGCGTATTATTTTTGCTCTCGGAATCCCCGGTATCCGTATTCTGCTTGTTTTCGTCTGTCATGCTGCATCTCCGTTTCTTTTTTGGTAGTATCGGCATGACAGGCAGCCTTTATGCAGCCGGGCAAAACAAAAGGGAGGATCACACCTCCCTTTGCCATTATTTGCTTTCGCTCTCGCTTTGCTTGCCGCCGCGGATGTATTCGCTGGGCGACATGCCCACGATATTTTTGAACACGCTGGAGAAATAGAAGGGATCCTTGTATCCCGTCAGCAGGGCCACATTCTTGATGGCGGTCACGCCCTGATCCAACAGGAACACCGCGTTCTGGATCCGCACATTGGTAAGATAGGACGAAAACGTAACGCCCATGGCATCCTTGAATACCCGGGAGATATACTTACTGCTGTATCCCAGGTTGTCCGCCATGGTCTGGAGATTCAGATCGCAATCCGTGTAGTTATCCTCCACGTATTTCCGGATGGTAACGATCAGATGCTCCTCCTCGCCGATATCCGCCGGTGCCATTTCTCCAAAGGTATACAGAAGCACACTTTCGCTGATCAGGTCCAGGTTTTTCTCCCCCGCCTTGGCGATGGCATTTTTCCAGAACGACACGACTCCCTCGTGTCCGTCAAATACGCAGTGGATCGGCGAAATACCGAACCGGGAAAACAGCTCCTCACTGCGGTTGCCGTTGAAGGAGATATACATATAGCGAAGATTTTCCGTGCTCTCGATCTTGTAGGGAAGCTGGGCGAAGGTAAAGAACACATTGCCCGCGCTGATCTCCCGGGTCACAGCCTCCGTACACACGCGCCCTTTTCCGCTGACGACCAGATACATCACATTATTGGCAGGCAGCGAGCTGGAGGTTCGACATTCCTCCGACTTTTCAAAGACAAACCTGGTGGTATAAATTCTGCCTTCGTTTCTGTCCGAAATAAACTTACAGATATTTTGTGTCTCCATCTGTACAACCACACCTTTCTTTACGTTGCCGGATCCTCCCGGACGAAAATCCGCCGATCGTGCCGGAAGTTTTGACCTCCGACAATCATTCTATCTCAATTTTACCCGAAAAGTTTTCAATTTGCAACATCTAAGTGGAAAAAACCAATCATTAACAAGAAATTTTCTATTTGACATAATCCAATTCCGTGCTAAAATACCCATGTAAGGAGGAGTATGCGCTTTCTGCATCCTCCCCATCCTATGGAAACGGATTTCAAAACACTTTTTCATATTTTGGAGGTATTACACATGAAGAAGATCAGAGTCGGTATCTTCGGTTACTGCCGCGGCTCCCATTATGTGGATAATTTTCTCGTAAACGGCGCAGAGGTTGTAGCCGTTTGTGACAAGCGCCCCGAGCGTCTGGAACTGGCGAAAAAGAAGCTGGGCGACATGGTCACCTGCTATGCAGATTTCGATTCCTTTATCGAGCACGATCTGGATGCCATCTTCATCGCCAACTATTTCCACGAGCACGCTGAATACATCATCCGCTGCCTGGAGAAGAACATCCACTGCATAACCGAGTGCATTTCCAATGCCACCATGGCCGAGGGTGTCAAGCTGGTAGAAGCAGCGGAAAAGAGCAAGGCCATCTTCATGCTGGCGGAAAACTATCCCTACATGCTCTTCAACCAGGAAATGAAGAAAATCTACGAGGGCGGTACCCTGGGTAAGATCGTATACGCCGAGGGCGAATACAACCACACCGGTAATCTGTACGGCACCACCCCCGATGCATGGAACAACGTCCGTATGCTCTTTGACAGCGACAAGCACTGGCGCTGCTATCTCCCCCGTACTTACTACCTGACCCACTCCCTGGCACCTCTTATGTACGCCACCGGCGCCAATCCCGTGCGCGTAACCGCTATGCCCGTGTACCATCCCCAGCCGGCGGACTGCGACCGTGCTTCCTATGCGGGTGAGAAGGCCGCCATCATTACCACGCTGAATGATGACAACTCCGTATTCAAATTCACCGGACACGCCAGCTTCGGCGCCAGCAGCAACTCCTACCGTCTCTGCGGTGAGAAGGGCATGGTGGAAAATGTCCGCGGCACCGGCGGCAAGATCATGCTCCGCTACAATCCCTGGCAGATTCCCGAGGGACAGGTACAGGATCGCATCTACAAGCCCGAATGGGAATGCGAGGACGCTGAGCTCATCAAAAAATCCGGCCACGGCGGCGGTGACTACTGGGTAGCCAAGGTATTCCTGGAATGCATCCGCGAAAACAAGCAGCCTCCCTTTGATGTATACTTCTCCACCCGTATGTCCAGTGTGGCCATTCTTTCCCACCGGAGTATGCTGGAGTTCGGTATGCCCTACGATATTCCCGACTTCCGCAAGCAGGAGGATCGCGACAAGTACCGCGACGACTACTCCTCTCCCTTCTACTATTCCGACGGACGGGAGCCCACCATCGCATGCTGCAGCCATCCCGACTATGCTCCCACCGAGAAGCAGAAGGAGAACTTCCTCAGCATCCTCAACGGCACCAGAAAATAAGCATAACAAAATTCCCCGGGGTTATCCCGGGGGATTATTTTGTCAATGTGCAGTTTTTCCTCACAGAATGCCGAACAGAATGAGCCCCACCGTATTGATGGCAAAATTCGCAAACATATGCACAATCCAGGAGGGATATATGCTCTCGCTTCTCTCATTGAGGAAATTGAAAATGCATCCGCCGATGGCAAGCCCCGCCATGGCCAGAAGATAGATCCAGATGTTGAACCATCCGCCTGTCATCCCCACATGATAGAGAGCAAAGGCGGCGGCGCTGAACAGATAGGCAAATCTCCGTCCCGCCTCCTTTTTCAAGGTAAGAAAGGCAAAGCCGCGGAAAAAGAATTCCTCCAGGAGCGAGTTGACAAAGGATATGTACACGGCCACATAGATAAAATTCTCCGCCGTCACTCCCGTGCCCCCCGTCAGGGAATCTCGTATACCGGACAGATCGATATAATCCCCCAGCAAAAAATATACTCCTAACACCACGGTGAACACGCCCACGCCCAACACAAGAGCAATCAGCCCATCCCTCCCCCGGAAGGAAAACAGTTTTTTGAGATGGACCGCCTTCCCTCTGTACAAAAGGAAATACAGCATGGGCAAAAGAAGAAACAGCCCGATTTTGATGATGGATTTATACAGATACGGCGGCTGCCATATACCGTCCACCACGCACATCAGCAAAGTGGACAGCACAACGGACACAATCGCGTAGTTCTTCGCTTTCATACAATTCCTCCCATCACGAACCTTGTCACCATACATAGGGGATCAGGCGGTATTTTACTTTCTCTTTGTACGCCCGGTAGCCCGCCAGCTCCTTCTCCAGAAAGGCTTCCTCGTGCTTGATCCTTTGCGCGATCAGGAAAGGATAGGCGAGGAAAATCACCAAGGAAATCAGCGACCCGAGCACCAGGGGCATGGACAAAAACAGAAGCACCGTGGCGCTGTACATGGGATGGCGGACGATGCCGTACAGGCCCGTGTCGATGACCTTCTGATTTTCCTGCACCTCAATGGTGCGGGACAGATAGGTGTTCTCCCGCAAAACCTCCGCATACAATCCGTAGGCGATCAAAAACGCCGCGGCGCCAGCGATAGACACAGTTTTGGGCATCGGCAGCCATCCAAAACGGAAATCCAGTCCCGCCAGGATGAATCCGACAAGGAACATAAGCCCGCTCAGCTTGACCACCAGCTGCTGTTCCCCCTGCTTTTCCCTGGCGTTCAGCCGGGATCTCAGAAGATCGGGATTTCGGCACATCATAACAATGCCGGCCAAAAACATGGGCACGAACAAAATGGTCATCAAAAGCCATCCGGCGGGGAATGCAAAGGTACCGGCGGGCAAGAAAATCAACAGTCCCACCAGCACCACGCCCAGCGTGAATTTCAAAATGGCCTGCACAAACAGTTTTGCGCTCATACTTCGTCCTCCTTCGGATGCGGTTTTCTTAATTACAGTATACCATATACCGATGGGAACGTAAATAGATAAGCAAAATTCAGCAAAAAACAGCACCCGCAAAGGGGTGCTGGTTGGGTGAGATGCTCGACCGAAATCACACCGACATCCAACGCTTGTTCTGTACGACAAATTGGAATTTATCTAACTGTTTTATAATTTAATAACTGCATCAAGACCAAGCGTAAGGGCGTCTCTTTTTTTTAATTCAAGTTTGTCTATCTCTTGATTATCTTTTTCGCACCCAAAAGAATTGTTGTGGAAATCACAATGCCCACTGAGTTCAAAATAACATCGTTCATATCAAATGCTCTGCCGAATATAGGTTGTAAAACCTCAATAACAGCAACAGCAACAAGTCCTCTGATAACACATTTCTCCCATGTAGGGGCTTTCTGCGATAACGGATACAAGATACCAAAGGGCAGGAACATCAAAAAGTTTCCGATTGTTTCGCCGCTGATATTGTTGACGAAATCTAATGCAAAGTCAAATACTCCACCAAACCAATTTATCGTAATACCGGAATTCCAAGGATAGAAAAGGTTATACCAAAAAATGTGCATCAAGTCCAGACCAATAACCAAACAAACAAGCCCCGTGATATAGCAAACAAAAGCACATGAGAACAATTGTCTGCTGATAGGGGTTTCCTTGTCTTTTCTAAATCGGATAATACCGTAAATCGCACCCACAATCAATGCAATAGGTAGTGCTTGCAGGAAGAAACCTATGTATGTGTCAAAAAAGAAATATTGAAAATTCATATCTTCTGGGAAATACATAATGCTCACCTTGTCATATTTTTGTTATTTAACACTTCTATTATACCATATTTTTCGCCGAAATCAACCGCCTCTTTTTCACAGATCGCCGCAAAAAAGCGGGAGGCGAAACGCCTCCCCTACAAAAATAATATGGTCTATCGTAGGGGAGGGGTCTCCCCTCCCGAAAACAAAAACCAGCACCCGCAAAGGGGTGCTGGTTGGGTGGGTTGTCCAAAATCTGCCCCGTTCGGCAAATTGGAATTTATCAAACACAAGGAGAAAGTGTTTTCTCCTTCATAAATTAAATTTTTCTTGAATCATTTTGGCAACCACATTGGGCGGAAGTTTTGAATTATCAATTTTTATATAGTTATCAAACGGAATTTCACCATCAAAACTTTCAAGTCGGTATTTGGTATCCTCGTTGATAAGCCTTTGGTTCGACACTTCAATGTCCCTTTTCGATGCTTTGTTTTGTAAGCGATTTTCGGTGACATTTCGTTCTAATCTAATTTCACGAGGAGCAACAAGTTCCACATAGTAAAACTCTGTATTATAGGGTTCGAAAATGCTTTTCACATATTCAATGTAATCCCAATCCGCTTGTTGGTCAAAAGCCCACATATATGTAAAAATCATTCCGTAGCAATCTGACTTCGCAAATTCCTCAAAAACCACCTGACGAAGTCTGTTAATTGCTTTTCCATTATACTGACCAAAGATTTCTATTACGGGTTCGATAGTCATATGATTGTGAAACAATCTCAATCCCGTGAGTTTCATAAGTTCCTGCCCAACAGTCATTTTACCGACAGCGGCATTACCTATCATAAATAATAATTTCATTATTATCGCCCTTTTTCTGCAATAAGATGTGTGCAAAAAATTCAAGTTTATCTAACAATTACATTATATCATAAAAATCCCAAAAAGCAACCGGGACGGCGGGGTTCTTTGCAAATGGAACCGCACTTACCGTAGGGGCGAACTGCGTTCGCCCGCGGGAGACCACAGGTCTCCCCTACGAAAAGGAAAAACAGCACCCACCGAAATGAGTGCTGGTTGGGTATGATATAGCAGCAAATTTACACCAACATTCAACGCCTATTCAGCTCGACCTATTGGAATTGGTCAGTATTACAACAGCTTTATCTCATTTGCAATCATAGCCACGTTTTTGGCGTTGGTATCAATTTTAATGGTACCCAATGCTTGATACATCGGTATTCTTGCTATGCTTCGCTCAATTATATCTTCAGAACGGATACCTCTTTCTACATCCATTGCCAATCTTTCACACAGAGTCTTTTCATCCGCTACAAGCGAGACGCATTTCACCTCACAGTTCTG
>JAFUIQ010000056.1 GCA_017468385.1 Clostridia bacterium
GTCCATGATGTAGAACAGACCGGCTCCGCCGCTGTCCACAACGCCTGCCTCTTTGAGTACGGTAAGGATCTCAGGTGTGCGATCCACGGAGTCGTGCATTTCACCCACCAGATCGGCAAAGAAGCTGCGCAGGGTGCTCTGGGGAGTGATGCGCTTTACCGCATATTCCACCGCCTCGCGCGCCACGGTCAGAATGGTGCCCTCTGTGGGCGTCATAACGGAGGTGTAGGCCTGTTGTACGCCCAGCTCCAATGCGTGGCCCAGAATGGCCGGATCTGCCTTTTTGGTGCCCACCAGCCCCTTGGAAATACCCGCAAAGAATTGGGACAGGATCACGCCGGAGTTGCCGCGGGCGCCCAGCAGCATGCCGTGGGAAAGAACCTTCATCACCTCGGACAGATCGTCAGAGTCCAGATTCTCAATGGCGGCGATGCCGCTTTCCACAGTCATGCGCATATTGTCGCCGGTGTCACCGTCCGGCACGGGGAATACATTCAGTTTATTGACTTCGTCCGCATTGGAGCGCAGCCGGGCAGCGCCGCCGAAAGCCATTTTAGCAAGAAGCAGTCCTCCCAGATATTTCAGATCGCCTTGCTCGGATTTCTTTGAGGACTTCTTCTTTTTTGTATCAAACATCAGATGATTGTCTCCTTACTTGATTTGTCGTGGGAAATGGGGAAATTACCGTTCTTTTCCCACAAAGAAGAGCGCAAGAGTGCCGGGGCCGGAATGGGATCCGATAACGGCACCTACATCGGTGATGATGTCTACTGTGGCATTGTAGCGGGTCTTCAGAAGATTCACGAGCTCCTGTACATCCTTCAGGCAATCGCCGTGAGAGATGAAGACAGTTCCGTTTTCGCGATCTTTTGCCAATTCACCGTACTTGTCTGCCATAGCGGCGATGGCAGTTTTTCTGCCGCGCACCTTGCTTATGTTGATCAGATGGCCTTCGTTGTCCACATGCATAACCGGCTTGATGCCCAAGGCATTGCCCACAAACGCCGTGGTGGCACTGACACGGCCGCCCCGCTTCAGGTAAACGAGATCGTCCACGGTGAACCAGTGGCAGATGCTGAGGCGGATCTCCTCCGCATAAGCGGCAGCTTCCTCTATGGAGGCACCGGCCTTTTTCTTCTCAACGATCATATACAACAGCAGACCGAAGCCGGCGGATGCGGCCAGCGTGTCTACCACAATGATTTTGCGTTCGGGATATTTTTCGCGCAGCTGTTCTGCCGCGATGCGGGCGGAGTTGTATGTGGTGCTAAGCCCGGAGGAGAAGCCGATGTACAGAACGTCCAGACCGTCCTGCAGGCATTTTTCAAAACTATCCGCAAACGTACCTACGTTCACGGCAGAGGTCTTGGCAACACCGCCGGCACGCATTTTGTCATAAAACTCTTTGATGTCCATGCTTGCGTCGGTGTATTCCGTTTCGGAATCATTGAAACGGAAGGTCAGACTCTCGTGAAGCACGCCCCACTCCTTCAGCAGCGCGGGCTTGATATCGCAGGCGGAATCGGTAAAAATGATATATTCACTCATGGAAGTAAACTCCTTACTGTGTGTATTATTTATTTTTGCGGCAAGCCATCTTTGCTGATGGCTCGCAGATTGTTGACAATGCTTTCCAGAGATTCGTAGAATATGGCCCGGTTTTCCTCGGTGATCCCGTATCCCGCGGCATCCACCACCATCTGTGCTCGCTTTCGGATATGCTCGGCGGCGGCTTTGCCATCCGGGGTTAACATCAGCAGGGAGCGGTACAGCGTGCGGTTGACATCCACCCGCGATACCAGCCCTTTTTTCTGCATCAGCGACACCGCACGGGATACATCCGATTTATCCTTGCCGCACACTTCGCTCAACCGAGCGGCCGTGATACCGCTTTGAAAGCGCTCTATAGTGAGCAGATACATGGCGTGCGGTCCCTTCAGACCGTACTGTTCCATTTCATCGGAAGCGATCTTGTGCCAGTAGCGGGACGCTTCCATGATCGCCAGGGTAAAACGTTCGAATCGATCCATTATAACAGCTCCACTGTATTCAAGTGCGAATTTAACTAACATATCTATTATACACTCTACATGTTGAAATGTCAACATGTGCGCGAAATACGTTTCTCTGTTTACAAAAAAATCCCATGGCAGAAAGTATTCTACCATGGGATATTGAGGGAAAAACGTCGGTTTCTGTCAGCGAACCAGCTTGCTTTCGCAGTAAATGCAGCGATAGGTCTCATGCTCCGCATCGGTCAACTTGAACAGCTGCGGCAGTTCCTGCTCGGTGGTGGTGATGCAGCGAGGATTCTTGCATACACAGCCGGCAATGGACTGGGAGGGAACCTCATCGCAGCACAGAACAGGATTCTTTTCCGCCTCGTCCAGCAGCTTCATGATCAGTGCCATGCGCATGAGTTTGCCGTTCATGACCTGCTTGAAATAGCAGGCACGGGAGTCCTTGTCCACCGCTACGCTGATCTCGTTCACGCGGGGCAGGGGATGGAGAATGCACATGTCGGGCTTGGCGGTACTCAGCTTGTCCGGGGTCAGAATGTAGCTGTCCTTGAGACGCTCGTATTCGGACACATCGGCAAAGCGCTCCTGCTGTACGCGGGTCATGTACAAAATATCCAGGGAGGGCATAGCTTCCTCCAGACTGGTGGTTTCTTCATAAGGCATGCCGTGCTTGTTCAGTACATCTTTTTTCACATATCCCGGCAGGCGGAGCTCCTCAGGGGAGATCAGCACGATCTTGATGTCGGAATAACGGGACAGTGCCGCAATCAGAGAGTGCACGGTGCGGCCGTATTTCAAATCACCGCAGAAGCCAACGGTCAGTCCGTTCAGTTTCCCTTTTTCCCGATAGATGGTCAGAAGATCCGCCAGCGTCTGGGTGGGATGGCAGTGGCCGCCGTCGCCGGCGTTGATTACGGGAATGGATGCATTGCGGGAGGCCACATAGGGAGCGCCTTCCTGGGGATGGCGCATGGCGATGATGTCCGCATAGCAGCTGATAACCTGGGCGGTGTCCGCCACACTCTCCCCCTTGGAGGCGGAGGAGGAGGAAGCAGAGGAGAATCCGATCACATTTCCGCCCAACTCCAGCATGGCCGCTTCAAAACTGAGGCGGGTGCGGGTGGAAGGCTCAAAGAACAGCGTGGCCAGTTTCTTTCCTTTGCATTTCTCCGCATATTTGGCGGGTGCTCGCTGATGTCGCAAGCGGTTTTCATCAACTCATCAACTTCTTCGACGGAAAGATCGACGATATCAATTACGCTTCTCATGCTTTGATCCAGCTTTCGTCAGAGGGATTGTTGCGGAAGGCGATCAGTTTCGCCACGTCCTCGGCACGGATGTAGCCTTCCTCCGCAGCGGTTTCCGCGATCACATCAAAGTTGGTCAGGGATACGTTCTTCACGTTGGCGGCTTCCAGACGCTCGATGCCCTTCTTCATGCCGTAGGTGAAGATGCTGACGATGCCCAGCACTTCCGCACCGGCCTCGCGCAGTACGTTGACCACTTCCAGAACGCTGCCGCCGGTGGAGATCAGATCCTCCACAACCACAACCTTCTGGCCGGCTTCCAGCTTACCCTCGATCTGGTTCTGTCTGCCGTGATCCTTGGCACCGGAGCGCACGTAACCCATGGGCATGTCCAGAATGTGGGCGGTGATTGCCGCGTGAGCGATACCGGCGGTGGAGGTACCCATCAGCACCTCAGCCTCGGGATAATGCTCTTTGATCAGCTTTGCCAGACCGTTCTCCACATCATCGCGCACCTTGGGTGCGGTCAGGGTCAGACGGTTGTCGCAATATACGGGGCTCTTGATGCCGCTGGCCCAGGTGAAGGGCTGGTCGGGGCGGAAGAATACTGCCTTAATGGACAGAAGATCTTTTGCAATCAATTTTTCCATGATACTATATCTCCTTAATCAACAAATTCACGAATGCATCTTTCGTATGCCGCAACCGGATCCTCGGCAGCGGTGATGGGGCGGCCCACTACGATGTAGTCGGAGCCGATTTCCTTGGCCTGTGCGGGGGTCATTACACACTTCTGATCACCGATCTCGCCGTCCGCGA
>JAFUIQ010000057.1 GCA_017468385.1 Clostridia bacterium
CGTCAAAAGGCTGTCCACAGGCAGCTCGGACTCATCTTCCAGCGCAAATTCCACTTCCTCGATTCCGCACATACCAACCCGGTTCTCTTTTCGCCAAAAATCCCGGGCTTTATTTTTCACGATTGTGCGTATGTAGCATTTAGATGCCAGTTCATTATCCAAATCAATTTTTTCCAAGTTATCGATAATCTTCAGTATAGACTCATGGACAATATCGTCTTCATTTCCGTAGTGATTGGAATATTTCCTCGCCACCTTATACATAAACGAAAGGTATCGGGTATAAATCAATGTCAGTTTGTCGCGCTCTGCTTCCGTTTCCAAACTCTGTAGATATAACGATAGTTCCAGCAATTTTCCTACACCTCAATCCCGAAAATTCTTTTGCAAATTTTGCCTGATCGCATCAGGGCAATATCTTTCTCTTCCAGTACCCCTGCCGCGGCTATGATCAGCGCATCCATGGTATTGGTATTATCCGATTTGCGGCTTCTTTAATTGACTACGTTCCTTTCGATGTTTGTACCTAACACGGTTCTTAAGAAAGTATACCACACTTCCTGAAACACATCAACCTCCTGTGAGGATGAAAATCTTCGTCTCCATAATTCTTTGACTACTGCCCCCAACCACTGCACCGTGATCTATTGCACGACCACATATTTGACCATAAACAGATCCGGAACACATGGAAACAACGGACGAAAGAGTGCACAAGAGCATCTTTACCCGAGCGGAAAGAGGCGGAAACGGCCGCAAATCGCCCAAAAAACAGTTTCTTGACCCTTCGGGACCAAGAGGCCGCTGGTTCAAATCCAGTCACTCCGACCAAAAAGAAACGGACGCGCTTGCGTCCGTTTCTTTTTGCACCAGCGTTGCGGTTGAACCAGCGGCCTCTTGCCTGTCCCGGCGCAACGTGAGGGACCAGGGCGAGACCCGACCGCGCTGCCGGTGGCAGAGGAAGCGGCCGGGACGAGTGTGCAGCGCAAAGGAGCAGTGCAACCGGCAGGGCGCAATGCGACTATGCGACTTGGCTTTGCCAAGTCGGCCAAACGGTAGCCGCTGGTGGCAGAGCTGGCGTACTCGCAGATCATGTTACTGCCGTCCCAGATGTAATTGCTGATGGCGAGAGCTAAACGATTTGCTGTTAAGTCATGGATTTGTCAGACAACAGAATTCAAACTTAACACCGCATAAACACTACTGTAATATGCAATAATTGCTACGTTATTGGGAAAATTCACATATATTCTTCTACAACCCGGATATACAGTCCTTTTGTTTGAATATTGGATAGAATCGGCTCGGACAAACCCATGCAAACTATATCCACATCCAAATCATAACAGAAGCGCACCAAAAAATGAGAAGTCCGTGCATATAGGCCACACCAGAAATGCTCTCGAAGAATGAGCCGCATAGCATCTGCAAGATCCTGGCCGTCTAAAGGCATCCCTTCGGTAATTTTAAGGAACACTTCCTTCATATGATTGGTATATAAAGCATGATAGGATTCACTTTTTTTTAGATAATCCCCAAGGTCGGATTTTTTTTCCAGATGCATGGTGTATAAAACGGATATACCCATATCCTGCATCATGGATATCAGAGAGGAAATAATCGCATTTTCTGTGTGAATATATTCCTCCTCGGTGAGGACTTCTCCATTCTGCATTTTACCAATATCGGAAATACTACTCCATTCATTGTATTTGCTTGGTAAAGTTCCATATTCATCCAGATAAGCTGGATTCCATTTGGTAAGAAAGTATCGTTTCATTTAATCACCAATTCTATTTAAATATCTATCATATGTCCCCATCCGAGTACTCTTACTACCCAATCCTTCTATTGATTTTGCCATTTTCCACACGCCACCATTATGTGAACCTGCATCATTTCCAGAACCAACATCAGGAGTTATATACGTCCCTGTTTTTTTATTGTAGAATATAGGCTGACCGTTTGAGAATCGCCCTTTAACCTTCACATAACCCAATTCAAGGGCTAATTTTTCAGCCTTTTTGCTCCTCATTTTTTGCCACTTTAGTTTATTTATATCTCCGGCTAAATTTCCAGTAGCTTCACGAAAAACAAAGGCACCATAGGCTACCTCAGCTGTACCAACAACACCTACACCGGCAATTACAACACTCCCGGCACCAGCGGTTCCACCAGAAGCCAAAGCTAAGAGTCCAGCCCCAGCAAGAGAATTATCAATAGTGGCCTCACACCACCCCCAAAGTACATCCCAAAAATCTGCACCATATGGGTCATAGAATCGCACCGGATTTCCCATGCAATACACATACAAATTACTGCTCTGTACGATTGAATCCATACTCGGCTTCAGATACTCGCCCAACTTGAGCGGATCGTCGCCGTAGAGCATATTTCCGGTGTTCCAATGGGTGTCCTCTTGTGAAAACCGTCCATTGCCGGGATTATAATACCGTGCGCGGAGATAGTATGTGCCCGTTTCGTCGTCGAAATACTGGCCCGCGTAGCGGAAGGGGTTGGTGTCGGTGGTGCTGGGGTCGGCCTCCTCACCGAACGCATCGTAGTCATAAGACTTCAGCACCGCACCATTGGCGTTGATATATTTTACCACATCGCCGTGGGCGTTGTAAAGGTAATACCACGAATTGCCTTGGGAAATCAGCGTGTGGCCGTAGATGTACACCTTGCCAGTGAGACTATGGGGAAACAACGTTGTTCCTATACCTAACAGCGTATGCCTAGTTCTTCATCTGTGCAATTAATCAGAAGAAATGTTTAACTGCCTTTTATAAGTTTTATAACTTGAAAGCTGTGTGAGATCCATACTCAGTAATTCGAGAAGTGCATTGGCAAAATCTTTCCAAGTTGCATCATCGGATAGATTTTGTAATTCGATTCCTATATAACAGCGTTTTGTTTTCATAGGGAGCATAATGGAAATAAATTTGCCAAGTCCAGGTTTCCATCCCAAACCAACATATTTTGTTCCTAACGAAGCCTTTTTGAATCCTTTGATCTTGTAGTAATACTCTGTTAAAGAAATCCGATCTTCAAAAATCGGTTCCCCTGTTCCCCAGGCATTCATACTACGTTCTAATGCATCGGCTAATTCGTCTACCGTGAACGGAGGCTGCAGTTCAATAGGATTCTTTGCAGCCAGCCAGACAGGTGACCAAACATCTCCCTCAATTTTTTTAGGGTTTTTAGTCATTGAAAAGATTGCTAACCTATCATCTTTATCAACGAGTATTTGGAGTGTCCTTAGTTCTTGTAAATTCATATCCATTTTATTTCTCACCTTAATTAATCAATTATTCTTTTTATCACTTTCACACCATTTTCTTGGGCATACTCTATGATTTTTTCAAAAACCTCTGCCTGCTCCTTGGTCATAGAAGATGAGGGGATCGCAATTTCCAATGTTCTTGGTGTACCGGTTTGAACAGTCCAGTTTATACCCTTGTACTTTGCTCCATTGAAATCAACAAGTTTGTCAACATATCTTTTTAATGTGTTGTACAATTTACTCGTATCCTGATATGTTTTGGCATTAAGATCTATGGACTTGATACTCTTTATATTTTTCAACAGTCCTGCTGCCTCATCCATATCCGCCCAGTCAATAGTCGGGAAATTATTACACCATCCTCCCAGTCTGCGTTCGATCTCCCAGCCACGGTCGAAAGCCTTCATCGCCCAAACACTTTTTTTGGTTGCCTTGCCTACATCATGGGCAGTTCCGACAGTCTTGGTTACGCCGCGTACCAGGTCAACGCCATCGTCAAGTTTGGTAACATACGAGCCCGGAGCATACGGTATAAAGAAAGCACCAACGTCCCAAAGGAGACTACCAAAATTCCCCCAACTGGGGTCATCAAAAAATTGATATGCACTGATTCCGATGCCAATTAAATCGAAAACAGTCTCAACAGGAATATTTCCGCTCGGGTCATAGTATTTGACCGGATTTCCGTAGCAATACACATACAGATTCAAACTGAGCGGGTCGGCGGGATCCGCATAGCCCCAACTGTCCTGCTGGGTGAATCTGCCGGTCGAGGGATTATAATACCGTGTGCGGAGATAGTATGTGCCTGTTTCATCATCAAAATACTGGCCCGCGTAGCGGAAGGGATTGGTGTCGGTGGTGCTAGGATCGGCCTCCTCACCGAACGCATCGTAGTCGTAGGACTGCAGCACTGCACCTGTGGCGTTAGTATATTTTACCACATCGCCGTGGGCGTTGTAAAGGTAGTACCACGAATTCCCCTGCGCAATCAGCGTGTGACCGTAGATGTACACCTTGCCGCTGGTGGCGGAGTTGGCGTACTCGCAGATCATGTTACTGCCGTCCCAGATGTAGTTGCTGATGGAGATAATCTGCCCCTACACAAGAATACGTATTAAATTAAACTCGCCATCTGAAATTGCACAACTCACAATAAATGTGTTGTGCAATTTTTAGATGTTCTCATATAATTAATCCAATGTAATCCCCAGATCATTCGCATGTATTGCAACATATTCTTGGAGTAGTTGGGTAAGAGCCGGTACAAACTCTCCAAATGTTTTATCGTCTTCCACATAATCATCATTTTTTCCGTGCAAAAAAGCATGTGTAACGTTTGGAATAAACAAAGATGCTCCCACTTCATTTAGGGCGCGAATTAAATCCTCCATTTTCACACCAGGATTACACTCAAAATAACCAGAGTGTCCTCCATTATTGACCTCTGCATCGTACCAAAAAACCAGTGATACCATTCTTTGTTTTTCTGACAAATCGATAAAATTTTGGGATGTCACCAAATCGACAAACTTATTCCAAATTTGAATCTCATATGGAAGTTTTTTTGTTTCATGATACTCTTCTAACAATCATGCCACCTCTTTCGGTTTATTTAACAAACTCAATTGTAACACCTAATTGCTTCGCATACTTCGTTAGTATTTCAAGACCATAATTTAATTGTGCTTCAAAACTCTGTGTTGAAAGCCACGCCCTTACTGTCATACCATTGGTGAAGCTTTGAATGGATGAATAATGTCCGCTTATCATATTATGAAGTTGTCCTGCACCGTGAGGAATTTTAACTATGTTTTGAACATTATGTATCATTTCCGCACCAAACCTGTTAATATTAGCGGTTGTCTGTTCGACAATATGATGCCAAGCTTTACCCGGTCCTGCACTTCCATATACTCTTTTAAATGCCTCGAAGGAAGCATACCCCGCAGTTACAATACCAGCCACTTTTAGCTGCACGCCAAGAACAACAGCTGCAGTAGATGCTGTTATACTGCCAGCCGCAATATATGCTACTCCAGCACCGAGAGTTAATCCTCCAACTCCTCCTCCAACAACACCTATAGCAACATCTTGCCAACGTATTTCCCCATGCTTAGCACATGAACATATTGCTCCAATGATGCCTCCTAAAACCGCTCCAACAGCACCAGCAACTAACATAAATATGTTCCCAGAAGTATCAATGTAGGCAACCGGATTATTTCCGCAATACGCATACAAATTACTGCTCTGTAGGATTGCATCCATACTCGGCTTCAGATACTCGCCCAACTTGAGCGGATCGTCGCCGTAGAGCATATTTCCGGTGTTCCAATGGGTGTCCTCTTGTGAAAACCGTCCATTGCCGGGATTATAGTATCTTGCCCGCAGATAGTACGTGCCCGTTTCGTCGTCGAAGTACTGGCCTGCGTAGCGGAAGGGGTTGGCGTCTGTGGTGCTGGGGTCGGCCTCCTCACCGAACGCATCGTAGTCGTAAGACTGCAGAACCGCACCATTAGCGTTAGTATATTTTACCACATCGCCGTGGGCGTTGTAAAGGTAGTACCACGAAGTGCCCTGAGAAATCAGCGTATGGCCGTAGGTATACACCTTACCGCTGGTGGCGGAGCTGGCGTACTCGCAGATCATGTTACTGCCGTCCCAGATGTAGTTGCTGATGGCGAGGGCGGTGGTTTTCGTCTTGCGCAATCCGCTGGGATAGTAGGTATAGGTGGCGAAATCGCTTCCCTTCACGTAGCCAACCTGGCGGTTGCGGGCGTCGTAGGTGTAGGTGGCACCGTCGCCGGTCAGCAGATTGCCGTTGGCATCGTAGGTATACGTAATGATAGAGCCGGGTTTGCTCTCTCTGAGCAAGCGGTTGTTCTCGTCATAGGTGTACGTGGTGGTGGTGCCGTTCTCCGTCATGGTGGCGCGGTTTCCGGAGAAGTCATAGGTATAGGAATAGGATCCCGCGGAGGACACTTCCGTTTTCAGACGTCCCGCCTTATCGTAGGTGTAGGTGGCGGCGGTTCCCGCCAAATGATCCGTTTCCGTATGGATATTGCCATCCATGTAGTAGGAGTACACCGTATTCGCCAAAATGGCACCGTTTCCGTTGACACTTTGGATGCTTGTCAGCACGCCGGGTGCCGCGTACGAATAGGTAGTAGACACAATCTGGCTGGTTTCGTCGGCGGTTGTCGTAGTTTCGGATATGCGGGCGTTGTTCCCATCGTATCCGTACGTGGTCTTGCCCTGGGCACTGCTGACGGACGTCAGGCGGCCGCGCTGGTCGTAGGTGCAGCTCTCCGCCGAGATAACTGTGCTGTCGACGGTGAGGGTATGGCTGATACGGTTGTTGCAATGGTCGTAGGTATAGGTATTGACCGTGGTGCCTGTGGTTTCCGTCAGGACATTGACCCGCTCGTCGTAGGTGGCGAAGTCATATAGATGACAAGAACGCCGCTGATACCAGCGGCGTTCCGATAATCTTCAATCAATTGATCAGAGAAGTGCGACAGGGGTATAATAGTGCACAAAAACTCTATTCTTTCGAAGAATCTGACGGGCTCTCGCTGAAAGAACAATATATTGCTCCTTCCAGTTGTTGAGATATTCCTGCGTAAGATTAAAATCCAAAGCGTCCGCCAGTTTCTCGGATTCATATTGCAAGTCCGACTGAAGATATGTGATGCGGTGACCACAGGTTTCATTTATCAATCTACCTGGCTTTAAAAGGGTGGTTTTGCTCAAAGGCGGCAAAACATTATGAATCGTCATTATATAATACTCATCGAATTCACGCCCTTTATAGTCTCTCAATCTGCGGTCAAAGGATATCCCCGTAAGTTTATGTTCCTCCAGAATTTCTTTCACATCTTTGGATACAAAAAATCCCGGAGCAAGATTCCCCATTCTTCGCTTTTTGATAAATCTGCGGTTCACATATACATCACCGACCGGTGTGGCACCCAAGCCGCAATGCCGGCAACCGTCCTCATACTTTGTCCCGTAATCTACCGGATGCGTTCCTTCCAATTCCAAAGGACAGGGCAGCACAGGCACATACCATGGCCAGTTTTCCATCTCCTTTTTCGTATATGCTACTTTGGAAAACAATTGTGGATGTCCTCCTCTGCTTTCCGCAAACTGTATAGCATCATATAAGTCTTGAGAATCCGGCTCCAAAGGCAGCGCTAACTGAGCCCCGTTGAATTGATACTCATTGGCAAATTCTATCGGAACTTTGTCTTTGAATTTTTCATATACTTCAGAACTTGGCGAACCAATCATTACCAGAAGTGTTGCCCGTTTCATGTCAATATCCCCCCCAATCGGTTATACCCCTGACATTTGGCACATTCTTTATGAACCATTCTTTGAGTGGGCCTAAATACACACGCAAATCAGGACCATCCAACTCCCCAGAATACACTTTAACAATCGCAAGCCATAGTTCTTGAATATCCACATTGGTTGTTATTTTGGGATTTTTGTCACCAACATAACCAATTACTTGCCTAAATGCATTGGTTATTTTTTGATGCGTATCTTTATCCAATGCTACCGATAGGATTGCATTTTCTTTAACGTTCAAAAGGCCTGCAAATCTTTTCTCAATGAGATGATGTACTTCCAACCCCTTTACACCTAATTTTTTAACCAGTTTTTTCAAATCCTTGTAACTGCCTGCAATTCGATCGTGTGTCTTCAGGAAATCTTGGGCGAAATCAGCTATATTATCAACTTTACTAATCGCTTTGAGCCAATCTTTGGCATCATCAATTTTATCTATGATTTTTGCAGTTGTCTTTGCTACTTTTGCCACATAGGACCCCGGCACATAGGGAACCGCGATAGAGGCTACGTCCCACAGCAAATATAACGCATTCATAGCGAAGGGACTCTAATAAAGTCAACAAGGCTCCCTACTGCTCCGAGCACGTCAGCAACAGTCTCAACAGGAATGTTTCCGCTGGGTCATAGTATTTGACCGGATTTCCGTAGCAATACACATACAGGTTCAGGCTCAACGGGTCGGCGGGATCGCCGTATCCCCATGCATCCTGCTGGGTGAACCGTCCATTGCCGGGATTATAATACCGTGCGCGGAGATAATACGTACCCGTCTCATCGTCGAAATACTGGCCCGCGTAGCGGAAGGGGTTGGTGTCGGTGGTGCTGGGGTCGGCCTCCTCACCGAACGCATCGTAGTCATAGGACTTCAGCACCGCACCATTGGCGTTAACATATTTTACCACATCGCCGTGGGCGTTGTAAAGGTAGTACCACGAATTTCCCTGGGAAATCAGCGTGTGACCGTAGATGTACACCTTGCCGCTTGTGGCAGAGCTGGCGTACTCGCAGAGCAAAACAAAAAGCAGGCTTTATGCCTGCTTTTGCTCTTTTTACTCCGTATACGGCAGATGATCCATGTGCTTTTCCACGATGGCCCGCAGACGATCGTAATTCTTCCGATTGTTGGCGCCGATCAGCATGATGGGACGGGTGAACGACACTTCCTCCCCGCCAAATCCCGTCAGCACGCCGCCGGCTTCCTGCAAAATCAGATATCCTGCCGCATAGTCCCAGGGGAACACCCGCATCTCAAAATACAAATCGCACCGTCCCGCCGCCAGATAGCACAATTCCAGAGCGCAGGTGCCGAAGCGGCGCACGTCGTTGCACTCCATATAGGCGTCGTAGATGATCTTATCGCAGGTGCGGGCCAGGGATTTGTTATAGACACTCATGGCCGTGCACAGAAGACCGGCGGAAAAATCCCGACCGGACACGGAGATGGGCTTGCCGTTCCGGCGGGCACCGCCGCCGCGGGTGGCGGAGAACACCTCCCCGGTGAAAATATTGTACACCGCGCCCACCAAGGGAGTCTTACCCTGCACCAGCGCCACGGAGATGGCGCAATCCGCGATGCCCCGGGCGTAGTTGGCGGTGCCGTCAATGGGGTCGATCACCCACAGAAGGGGATGGGCCACGTCCTGCAGATTTTCCTCACCGAGGAATCCCGCCTGGGGAATCAGCGGCCCCAGTTCCCCGTAGAGAAACTGCTGGCAGGCCACGTCGTTGGTGGTGACAATATTGGCCGGGCCATCCTTTTCATCGATTGCAAAGGGGCTGTGCTTGATCCGATCCGCGGCCCGGGCCATGATGGCAATCAGCTGTTTTTCCAGCCGGGGCAGATCGGGGATATATTCGTGTGTCATTGTGGGCGTCCTTTCGGAGATGATTCACGATTATTGTAGCACACATCCGCTCCGTTTGCAAGATGAGCCAAAAAGAAATTCCCTCTCCCTTGCGCGTCCGCTTTTCCCATGATATAATACAGGTAATGCATAGCGGAAAGGCGGTGAAAATGTGAGATACAAACAGATTTGGTGTGTCATTGTATCCCTTGTGTGGCTGGCCGGATGTGGGACAAATCCCCCCGAGGTGCCGGCAGATCTCCTGCCGCCCCTATCTGCCGCCGACACCGCTCCGGCGCAAACGAAAATTCCCGACACCACCGCCCCGGAGGAAACTACCGCCCCGGAGCCGCCCGTCATCGATGTGGCGGAAATCGCGCTCCGTATTCACGACGTGTCCTTTCACGCCGGGGAAACCGTCGCCCCCCAGGCCACCGTTTCTCCCGCCGACGCGGCGGATCCGTCCCTTTTGTGGACCACATCCGATCCCGCCGTGGCCGTGGTGGATGAAAACGGCGTGATCACGGGCGTGGCGCAAGGCACCTGCACGATTACCGCCGCGTCAGCCCAGAATCCCGCGGTGACCGACGCGGTCACCGTGACGGTGGTGGGGGAGGACGAGTGCACCTACATAGACGGGATTCTGATCGCCAACAAAACGTATCCTCTGCCGAAAAGTTTCGCGCCGGGCATGGATCAGGAGGCATTTGCCCACATCTGCACCATGTTCTCCGATGCCAAGGCGGCAGGGCTGACGTTGTGGGTGAAATCCTCCTATCGGAGTTACTACGACCAGCGCTACATCTACAACGGATACGCGGCGCGGGACGGACAGGAAGCCGCCGACCGCTATTCCGCCCGAGCGGGGCACTCGGAGCACCAGAGCGGTCTGGCCTTCGATCTGAACGAATTGACCTTCGCCTTCGGCGAGAGCCCGGAGGGAATCTGGCTCGCGGAAAACTGCCACAAATACGGATTTATCCTTCGTTATCCGAAGGATAAAGAAGACATCACGGGATACGTATACGAGCCGTGGCACGTGCGGTATATCGGCAAGGAAAAAGCCGCCGCTATCCACGAAAGCGGGCTGTGTCTGGAGGAATATCTGGGAATTACGTCCGTGTATGGGGATTGAATAAAAGGACACCGCACGGTGTCCTTTTTTCACTTTTGCTTAAAAATTTCACCGCCGCTTATATCCTGTTTCAGAACGGCTCTCTTGCCATGCCCGCTTGATGTGCTATAATAGAGGTACAAAAGCGCTTTTGAATCTGACTAACGGAGAATATCCTACTATGAAAATCGGTTCCATCATCAAAAAACAGCGGCAGGCACTGGATCTGACCCAGGAGCAGCTGGCGGAATATCTGAATGTATCCGTATCTGCCGTCTCCCAGTGGGAGAGCGGCAAAACCGTGCCGGATATTGCCACCATTCTGTCTTTGGCGAATTTCTTTTCTATCACGCTGGACGAATTGTTCGACAGAACCTCCGGGGACAAGGAAAAAGCCATGGAGGAATACGACCGACTGGATCGGGAATACGCCAATCGGGGTGAGGTGGCAAAGCAGGCGGCTTTGTGGCGGGAAGCCGTGCAGAAGTACCCCGGCGATTTCCATTGTCTGAGCAGTCTGGCTCATGCGTTGCATGAAGCGGTTTACAGCGGAGGAGACTCGGAGGAAATCGAGAACAACGCCAAGGAATGTGTGGCCATTTCCGAGCGGATTCTGCGGGACTGCACCGACAGCGATATACGGGATTCTGCTATTCAGTGTTTGGTGCACATGCACTCCCACAAGGATCTGTCCATCGCCAACGAAGAAAAGGCGGTGCAATACGCCAATATGGCGGGGTGTATGTTTACCAGCCGCCAGGAACTGCTGGAATCCGCCTATTTCACTGAGGAAAGCAAGGAAAAAAAGCGCGCCGTCAAGCATCGGAACAACTTGGACTACATGGATCTTCTCACCATGAATCTGTACTACGGGCAGTATCCCAACGAAGAAGAGAAAATCCGGGCGTGCCGCGCCGCCCTCGCTTTGTGGGAAGCGCTGATCTACGACGGAAACTATCTGTTCTTCCACTGCCGGATCCAGAATATCTATTCCAATATGGCGTGGGGTTATGCAAAGCTGCAGAATCGGGAGGAAACCATTCAGGCGTTGAAGATGGCCATGCATCACGCGAAATGCTATGATGAGTTGCCTGCGGGCGAGCAACATTACACCAGTGTGCTTGTGAATGCCGCCACATCCGACACGGCTTCATTCTCAAAAAACTACACCGCGACAAATCAGCAAAACGTTCTGACCTTCATGAAGAACAAATGCTTTGATTTCGTCCGCGACGATCCCGCTTTCGTGGAATTGGCGGAAGGCGGAAAATAATTGGACTAAAAAAGGACACCGAGGGGGTGCTTTTCATAAAGCAGGTTTTACCTGCCAAAATACAAAAGGAGTACTAACAATTTTGTTCGTACTCCTTTTCACACGCCTTGCTCTGCAAGGTATAGCGTGTTACACCGTTTAGGTGTACTGTCAGGCGCTAAAGAGCCTCCCTTTAATTATTTCACAAAATGCCAAACCTGCATTTCCGTCGTTCCTCGGTTTGCAAAAGCGTAGTACGGGATCAATGTTGCTTCCGTTTCGATGAGCTGCTCTTTTCTCTCATAGTACATCGGACCACCGTCGTCCCGCTGCCTTCTATATGCTTTGACAGTAAGCTTAGGTACGCCCAGCTCCTGGTGCTTGCCGTACTTAAAGCGCGAACGTGCGCTCAGACGTATATCTCTGAGTATATCGCCGTTGTCTACCGCTTCCATGCAGTAGACGATCGGGCCGCGCATTACAGCAAACCTTCCGCAATCAAATATCACTTCGGGACGCGCCTCAATAAGCTTGACCCTCATATTGAAGTCAAATGCAAGCGTCTGACCTTCTTTTACATCGAAGTACGCGTATCCCTTTACCGTCTCTCCCTCGTAGCTGTCGCACCAGCCGGGGATTCTGACCGCCAAACGCGTATCTCCTCCGCTGACCTTTATCTCGACCTTTCCGTTTTCGGGATATCTTGTCTTCTGTTCGATAACGATAGTTTTTCCGCTTCTTTCGATCTCTGTTCTACTCTGCATAAACTGATGAACGTAAATCGTATTTTCGCTCTCGGAATATAACATATTGGCTATTGACGGAATAAATCTGGTAATATTAGGCGGACAGCAGGAGCAACCGAAAACCTCTGAACGCTGCATTGGAGGCCAGTGGATCATACCTGCATGGTTGCTCTTATCGCGAGTGTGAAGATACGGAATGACCTCAAGAGGGTTCTCATAGAAGAAAGACTTTCCGTCCAGCGACAGGGACGACATAAAGCCGTTGTAGATAACTCTTTCCACCGTATCGGAATATTTGGAGTCAGCCTCGAATCTAAGCATCCTGTTGGCAAACAGTGCAAGTCCGAGAGCCGCGCAAGTTTCTGTGTAAGCAAGAAGATTTGAAAGGTCATTATCAACGGTAAACGCTTCTCCGCATGAGGATGAGCCTATACCGCCGGTGATATACATTCTCTTTTCTACAATGTTATTAAATATCGTTTCACAGGCTTTCTTAAGCTCGGCGTCACCTGTGTGATAGGCTATATCTGCCATACCGCAGTAGAGATATACCGCCCTTACCGCATGTCCCTCAGCCGTCGTCTGCTCTCTTACCGGCAGATGTGACTGATTATACCTATTGTTTATCCGACCATCGAGCATCTCGTCCTGCTTTCCGCGAGAATTTATAAAGAATTCCGAAAGCTCCAGATATCTCTTCTCTCCCGTCTCTTCGTAAAGACGCACCAGCGCAAGCTCGATTTCCTCGTGTCCCGGTGTCACAAATTCCGTATCCTTATCTATTTTGAAGCGTTTCTCGATATAGTCGGCATACTTGCACATAATATCAAGGAACTTGCGTTTCCCTGTGGCTTTGTAATACGCCACCGCCGCTTCCATAAGGTGTCCCGCACAGTAGAGCTCGTGCCAATCTCTGTTTTTGAAACGGCTCTCAGGAGCTACAACTGTGAAATATATGTTGAAATAACCATCTGCCCCTTGATTCTTCTCGATCAGGTCAACAGTTTCGTCCACCAGCTTTTCAAGACGGGGTTCTCTCTTCTTTTCGGTCAGATACGCAACACCCTCCATCCACTTTGCTATGTCCGAATCCCAGAAAAAGTGTGGCTTGAGAGGCATCCCCTCTTTCCAGTCGCATTTGACTGCGTCAAATCTGCCCGTTTCTTTGAATCTATCATAGACGGCTTTGATGGATGTCTTTCTCACAAGGTCCTGCTTTTGCTTCCAAAATCCGCCCGTGATGTCCGTTTTTGAGAATTCAACCGTTCTTATCATAACTCGGATTCCTTTCATATAAAATTCTTTTAGGTATTGATTCTGACCTTTCGCTATGGTACAATTATAATAGATCATCCGAAAACTTACAACGGCATTATAAGTATAATAGGAGCAAAAATCCGACCATGTACGATAAGATTCATTTTATCCATGGTGGAAAATTTATTTCTCGCGGAAAGTGGAAACACCCCGAACGCACTATCGACAATACCGAGATCATCATCGTTACAAAAGGTACGGTGCATATTGCGCTTGACGAACGGGAATACACTCTTACTCCCGGCGACGTTCTTCGTATATCTCCGGGAGTTCATCACGGTGGAACGAGGATCAGCGACAATAACGTTTCATTTTATTGGCTACATTTAAGCGGCGCCGAAGATGGCGAGCTTCCGCCCGTATATCTTCGTCCCGAAAATATCGCTCAGGCAGAGCTGATCGCCCGTCAGCTCCTTCATTACGCAACTACTGAAGGCTATCCGCAGGAGTGCGTCGACTATCTCATCCGACTACTGATAATCGAATTGAACGCCGAGGATCTGCGCGCAGGCGCGTCGAATCACCGTCTTTTCTCCGCAGTTAAGGAATGGGTACGGATAAACTGCGATCTTCCCATCAAGGTAGCGGACGTTGCGCGTCAGTTCAACTACAACGAGGATTATCTGAACAGAGTTTTCAAAATGTTTTACCCTGACGGTCTGAAGGCGTACATCGATGCTATGAAAATGCAAAGGATCAAAAATGACCTCATAAATGAAAGTATGTCCCTTGTCGATATCGCGGCACGATACTCCTTTGGCGACTACAAGTATTTTCTAAAATATTTCAAATACCACGAAGGGATTTCGCCCACAAAATACCGACAGGCGTTCTACAACCTACACACGAACAACAAATAATATTTTTGCAGTATCATAAGGCAACGAAAAAGCATCGCAAGGGGAGCCTTCCATAAAGCAGTTTTTACCTGCCGCAAAGCAAAAGGAGTACGGACAGTTTTGTTCGTACTCCTTTTCACACGCCTTGCCTGCAAGGTATAGTGTGTTACACCTTTCAGGTGAACTGTCGGGCGGTAATGAGCCTCCCTTGTGTGTAAAGGGAGGCTTTGCTTTGGTTCACGGCAGCAGGAACACAAAAGGTGATTGAGAATTAAATTTCCTCTCGCAAGGCAGGCCTGCCGCCGCCTTCCGCCGCCATCAGCCGCTTTTTCGGATTTCCCCCGTTCCCCTCGCTTGACAGACGGGGCGGCATCGGGTATACTAAAGAAAAATCACGAAAGGGGGGAGCGTCCCATGGCCAATCATCGCAAAGTCTATCTGGAGATCACCAACGTGTGCAATCTCCGCTGTGCCTTTTGCCCCGGCACTACGCGAAAGCCCCACTCGCTGAGCGAGGAGGAGTTTTCCATCCTGGCCGGCCGCGTCGCTCCCTGGGCGGAGTACCTGTATTATCATCTGATGGGAGAGCCCACCGCCCATCCCCTGCTGCCCCGCTTTATGGAGATGGCGGCGGATTTGGGGATGAAATCCGTGATCACCACCAACGGCACTCTGCTCCCCGGCAGGGGACAGGCGATCCTTTCCGCCAAACCCCACAAGGTGAGCATTTCCCTCCATGCCTTTGAGGCCAATCCGCCGGGGATGTCTTTTGATTCCTACATCGACGGATGCCTTGCCTTCGCCGCCAACGCGGCGAATGGGGGGACGATTGCCGTGCTCCGGCTGTGGAACCGGGACGGGCGGGCGGAGGGTGCCCTCCACGAGAAAAACGAAGCGATCCTCGCCGCCCTGCATCGGGCGTTCCCCGGGGAGTGGGCCGTCACCCGATCGGGATACCGGATGCGCACGGGGGTATTTCTGGAATGGGGCGAGAAATTCGACTGGCCCGATCCCGCCGGGGAGATTCTCTCCGATGTGGGATTCTGCTACGGTCTCCGGGATCAGATCGGCGTACTCTGCGACGGCACGGTGGTACCCTGCTGTCTGGATCATAACGGGGACATTCCTCTGGGAAATCTGTTCCGCCAATCACTCACGGAGATTCTGTCCTCCCCTCGGGCGCGGGCCATCTACGAAGGATTCACCGCCCACCGATGCACGGAGGAATTGTGCCGCCGCTGTATGCGGGCGGGATATTATCGGGAAACAAAAAACTGACGCCAATGGCGTCAGTTTTTTACTTTTCAACACAACTTTCGCTTCACTGCACTTGCGCGGCTGTGAGACTGCCGGCATTCCGCTTTAGCGGAACGATGACATACTTGTCATCGCGGCAGGCTCAACCGACTTCGACTTTGTCGAAGTCGCTTACTCTGCGCAAGTACAATCCTCGCCGCACCTCGGAGAATTTTCGGTCACGGAAATTCTCGCGCACTTGCGCGGCTGTGCTGCGACCATTGCTTTACTCTGCGCAAGTGCCCTCGATCCGCTTGGACCAGCTGCGGCCGATGGAAGCGATCATTTTCAAAACATCGGTGCGCACGTCCGCCGGATAGGCAGAGAACACGCGGAAGGTCTCAAAAGCCAAAACGCCGCGGTATCCGATCTCCGCGAGGCCCTCCACCAAGGAATCCCAGTTGCAGACGTGATACCGGCCGCTGGCCAGGCAGGAGTAGGGCGGCATATGCAGATCGTCCACGCCGTTGTTGTCGTGGAGGTGGAGGATGGTCACCCGGTGACCCAGAGTTACCAGATAGTCCCGGATATTCTTGCGGAGCAGAATCGCGTGTCCCACATCGAAGCAGAAGCCGAAATAATCGCCGCCGGCCTTTTCGTTCAGCTCGTCGATCAGCACGGCCATATCCTCTGCCGAGTTGAGTTTGCCCTCCTCGATCCGGTTGGGACGGGTGGTGAACAAATTCTCCAGGCAGATTTTTACGCCCTTGTATTTCTTGATGATGGGGATCAGCTTACCGTACATGTCCCGGTTGTTCGCCCATTCCTCGTCCTTGGTGTTGCCGCCGATGGGATGGACTACGATGGCGGGGCATTTTACATATTCACAGACGGCAAAACATTTGTCCAGGATCATGCGGATGTATTCGTTCAATTCCTCATTGCCCACAATGCAGGCCGGGAACGGCGCGTGCATCTGGGAGATCTCCACGCCGGTCTTCTCCGATGCTTCCTTCAGGGGAGTGAAATAGGCCAGAATCTCCTCGATGGACTGATCAAAAAAGGTTTCCTGCAAGCCTTCCTTATTCAGTTTGGACGTGCTCACATAACCGTCAATATTGAAATCCACCGCATCAAAGCCGCAGCTCTTGATGTATTCAAAGGATGCGAGAGGATCCTCCCGATTGTACCAGCTTGCCGACTGTACACCGATCTTCAACATAATTCTTTACCTCGTTTATGATTAAATTTGCGCAATATGCTTGGTCATATACCGGCCCAGGCTGCACAGATACCGTGCCGCCTCTCCCAAAACCTCCGTGGGACAGGACCGGAAAAAGGAATAGCACTCAAAGGTGAAATCGCCCCGATAGCCGATATCCGCGAGGGCTTTCAGAACGGGCAGCCACTCGATCTTGCCCAAGAAGGGTGCGGTGTGATTGTCCCCACGGAAATCGTTGTCGTGGACGTGGAGCGCACCCAGCCGATCCGCCCCCAGGGCACGGATGGAATCGGTGACCTCGTGGCCCAAAAGGCCGCAGTGTCCCAGATCCAGGCAGGCCACAAAGCAGTCGTCCGCCAACGTATCCAGATAGTCGATCTGCTCCCGCACATCGGCGCAGACGGAATCCACGAAGATGCCCCGGCGGGCATCCCACTGCCCCGTATTTTCCAGGGCGATGCGGATCCCCACCCGCTTGGCATGGGGCGCCAGCGCCCGGTAGAAATCCATATTCATATCCTTCAGATAGGCCGCGTTGCCCCGGTAGGTCATATAATTGATGGGGTGCACCACGATGTTCTTCGCCCCCAGATAGGCCGCCGCCTCAAGTGCGCGGACGAGCCAATCGAAGATGTGCTCGTTGTAATACTCGTTCTTCGGGGAATCGTCCCGCCGGGAGGAAAAGGGTGCGTGGGACTGATTGCACGTGATCCCCGCCTCGTCCGCCGCCGCCTTCAGGGAGGCCAGATATTCCTTGTAATTCTCCCCGAAAATGGGATTGCCGTCGATCACGTTCAAGGTGATATCGTAGGCGTCAAATCCCGCCGCCGCCAAAAGACGGATCGCCTCGGCCGTACCGATCCGGTCCGCGATGGGCATGGTTTGGGTGGAAACGATCATGCTTTCTCACCTCGGCGGGTCAGAATGTGGTTCACCATATGATGGGATACCTTTGCCATATGGCCGGCGGCATCCTCCAGGAGTTCCTTCGGCAGTCGGCCGTAGAAAGTATCCGCCTCCAGGGTGAAATCGCCCCGGTAGCCCACGTCGGCCAGGGCGTCCAGAATCTCTTCCCAGTCGATGGCCATGTGATAGGGCAGCTGATGGATATCCCGCTTGCCGTCGTTATCGTGCACATGGAGCGCACCCAGCCGATCGGCGCCGAGGGCATGGATCATCTGGGCGGGACGGGGGCCGTTGAGAGCGCAGTGACCGATATCCAGGCAAGCCGTAAAGTCATCGCCCAGCGTATCGATGTAGCGGCAGAAATCGTCGGGATCGCTGCAGGGGGCCACGATGATCTTGCCGTCGTCATCCACCTGAAGCATATTCTCCACGCCGATCTTCACGCCCGCTTTGTGGGCGTGGGGGCCGAGGGAGCGGAAGAACTCGAAGTTCTTTTCGTCCATGAATTCCTTGTGATCCCGATACCGCTTGTAGGTGATGGGATGGACCACAACCACCTTGGCGCCCAGATAGCCGGCGGCCTCGATGGTGCGGATGATGCACTCCTGGATGCGGGTGTTGTACCACTCGTTCTTGGGCACCTCGATTTTCCGGGAGGTGAAGGGGGCGTGGGCCTGGTTGCACACGATGCCGGACTCCCGGCACACATCCAGGATGGTATCCAGATATCCCTGCCATCCCTCGTTGTACAGGGGATTGTCCTCGTCGATATCGAACACGGTCAAGTCAAAGGCGGTGAATCCGGCGCGGGCCAGAATACGAAGCGCCTCATGAATACCGAAATTTTTCTTCAAAACGCCAATAGGGGTAGAAATAAGCATATATGTATTCCTCCAAATGATAATCAGAACGAAACGGTCTCGCCGCGCTCGGCGGATTCGAATGCGCACTGGATCAGGCGCAGATCGATGCGCATCTGCTCATGGGTGACCAGCTGGGTGGCCCGGCCGTCGATGGCCTGGGCGATGTTGCGGTAATAATCGTGGACATCGGACGCGGGACGGGGCAGACGGTACTCGTCCACGGTCACGCTGTCCCGGGGGGCCATGGTTTTGGTGAGGCCGGCCGCTGTTTCCACGGGAAGGACTTCGCTCTCATGCCAATGCTTGCACTTGACCACCTGGGTTTCCTCCCGCCAGTCGGTGATGAGGGCGGTACCTTTTGTGCCCTTCATATAGAAACGCGGCAGGGGGATAAAGTTGTAGGTGCCCAGTTCCACATAAGCAAAAGCGCCGCTTTTGAAAGTGATCTCCAACTGAAAACCGTCGTCCACCTCCGTATTGGTGATGTGATCCATCCGGCAGCGGACGGTATCCACATCCCAGCCCAGCACCATCAGCACCTGATCGATCAGGTGGATGCCCCAGTCGTACAGCATGCCGCCGCCGTACTCCTTCATGCCCCGCCAGTCGGAGGGGATACCACGGGAGCCGTGGACGCGGGATTCCAGGCGGATCACGTCGCCGATCTCGCCGCTGTCGTGGAGCTGCTTCATGGCCAGATAATCCACGTCAAACCGGCGGTTCTGGTGGACGGTGAAGATTTTTCCGCACTCCTCGGCCACGGAGATCATCCGCTCCAGGGACTCCATGGACAAGGTGACCGGTTTTTCGGAAATCACGTTCTTCCCCGCCCGCAAGGCGGCGATGGCGATCTCCTCATGGGTATCGTTGGGGGTGGCGATGGTGACCAGCTCGATCCGGGGATCGGCCAGCAATTCCTCCCGGGTGGCGTAGGCATGGATGCCGCGGCTTTCGGCCAGGGCGCGCCGCTCCTCTTTTATATCGTAAATGCCGGCTAATTCGAACACGTCGCTCTTCAAGAGATGCTGGGTATGCCAGCCGCCCATGCCGCCGTATCCGATGACCGCTGCGAATTTTTTCATAGAAAGTCACTCCTTTGATGCGCGGGATTACTTATCTATAATTATATAGATTTGTCCACCGATGTCAAGGGATTCGGGGGAGAAAAAGGGGGCGGGGGCGGCACAAAAAAAGGACTGCCGCACGGAAATGCGGCAGCCCTTCGGGGGATGGCGGATATCATTTTGCATGGAGTTCCAGTTTGGCGATGATTTTGCGAAACGCCGCCTGATCCCGGTAGGGAGCATATGCCCCATCGGTAGTGAAATGCTCCAGCAGGGCGTGCGTGCGATTATGCATATCGTGCCACCAAACGCCGCCGGCCACCACACCTTTGGCGATCAGGGATGTATGCGCGCCCTCGTAATCGTAGGTGTCAAACTGAATGGCGTAATCGGCGGCGGCATCGGCGGTTGCCAACATGCTCTCCGTTTCGCCCCGCTTGGCGTAGATGTCCGCCATGCACGCATACGGACACTCCAAAAACTGGGAATAGAACATATAATCCCCGTCCTCAAAGAATATTTTGAACAGGGCAATCTGCTTTTCATACAGGCGAAGCTTCTCCTCGTCGCTGTAGATGGGATTGCCGTCATCGTCTTTGCAATCGGCCAGATCAAAGAGGTCGCAGCAAGAATTCGTAAACTGATACATAATATTCTCCCGCCACTGCTCGTACTTCTTCGTACCCTTGTAGATGCGGCGGAGCATATCGTTTTTGGTGGTGTTCCGGGGCAGACGGTCCGCCATTTCCAGTGCCTCCTCCACTCTGCCAATACGGGGATACCACATGCAGGCGGTAATGATAGCCCCATTGCGGATCTGGCTGTCGGTGCAGGACGCAAGGATTTTGTCGATGTAAGAAAGGGCGCGCTCCTTGTGCTCTTTTTCGTTATCCGTCATGTGGGCGTACAAAAACA
Organism: Clostridia bacterium; assembly: GCA_017468385.1. GTDB lineage: Bacteria > Bacillota > Clostridia > Oscillospirales > CAG-272 > SIG701. The sequence continues at coordinate 20,967 of JAFUIQ010000057.1, forward strand.
CCTCATCCACATACTTTCCCATCAGGCGGTAGGAATCGGGAAACTGCTTGATTCCCGCCAGCCACATCTCGATGGATGTTTTGTGATCGCCGCTCTCTGCCACCGTTTCGGCGGCCTGGGTGAGTTCATCGATCTTCTTCATCTTGGCGGAGATATCAATTCCCAAAAGCTGATCCGATGTGATATCGAACAGATGGCACAACGCGGGCAGCTGGGAAATATCGGGGGAGGTGCGGTCGCACTCCCATTGGGAAACGGCTTTGCCCGTGACGCCCAATGCTTCCGCCAGATCTTCCTGGGTGAGATCTTTCGCACGGCGCAGTTGCTTAATAGTAGTTCCGATGGACATAAAACAGTCCTCCTTGAAAAAAATTCAAAAGCGCTTTTGTGATTCTATTGTACCGCATCCCGCGCCGCTTGAAAAGAACCCGTTTTCGGGGAGAAAATATAGTTTCGCTATACAAACAAATCATAACCACCGGTTCAACCGGTGGTTTGCACAGCCCCTATAAGGGGCTATTACCGGCAAGCATCTAAAGACGCACGATATTCTATCACTCGCATCACTTGCCCCGCCGCCGCAAATGCGGTATGACATCATAGCCTTCCCCAGTGGGGGAAGGTGGCATCCCGACTTGGCGAAGCCAACGTCGCGATGACGGATGAGGTGTCTATACAAACTATTATTACTCCTCATCCACCGTTCGCGTGCGAACGGTCCCCCTTCTCCCGCAGGAGAAGGCACGCCTTCGCCGCCTCTTTTCTTTGCTAAAGCTTTTTGTTGCCGCCTGCATAGCAGGTGATTGTCTTTCACAGACAAAACACAGCCGGATCCCAGGGGATCCGGCTGTTGATATTGGAATTACTTATACAGTTCGACGAACTTGGTCAGTCTCTCGTACTTGGCCTTGGCGCTCTTGTCTGCCTGTGCGAACAGCTCTTCCGCACGCTCGGGGAAGGACTGCATCAGGCGGCTGTAACGGTTCTCGCTCTTGATGAAGTCCACATAGCTTGCGGTGGGTTCCTTGGAATCCAGGGAGAAGGGATTCTTGCCCTCTTCCTTCAGAGCGGGATTGTAGCGGAACATCTGCCAGTAGCCTGCCTCAACCGCACGCTTCATCTCCAGCTGGCAATTCTGCATGGTGCCCTTGATACCGTGCATCTCGCAGGGTGCGTAGCCGATGATGATGGACGGGCCGTTGTATGCCTCTGCTTCCGTCAGAGCCTTGAGCAGCTGATTCATATCGGCGCCCATAGCCACCTGTGCCACGTATACGTAGCCGTAGGACATAGCGATCTCGGCCAGATTCTTCTTGCCGATGGCCTTACCGGCAGCGGCGAACTGTGCCACCTGACCGATATTGGAAGCCTTGGATGCCTGTCCGCCGGTGTTGGAGTACACCTCGGTATCGAATACCATGATGTTTACATCCTCGCCGGATGCGATGACATGGTCCAGACCGCCGAAGCCGATGTCGTATGCCCAGCCGTCACCACCAAAGATCCATACGGACTTCTTGGCCAGGTAGTTTTTCTCAGCGAGAATTTCCTTAGCCTTCTCGCAGCCGTCAGCAGCCCAGCCCTCGAGCAGCTCGATGAGAGCCTCGGTTGCGGCCTGGTTTGCCTTACCGTCGTTGACGGTGTTCAGGTAGTTGTCCACGATTCCCTTGCACTTCTCGCAGGGAGTCTCCAGAGCCTTTACCTTCTCGATGAGGCGGTTGCGGATGGTCTTCTGACCCAGGTACATACCCAGACCGTGCTCGGCGTTGTCCTCGAACAGGGAGTTAGCCCATGCGGGACCGTGGCCGGACTTGTTGTTTACGGTATAAGGAGTTGCCGGTGCGGAGCCGCCCCAGATGGAAGAACATCCGGTTGCGTTGGAGATGTACATTCTCTCACCGAACAGCTGGGTGATCAGACGGGCGTAGGAAGTCTCGGCACAACCGGCGCAGGAGCCGGAGAACTCAAGCAGGGGCTGCTTGAACTGGGATCCCTTGACGGTGGTGTTGATCAGCTCTTCCTTCTCGGATACATTGGCAACAGCGTAGTCCCAAGCGGCCTGCTGGTCTTCCTGGGTCTCGCGGAGCACCATCTTCAGAGCCACCTTATCGGTGCCGTCCTTGTTCGCCTTGTTCGTTACGGGACAAGCCTTCACGCAGAGGGTACAACCCATACAATCCATGGGAGATACGGCCATGGTGAACTTGTAGTTGGTCTTGATCACCGGCTTTGCGGCGAACTTGGTGTTCGCAGGTGCGGCAGCTGCCTCCTCTTCGGTCATAGCGAAGGGACGGATGGTAGCGTGCGGGCACACGAATGCACAGCTGTTACACTGGATGCAGTTTTCGGGAATCCACTCGGGAACGTATACGGCCACACCGCGCTTCTCGGAAGCGGCAGAGCCCTGGGGGAAGGTACCGTCCACGTAATCCTCGAACGCGGATACGGGCAGGGAGTCACCGGCCATAGCGTTGGTGGGAGCCACCACGGTATTGACGAACTTCTCAAGGTCTGCACGCTTGGAGGTGAAGGCAGCCTTGGGTGCGTCGGGTGCAACGTCAGCCCATGCGGCGGGAACCTGGATCTCCACGAATGCGTCGGAGCCGGCGTCGATCGCGGCGTAGTTCAGATCCACGATAGCCTGGCCCTTCTTGATGTAGGACTTGTAAGCGGCCTTCTTCATGTATTCGATGGCCTCGTCCTTGGGCAGGATGCCGGCCAGGGAGAAGAATGCGGACTGCAGAACGGTATTCTTAAC
>JAFUIQ010000058.1 GCA_017468385.1 Clostridia bacterium
CGCGGACGGTACGATTCTATCCGATGAGGATATTCTGGCCATCGAAGAAGAATTCGCCGATGAGGACGGAAATCTTCCCGAGGGAATCCTTTTTGAGAAAACCATATTCACCTGGGCGAACATCCTGGAAGTGAGCAACTATATGTCTACCCTGCTCAACTCCATCTGGCTCGCTCTCATCGCCACCGTGATCTGTCTGATCCTGGCGTATCCCGTGGCCTATTACATCTCCCGGCTGGATTTCAGCCGACAAAAAATGATGCTGATGCTGGTCATGCTCCCCATGTGGATGAACTTCCTTCTGCGCACCTACGCATGGATGACCCTGCTGGAGAAAAACGGACTGATCAACCAGTTCCTCGGTCTGTTCGGCATCGGCCCTCTCCAGATGATCAACACCCCCGGTGCGGTAGTACTGGGTATGGTGTACAACTATCTCCCCTTCATGATCATGCCGCTGTACTCCGTCATGACCAAGATCGATGACCGCACCATTGAGGCGGCACAGGATCTGGGCGCGGGTGCCATCCGTGTAGTCACCAAGGTGGTTCTTCCCCTGTCCATGCCGGGCATCGCCTCCGGCATCACCATGGTATTCGTCCCCGCGGTCAGCACCTTTATTATCTCCCGTATGCTGGGCGGCGGCACCAATATGCTGATCGGTGATTTGATCGATCTGCAGTTCCTGGGCAACGCCTACAACCCCAATCTGGGCGCAGCCATGTCCATTGTACTGATGGTATTCATCCTGCTCTGCATGAGCATCACCAATTCCCTCGATGACGAGGATACGGAAGGGGTGCTGATGTGATGAAAAAGATGACCTTTTCCAAGATCTATACGTCGATCATCTTCCTGTTTCTGTACATTCCCATCGGGGTTCTGATTGTCAACTCCTTCAATGCCTCCAAGAGCCGTACCGTATGGACAGGCTTCACGCTGGATTGGTATTCCAAGCTGTTCCACAACGAAACCATCATGACCAGCCTGCTGAACACGCTGGTTGTGGCGCTGATTGCCTCCGTGGTGGCCACCATTCTCGGCACCGCCGCCGCCATCGGCATCTATAACATGAACAGCGTGGCCCGCAAGTTCATCATGAACATCACCCTGATCCCCAACGTGAATCCGGAGATCGTCACCGGTGTGTCCCTGATGCTTCTCTTCGTTTTCCTGAAGATGGAGTTCGGCTTCACCACCCTGATTCTCTCCCACATCACCTTCTGTGTGCCCTATGTGATTCTGAATGTCATGCCGAAGCTGCGGCAGATGAACCGGAATCTGTGCGAGGCGGCCATGGACCTGGGCTGCAATCAGCTGCAGGTGTTCCGGAAGGTTATCGTGCCCGAGATTATGCCCGGCATTCTGTCCGGATTCCTCATGTCCCTCACCTACTCCATCGATGATTTTGTCATCAGTTATTTCACCTACGGTGCCAGCTCCCAGACCTTGTCCATCACCATCTTCTCCATGACGCGCCGCAAAGTCAGCCCCGAGGTCAACGCCCTCTCCGCGATCATCTTTGTGGTGGTGCTGGCCATCCTTCTGATCATGAATATCGTAGACATCAAAAAGCATGAGAAGGAGGCAAGACGATGAAACGGTTTATAGCATTTTTGCTTCTTACTCTGCTCATTTGCTCCGCGGCTCCCGCGGTCTTCGCCGCAGAAAGCGGATACGACATCGACTACTCCGACAGTGTGGATTGGAACAAATTCCGCGGCGAGGATATCACCCTGAACGTGTACAACTGGGGCGAGTATATCTCCGTGGATGACGGCGAGGACGGCGCCTTTGACACCATCGCCGCTTTCGAAAAACTGACCGGCATCGATGTGGTGTATTCCACCTTCTCCACCAATGAGGAATTGTACGCCAAACTGAAGATGGGCGGCGGCAGTCAGTACGACATCATCATTCCCTCGGACTACATGGTATCCCGTATGATAAACGAGGGCATGCTGACCAAGCTGAACTTTGACAACATCCCCAATTCCGGGATGATCATGGATACGCTGAAAAATGCCGACTACGATCCCACGGGCGAGTATTCCGTGCCCTATTTCTGGGGCATCGTGGGCATCATCTACAACACCACGCTGGTGGATGCAGAGGACGATGTACACTCCTGGGATATTCTGTGGAATGAGAAGTATGCCAACAATATTCTCATGTTCCAGAACTCCCGCGACACCGTCGGCATTGCGCTGAAGCGGCTGGGATATTCCTTCAATACCACCAATGAGGAAGAGATCCGCCACGCGGCCCAGACGCTGGTGGACCAGAAGCCTCTGGTACAGGCCTACGTCATGGACGAGATCTTCGACAAGATGATCGGCGGCGAGGCGGCTCTGGCCCCCTACTACGCCGGTGACGCCATCGTCATGATGCAGGACAATCCGGATCTGGCCTTTGCGGTTCCCACAGAGGGCACCAATCTGTTTGTGGATGCCATGTGCATCCCCGCCGATTCCAAGAACAAGGAGGCGGCCGAGTTGTTTATCAACTTCATGTGCGAAACGCTGGTTGCCCTGAAAAATGCGGAATACGTGGGATATGCTACCCCCCATGCCGAGGCATTCACCTATCTGGATGAGGAAATGCAGACATCCGTCACCTATCCCAGCGATGAGATTATGGAGGCCGCCGAGGCGTTCATCGCCCTGCCCTCCTCCACCACTTCCCTGCTGGACGGGTTGTGGACAGACATTCTCAGCACAGGTGCCGCCAGTCCCTGGATGACACCCGTATTCATGGGAATCTGCATCGCCTTGACCATCGGCATCAATGCCTTTAAACGACAGAAGAAAAAGAGAAATTCCTTTTAACGAAAAAGACTGCTTACCGTAAGGTAGGCAGTCTTTTTTACCGAACACGCATCGAAATCGGCCGAAGGCTTGCGGGGGATTGAAATGCCCCGATTCCTTCGCTATAATGAATATGCAAGGAGGGATTCTATGAAATGCACCGTACACATTGACAAAGAACGGGCGGAGGAAGTGATCGTATACGCCCATGCGCCGTCTCCCTTGACGGAGGAAATCCGCCGGCTTTGTGACGCAGAAACCCGTGAGGTGATCGGCTACCGCGATGAGGAAGCGCGCCCGCTGACGGCCCGGGACGTCTGCTGCTTTGTGGTGGAGGACAACAAAATCTACGCACGAACCATGCAGGGCACATACCGGGTCAAGGCCCGGCTGTATCAGCTGGAGGAAATGCTCTCGGACGGATTTGTAAAAATCAATCAGTCCTGTCTGGCCAACGTGAGCCGGATCGAAAAATTCGGCACATCCTTCACGGGGACGCTGACCGTCACGTTCCACAACGGATACTGCGATTACGTATCGCGGCGAAATGTAAAATACATCAAAGAAAGGTTTGGTTTATAGTATGAATCGTTATGTGAAATCGTTTTTCCACAGAGGGATGCTGTTCGGCGGCTTCGGCCCCGTGGTGGCAGGCATCGTCTACGCCATTCTGGAGCGCACGGTTGCCGATTTTTCGCTGAGCGGATCCCAGGTGCTCCTGGCCATCGTTTCCACGTATCTGCTTGCCTTTGTGCAGGCAGGCACCAGCGTATTCAACCAGATCGACGAGTGGCCGCTGCCCAAATCCCTGCTCTGCCATTTTCTCTCGCTGTACGCCATGTATGTACTCACCTATCTGGTCAACACATGGATTCCCTTTCAGGCAGAAGTGGTGCTGATCTTCACCGCGATCTTTGCGGCGGGATATTTTGTAATCTGGGGCATCGTCTATCTGACGGTGCGGGCCACCAGCCGCCGGCTCAATCAAAAACTGGGCTAATCTCCAAATCCCCGCCGTCCCTTCGGGAACGGCGGGGATTCGTTTGCAGTTGACGGATTGCGACAGGATATGCTATAATAGGACAAACATAGTCTTTCGACGGAGGGATTCCATCATGCAAATGCAAGCCGGCCAGGCGGTGCAAGAACTGCCGGAAAGTCTGTCCCCGAAACAGGCGTCCATGTGGAAGAGGCATCTTCCTTTGTCCCTGGTCTGCCTTTCTGTCTTTGTGTTTATTCTGGTCTGCAACCTGCTCACCCCCCTGCTTGTGGATGATTACACCTACTGCTTCTCCTTTGTGGACGGATCTCCCATCGAATCGGTATGGGATATTTTCCCCTCCATCGCGGCCCACGCCCAAAAAATGAACGGACGGCACACGGCACATTTTACGGCACAGCTGTTTCTGCTTCTGCCGCCGATCTTCTTTAAGATCATCAACGCCGCCGTTTTCGTTATCGGCCTTTGCCTGATCACACGCATCGGCGGAAAGGTGCGCCCCCGGCCCCTTCTTCTGGGATTCTGCCTGCTTTGGCTGTTTGAGCCGGCCTTCGGTGAGGTCAATCTCTGGCTGGACGGTGCCTGCAATTACCTGTGGGGATACACCCTGTGTCTGTTGTGGCTCTGCCCCTATTTTGACTCCGTAGATCGCCCGGCCGATGCCTCCATGGCCCGACGCATCGTCTGGATTCTCCTGGGATTATTGGCCGGCGGCTGGAACGAAAACGTATCCGCATCCGCCATTTTCATGGCTATGCTGCTGATCGCTTTGGCTATTCTTCGCCGGCGCCGGGTGAGATGGGATCAGATAGCCTCTCTCGCCGCGGCCGTGGGCGGATTTCTCACCATGGCCCTGGCCCCCGCCGAGGGCAAAAACAAAATCGCTTCCCTGTCGCTGGGCATGCTGCGGGATCATTTTGTGATCGCCACGAAGATGCTGGCCACGCTGGCTCCGCTTCTCCTTTTATACACGGTGCTTGTGACGCTGGCTGTTCTTTCCGGCAAGGCCGGACAAGCTGTGATCAAATCCGCGGTGCTGGTGCTGGGCGCCCTGGCCTCCAACTACGTGATGATATTCGCATCCTATTATTACGATCGGTCCGCCGCGTTCACGGCGGTTCTGCTGGTAGCGGCCTGTCTTATACTGCTCCGCGCCCTGCACGCGGACGGATACAAAAAACTGTCCGCCTGCACGCTGAGTGTGGCTCTTCTGCTCACATCGTATTTTGTGATCATCGGAGCAAACGACATATACGACACCTACCAGACAGTCACCGCCAACGAGGAATATCTCACGTCCTGTCGGGATGCCGATCTCCCCGTGGCCTATCTGCCCGTGGTTACCGCCGAAACCAAATACAGCGCAGTGAAGAATCTGAAATACATCGATACGACTGATCCGGACACCTGGCCCAACCGGAACATGGCCCGCTATTACGGCCTGGATGCCATCTATGGCGTGCCGGGAGAATGATTCAAATAAGCAAAACAAAAAGGACAGGCTAACCTGTCCTTTTTTGTATGGGGTGAGTGATGGGAGTCGAACCCACGACCTTCAGGGCCACAACCTGACGCTCTAACCAACTGAGCTACACCCACCGTATGGCGTACCTTGGGGGACTCGAACCCTCGACCTACTGCTTAGAAGGCAGTTGCTCTATCCAGCTGAGCTAAAGGTACAAAAGGAAGCTCCTGATCCCTCTCGGATAAGGATGGAGCGGGTGATGGGAATCGAACCCACATGGCCAGCTTGGAAGGCTGGAGTTCTACCACTGAACTACACCCGCATCGGCGTTCTCAATGTCGCCCAAATATAATATCATATATGCCATCGTTTGTCAAGCACTTTTTTCGATTTTTTCACATTTTCCCCGTGCATGCCCGATTTTTTAAAAACATACGATTTTTGTTGTTTTTTAATTTACAGAATGTTTATTGTAATTTTGCTCTATTTCTAATACGATATTATATATATCTGTTTCGAATGTGTGGTGAGAGACGTCTGTGTTTGGCTACATCCGGCCGCTGGTCGGCGATATGAGGGTGCGGGAAAACGAAATGTACCGCGCCATATACTGCGGGCTGTGCCGCGCCATGGGGCACCACACCGGCTGTGCTTCCCGCATGACGCTCAGCTACGATTTTGTCTTTCTCAGCGCCTTTCGGGCAGCGATCACGGGAGAACGATTTGACCCCCAGCCCCACCGATGCCTGATGCATCCGGTGAAACGGCGTATGATGGCGGAGGACAATGACACCTTTGCCTACTGCGCCCGGGCCGCCGCCTATCTGACGTGCGCCAAACTGGAGGACGATCTGGCGGATGAAACAGGGATGCGGCGGCTTGCCGCGAAATCCCTTCGCCCTGCCGCGCGGGATATGCGCAAAAAAGCTGGGGAAAATCCCACCCTGGAGGAAAGCATTGCCGCTTCCCTGGCCGCTTTACGAAAACTGGAGGAGGACAAATCCGACTCCATTGACGAAACAGCCGAATGCTTCGGCAGACTGCTGGGCGATATTTTCGCCGGTGAGCTGGACGGAAAGGATGCACGGATCGCCTGCGAGGTGGGTCGGGCTGTCGGACGCTTCATCTATGTGATCGATGCGGCCGATGATGCCCCGGAGGATGCCGGGCGGGATCGGTACAACCCGATTCTGCGCCGCTACGGAAAAGAGATTCTTTGCGAGCGGGAAATCACGGAGCGAAACGGAACAAAGAAAACGGCGATTCGCATAAACGAAAACACAGCGCAGGATATATACATCGCCGCGCTGAACGATCTGGGACGGCTGAGTGCCGCCATTGAGCTGATCGATTTCTCCCACAGTCAAAGCGAAGTGGAAGGAATCGTAAAAAACACGGTATACCTGGGTATGCCGGCCGAACTTCGCCGGGTGCTGGCCATCGACGAGTCGGTGTAACGGAAAGGATGCCTACGGGCTGCATGACTATGAAAGATCCCTATATGACTCTCGGCGTGTCCCGGGATGCCACCGATGAAGAAATCAAAAAGGCATACCGCACACTGGCACGGAAATATCACCCCGACAACTACGCGGGCAGTGATCTGGCCGATGTGGCCGAGGAGAAAATGAAAGAAATCAACGAAGCCTACGATATGATCGGGAAGATGCGCGCCGCGGGCGGCACCGGCGGATCCTATACCGGTACTTCGTCCTCCCAGAGCTACTCCTCGGGCAATTACGCCGAGATCCGCTACCGGATCAACGAGGGGCGATTCTCCGACGCGGAGATCCTGCTGGATGCCATTCCCGCCTCCCAACGGGGGGCGGAGTGGAACTTCCTCAAGGGCTGCGTGATGATGCAGCGG
>JAFUIQ010000059.1 GCA_017468385.1 Clostridia bacterium
ACTGCACAAGCAACCGAACCGGCACTACTGCTGCGACACGTTTGCCTATCACGCCACATTCAAATGTGACACGTGCGCATCGCCCTTTGCCTGCCCGGACACATTGCTGATATACAATCCGAAAAAGAAAACATACGGCCTGATTATCCACGACGGCGGCGAATCGTATATCCCAATCAACCACTGCCCCTGGTGCGGTAAGAAATTATGATATGGGAGCAAGAAGAGAACTTCCATGAAGAAAAAAACATACATTTTCCTCGCCATACTGGCCGCCTTGGTACTGCTTTTGACTGTGCGGGAATACTGTGTGCCGCCGGAGCAGATCGTAAAGGAAGCAGTAAAAAAGAGCTCTGTGAGCGGTGAGTATATCCTATGCCAAAGAGCCAGGACCACCGGCTTTGATTGGCACGTAACGGATGCGGGCGAGATAGGCAATAACGGGGAGTTTTGCCGCATTGTGGGTGCGGATCCCTTCCGGGAATTGCCGCTCCACTATGATTTTGCCATGGCGGACAACACGTTCGTCTTCTATGTGGAAAGCCGCCGCGAATACTATTCCGAGGAAATGCTGCAGCCAATCGTGGAATATACCGTTTCCGGCTGGGATATTCTCTATCCGGTACGGCATGAGGCGGTATTTGGAATAGGAAAATCCCCCAAATATATTCTGACAAGCGATTTGGAAAACAAGGATACAACGGAGTGATGTGTGTATGAGGCAAGCGAAATCTCTTTTCCCCGGGAAGACCGGAAAAGATGAAAGCCCTTTTCAGCTTATCATTGAGCAGGATATTCCCCTGTCCGATACCTCCCTGTCCACTGTATTTTATGTAAAATTGAATAATTACTGTTTCCCCGATTCACAATGGACCGATTTGACATACGACGTACTGATGATGTGGGTCGCTGAAATTGTCCGCGGTCAATCCGTCCTGACAAAGAGAACACTGTATTTCATGGATGGGCCGTACCGGATAGAGATCACAAAACCATCGAATACAGAAGTATCCCTGCATTTTCTGCGCCATGACATCATCCTGCATGAGGGAACATGCACCTGCGAGCATATTCTGAGCGGTATTTTGGCGGGACTGAACACGTTCCAGGGGATTGTAAAGTGCGAGAGCGCAAGCCATCCCGCACTGGATTCGGTGGTACGGGATATGGATCGGAGCATCGCCCAGATACAAGGTGTATTGCAGCGAATCACCTCGCAGGACGATTCGTGATTGCTCGGGGAGTCTCTCGATGACATTTCCCAGCCATATTTCGATTTTCCGTCATTTTCGCTTGTATGATTTCCAAAACTGTGGTATGATTAGTCATACCACAGTTTTTATTACTTACATCCTCGGAGGAATGATTTATGATGAAAATTGCGATTCTGCTTCTTGCCCTGATCAGCGGCATCTATTCTGTGGTGTTGGAGATTGTGCGCTACCGCTCCGCAAGCAACCCCACGCCGGCCAATGTGGCAGATGTGTACGATGCGGAAACCTACCGGACCTGGAAGCACTACAGCGCAGAGCATTGCCGTCTGGGACTTTGGTCCACCGTCGTGACCACTCTCATCACCCTGGTCCTGCTTTACACCGATGTCTATGCCGCCTTTGCGGCGCTGTTCCCCTCCAACATCTACTGGCAAATGATTGCCGTGATCCTTTTGGAAACGGCGGTCGGCACGGTACTGGACACTGTCCGCAGCTACATAAGCACCATGGTGATCGAGCAGAAATACGGCTTCAACCGATCCACCATGAAGACATTTGTCTTTGACCGGATCCGCTCCACCCTTCTCGGATTCGCCCTGGCTCTGTTTCTGAGCAGCATGGTCCTTGTGTTCTATAATTGGATGAACTACTGGATGATCGTGCTGTTCGCCGGCGCGGTGTTCTGCTTCACGCTCGTGATCTCCTTCCTGTATCCGATCTTCAGCCGCATCGGCAACAAGTTTGTGCCGCTGGAGGAGGGTGAGTTGAAGGATCGCCTGATGGAACTGCTGACCAGCCACGGCTATCAGGTCAAAGCCATTGAGGTGATGGACGCTTCCCGCCGCACCACCAAGCTGAACGCCTATTTCACCGGATTCGGCAAGATGAAGACCATCGTTCTGTTTGACAATCTGCTGAACGCCATGAGTGCCGACGAGATCTGCGCTGTGTTCGCCCATGAGCTGGGCCACGGCCTGCACAAGGACGTGCTCAAGCAGCAGATCATGAACTTCGGTAATCTGGTGCTGATGGCAGTGGTGGCCTATGCCACCGTACAGAATCCCGCACTCCACACCGCATTCGGCTTCGCCGAGGTAAACTACGGCTTTGCGTACATTCTTATGGGCGTGGGCCTGGGACTTCTCCAGCCCTTCACGGGCATTCTGATGAATGCATACAGCCGCAAGGCAGAATATCGTGCCGATCGGCAGGCGGTAAAGGAAGGATACGGTGCCGCCATGACCGCGGCACTGAAGAAATTGGCCCGGGACAATTTCGCCCATCTGTCCCCCTCCCCCGTGAATGTGGTTCTGGAATACAGCCACCCGCCCCTCAGCCGCCGCATCGAAGAAGTGGAAAAGGCGATGAAATAACATACAAAAAGGGGCGGTTGCATTTAGATGCAACAGCCCCAAATTTTTACGTTTGCGACGTAAAAATTTGAAATATCGCAGAGATTTGCGGCGAGATCGCCCGTTTTTTGCCCATGTCGGGCAAAAATGGACGCATCAGCGGCCAAGGGAAATCTCGCGGAGGTGACGCATGGCTACATGCGTCACCTCCTTTTCTTATGCCATGATCTGCTTCAAAAGTTCGATCTTTTCCTTTGCGGAGTCGACGGTGTACGGCTGTTTCTCCTCGGCGGTAAGAATCCGATCGTCCGCAAAATATTCCAGACATTCCATCATCGCCGCGCCGAACAAGTGAATATTGGACTGCAGATATTCCGCCAGTTGTCTTCCTGCGTACAAATTGCCCCGTCCCAGATTGTATTCGCGGCACACGGCAAACGGCGGCAGAGCATGGGCACAGGCCAACGCCTTATCGTATTCTTCCTTGGTATAGTAGCGATACATCAAGTCCCGTGTCACCTTGGTTCGCATGGCGGTGTCTGTGCTGATTTCCAGAATCTTGTGGTACAAAAGAATGGCTTCATCGTAATTGTCCGGAGATTCACGCACCATACCGGACAACGCCCAGGCAAGGGAATACATCAGTTTTTCGTTTCCCGGATGCTGGATCAGTGCCTCACGAAGCATGGGGATGGCCTGCATATACTTCTGCTCCTGAAACAGTGCCTCTGCCTGCAGACAGATTTTTTCAATTTTCTCCGCTCGCTTGCTCGTATCGTGACCCAGCAGATAGTCCACGGACACGCCGAAATAATCCGCAATAATGGGAAGAAGCGAAATATCCGGAAAGGAGCCGCCCGTTTCCCATTTGCTGACTGCCTGTGCGGAAACACCAAGGGTTTCCGCCATCTGTTCCTGATTCAATCCTCTCTGCTTACGGAGAGTTTTCATGGTCTCACAAAATTTGCTGTACATAAATATTACCTCTGTTTTTAATTATTGAACCGGTTCTGATAGTATTATAGCAGTTCTCTGTTTCCGCGTCCATATACAACTGTTTGGATATTACTCTACTGACGGTTGATTCCCCGACACATAAAAACCGCAGGCGTCATCCTGCGGTTTTGTATTCACTCCGTCTCATATCCGCCAAATCCGCTGGACTGCTGTCGGCTTCCATCGCTCATCACCCACAAGGCTTCCGTGTCGGGCAGGGATTCAATCAGAGCCAGCCCCTCCGCCGGGGAGAGGCAGAACAGCGCGGTGGAAAGCGCGTCGCCGTCGGCGGAACTGCGGCACACCACGGATACGGACAGATAGCCCTCGGCGGGCATCAGGGTATCCGGATCAATGATGTGGTGATATTGTTTGCCGTCCACGGTGTAGTATCGCTGATAGGATCCGCTGGTGACGAGAGATTCCCCTGCCAGCGCCAGATAGGCAGAATAGGGATCCGCCGCGTCCTCTGCGGGGTTGTCGATTCCCACCGTCCACGTGCCGCCGTCCCCTTTGGCGCCTACGGTGCGGACATTGCCGCCCACGTTGAGGACGTATCCCGTGATTCCCTTCTCCTCCAGGGATCGGGCCACCATCTCCACCGCATAGCCTTTGGCGATGGCCCCCACATCCAATGTCATACGGGGATCCCGCAAAGTGACGGTGGACGCCTCCTCGTCGATGATCACATCGTCGATATTCGTGTGCCCTGCCGCCTCGGTCAACGTATCCATCGGGGGAAGTTGGGCCGCCCAGGGCGCATCCATGCCTTCCGTACGATACTCATGCCAGATGGAGAGCACACTGCCCATGGCGACATTCACCCGGCCATCGGTCTTTTTGTACATCTCCTTCGCGTAAAGCAGCATATCGATGATGCGCCGGTCCACGGTGACAGTGCGGTGGGTCCCGTCCACCCATTCATTAACGGTGCAAAGATTTTCCATCCCATCGTACCGATGATAAATGGTGAACAGCTTATGATACTCACCCAACTCCGCCAGGACATCCGCCGCCACACGATCGAACTCCGCCTGGCTGTCGGCGTATCCCACAATGGTGGTCACGGTATCGAAATACGCAAAGGAGTAGGTGGTATACTTGTCGGGCCTCTTTCCGCAGGACGCAAGCGCAAGCAACAGCAGCCATCCCGCCAGAAACAGGAAAAAAACACGTTTTTTCATAAAAACCATCCGATGAAAAATGGGAGGTTGCCCTCCCATTTTCGTTTGCTTATTTATCCGATTTTGGAAGCGGCCTTCACCAGTCCGTTTACCAGAATGGTGCATCCTGCACTCTGCAGATCGGCGTTGCCGTAGTTGTTCTCGCCCATGAGAGACGCGATCTCAGCGGCACTCTTGCCAATGCAGGCAGCATCAAAGGCAGCAGCCTGCTCATTCCATTCCTTCACAACGCCGTCACCGTTCAGATCGGTGCCGTATGCGCTCATATTGTAGGCTGCACCGGCCTCTTTCTTGCCCAGCACGGCCTTGTTCAGATCGTAAGTGGAAGCACCCTTGGCGTCAAAGGTGAATTTCACCTGCACGCACTCGCTGGAAGCGGCCACAACCTTGCCCTCTGCATCCACAGCGGCGGCAAAGAAGGTGGTCTCGATCTGGTTCTGTCCGTCCTTGTCTTCGGTGGCATCCCCCGTAGACTGCTCGGTATGAGCACCCAGCTTCAGGGCGTGATCGGCAGTAGCATTGGATGCTGCGGCGGCGTTATATGCCTTCTCGATAGCGAGAACGAACTCGTGAATCATGATGGTACAGCCGGCGCTGATCACTTCCTCGTTACCCTTGTTCTCGGCAGCAACAAGTGCCTTTACCTCGTCCAGGGTCTTGCCTGCAACGACCGTTTCAAAAGCGTCTGCCTGCTCAAACCATTCCTTGGCAGCGCCGCCGTAAGTTTTCATGTTGTAGTCGGCACCCAGCTCATACTTGGTCTTGAAGCCGTCGTTGGCGATAGCCTTACCGTCCGCGGTATAGGAAACGGTGATATCGGCGGTATCCAGCACGCAGGCAACGATCTTACCGGCAGCATCTACGGTAACAGCGGCAGCAGTGATGGCCACTTTACCCTGACCTGCGGTGTCTTCGTTGGCATCGGATGCTTTACTTACAGCGGTATAAACGCCGAGGCCGAACTTCAAGGCTTCTGCCTGGCCGCAGCCGGCAAATACAAATGCGGGGAGGATCATGAGAGCGCTAAGCAGTACACAAAGCAGTTTTTTCATGGTAATTCTCCTGAATTTATTTAATTTATGCAATAAACCAATTACACACATTAATCATACACGATAGGGGCCGGTTTGTCAACACAGATGCTATATATTTCTCATGGGAATTCGTTTTACGGCCATGCCGCCGCACAATCCCACAAAAATGCCGGACACAGTTCCTGTAATCGCCAAAACGATCAGGTAGTATCCCAACTCCGCCGTGCCGAGCAGCCACATGGCCATCAGAATCTGTCCCACGTTGTGGAACACCCCGCCCGCCACGCTGACGCCCACGGTGGACAGAACATCCATCCGCCGCAGTATGGCCATGACCAGCAGACTGAGGGCGGCCCCCGCCGCGCTGTACGCAAACGTCATGGGATTGCCGAACAGAATGGACACCACCGCGATGCGGACAAAGGAAACCACAGCCGCATGGCGGACACCGTATCGGTAAAGGACAAAAATTATGGCGATGTTGGGCAGACCCAACTTGATGCCGGGCACCGCGGAATAGAGTGGCGGAAGCAGTACTTCCACATAGGCAAGGATCAGCGCCACGGCGGTACACAGCCCCAGATAGGCCAATTTCCGGCTTGTGTGTCGCATGGCACTTCCTCCTTTACGCGATGATGTCCGGCTCCTGATCGCCGTTCTCAGCATGGACGGTGATCACCACACGGTGAGGCAGACAGACGATGCTTTCCCCTTCCCGGGAGATGGGCTTGTGAGCCGCGCAGATGCCGTCGGGGCAGGTGGCTTCTTCCACGCGGGCCTTCCCTTCCCGGATTACAAGCACATTGCGGTTCTGCTCCTCGTCACCCGTGCGGATTTCCACCGTAATGTCCCGATCCAGCGGATAGGTACCGTAGATTACCCCATCCACAGTAACGATCACGGTATCCCCCACTCCCCGCAGGAAGAAGAGCGCCAATCCCGCCAGGGACACAACAAGAAGCAAGGAAAGGATAAAAATCCAATCGTTGCGCCGCCTGCGTCCGTCGGACGCGGCATGGTTTGGTCGATTCATAAATGATTATGCCTCGGATTCACAGAAAGGTACAGGGGAAAAGCGGCTTTTCAGACATCCGGTAGGACAGCTGTCCACGCAAGTACCGCATC
>JAFUIQ010000060.1 GCA_017468385.1 Clostridia bacterium
CAGATGTTCCTTGTTCTCCACGAACAACTCGCTCCACATCTGCTCGTTCAGACGGGCGACGCGGGTCAGGTCCTTGTAGGATCCGGCGGAGAATCCCTTGTGGGAGCGGGCGGTGGGGGATTTCACATACGCATTGGATACCACGTGAGCCAACTGGGAGGTGAAGGCGATCATCTCGTCGTGCTGATCCGCCGTGGTCACGGTCATGCGGCCGAATCCCGCCGGGGCCAGGGCCTTTTTCACCCGATCCAAGAGAAAGATATCGTCAAAAGTGGGAGGCACCAGCACCATGGAGGCGCCGTTGAACAGATTCTCTCTGGCGTGCTTGAAGCCGGAGTATTGCAGGCCCGCCATGGGATGGCCGCCCACGAAGGTGAAGCCGTATTCTTTGGCCAGTGCAAATCCCACCTCGCAGATGGTCCGCTTGGTGCCGCACAGATCGATCACCAGGGCATCCTTCGAAATCCGGGGCGCGATGTCCTTCAGATAATCGATGGCCGCCTGGGGATAGAGCGCGATCAGCAAAAGATCGCAGGAGGGGATATCCTCCCGGGTCAATTCCCCGTCGATCGCGCCGCGCAGGCGGGCGTATTCCACGATGGTGTGATCCCGATCCGCCCCCAGTACGCAGGCGTCGCTGTTTTGCTTGTATGCTTTTGCCATCGATCCGCCAATCAGACCGAGGCCGATGATTCCGACTTTCATGCCCGTGCCACTTCCAGAATCCGGGCAACGCCCTGGGCTACCTCACCGAACTGCTCGGGGGTCAGGGACTGGGGACCGTCGCACAGCGCGTGCTTGGGATCGTTGTGTACTTCAATCATAAGCCCGGCGGCACCGCAGGCGGCGGCCGCATAGGCCATGGGCTTTACATAACGGGCTACGCCGGTGGCGTGGCTGGGATCCACGATCACGGGAAGGTGGGTCAGCTCCTTCAATACCGATACGGCAGACAGATCCAGCGTGTTGCGGGTGTATGTTTCAAAAGTACGGATGCCGCGCTCGCACAAAATTACGTTCTCGTTGCCGCCGGCCATGATGTATTCCGCGCTCATCAGCCATTCTTTCATGGTGTTGGCCAGACCCCGCTTCAGAAGGATGGGCTTGCGGGTCTTGCCCAGTTCCTTCAGAAGCTCAAAGTTTTGCATGTTGCGCGCTCCCACCTGGATCACGTCCACATCCTCAAACAGGGGCAGGTGATTGGCGTTCATGATTTCGGTAACGATGGGCAGACCGGTTTCCTTTTTCGCTTCCACAAGAAGATCAATTCCCTCGGCCTTCAGTCCCTGGAAATCGTAGGGAGAGGTGCGGGGCTTGAATGCGCCGCCGCGAAGCATAGTTGCGCCCAGACGCTTGACTTCCCGTGCGATGCCGATGAGCTGCTCCTCACTTTCCACGGAGCAGGGACCGGCGATGAAGGTGAAAATATCGCCGCCTACGGATGTATCGCCCACGTGGACGATCGTATCATCGGGATGGAATTTGCGGTTGGCACTCTTGAAGGGCTCACTGATGCGGGTGACGGATTCCACCACTTCCAGACCGGCCAGAAGATCGCCGTCGATTTTGGCGGTATCGCCGATCAGACCGAGAACCGTCTGATATTCACCACGGGAAATGTGTACATCCAGTCCGACAGAGCGGATCCAGTCCACGATGCTCTGAATTTGCGAATCGGTGGCGGTATTTTTCAAAACGGCTATCATAATTGTTCCTCCGGTAAGGTATAATAATTTTGTGTAAGGTATGGGATAAAAAATGAAGCCTCACAGCGCTTTCACTGTGAGGCTTTCCCAAAAACGGAATCGGTGGGATGACCTTATATTCGCAGTAAAAATTACGCAGCAAATTACTCTTACTTTCTTACAATGTAATAAAAGTAAAAGTAATAAAATGCGTATGCGAATACGTTTCTCATCTTTACTACGACTCTCCGTGTAAATATTTACCCTATGGTGATTCCATTATAGCACTGGGACAGGTGGCTGTCAAGGCATTAGGCAAAAAAAAGAGAGCGTAAACAAAAAACATCCACAAGGATTGAATTTTTATACAATCCTGCAAATGGTTGCGTTTACAATAAATTTAAAATTGTTGTGTTGACAATAATTTCATGCCGTGATATACTGTTGAAAATAATGTATAGGATCATCCAACAAATGGAGGCTTGTAATGGCTGAACTGGTTTACAATGTACGGGATATTCTTACGTTCCGGGATCTGATCGGCGGTAGTGCCGAATTATACGGCGATTTGTGCGCGTTCACCTTTCGGGAAGGCGACGGCATCCGTGAGGTAACGTATCGGGAGGCCTACGACGATGTCCGTGCCTTTGCCGCCTATCTCAATTCTTTGGGACTGAGTGGCAAAAAGGTGGGCGTCATGGGCAAAAACGGCTATCCCTGGGCGCTGACCTATCTGGCCGTCACCTGCGGGGTGGGCGTGATCGTGCCCATCGACCGGGAGTTGAAGCCGGACGAACTCCAGCACGTGGTGGATCATTCCGAATTGTCCGCCATCGTGCATCTGCCCGACGCGGCGGAGAAGGTGGAGGCTCTGGCGGGAGATTTTCTGCGTCTGAATACGGCATCTCTTGCGGAATATATTGCCGCGGGAGAAACGCTCCGTGCCATGGGCGACACGTCCTATGAGAATCATCATGTGGATCCCCACGGGTTGGGCATCCTTTTGTATACATCCGGCACCACCGGATTGGCCAAGGGCGTCATGCTGTCCCAGTACAACATCTGCTCCAATATCATGAATGTGCTTCGCATGGTGTCCGTGGGGGTAGAAGATCGGGTTTTGTCCATCCTGCCTCTGCATCACACCTACGAGTGCATGGCGGGATTCCTTGCCCCCCTCTACGCCGGCGCCAGCATTGCCTATAACGATTCCCTCCGCCGCCTGACGGAGGATTTCAAGCTGTTTTCTCCCACCGTTCTGATCGCCGTTCCCCTGGTGCTGGAAACCTTGCGCAACAACATCATCAAGCGATACGGCAAGATCAAGGGCGGTAATGCACTTTTGGCCGTCCAGCGGCGGGTGTCCGACGCGGCCCGTGCCCTCAATCCCGATGCGGGCCGAAAAATTTTCTCTACGGTGGCAAATGCTTTTGGCGGACGGCTGACACGGATCCTCTCCGGTGCGGCTCTGCTTCCCGAGCATGTCCATCGGGATATGGAGCGGTTCGGATTCAAGGTGTATATCGGCTACGGACTGACGGAAACCTCCCCCGTCTGCCTGATGCATAACGATTTCTACCGGGCCCCCGACGATATCGGATTCCCCATCGTAGGCGGCCAGGCGAAATTGGTGGATCCCGACGAGAACGGCTTGGGTGAGTTGGCCTACCGGGGCGCCAATGTGATGCTGGGATATTATAAGAATCCCGAGGAAACCGCAAAAGTTCTGCGGGACGGGTGGTTCCACACAGGCGATCTTGCCCGGGTAAAAGAGAACGGCGCGTACCAGATCACGGGACGCAAAAAGAGCATGATCGTTACCCAGAACGGCAAGAAGATCTTCCCCGAGGAATTGGAGTTCTATTTGGATCAGAGCGAGTATGTAGCGGAGTGCATGGTATACGGCGAGGAGGGCGAGCATGACGTGATTGTCACCGCCGCCGTGTTCCCCAACTATCCCGTCATTGAGGAGCGTCTGGCCGGGGAGGGAATTCATCCCGGAGACGATCATTTTGACAGCCGTGTGCGGGAGATCATCACCAAAGCCGTGAAAGAGGTGAACGAAAAGCTCCCCTCCTTCCGCCGCATCATGAAGATCTGCATCCGCAAAACGGAGTTTGTGAAAACTACCACCCGCAAGATCAAGCGCACCGACGAAAACCGGGGCGAGTGAGAGGGAAATCATATAGGGGCGTGCATGGCACGTCCCTTTTTTGTATGTCTGGCACTTTTGTCTGATATTGTGCTGCGGGAATCCTTGTGATACAATGTAGATAATTTTTATTTTTATTGAACCTTTTTGCGGCGAAAAGCAACATAGGATGTGAAACCGGTTTTAATAACTCGAAAGGAGGACGTATGGAGCAAAAAGTATCTTTTGAAATGCTGCTGGCCCAGCACCGCATCGTTGTGGAACGATATATCAATTTCCGCTTGCCCACCCGCTTTGATGCGGATGATGTGATTCAGGAAACGTACTACGCGGCGTACCTTGGATATGAGAAATTGCGCAAAAAAGATTTGTTCAAACCTTGGATTTTGGCAATTGCAAAAAACCAATGCAATCTTTGGTTCCGCAAAAAATATGGCAGTGACGTAATTTCGTTGGATACAGTGCCGGAGATGGTGGACAGTATTATGCCGGAGGACAATTCCGTATGGGATATATTGGGCCGACTTCCCAGGGAATCCGCCCAACTGCTGCGACTGACCATTCAAGGGTATAAACAAAGCGAAATAGCACAGCGGATGGGCATTCCCATCGGCACCGTAAAGAGCCGTCTGCATTATGCGAAAAAACAGTTTCGTTCTATATGTACCTCTGAACAGATTTCCATGTTTGAGAAAGGAAGAAAACTTATGCCGAAAAAGGACTATACCTGCGGATTCCCCGCGGAAATGCCGGTGCTGGTGATCAAGGGATCCAACCGCCCATTCCCTGAAGTAAAATGTGCGGAGGAATCTTTTATTATCCCGATCATCGGAAACAAAAATTCCGAGGGCACCTACCGGTATCCGAACAAGAAACTGGCACTGGTATCCACCTGTTATGTTCCCAAAGCGACCGTAATTCACGGTGTGTCCGGTGTGAAGGTGTGCCGGGACACCTACAACGTCAAAGCCGGAAAGCTTTATAAAAACGAATGTGTTTGGTTTTCTCAGCTGACCGATGAGTATATCCGGGATCTGGGGACGATTGCCTGCGATTCTGACGCGGACGATGATTATCCTACGGCAATCTATACTTTTTTGGAAGAGGATTACGATGTGGCCGTCAACGGAAACGATCGGGTTCACGGCAGACCTTTGCTGATCAAGGAAAATCCCCCCAAAGTGGTCGGAGACAAAATTTTCGTGGATGAATATAACATCCGTTATACCATGGGAACCTTCGATGTGACTATCGGGGATAGAACCTTTGAAACCATCAAATTTATCAATGTGCAAAATAATACTCTGGTAACAGAAAATTATGTGGATATAAGCGGCAGGCTTGTTTTTCTGCGTTGGTATGAGTCGGTTGCCTGTATTGAGCAGACGGAATGGTATACCGACGAGTGGAAACAAAGCATTTTGCATCAGAATCCCAAACTGATTGTCAACGATAGGGAATACCGCCTGCTCGAAGACCGAATCAGCGAATACGCACTGTAACCCCACGCCCCGCCCTCGTGCGGGGTTTTTTGTTATGGTACGTAAAAGGCCTTTTTGCTCCGTGCTTTTTTCTTGACAACCTCCGCGTTCTTTGCTATAATGTATGCGAAAGGAGGCCCCCGTGCGAAGAAAGATATATACTGCTATGAATCCAAGAAAACGGTTTGACTCTTGCCGAAAGCAGGAGCCGGTGTGCGTTTTTCTTGGCTTTTTGTTTTATATGCGTTCTTTGCACTTTCCGTAGGTTTCGTATTGTGTATATTCGTTTTTGCCCGAGGAAGAAATCGATTGTATTATGAAACAATATGGAGGAGAATGAATGAAACATACGAACTACAGAATAGGTAAGGCAACCCAGGTCCAGCGGGAGGGAATATTGAAACATTTTCCCAAAATGAGTGAGGAGTTTCACAAAAACGTCGTGATTCATGTGGCTGTGGATGATCAGGAGCAAGTAATCGGCCGCATTATGGTCACAGAAGGAGATGTGCCGTCACCGATCGGGGGCAAATGCTGGTGCATTAGCAATGTTTTTGTTCATCCGGATCACAGGCGGGAGGGGATCGCCTCCGCGCTGGTCAACCTTGTCAAAACGCAGGCAGAGGCGGACGGTATTGTTTACCTCCACGGTTCTGCCAATGCTTCCGTGGAGGCGACTATGTTTTGGCTCAATCAGGGATTTACGCTGAACGCGTACGGACGGAAGGGGGAAGATCCGCAAAATCCCCTGCTTTACGGGAATTATCACCACATGATGAGTTATCGCATGGACCGCACCCCCCTGTTCGTGGCCGATGCATCGGTGGTTATCCGCCCGGTTTCGGGGGACGGTATTCCCGGATTGATTGAGACGTACACCTACGACGTGAAGAAAAAAGAATTCTTGCTGAATAGGAAAGAGAATCTTTTCGGATTTGAAGCTGTCGGAGATAGTGGCGAGCGGAAGGGAGTTATCCTTGCCTGTCCGGACAGTATGCAGGCACCGCTGGACAGCACCCGATGGTGGATATTTTTGTTTGTGGAGCCGCCGTACCGAAGACAAGGCATAGGCCGCTCTCTGGTGCGGCATCTGTATCAATATGCACAGGGGAGAGATGTAATCCAGCTGTCCAACATAGATCAAACGGAAGAGCATATCGGATTCTGGTATGAGATCGGATTTGATATTTTCTTCTGGGATAAGAATGCGCAGACGGGAAGACGGGCGACTACCGCCATGCTCCGTGTGAACTGAAAAAAGCCGTGTGCTCCCCGGAGCACACGGCTTTTCTATCA
>JAFUIQ010000061.1 GCA_017468385.1 Clostridia bacterium
GCCGGCAGTTTGCCCGCCATATCCCTCTCCTCCGCCCTGGCGGGATACTTTACGGGGGTACGCCGCGTGTACAAAAACGCCCTCGTATCCGTGCTGGAGCAGTTTGTGAAGATCAGCCTCACCGCATCGGCCCTGCTTCTGTTTGCCCCGGCGGGGATCGAATACGCCTGTCTGGCCGTGGTGGGCGGGGCTGCTCTCTCGGAGGGGGCATCCATGATCACGTCCCTGCTATTGTATCTGCGGGACAGTCTCCGCCGGAGGCGGGGGGATTCCCATTCGATCCCGTCAGCCTTTTCGCAGGTGTTCCACACCGCCTTTCCCGTGGCGGTGGGAGCCTATGCCCGGCAGGGCCTGCTGACGGCGGAGCATCTGGCCATCCCGTGGGGATTCCGGAAGAACGGCGCATCCGCCTCGTCCGCCCTGGCCTCCTACGGCGTTCTGCATGGGATGGTGTATCCGCTGATCTTTTTCCCCTCGGCGGTGCTGGGCGCCTTTGCGGGATTGCTGATACCGGAATTCACCGAATTCCAGGCCCGGGGCGAAACGGACAAAATCCGCGCCATCGCGGGAAAGGTCATGCGCACTTCCCTGCTGTTCGCCATCGGCACGGCGGGCATCTTCCTCAGCTTCGCTTACGATCTGGGCACCGCCCTCTATCCCGGCACCGATGCGGCGCTGCAGCTGGCACGAATTGCCCCGCTGATCCCCGTGATGTATCTGGACACCGCCGTGGACGCGATGCTGAAGGGGCTGGGGGAGCAGGTGTACTGCATGCGTGTGAACATCGTCGATTCCTTCTGCTGTCTGATCCTTGTGCTGCTCCTGATCCCCCGCTTCGGGCTGGCGGGATACTTTTTCGTGCAGTACTCCTGCGAATTGATGAACGCCGCGCTCTCCATCAGCCGTCTTCTGCAGGTGACGGGACTGCGCCCCCGGGTGGGCAGTTGGGTGCTCCGTCCCCTTCTGTGCGTGATCTTCGCCACATCCGCCATCCATTTTCTCTCCGGATTCCCGTCAGTCCCGCTGATCGGCGCGGGCGGAATGTGCGGTGTGCGGATCGCGGCAGTCATCCTTTTGTACTTGCTGTGTTTGCTCCTCACAGAAAACGGTCTGTTTTTTTATAAAAAGCGGCCGCACCCTTGACATCCTCCCCGGCATATTTTAAAATGAGAAAAAACTCGCACAGGCGGAGGAATCAAACATGAACACAGCATATCTTGTGGCGGACAATGTGCCGCGGGACGGCATCACGGATGCGTCGGATGCCATCCAGCAACTGATTGACGAAAACCCCAATCGCACCATCTTTTTCCCTGACGGCGTGTATCGGCTGAGAAAGCCCATCTGCACCCCCGCCGATCCGGCGAAAAGCGTATCCCTGCAGCTGGCTTCCTTTGCAGTGTTCCAGGCATCCCCCGATTGGGATTCGCCGGAGGCCATGGTCCGTCTGGGCGCCATTCACCCCGCCAACAACATCTTTGAAAACGGAAGCAATTATTTCTTCAGCGGCGGCATCGTGGACGGCAATAACGTGGCAAACGGCATCTCCATCGACAGCGGCCGGGAAACCGTGATCCGGGACACCTCCATCAAGCACGTGATCATGGGTATCCATATCAAGCACGGCGCCAACAGCGGCTCCTCCGACAGCGACATTTCCGGCGTGAACATCACCTGCACCGGCACGAAGGATTCTGTAGGCGTGCTGATCGAGGGCGCGGACAATACCCTGACCAATATGCGCATCTGCCGTGCCCATGTGGGCGTGCGCATCAAGACCGGCGGCAACGCTTTGCAGAACGTGCATCCGTTGTACAGCGGGAACTATTCGGATTACGCCGACGCCTGCGCGTTCTGGGATGAAAACACCAACAACTGGTACTACTACTGCTACAGCGATCAGTACGGCGTGGGATTCCGCGTGGCAGACTGCTGCCGCAGCCAGTTTACCGGATGCTTCGCCTATTGGTACGGCCCCGGCGGAGGTATTCATACCGTCGTAAAAGCAGACAAGCGATTCAATGCCCTGTTTGACAATCTGCGCGTCGGCTTCCGCTTCCCCGAGGTGAAGAGCATCGTTCTGAACGCGGGCGAGGAGGGCGGATTCGGCGTGTTCAATCGGCTGATCGTCACCGAATCCATGGTCAGCGAGGACACCTACAAAAAGCACGTACAAAACGGAATCTTCCCCTATTGATGAAATAAACGCAAAGACACCACCGGGTCGCTCGGTGGTGTTTTTTCTTGTGGGGATGCGGGTACGATCGCCCGGGAAAACCTAACATATACTGATAATTTTTCTCACTAAATGCGTTATTGATTTTCGTCTGCCCCTACTGTAAAATAAAGATGTCGACAGAGAAAACGCTTTGCAGGGCTGAAGAAAACCCCACAAGGAGGAAATTATGAAACTGACTATCGGTGAGAATATCCGCCGTTTCCGAAAGAAAAACGATCTGACCCAGGAAGCCCTGGCCGAGTGCTTGGGCGTAACGTATCAATCGATCAGCCGCTGGGAAAACGGCACCACCTATCCCGATCTGGAACTGATCCCTGCCATTGCCGAGGTGCTTTCTGTGTCGGTTGACGAGCTTCTCGGCATGCCGCAGATCGAAAAAGAAAAACGCGCTGAAAAAACATTCGACGAGCTCCGGCGCGAGTGTATGAAACGGGATTATGATGCGGATAAAATTGTACATCTTCTTCGTGACATACGCAGAAATTATCTGGGCAGCGACTCCGCCTGGCGTCCGTGGAGTGAAGGAAACGACCGGGCTTTCCGTGATCCCAAAATACTGCCCGAGGTGCGCTTGCTGGCGGAAGCGTATCTGGAACGTAATCCGATGCATCCCCACACCATTCAAACCATGGCAGATATTGAGGATGAAGAGCATTTGCCTGATTTTCTGAAAAAGCATACCACTTCCTTTGATTGCTCGGAACGTGCGTTGCTGTTCAGAAGATATCTGCGTCGCGGGGACGCGGAAAAATTCGAGCCCGAACGCAGATATCAACTATACAAAGCCTTCGAAGGCCTGCTTTACCCAAGCAATCTGTTAAAATGGGGAGAAAGCAGCGAAAATAAAGCAGCGGCTGATCAATTTATGGAAACGATACTGTCATGCATTCGCTGCGATGCCGAGGATGACCGACCGGATATGTGGGTACAGGATCGGATTGAATTGGGACTCAAATCCGCTGCTCGACTGGCTGCTGGTGGCAAATTGGACGAAGCAATAGCGAAAGCAGAATCGGTGGTGAATCTGTTGGAAGAAACCATGAAAATCACAACCAAGGTGCAATTGCCCACTTCCTGCCGTTTTCTCGATGGAATGGAATGGAGTGCAAAAGAGAGTTGGCATACCGTCCACAACGATCCGGATGCTTTAAAGGAGCGAATGATTTTTATTACTACAACCATGAACGGTATGATGACCGGAACCTGTTTGCATCCCAGCGAACATTTGGCTGCGCTAACGAGAAAAGATTTTGATCCTCTTCGCAATCACCCGGAATTTGAAAAACTCTGTGAGCGCGTAAAAGCGCTGATTGTCACCAAACCAAAGAATACCTGATTCTCGCCCCGCCTTGTGCGGGGCTTTTCTTTCCTTTTTCCGATTCCTTAAGAAATCTTAAACTCTTTGCACTTTTCAATTAAGGATCCATTTGCTATAATACATATAGAGAACGAGATCGGTAAAGAGGTAGCCCTATGTACAACATTCTGATTTGCGATGACGAAAAAGACATCGTGTCGGCTTTGGAGATTTATCTCCACGCCGACGGATACGAAACCTTCTCCGCGGGAAACGGCGTGGAGGCTCTGGAGATCCTCTCCCGGGAGGAGATCCATCTGGTGCTGATGGACATTATGATGCCGAAGATGGACGGGCTGAGTGCCACCGCCCGCCTGCGGGAGGAATACAATGTGCCCGTGATCCTGCTGACCGCCAAGGGGGAGGACACGGACAAAATCCTGGGGCTGAACATCGGCGCGGACGATTACGTCACCAAGCCCTTCAATCCGGTGGAATTGTCCGCCCGGGTGCGCTCCCAACTCAGACGGTACACCACCTTGGGCGGTGCCAGGCGAGACGATGAAATCCGCCTGGGGGGCATCACTCTGGCCGAGCGGTCCCGTACCGTCACCCTGGACGGGGATCCCCTCACCCTGACCCCCACGGAGTACGAGATTCTGCGGCTTCTGATGAAGCATCCGGGGGAGATTCTGCCGCCGAAGGAAATCTACCGCCGGGTCTGGAAGGATTCCCCCTACGGGGCGGAAAGCACCGTAGCGGTACATATCCGTCATCTGCGGGAAAAGATTGAGATCGATCCCGCCTCGCCCCGCTATCTGCGGGTGGTCTGGGGCCAGGGATACGTAATGGGCGAAAAGAACGATGGAGGTATAAAACGATGAAGCTTCTGCACAGCAGCGCAGCAAAAATAGTTCTCGGTGCGTTGGCGGTGATCCTTCTGCTGACGGCCGTAGCCGCATCTTTTTTGTCGGTGATCATTTATGCCGGCGATGTGGACCGCATGTCCCAGGCGTATGTGGAGAGCACCGTTTTCCGTGAGATGCTGGCCCTTGATGAGGAAAAAATCTGGAGTGCCCATCTGCGGGGAGATGATCCGTCGGAGATTTACAAGCACTCCAACGTACTGTTCCAGATCAAGGACGATGCTTACAACATCGTGGCCTCCTCCGACATTCCCCTCCCGAACACGGAGGCAGACCGAAAACTACAGTACACCATTTGGCGGCGGGAGTGGTACAGCGACGATTATGAATCCCCGCGATACCACGTTACCCTGCAGGTGAATCCGGATCTTCCCCACAGCGATGTATATAAGACACTGCACGAGGGACTGAGCACTTTCTTCCCTCTCCGATACGCGATGCCCTACATCGCCGCAGGCTGTGCCGTTCTGTATGTGATTCTGCTGATCCTTCTGATGTGCACAGCAGGTCATCGGCGCAAATCCGAGGAAATCACCCGCAGCTGGTTTGACAAGATTCCCCTGGATCTTCTGCTTGGCGGATACATTCTGCTATTCGCTCTGCACATCGCCGTCATCGATTCTATGTGGGATCTGCCTTGGCGCGTTCTGCTCGCCCTCGGCGTTGCCGCAGCTTTTGTGGATGCGGTGTTGCTGACGGTTTTTTTCACCAGTCTGGCCGTTCGTGTAAAGTCCGGAACCACTCTGAAAAACACCGTGATCTGGCAGGGTGTCCTTCTCATCTGGCGCATCCTCACGTTCCTCTGGCGCCGCATCGTATGGCCCGTTTTCCGCTTCATCGGCGGCGGCATCTTCCGTTTCTTCCGCTTCATCGGCTTCGCTTTGGGATCGATCCCCCTGATCCCGAAAACCGCCATACTGATCGCGGTCAATGGGGTGGCGGATCTTCTCATTCTCCTCATCACCCGCGGGGTGCCGATGATCGGTATTCTGTTTCTTCTTATCAAGGATGCCTGTCTTGCCCTGATTTTGCTTACCTCCGTGTCCATGATGCGAAAGATCCAGGTGGGCGGAGAGCGGATGGCGGCAGGACACCTGGATGCCCCCGTGGAGGAAGAATACTTGATGGGAGATTTCAAAAAGTTCGCCCACACCATGAATCAGCTGGGCGAAGGCATGGGCCGTGCGGTGGAGGAGCGGATGAAGAGCGAGCGATTCCGGACGGAGTTGATCACCAACGTATCCCACGACATCAAGACGCCCCTCACCTCCATCGTCAATTACGTGGATCTGATGAAGAAAGAGAACGTGACGGAGGAGCCCATGGCGGAATACATCCGCGTGCTGGATCGGCAGTCCTCCCGGCTGAAGAAACTGACGGAGGATCTGATTGAAGCGTCCAAGGCCGCCACGGGCAACGTGGCCGTGGATCTTCGCCCCTGCGATGCCGCCATGCTGATCGGCCAGATCGAGGGGGAATACGAGGAGCGTCTTGCCGGGCGAAATCTGACGCTGATCGTCACCAAGCCGGAGCATCCCGTCACCATTCTGGCGGACGGACGGCTCATGTGGCGGGTATTTGACAATCTGATGAGCAACATCCTCAAATACGCCATGCCCGGATCCCGGGTATATCTGAATCTGGAGACGTCGGACACATCCGCCTGCTTCACCTTCCGCAATATGTCCCAGGATCCGCTGAACATCCCCGGTGAGGAGCTGCTGGAGCGATTCACCCGGGGGGATTCCTCCCGCTCCACCGAAGGAAGCGGACTCGGATTGTCCATCGCCAATTCCCTGACGGCACTGCAAAAGGGCCGTCTGGCCCTGAGCACCGATGGGGATCTGTTCAAGGTCACCCTGACATTCCCTCTGGCATAAGTAAAATACGGCTGCGAAGGGC
>JAFUIQ010000062.1 GCA_017468385.1 Clostridia bacterium
AAAGAGGGATGCAATCTGGGCAAAGCCCTCCTGGCGGGCGGTTTCGGCAAATCCTGCGTACATATCCGTCCACTCCCAACGCTCGCCCTCCGCCGCCTGGTGCAGATTGGTTTCTGTATTGCCGATCTCGCCGATCAGCTTCAGCCAGATCTCCGCGTGGGCGTATTCGTTGCCGGAGGTTTCCCGGAAGATCTCCGCTATGGAATAGTATCCTTCCTCCTCCGCTCGCTTGGCGTACAGCTGGTACTTCAGATGCGCCCGGCTTTCGCCGCTGATCGCCTCATTCAGATTTTTTTCGGTTTGTGTGCCTGCCAGTCCCGGAATAATCGGTGTTCCCATACGTTTCTCCTTTCAATTTCCATGCAACTTTTGATACGATGTATCGATGAAAGGATTCCCCAACCGCTCCAAAATATACAAGTGCGGGGAAAACTCCCCGCACCCGCACCGTTTGTTTTACTCTTCTTCCGCTTCCAGCACCCGGAAAAACTCCAGATCCGCACCGCCCGGCGTGCGCACAAAGGCACACTGCACCGTCAGGCGGACGGGATGGGAATCCAGTTTCCGCACCGCTGGTTCCATAACGCAGGATGCTCCTGCCGCGATCGCCTTGTCAAATGCAACTTGGGCATCATCAACTTGCATAGCAAAATGCATATAGCGGCTATCGGCAGGTTCCGCATCACTTCCGTGAGAAAACAATTCCACCATACCGCCGCTGCCCAGCTCAAGCAGCAGAATTTCTTTGTCCCCGTTTTTCCAGGATGTATAGGGCTTCAATCCCAGCCCATCCACAAAAAACGCTTTTTCCCGCTGAAAATCCTTCACGCGGACAGCAATATGATGAAATCCGAGCGTCGGAATTACATGGTTCGCCATGGTGTCGCCTCCCACTCAGTGGTAGTAGCGGAGCGAGGTGATGACCCGCCCCAGAATTTCCACGGAGTCCACAATGATGGGCTGCATCGTGCTGTTTTCCGGCTGCAGGCGATAGTGACCGTCTTCCTTATAGAAGGTCTTGACCGTTGCCTCATCTTCAATCATAGCCACAACGATCTCACCGCTGTCTGCCGTTTCAGTCTTCTCCACGATGACCACGTCCCCGTCTAGAATACCCGCTTCGATCATGCTGGTACCATAGACGCGCAAGGCGAAAAGGCCGTCCGTTCTGCCGTTTTCTTTGACGGTGGGGAAATTGACGTATCCGTCAAAATTCTCCGTGGCCAGAATCGGCACGCCGGCCGTAACCCGGCCGAGAATCGGGATCTGTGCGTTGAAGCCGATGGATGCCTGATAGGCGGGATCCACCCGCAAAGTACGGCTCTTGCCGTTTTCTTTGCTCAGAAGTCCCTTTTCCTCCAGGCGCTGCAAATAGGTATGTACAGTCGAGGTGCTGCGAATGGAAAGCGCTGCCTTGATATCGCGCACGGAGGGAGAATATCCCTTCTCATTCACGATCTTTGCGATATACGCCAGTATATCTTTCTCGCGGTCCGTTAATTTTTCCATATCCGACTCCCAAATACAATATATAATGTATGAATTTGCTTTGTGGTTTACTTATTATAACACATTTGTTCGCCCATGTCAAACGTTAGTTCGTTTTTTGTTCGAGAAATATTTTTATTCATTTTTGCAAGTTCGGTTGTCATTTTATGCATTTTGCACTTTTATTACCGAATTGTAAAAAGAAGTTTCGTGAGGAAAAGCACTTGCTTTTTCATGGAAAATGGTATATAATGTATCCAGTGAACTGAAGTAACTAAATTAAGGAGATTAGCAATGACCAAAAACAAGTATATCCTTAACTGGATAGACGAGATGGCTGCCATGACTCAGCCCGACAAAATCGTTTGGATTGACGGCTCCGACGAGCAGACCGAGGCTCTGAGAGAAGAGGCTTGCTCCACCGGCGAAATCATCAAACTGAACCAGGATCTTCTCCCCAACTGCTACCTGCACCGCACCGCTGTCAATGACGTTGCCCGTGTTGAGGGCAGAACCTTCATCTGCACCAGCAAGAAGGAAGATGCAGGCAACATCAACAACTGGATGGCTCCCGCCGAGTGCTATGAGAAGCTGTCCAAGCTGTATCGCGGCGCCATGAAGGGCAGAACCATGTATGTTATTCCCTACTCCATGGGTCAGGTCGGCTCCTCCTTTGCTAAATACGGTATTGAGCTGACGGACTCCATCTACGTTGTTCTGAACATGCTCATCATGACCCGTGCCGGCGCACATGTGCTTGAGGCAATGGGTGACTCCCCCGACTTTATCAAGGGTCTGCACGCCAAGGCAGACATCGATGAGGAAAACCGTTATATCTGCCACTTCCCCGAGGACAACACCATCTGGAGCGTAAACTCCGGCTACGGCGGAAACGTTCTTCTGGGCAAGAAGTGCTTCGCACTCCGCATTGCTTCCTATCTGGGCCGCAAAGAGGGCTGGATGGCTGAGCACATGCTGATTCTGGGTCTGCAGAATCCCAAGGGCGAGATCAAGTACATCTCCGCTGCATTCCCCTCCGCTTGCGGTAAGACCAATCTGGCCATGCTGATTCCGCCGGAGATCTACCAGAAGCAGGGTTACAAGGTATGGTGCGTCGGTGACGACATCGCATGGCTCCGTGTGGGCGAGGATGGCCGTCTGTGGGCCGTGAACCCCGAGAACGGATTCTTCGGCGTAGCTCCCGGCACCAATGACAAGTCCAACCCCAACGCACTGGAGACCACCAAGCGCGACACCATCTTCACCAACGTAGTGCATGATCTGGACAACAACACCGTTTGGTGGGAAGGTCTGGACAACAATCCTCCCGCAAACGCCATCGACTGGAAGGGCAACCCCTGGGACTACAAGAAGTTCGACAAAAAGGACAAGTCCACCTGCGGTGCTCATCCCAACTCCCGCTTCACTTCCCTGGCGAAGAACTGCCCCTGCATCTCCGATAAGTTTGACGATCCCAAGGGTGTGCCGATCTCTGCGATCATCTTCGGCGGACGGCGCGCGAAGACCGCTCCCCTGGTTTACCAGTCCTTCGGTTGGCAGCACGGTACCTTTGTTGGTTCCATCATGGCTTCCGAGACCACGGCAGCCGCAGCCGGTGCAGTCGGCGTAGTACGCCGCGATCCCATGGCTATGCGTCCCTTCGTTGGTTACGACATGGGTGACTACTGGGCACACTGGCTGGCTATGGGCAAGACCATTCCCAACGCACCGAAGATCTTCCACGTAAACTGGTTCCGCACCGACGACGAAGGCCACTTCATTTGGCCCGGCTTCGGCGACAACATGAGAGTTCTTATGTGGATTCTGGATCGCTGTGAGGATAAGGTAGACGCTGTTGAAACCGCTATCGGCTATGTTCCGAAGGCGGAGGATATCAATATCGAAGGCTTGGAGGGCATCACTCTGGATACCATCCGCGAGCTGGTTTCCGTTGACGTGGAATCCTGGAAGGAAGATATTGCAAATATCAAGGAGTTCTACAATCTGGTCGGCGAACGCGTTCCCGCTGAGCTGAAAGAAGAGCTTGCTGCTCTGGAAGCAAGACTGGGCTAATACAACACAAAACCCGATGGCAGATGCCATCGGGTTTTTCTTCGCTATGACAAAAGAAAACCTCATGCCTAAGCATGAGGTTTTTCGTTTGCATTATTCATCCTTGGAGCCGGCCTCTGCCAGATCCTCGTTGGATTCCTGCTGATACACATAAATGATGGTATCGCCTTCGTTGACGGCGGTGTTGCCGGCACGGCCGCTGGTGGGCTCTTCACCGTTGATGGTGTAGGTCCAGAAGTAGGTGTATTCACCGTCGGTCTTATATGCGTTGCCGGCAATGCTCTTGATACCCATATCGTCGGCTTCATAGTCGATATCGTTCAGCTCAAGTGCCTCGCGAACTGCCTGCAGGATGGTAGGAGCCTCGGTATTCTGCACTTCCACAGCAAAGGGAGCCAGAATGAACTCTTCACCTACATACACGCCTACTTTTACATTTACCTTGATCTTGGGGGTGCCGCAGCTGATGAGGCACACGGAAAGCATAGCAATCGCAAGGGCCAGAGCAATAATCTTAATCTTTTTCATAATGAACCTCCAAATTATTGGGAATTTTTCTGTGAATAGTATACATCATCACACAAAAAATGTCAAGTGTCATTTTGCGAAGGGAGTGAATTTTCCACAGGGGATGCCGCCTACTCGTCGCCGTAAATATCGTCCTCATCGATGGGATCATCGGGAATATCTGTATTCTCCGGATCGGGCAGATCCGAGGTGTCATCCGTATCTTCCGTTTCCTGCTCCAGCAGTTCCCAACGATAGAAATTATAATGCTCGTAACAGAACTTATTATAAAATGTCCATGTGTCGGACTGGCCCACGAACACCCCTTCCGGAATCGCATTCTGGAAGAAGGGCTCGCCCCACCATCCGCCGGGGCGCACATCAATGGGCAAAGTGCGGTACACGTACTGCGCATCCACCACCTTGATTTCGATGGGGAAATTCCGATTCTCCACGCGGATCAGTGCGGTATCGATCAGATTGGCCGGGTTGCCCGTGTATTCCGCCACGTTGAGCACCACGCCGCCCACCTCGGAATCGTACTTGACAACCACGTGCACATCGCACTCCTTGGTTGGCATATTATCCCGGGTGAAATAGCCCTTGGCGATCCGATGACCGCGGGGATCCAGTTCACAGGCGGCCGACGGGAGCATACCGGAATCGAGACAGTATTCACATTCCACGATGCCGGCGGCCGGAGTAAAGGTTTTCAGCGGCTCGCCGCCGTTTTTGGCATCATCGATGTATCCCTGGTGCAGTTTCGTCATGACCGTATCCCAGACGATACAGGAAGGGTTCTGCCGGAAATCGCTGAGAGTCTGGTTCATTTCATAACCGAACCAAACGCCGCCCACATAATAGGGAGTATATCCGAGGAACCAGCGGTCGAAGTCGTTACCGGCGGTACCGGTTTTACCGGCCACATCCACGGTATTGCGCAATGTGACCACGCGGCCCGTACCTTGATTCATAACGTTTTCCAGCATCATGGTCATAATGGATGCGTTCTGGTCGCTGATGACGATGGTGGATTCCTCTTTGTTTTCCAGAATCAGATTGCCTTCGCTGTCGTACACCGACAGGAAGGTGCGAGGCTTGTTATACACGCCGTTATTCTGGAAGATGCAGTATGCCGCCGTAATTTCCTCTACGGTCAGACCAAAGTTCATCTGGCCCAGAGCCAGCGGTGCCAGCAGTTTATCCGTATACACGGTTCCGTTAGCGGAAACGTAGGTATCGATAAAGCTGCTCATGCCCAGTTTATTCTTGACGAAATCGAAGGATTTGTCAATGGTCAGCTCCTGCAGGACACGGACAGCCACCGTGTTCTTGGAGGTGATGATGGCCTGATTGACAGTGGTCAGACCGGCGTAGGTGTTCGGCAGATTGGCCGGCCACGCCCGGGGGGCTGTCTTTTTTACCACCGTTCCGTCGGCGGCGGTTTCCTCCACGTTCCAATCCTCATCGTAATCGCCGAAGGTGACGGGCACATCGTCATATACGGAGGCATAATTGATGATGCCCGCATCCAGGGCCGGCGCGAAAATGGACAGGGGCTTGATGGAGGAACCGGGGGATCGTTTGGACTTGGTAGCATGATTGGAACCGCGGTTGATGGTTTTCTCGCCGCGTCCGCCTACCAATCCCAGCACGTCGCCCGTATAGGGGTCGATCACAACCATGGCGGATTCCGGCTGAAGGCCGTCATTGGAACGGGGGAAATACTCCTCATCGTTCTCGTAGACCTCCTCCAGAGTATCCTGCACGAAGGGATCCATCACCGTATAGATCTTCAACCCGCCGGAGTAGATCATCATACTGGATGTATACTCATCGTAGCCGTATTTTTCCATGAGGGCCTTTTGTACGTCACTGAACACCGCCTCTTTATACCAGGAGAAGATGTTGCTGCCGTCCCCGTCCTCTTTTTGGGCGTTCAAATTGAGC